>CALALB010000096.1 GCA_937923175.1 uncultured Chromatiaceae bacterium | reverse complement strand
ACGACACCCGCAGCCTGAGGTAGCCCATGCAGACCCAAGCGAGCTTCTCCGATCTGGAATACGCGGCCAAGAAGAAACAAACGCGGCGTGACCGTTTTCTTGCCGAGATCGACGCGGTGACCCCGTGGAGAGAGCTGGTGGCGGTGTGTGAGCCGCACTACCCCAAGGGCGAGCGCGGTCGCCCACCGATTGGTGTAGAGCGCATGCTGCGCATGTATGTGGCCCAGCAGTGCTTTGGGCTGTCTGACGAAGGCATCGAAGATGCGATCTACGACAGTCAGGCGATTCGCCGCTTCGTTGGGATTGACCTCGCGCGCGAGGCTGCGCCCGATGCCACCACGGTGCTGAAGTTTCGCCGATTTCTGGAGCAGCACGATCTGACGGCCAAGATCTTCGCCACCATCAACGAACATCTGGCCAAGCGGGGTCTGATGCTGCGGCAGGGACCATCGTCGATGCCACGATCATTGCTGCACCGAGCTCCACGAAGAACCGTGACGGCCAGCGCGATCCTGAGATGGTGAGCGGCGATGAGTCGGAGCCGCGAACGGCCAAGAAGGGGAACCCGTTGCACTTTGTGCGCAACGCGCATCCCGCTTCGCGGGACCGCCGGCAAGCCGGCGTCCTGCGGCCGCTTGCGCGGCCTGATGGCATGAAGGCATACATCGGGGTGGATGCCGACTCTGGGCGGGTCCATACCGTTGTGGTCACCCCGGCCAATGTGGCCGATGTCACGCAGGCGCACGCGCTGTTGCATGGGGAAGAGACCGATGTCTTTGGCGATGCAGGTTACCAAGGGGTTGAAAAGCGAGCGGAGAACCAAGACAAGGCGGTCAGATGGCATGTGGCGATGCGACCTGGCAAGCGTCGTGCCTTGCCTGCCACGCCTTGGGGTGAGCTGATGGAGAGAATCGAGCAGACCAAGGCCCGCATTCGTGCCAAAGCCGAGCATGCCTTCCATGTGGTGAAGAACCTGTTTGGCCACAAGAAGACGCGCTACCGGGGGCTGGAGAAGAACCGCAAGCAGTTGTTCACCCTGTTTGGCCTGGCCAATCTGGTGCTGGCGCGCAGGTGGTTGTTGGTACCTGATGGGGGTATTGCGCCCGTAGCCCCGTAAAAATGGGGGAAAACCCCGGTAAAACCGGGGGACAACGGCCCACTGGGGCATCTTTGCGGAGGAATTCCACCTCTGGGTCGCGTCCAACTCCCTCGTGCGAGCGTCGAGACGAACTTCCGGGGAATTGTTCAGCGTTTCCTTAGAGAGTGAAGGACGATTCCAAGCTGTCCCCCACCTCGGCATTCATCGGATTGCTGGGGATCGGCCTGCCTGCACCAGGCGCAATCCATCAAGCTGGCAGACCATAGGCTGCCCAGGGATGCTCGATCCGCCCGCTGAGGAACGAGCGCCCTGGATCGACCAGGGCCCAGCCGCGGATAGCATTGCGTCCCAGCAGCATGCGAAAGCGCATCGACTCGCGATTGGTGAGGGTCAGCTCGATCGGCCAGTTTCGCCCCCCCAAAACCGCCGCGGCCATGACCACATAACGTTCCTCGCAATGGCCACCCGAATCACGCACCAACCGCCGATCGACCAACGGGGCCTCGCAGTGGACCACGAGATCGGTCCGGCCCTGGAGTGGATGGACGCCGAAGCGGATGTATTGCCGGCCGAAGCGCCTGAATGGATCAACATAAAAGGCATGCAGGGTCGAGGTACGCGCACCTGTATCGACCTTGGCCTTGATCGCGGCCAGGCCCCATTCAGGCAATGCCAGCCATTCGCGCCAGCCCAGTAATACTGGGGGCAATCCCTGGATCACCCCAATACCCTGGGCCCCAGTGGCTCCCCTGAGCTCATCAGCCACCATCGGTTGCCCTAACCATCCATATCCTCCCAACCTAAACGGCCTTAGAATAGGGTCTATATGGAGTAACCGCACTATGCAGACATCTATGCGTCGCATTCCATCCAGCAGCTTGGCGATCCTGATCTCCCTTGCCCTGCCCGCTACCGCTGAGGTCGGCACAGCCAAGATCATGGCCCCCTGGGAGGCCAATGGTCAGATCTTTCAGGTCGCAGTCGATAAGCTCCAGTTTATCGGGACCTTTGAGGGCATCATGTATATCGAGCACGGCGACGGGCTATTGGATACGGCGCTTTTTACCTGCCCATCCACCCAGCTCATCTATATCCTCAATAATGCCATCTCGGCCCAAGGATATTGTGCGATCGAAAGCCCAAGCGGCGATTATGTCTTTGCCGAATATACCTGCGAAGGCCAACCCGGGATCTGCAAAGGGACCTTCACCCTCACTGGCGGCACCGGCAAGCTCACCGGCATCACCGGCCAAAGTGCGATCGTCGTGCGCACAGCCCTAAGCGGCACGAGCAAGGATGAGGCCACCGGCAGCACGGTCTCAGCGGCCAAGGGGCTGGCCATCTGGCCCGAGATGCGCTTCGAGGTCCCGGGTTTAAGCGCCCGCGCCGGTCTTTTCGGGGCAGCGCCGCCGGCATCCGCCGAGGGGGGCGGTGCATCTGCCAGCGATGAGACAGCGCCTCACAAGGACAGCGCCCAATAGCACTGACTTGGTCAGGTCCATGGCCGCATCCAGACCCTACCTGCCTAACCTGGATGGGCGGTCAAGAGATAATACACAATCCCTGCTGCACCCAACCCGAGGAGGGCAACCAGCGCCAGCAGGCCATAGATCAGACCCAGCGAGCTCCGGAGCCGCTGTTCTAGGTCCTGGGATGCCTGCTGGACCTCGGCGATGACCCGCTCCTCCATCTGCTGCACTTCGCGCTGGGCGGCAGCGACCGCCTCCGCCTGATGGGCGATCGCTTCGGCGTTCGCCTGAACCGGGGGGCGACTCGCCAAGGACTCGCTCAACTGCTGTTTGACCCATTCCTGGATCTGGGCGCGCTCGGTCTGGAGGGCGCGCTGGATCAGATCGGGCAGGGTCTCGGTGGTCAAATGGGTTGCCATGGCCTGAAGATCGGCCAGGGTCGGCTGGGGTGGCGCTGCCCGATGAGCCGACTGCTCGGCAGCGCGAGATTCCTCGATCAGTCGCCGGATCTCGGTAGGTAAACCTTGCGTCAGATCGCGGCGCAGCTCATTGAGCATGGGGGCAAGCAGCCGCGGCAAGCGTTCGGTGAGCTGGGCCTCGATGAGTTGCGCGAGCGCTGCCTCAGACAGGCTGGGCTGGGCAGCAGCAGGCATCTCGGCAGGTTCAGCCGCGGCCGGCGCAGTCGGTGCAGCCGCGGCCAGGGTCGCCTTGAGACGCTCCAGCAGCTCGGGCAGGCGTTCGGGTGCCGACGACTTGGGCAGGATATCGAAGGCCCCCTTGGCACGCGCCTGGTCAATGAACTCGGGCTCCTCCTGAGAGGTGCACATCACCAAAGGGATGGCCGCGGTGCGGGGGTCTTGGCGGATGGCCTCCAGGGCCTCAAAACCGCTGAGACCTGGCATCAGGTGATCCATGAAGATCACATCGGGCAGGCCCGCTTTGAGCTTGGCGAAGGCGTCCTCTGCCGATTCGGCCATCTCGATCTCAACGCCGTATTTTTGCAGTTGCATCCTGAGCGCATAACGCGCCGACTTGGAGTCATCGACCAGGAGTATCTTCATGACGCAGTCTCTCATGATGGATGGAGTGGATAAGCGCAAGGCTCAGGTAGCGTCTCGCTATCCGAACCTATGTTAGCCTAGGAGAGCCTTTCATGATCGATCTCCAGATCTCGGCCACGCCCGAGCAGGTCGCTGAAGCCGCCGTCCGCCAGGTGCTCGCGGCTGCTGCCCAGGCGATTGCCGAACGCGGGCGTTTCCGCGTCGCCCTTGCTGGCGGGCAAACCCCGCTTGCCACCTATCGTCGGCTTGCCGAACAAGCGGCAGACTGGACATGCTGGGAGATCTTCTTTGGCGATGAGCGCTGTCTGCCCCCTGAGCATCCCGAGCGCAATAGCCAGGCGGCCCAGCGCGCCTGGCTCGATCATGTCCCGATTCCCCCTCACCACATCCATCCCATCCCAGCCGAGCTCGGCCCCGAAACCGCAGCAGCGCGCTATGCCGAACTGATCCGGGATCATCTACCCTTTGACCTGGTGCTGCTCGGGCTGGGTGAGGATGGGCATACCGCCAGCCTTTTCCCAGGGCATACCTACGAGGAGTCAGCCTTGGTTATCCCGGTTCGCGCGGCCCCCAAGCCGCCGCCGGCGCGGGTCTCATTGACCCCCAGGGCTCTCGGCAAAAGCCGATCGATCCTGATCCTGGTTACCGGGCGAGACAAACGCGAGGCACTCGCCCGTCTGCGCGCCGGGGCAGATCTGCCGATTACCCGGATCAAACCTTGGGGTGAGATGCGGGTTCTAGCCGATACCGAGGCAGCAGGCTGAACTAACGGAGTCCTGGTGATCAGCAGGGTCGGTCATCACCGCCTGCCAGGCTGGATGGGCAGCGATAAGCGCCAGGGCCTGCTGCAGCAAGGTCCGGCCTGGTTCCATCTTGAACCAGGTTGAGGCGCCAGAGGGGTGCGGCAGGGGGATCACATCGGCCTGCCAACCCTCGGGCGCGCGATAGATCCACTGAGTGCCGATGACCTGGTCAAGACGCTGAACAGGAATCAGCTGGGCAATGGCAAGCCTGCCGACCGGCAGGAGCAAACGCGGGCGCAGCAGCTCGAGCTCGCTGCGCCACCAGCGCCGACAGCGTTTGACCTCTGAGTCGTCCGGTAACCGATCGCCGCCCTTGGGATTCTTGCCCGGAAAACAACGGCAGACCGCGCTCATGAGCACCCGCGCCCGAAAGCTCGGCTCATCGAGACCTAGGGGCTCAAACCATTTAAACAGGGTCTTGCCAGCGGTCCAGCAGAAGGGTCGGCGCTCGATGATCTCGCGCGTCCCCGGGGCCTGACCGATCAGCATCACCGGCGAGAGCACCGACTCACCATGGACCGCCGGCCCTTGCATCCTCGGGCACGCCCGACAGGATTCAAGCCGCACATGCAGCGCCTTCAGGGCCTGGGCGCGTGCCGCCCTCTCCTCAGACCCGCTCAAGACTGCCGCCCCCAGGTATCGCGCAGTCCGACACTGAGGTTAAACACCGGGCGTTCGGGGGTGCTGTCGGGATCGACGACGAAATAGCCCTCGCGCTCGAATTGAAAGCGCGCGCCGGGCTCAACCGTTTTCAGGCTTGGCTCGACCAGGGACTCGGCGATGACCTTCAGCGAGTCCGCATTGAGATCGGCGCGCCAGTCGCCCTTTGCCCCCGGCATAGGTACCTTGAACAAGCGATCATACAGACGGATCTCGGCAGGGATGGCATGCTCAGCCGAAACCCACTGGATGACCCCTTTGACCTTGCGTCCCTCTGGGTCCTTGCCCAGGGTATTGAGATCGAGGGTACAGCGCAGCTCGACGATCGCCCCTGTCTCGTCTTTGATCATCTCCTCGGCGCGGATCACATAGGCCCCGCGTAGCCGGACCTCACCGCCCGGCACGAGACGCTTGAAGCCTTTGGGCGGATGCTCGGCAAAGTCACGCCGATCGATATAAAGCGTCCGGCCAAAGGGTACCAACCGGGTCCCTTGCGCAGGGTCCTTGGGATGATTGGGCAGTTCGAGCCATTCGCTCGCTCCCTCGGGATAGTCAATCAAGGTCACCCGAAGCGGATACAGGACTGCCAAGCGGCGCGGTGCCTTGGCCTCCAGGTCCTCGCGGATGGCACTCTCCAACATCGCCATCTCGACCCGATTGTCCGCCCGGGTGACCCCGATCCGCTCGCAGAAGGCGCGGATCGATTCGGGCGTATAGCCGCGCCGGCGCAAACCTGCAAGCGTCGGCAGCCGCGGATCATCCCAGCCCTTGACATATCCCTCCTCGACCAGCTCGGTAAGCCGGCGTTTGCTCATCACCGTATATTCCAGATTCAACCGGCTAAATTCGTACTGACGCGGCCGGCTCGGCACCGAGACATGTTCGATGACCCAATCATAAAGCGGACGATGATCCTCGAACTCGAGGGTACAGAGCGAGTGAGTCACCCCTTCCAGGGCATCCGAGATCGGGTGGGTATAGTCATAGGTTGGATACAGACACCAGGCGTTTCCGGTCTGATGATGGATCACCCCGCGTTTGATACGATAGAGCACCGGGTCGCGCAGATTGATATTGGGCGAGGCCATGTCGATCTTGGCGCGCAGGGTGCGACTGCCGTCAGGGAATTCGCCGGCGCGCATGCGTTTGAAAAGGTCCAGGTTCTCCTCCACCGAACGCTCGCGCCAGGGGCTGTTGCGCCCGGGTTTGGTCAGGGTTCCGCGATAGGCGCGGATTTCCTCGACTGAGAGGTCGCAGACATAGGCCAGTCCCTTTTCGATCAGCTCGAGCGCAAACTGATAGAGCTGCTCGAAATAATCTGAGGCGAAATACAGCCGATCGCCCCAGTCATAGCCCAGCCAGCGGACATCGCGTTTGATCGCCTCGACATATTCGATGTTCTCTTTATGCGGGTTGGTATCATCGAAGCGCAGGTTGCACAACCCGCCAAAGGACTCGGCCAGCCCAAAATTGAGCACGATCGATTTGGCATGACCGATATGCAGATAGCCATTGGGCTCGGGGGGAAAGCGGGTCACTACCCGGCTACATCTGCCTGAGGCGAGATCGGCCTCGATGATCTGACGGATAAAATGGGTGCGGGGCGTCTCGACAGCGTCACTCATGGTCCTGATGCCAAACACTGGGCTGGATTGGGAGAAGTGGCCTATTTTAACCTATCCCCTGGCAACATCATTGTGCCTTGACCCGGAGGACCCAGGCATGCTGGTCCGCTTCGAGACCCCAGCCTATGCCACCATCGTCATGTTCGGCGAGGTGGCCATTGCCTTGCTGAAACTCATGGGTCAGAGCGGCACTGTGCCTGGGGCCCTGCTGGCCGAGGATATCCCCAGAGCGCTTGCCCAACTGAAGGCGGCAGTGGCCGAACATCCCCAGCGTCCCCTCAATCCTCAGCCTGGTACTCAGCGATCTGCCGATGCAGGTGAGCCGGTCAGCCTGGCTCAGCGCGCACTCCCTCTGATCGGGCTGCTCGAGGCCGCCGCGCGCACCGGGGAGCATGTCATCTGGGAGCAGGTCTAGCGCGCCTGTACCTGATCAACGGTTGCGGTAGGCCATGTGCTGTTATAGACGAGGAACCCAAGGAGATAGGGCCAACAGAGGGTTTTTGAGGCATGCGGAGATTACCTAAGGGGGCAAATGCCCCTCTTGCCGGCGCAGCTGCCATCCAGCTTGAGGTCCATTGGGATCCGGGCAGGGGGGCAACCGATATCCTGTGTCTGGCGGTCGATGCCAATGGCCGGGTCCCGAGCGATGACTGGTTTGTCTTTTACAACCAGCCTCAATCCCCCGGGGGTCTTATTCAATTGACCTCAGCCGATCCCGGACACGCCGTCTTTCGCCTGCGGCTCGAGGCGTTGCCGCCTGGGATTCAACGCTGTATCTGCGCTGCCGTCCTCGAACGCGGCCGTTTCCGCGATCTGCTGGGTCTGCGCCTGATCGCCACCCCCAGCTCGGGTGAATCCCTGGTCTTCGAACTGACCGAGGCCGAGGATGAACAGGCCCTGATCCTGGCCGAGTTTTATCGCCATGGCGCGGGCTGGAAGCTGCGCGCGGTCGGTCAGGGTTATCGCGGGGGACTCAAGGCGCTCGCCGAACACTTTGGGGTGACAGTGGCCGATGACCCAGCCGCTGCCCCGCCACCCTCACCCAGACCGCCCAGCGAGGCACCTTCTCCATACCCTGCTGACACTCCTCCACCTGTCCCCGACCAACAACCCAGGGGGCGCCGCTGGCCCTGGCTGATCGGCGCCCTGGTTCTCATGGTCCTGATCGGCGGGGCGCTTGGCGCACTGGGACTGATTGCGCCCCATTGGCTTAAGGAGCTGGACAGACTAGGCAATGGCCTAAGGGCAGTGTTGCATCCCCCGCCACCCGTCGCTCCAACCCCGCCGGCGCCATCCGAGGCCGCATCCCAGGTGCCGACTGTTGCTCATACCCCGCCGAACCTGACCGCGCCAGGCTCGCGCCCCTCTAGTCTGGACTCTCAGCACCTGAACTGTGCCTGGAGCGAAGAGGAGGTCTTCAGGCGCTATCATACGCTGGGCGAGAACTATGTGCGCATCCTGCAACGGGTCGAGCGCAGCAATAGGCAGCTGTTGAAATGGCGCCAAGAGCTCCGCCAGCTCGGCGATAATCCCTGTCCTGACCCCTTTGGCGAGGGCAATCGCCAGGAGATCGACCAGCTCGAACAGCTGCCGATCAGGGAATGGTTGGATGAATCGCTCAAGCTCAATGCCTGTGCGGGGTTGATGATCAAACGCATCGATCAGGAGCTCAACCGAGAAAGCCGCCCGATCATCAGCCAACGCCTCGTGCGCGAGGCGGATCGGGCGCGCAACCTAGAATCCGATCTGACCGATATTGCGCGCGATCTCGCCTATCTGCGCAATAAAACCGCGCGTCTGATCGATGGCTTACAAGAAAACCTGGATGCCTGCGGGCGTTGAAGTTCATTGAGGGGGATGTCATGAGGTCATGCCAGCAATCTGCCTTGTTCCTGATCCTTCGGATCTGGCTGATGGGTCCGCTACTCATCGCTGCCCTGGTGCAAGCGCAAGAGGGCCAATACAGCGCGCGCAATCCCAGTCGCGCCAATCCGACCCAGATCCTGGAAAGCGAGATGGCCAATATCCGCGCCTCCAGCGCCCAGCTCAATGCGCGGATTCGCACCGCCATGGAAAAGCTCGAGGAGGTCGCGCGCCTGACCTCGGAGCAGGACAAACAGACCCAGGTCGATCAGTTGTTCTTTACCCTGCGCGATGAGGTCTATAGCGTGCTCAATAAGCTTGACCTCAACAGCGACTTTGCCGATGCACTCAATCGCGCCAAGGAGGGAACCATAGTGTTGAAAAGCTGGTATGAACGCCAGCCCCCAGATTATCCCAATCGCGAACAGAGCATCGCCCAACTCGAGCGGGCCATCCAGGAATATGGGATCATCGAGGAGCGGCTGAACCAAAGCCGCGCCCTGGCCCAGGAAAAGCTCTCGGCACTCATGCGCCAGCATCGGGTGATCCTGCAGGAGATGAAGATCGGCAAGGTACTCGATGCCCTGGCTGCGGCACGCTCGGTCGTAGAAGGACTTAATGACATCACCCAGGCGATGGCAGTGGTCGAGCAAAAGACCCAGCAGACCCTCAAGACCGCCGTCCCCATCGCCCAATAGCAGGTCGCCCGATCCATAACCCCCAACCTCAGGCGCAGGCTTTAGTCTTGGGATGAACCCGATAAACCGCGTCTCTCGTTCCTTAACTGTGTCCAGTTTGATCGAGGCAGCGCAGCATGGACTATAGTGTGTCACCCCGGCGACAGCCGGGGTCCAGGCTAATCGCTACACTGGCCATAATGTCCGCCCTGGATTCCGGCTTGCGCCGGAGGGAGTGGGCGTGTGCCGGTCCGTCCCCCAGTTGCGGTTCTCGACCATACGTCAATCCTAACCATCATGATGCACTTCGCACCCACGCAATCCTACCGCGACTGAAATCGCGGGTTTTCTTGCGGGGAGCCCTATGAATCCAATCCTGCCCACCTGAAGCCGCGCCAGGACGAGAGGATAAAGCGCCGGATTGTGCGGAAATGATCCCTGAGCCGTCTTTAAAACCGCTGAACTCTCTGGAGAGATTGCCATGAAGACCCTACCCGCCCTGTTACTTAGCCTCGGCCTGCTGGTCAGCGGCCTAAATGCCCATGCCCAGGATGCCCAGGCCGACATAGCCAGATTATTTGAGAATGTCAATGCCGTAGCCCAAGAGCTGCAACAAAGCCTGGAGGGCCTCGAGGCTAGCATCCAGGCGAGCCGCGATTCGATTGAGAAGGGCTCCGAGGTGCTCGATGGCATGCTCGAAGCGGTGAAAAGGGTTCACGCAAACATGGCCGAGGACAGCCAGATCTGGCAGGACCTCGAGACATTGTTGGCGCTTTGGGAGCAAAGGCGCCAGGAGAGTCTCAAAAAATCCGAGTCCAATTCTTCATTCATTCCCATCGCCCAGGCCTGGCAGGCGCGGCTTGAAAGCGGGCGCAAGCTGCGCAGCCAGATCAGTACCGAACGCGCCAATTCGTTGGCTCTGTTGCAGGCGATCGAGGCCGATCGCGAGATCGTACTCGCCTATTATGAGCTCGGTCAGGCCGACAAGGCGATCGAGGGTTTGAAACAGGTCAGCGCCAATCTCGCCAATCTGAACAGCAACATGCAAGCGATCGTCCAAACGGCCAATGAGGCCAGGCAGATACCGATCGCCCCATGAGCCACTTGTTCTATCCTGCGCTCGCCCTGCTCCTGGCTGCGCTGCCCTGGGCAGCCCCAGCCCAGTCAGGGCCAGAGAAACAGCCGCCTGAGCCTGCCCAAGCCGCGGCATGGGCCGAACGGCTGCGCGAGCTGCAGGGGCTGTTGCAGGCGATCGAGTCGCTGGAGGTCCAGCTTTTGGACAAGCTCCAAGAACTCCAGCGTGCTGCCGATGTCGCCAGTGACTACGATAGCCGTAGGCGTTACGAGCAATTGGCCGCTGAGACCGGGGCGCGTTTGGCCGAGCTGCGCACTGCCCGGCGCAATCTCGAGGATCAGATTCAACGCCTTGAGCAGGTGTTGAGCGGATTAAGCCGGATTGACAGCACCCCGGAATGAGCGAGCTGGGCGGACTGTCCGCAGACGAGACCAGAGTAGAGGCGCGCGGGTGTTTGGGGCAGGGCTCACAACCCCGCTGTTGCATTCTCAGGTCAAGTAAACACCAGGGATCAGGAAACGACCCTGCTGAACCCTGTTGTCCAGGTCGGCTGGATGGACAGGGTCAGTTCTGGCTTCCGGCGGAATGACGCGCCCGAACCGCGAAAAGATGCCGATCAATCCAGGTGTATAGATCGATCGACATCGCCTGGCGGCTGGCTGCTCGGTTTGCGAGCGGACAACCCGCCTTTTGAGCGCTCTCTGGTCATCTAACCATGTCGTCCATCCTGCCTGCACCTGACCGCAGCCTGCTCACCCAGCTCGTCCGCCCCCTGGTCATCGCCTCGCTTTTGACCCTGGCGCTTTATCCCACCCTCATCCATGTCATCGATCCCCAGGCACTGCCCCAGTGGTTAGGGCGCTATTGGACCAATGGCTATTGCCGGTTCATGCTGGCGGTATTCGGCTTGATGCTGCTTTATGGCCTGTTGCAATGGATCGGGATCACGGTCGAGCGTCGGGCCTTGGGGCCAAGGGCAGGGCGATCGGTACTCGAGGGCTGGCTGGCCTTTCTCTCCGGGCGCGATGAGACTCAAGGTCGGCAAGAGATCCTGGAGCTCTGCGCCCGTTGGCGCCTGGGTCCGGATAACGCCGCCCAGGGACCCAGAGGGCAGGAGATCGCGCAACTCCTGGAGATGCTAGGTCAGCCGCAGCAACAGGCGCTTGCCCCTCTGACATTTGCGATCTGGGCCTTGCCCATGCTGGGGTTTATCGGGACGGTGCTCGGGATCAGCCAGGCCATCGGCGGTCTAGCCCAGGGCCCAGCAGTGCTTGCGGCGGACGACGCCGGGCTCGGCGGGGTATTCGGGGGCCTCGCCTTTGCTTTTGATACCACCCTGGTGGGTCTGGTCTGCGTGATCCCCCTGGCCTTATTGCAGCTTGGGTTGCGCCTGCGCATCGAGATGCTTGGGCTACTGCGTTATCGCTGGCTGCTGGCGCAGCTCGCCAGCGAGGGGCGCGATGAGTCTCAAGACATCTGATCCACTGGTCCCTAGGCTCAGCCTTCTCCCATTCCTCGACCTGGTGTGGTCATTCGTCGGGATACTCGTGGTGATCTTTGCCCTGCAGTCACCCAATCCGCCTCACAGCGGGCGCCCCCTGGCGGTCGATCTGCTGGCGATCTGTCAGCGCGACGGCGAGGTCTGGCTCTATCGAGACCCCCAGGCTGCCCCCCGCCTCTACCCAGATCCAGAGCTTGGGCGCCTGCTTGAGGATCTTGCCATCCCTGTCGAGGGCACGCGCAATCTGGTCTTTGCCTTTAGCCGCGATTGTCTGACCACCCGACGTCTCTTTGAGGAATCCTTTGGGCACTTCACCACCAGGACCAGGCCCGAGGCGCCCAATCGAGCAGTGGTACGTCTAGTGCTGCGCCCCCTTGCCGCAAGCCCTCAGGCAGCCGAGCAACTGGTGGAGGCCTGGCGCGGTCATGGAGACTAAGGACAATACCCCGACCGCCCTGCTCGATGTTGCGACCAATCTGCTCGCCATCCTGCTGATCGTCACCCTCTTTGCCCTGCCTGCCCTAGTCCAGCGGCAACAGGGTGTAAGCCAGCTTCCCGTAACGGCCGTCTCGCCCCTGAGATTCATCGCGCCCCAGCGCGAGCTCTTTCCGCCCTTTTCCCGCTTTTATCTAGTCATCGCCGGCCGGATCGTCCCTTGGGACCAGGAGGCGGTGATCGCGGCGCTTGCCCAAGATCCCGAGCGACCGACAGGCAGGACCCACCAGGGGCAGTTCATCTGGATCGCCGAGCCCCTGGTCACCCGCGATATTGATACCTTTCAGTTGCGTTTTTTGCCTGATCCTGAGGCTATCGCCGCCCAGACCCCGCCCTGGCGGGCCGAGGAGACCGATCATCTGCTTGCCGAGCTCAAAGGCGCGGCTGGGGAACGGATCTATCCAGTCTTTATCGTCTATCCGGATGGGATGGATCTGTTTGCTGGTCTCTATGACCAACTGCATCAGGCAGGGTTGCGCTTTCGCTGGTTTGCCCATGCCGCTGATGAACCCATCCTGATCGGGCGCATGCCGGCGCAGTTCACCCACTATGGCATCTATTGGTAAAGGTATTGGTAAAGGACCTGCCCGCATCCCCTGTCTTGCGGCCCTGGCTCTGGTGCCGGTTTTACTGGGGGTCGTGCTGGGTTTGATGGAGCAGGACGCGGGGACCCAGGACAGGGCCAGAGGCGGCTTCAGGACAGCGCTGACTGATTACTCTGCTGACCAAGCGCTCGCCGCCTGGGAGGCGCTGTGGTCCAGGATCGACAGCCAGGGCAGTGCTGCCTTGCGCCCAGCCCAAATCGAACCCGGTCAACGCCCTGCCGGGGATACGGTCTTCATGCGTTATCCCAATCTCTGGACCGAGATCGATCCCCAGGCCAGGACCGCCTTTCAGCTCGCCGCAGCCAGCAGTGACCCCGAGCGCAAGCTCGCCCTGCTGGCCCCCCTAACCCACCATCCAGAGCCCCGGATTCGGCTACGCGTCTATCTGGAACAGGGGCGAATCGCCCGCAGGCGCGAGGATTGCCTAGCTGCCGCAGGCTCAGCGCGACGCGCCCTGGCGATCGATGGCATCCCAGAACGCCTCAAGGCCGATGCCTGGCTGATCCTGGCCGACTGCGCCTGGCGGCAAGGGCACTGGGATGAGTCCGAGGCGGCACTCGATCAGGCGATCGCTGCCGATCCCGGGTTTTGGGACGCGCGCCGGCTGCGGCTTGAGCTCCTCGCCCGCCGGCTGGAGGAGGGGTCAAGCCCAACCGCTGTCTGTCTCGATCGCACCCGCAGACTGATCGAGGATCTGGGGGCCTTGCCGGCACTGGCTGAGGACCGCACCCAGTTTCGCGATCTCGCTGATCGCCTAGCCCGCGCCGGTACAACCAGAACATCTGCCTTGGCCTTGGTCATGGGGCTCGGTTATCTTTGGGCAGGGGATCAGGGGCGAGCGCAAGCAACCTTGGCGCTCGCTGAGCAACTTCAGGGACATCTGCCGACGCGTTGCGAGTCAGAGATCAGGGCGCGGATCGCGTATCTACTCAATACCGCCAAGCTTGCCCCTTGAGGAGCTCGCTTGCTGCCTTCATCTGGGCGTTCCCCAATTTAGGGACGAGAGAGCCCTTGATAGCCAAGACTCGGAGATCGCAGATGCAGCCTCGGAAATCCACTCCCCTTGCCATCCTGTCTTTCCTGTTCAGCCTGATCGCCACGACCCTGACCCAGGGATCCCTGGCTCAAGCGCTGCCGGCCCACTCCGAAAACCGGCTACACCCGCAGGCCAAGACACACAGCCCCTTGGCCGACCCCTTTGATGCCCATTTCATCGATGCCATGATCCCGCATCATCAAGGGGCCATTGCAATGGCCCAACAGGCCCTCGCTGAGGCAGAACATCCTGAGCTTACGACCCTGGCCGAATCCATCATCCAGTCCCAGCAGGCTGAGATCGATCAGATGCAGGTCTGGCACACCCGCTGGAGCCACTGATCAGGCAAAGGCCAGCGGGGAGCCCATTGCTGCCCCTGCTTCCTACTCAAGTCTAGGCAGGCCTTAGGCCCATGCATCGCGTCAACCCCATCCCTGTCGACGGCCAGATGGAATTAGCCATCCTGCTGGCCGGCTGGATCCTGGTCAGCGCCCTGGTCTGCCGCTGGCCTAAAAAACCCTGGCTGGCGTTTGCTCTGGTGTTATCGAGCTTGGCAGTGAGCCATTTTTGGGGCACGTTCCTTTGGGCATGGGCAGGGCGCGAGCCGTTGCCGCTCGAGGGAATCGATGCGGCCTATCTCAGCCTTTGGGCCCTGGTTCTCATCCCAATCCTCAGACGCGATCTGAGCCTTGCAGCCTTGCGCGCCAGCCTGACCAGCGGCCTGGTGGCCGTGGCTGCCTTCGGTCTGGCGCAGGATGCCATCCCACTTGTCCTGCTCGGATTCGCTGGCAGGCTCGAGCCAGCCGGCATAGAGGGCGCTATCCATACCGCCCTGGTCCTGGCAGGGCTTGGCCTGCGGCTTTCTCTCAATCACCCGCCGGGGCCATTTCCCTGGGAATATCTGGCCTGGTATCTGGGGCTTTTGACGATGTCCCAGGCGCGATGATGGAGTGGCTTAAAGAAAAACGTTGAACAAAGCGGTTTTCACCATTCCGGCGCAAGCTGGAAGGCAATCGATCCAAATCAATGACCTGGACCCTGGACTTCGCCTGGCTGACAAATCAATCAGCGTCTCCCGCAAGGGCACCGCGGCATCTTTCTCGGTCCTTATACACCCTGCACGCTTGGTCTGGGTCAGGGGCATAGGTTGGTCGGCACAGCACCCCCCTTAGCCCGCAGACAGGCTAGCGATGTACTCCAAGGCCCGCTCAATACGGCGCAGGGTCGCTGTCTTGCCGACGAGCCTGAGTGTCTCCTCGATCCCTGGAGAGGCAGCCCGCCCGACGATGGCCACGCGTAAGGGCTGGGCAACCCTGGCGAGCCCTAGACCCAGTTCTTCAGCAACCCGCTCGACGGTATATTTCAATTGCTCAGGGGTCCAGTCATCAAGCGCCATGAGCTCAAAGGCCGCGCGCAGGCGCTCAAGCGGCAGGCGCGCCTCTGGTCCGAGGTGTTTTTTGGCCGAGGCCTCGTCATAGCTGTCGAAATCACGGTAGCAAAAGGCGCTCAATTCAGCCAGCTCAACCAGGGTCTTGGCGCGCGGGGCCATTGCCTTGACCACCTCGATCAACTCAGGCCCTGTGCTCGGATCGATCCCCAAATGGCCGAGATGGGGGCTTAAAAGCCTAGCGATACGCGCCGGATCGGCATGCTGGAGATATTGCTGATTAAGCCAGGTCAGCTTGCTCGCATTGAAGATCGATGGGGCCTTGTTGACATCCTTGATATCGAAATATTCGATCATCTCATCCAGGGTGAAGAGCTCGCGATCGCCATAGGACCAACCGAGGCGCACCAGATAATTGAGCAGGGCCTCGGGTAGATAACCCATCTCGCGATAGGCAATGACGCTCACTGCCCCATGACGCTTAGACAGGCGTGTCCCATCCTCTCCCAAGATCATAGGGACATGGGCATAGTGGGGCGGATCGGCCCCCAAGGCGCGCAGGATATTGATCTGGCGCGGGGTGTTATTGAGATGATCATCGCCGCGGATGACATGGGTGATCCGCATATCGAGATCATCGACGACCACACTTAGATTGTAGGTAGGTGCGCCATCGCTGCGCCGGATGATCAGATCATCGAGCTCCTCATTGGCAAAGGGCACCCGTCCGCGGATCAGATCATCGACCACCACCACCCCATCGACTGGGTTTTTAAACCGGATGACATGGGGTCGATCGGGATCGACACGGCGATTGCGGCAATGACCGTCATAGCGCGGCTTTTGCTTGCGCGCCATCTGATCGATACGCAGCTTCTCCAGCCGCTCCTTGGGACAATCACAGCGATAGGCCAACCCCTTGGCCAGGAGCTCATCGATGACCTGGTTATAGCGATCGAAACGCTGGGTCTGGAAAAATGGCCCCTCATCATAATCGAGTCCCAACCAGGTCATGCCCTCGAGGATGGCATTGACCGATTCGGCCGTGGAGCGTTCGAGATCGGTATCCTCGATGCGCAGGATGAACTGGCCACCATGCTTGCGGGCGTAGAGATAGCAAAAGAGGGCAGTTCGGGCACCGCCGATATGGAGATAACCAGTAGGCGAAGGGGCGAAACGGGTGCGGACGGTCATGATTCTCTAGGAATGATCCAGTTGCAAAAGGATCTTTTATCTTAACATTGAGAGCCTGCCCAGGCCGCCTGGGTCTCTGCCCGGGCAGGACCGGTCTGGACATTCCCTAAAACCTTCCGATCCGCTCCCCTTGCGCCGATGAAATTTGCAGAGATCGAACAAAGCGAAGGCTATCTGGTCGAGGCCCATGGCCCAGGTTGGGTCCGTATCCGCGGGCAGCATTACACCCAGGGCCTGATCCTCACCCCAGCCGAGATCGTGTCGCCCTGGGGCCCGACCTGTGCCCAGGAACTCAATCCAGAACATCTGCTGGATCTGGTCCGGTTTGCACCCGAGCTCATCCTGTTCGGCATGGGCCAGAGGTCGGCCCTGCTCGATCCAAGGCTCCAGGCATTGTTCATCGACCGGCGCATCGGGATCGAGTGGATGACCACTGCTGCCGCCTGCCGGACCTATAACATCCTGCTGTCTGAGGGTCGGCGCGTTGTTGCGGGTCTCATCATCGATTGAGTGAACCCGTCTGCTGCCGCGCCCTGTTTTGCTCGCCCAGCGACGGCTGGTTCGAGAGTAACCGGCCAAGGCGCATAAAAAAGGCTGCCTGCGGCAGCCTTTGGGTTGTGTTGCTGAGCGATCTAGATCAGGTAGCCGCGCGATATTCGGCCGGCAACCAGGCATTCAGGCGCGCGCGTTCCTCCTCGATATCGACGCTAAAGAGCCGATTAAGGACCTCGAGCGC
This sequence comes from uncultured Chromatiaceae bacterium, assembly GCA_937923175.1. Classification (GTDB taxonomy): domain Bacteria; phylum Pseudomonadota; class Gammaproteobacteria; order Chromatiales; family Chromatiaceae; genus Thermochromatium. Next base: position 2,818 of record CALALB010000096.1, on the reverse strand, counting down.
CTCGTTTAGATCCTGGCACGGCCATTCGTAGGTGACGGTACGGCAGTTCCAGTCCTCGACATGGAAACAATAATGACCGCCCTTGGCCGCCCCCTCGGCATCGAAACGCAGCTGATAGCCAGTCGAGGTCTCAGGATCCCACTTATAACGGATCGGTTTGGGTTGTGAGTCAGAGTCAGACATATCCTTACAGAATGCGGTATAGATGATGCCTTGCCAAAACAACGACATATAGATGTCGTCTTACCCTCGGTGTCCAGCGCCGCCATAAGACAATCGCCAGTGGATAATCACCTGCTGTCTGATTTTGGCAGCATGTAACAGCCTTTGATCTCATCCTAGTACATAAATGCAACAAAAGGCAAGTTTTCTAGTAGGCAATCTGGCAATCTGTGAGCAGGATCACATTTATAAATCCTTACCATTACTGAGGCTGCCAGCCGCAGCGATTCGATGAGATAATGTTTCTTTTTTGCAACAATCAGATATTTCGCGTATGTTATAAGCAACGAGCACCTGTCTGAGCATCTCGATTCATACCCGCATTCACCGGCGCCTGGGCGAGAATTTAGCTTGACCACCCCAATCCCAAGGGATCCTTGGGATCAACCCCATCCATAAAGGTCTGACGGCGGTCGAGAGGGGTCACCTTGTAAACCAGACCCATCCAGTTGCCGAGGACACCCTCGGCGGTGTCATGCCAGGTATTATGCAGGGTCGGGGCGATCAGCCGCTCGGGGAACTCGGGCGGGGTTTGGCCGAGATCAAGTGCACGCAGCACGCGCCCGCGATATTCATCGAGAATGGCACGTGCCTGCAGGCCAAAATAATTGGCCGGGAAGGGCGGATAATCGAGGCGTTCACCAGCAATAAAACGCCTGACCTCTCGCTTGTATTCCTTGAGCAACGAGATGGTATCGTACTCGGGATGACCCTGGAACAAGACCTGTCTAAATCCGTCTGGGCTCACTGCCAGATGCACCCCCGCCTCTGCACTCTCGACCAGTACCCGCAAGCCGGCGCGTTCAAACTGCTCACGGCTGATATCGTTAAAGCGCGAATGGGGCACGTCGAAGCGGGTATTGACATCGGACACCAGCGGATGGGTGCGATCGACCACATGATGGGCAAAGACCCCCCAGCGTTTGGCAGGAAGGGGCTGGCGCCGTTCGCCGTAGCGAAACTGCATCACCGCATGGGTGGCTAGACAAGAGCACAGGGTCGAGCAGACATGCTCATAGGCCCAATCGACCACCTCGATCAATGGCTCCCAAAAGGGCTCATGGGAAAGATCCGGCTGGGTTACATTAGCGCCGGTGATGATCAGCGCATCCAGGCCCTCGTCGCGGATCTTGGCAAAGGGTTCATAATAACAGGCGATATGGTCGCGCGCCTCAGGACCCCGCCCCAGCTCATCCAGGGTAAAGGGATGGACATAGAACTGAGCGATCTGATTGCTCTCACCGATCAGCCGGAAGAATTGGCGCTCGGTCGCAACCAAGGCTGCATCCGGCATCATGTTCAAAAGCCCGATATGTAGCTCGCGGATGTCCTGGTGACGGGCAAAATCGGGGTCCAGGATCAATTGGCCCTCGGCGCGCAGCCGAGCAAAGGTCGGCAGATCATTATGGGCAACGATGGGCATGGGCTTAGATACTCTGTTGGCTGGCAGTCCGAGCGATGGCCCCCTCGACGAGCTCTAAAAAATCTGCCTCATCGCGTACCCGGCCAATCTCTTCCGAAGAGACGGTATAGCCATACGGCCGGGCGATCGCCTCATAGCGGGGGATGCGTGCATGGAACAGGCGCGGAAAGACCCAGCGGGTAAAATCATCCGGATCGATCTGGGCTACATAGTCGAGGCCACGCAAGGCCAGATAATCGGCAACCGCAGTTTGTAAAAACTCGGGTCGGAAATACAACGGTTTGGGATCGGCCTGGGCGCGGGCGATGAGCTTGGCCTCATCGTTTTCGCTGACTCGAATATAAAGGATCAGGCTATGACGGGTGAGCAGATCGATCACCCGCGGCTCATCCAGCTCACAAAGGCTGCCGCCGACATCATTGACGAGATGCGCATAGTTATAGATCTCCTGGGCCTTGCGCACAAACTCAGGCAGGTCCAGCATGGCTGCGATCTCAGCCTCGCGATACAACGCCTGGCGACGCAAGAATTCATCAAGCGGCAGACCCCCCAATTCGGGGTTACCCAGCTTGCCGATAAAACTCAGCACCGGACCCAGATCATTGATCTTAATGACATTGCGGATTGAGATCCAATCCCGACGCAATAGATCGCGCAGAAATGGGTCGCGCATCGCATGTGACTTGATCAGATCCAGGATCGGCTCATCGAGATAGCGGGTGCCGATCCGATAATCCCCCGAGTAATGGAACCAATCATGCCGGCGCAACAACGCCGCCAGATAGGTCTTGCCTACCCCTGACATCCCCAGCAGGGTGATACACTTGTTCTTCCAGGCGCTGAAGCCTTCGACCGTGAATTTCAAAAGAGACCCCTCATAAATCAACCTTTAAGTACTCGAGCTGCTCGGCAAGGTTACATCCCCCTCCCCGTGCCTGCCAGCCTGGACGCAGTCCTTGATTGCCATCGTTTCCGAGGTATTTCTATCCCAGATTGTCCATTAGCCACATTGGCGCACGTGGATGACAGGCGGAGCCGAAGCGTTGGCCCAGAGGCCGGCGAACCAGGCGCGTTTTCGACGGGGTATGGAGAGCATCAGGCGGTTCTGGCTGGCGTCTTGGTGCCACGAGCCGCCGATGGCGAGTACCAGACCATGCAGGGTAGACAGCGTAT
>CALALB010000095.1 GCA_937923175.1 uncultured Chromatiaceae bacterium | reverse complement strand
ATTTGGCCTCCGACCTCGATCGCCTCGCGACAATCCGGGCCAATCTCCGCGCCGAGCTCGAGTCCAGCCCCCTGCGCGATGAGCCAGGATTCGCCCGCGCCATGGAACGGGCCTATCGCACAATGTGGCAACAATGGTGCGCGGGACAGACCCAATCCAGCAATCTCCATTGAGGGATGACTAGGCTTGATGACGATGCAAGCGCGTGGGTTTGTTTTCTTGGTACTTACATTGGCGATCGGCTTGCTCCTGGTCACGCTGTCCGGTTGCGCAAGTCGCGGTGGCTTGGCTGCCAAGCGCGCCGACCTGGTTGCCAAGGGGTTGGCGCAGATCGGCACGCCCTATGTCTATGGCGGCACCTCGCCCAGGCAGGGCTTCGATTGCAGCGGCCTGACCTATTATGCGCATTATCAGGCCGGCTTACGGATCCCCCGCACCGCGGCGGCCCAGCAGCGCGCTGCCCGACCAGTGGCACGCAATCGCCTGCAACCCGGCGATATGGTGTTTTTTAAGACCGGCCCGGAGACCTATCATGTGGGTCTCATGATCGATCGCAAACGCTTTGTCCATGCCTCGAGCGCGCGCAACGAGGTGCGGGTGGATTCACTCGACACTCCTTATTGGAGTGCGCACTATATCGGTGGGGGAACTTATCTGTATTGAATTGAGTCCTCTGGCCTGCCGCCAGGCTAAATCTTGGGCGGCGCTCGATTGCGAATGATCAGAGCAAGGCCTCTGTCACAGCCGGATACTAAGACCGCTAATTGGCCCCAAGGGCGATTGTACTCGGGCGTCTCGCCTTTTGGGTTGGTCTGTAGCACAATTGTCCATGCCCCTAATGCCCTAACCCGGGGGCCGGGTCTTTGTCCCGATCTCAAGACACCTCAATTCGTTAGCAAGGAGTGACATTCATGTCCGATCAGCCAATCTGCAAAAGCCGTCGTGACGCGGTCAAGGTGATGCTGGGCGCTGCTGTGGCCGTTCCGTTGGTCAATCTGGTCGGTATTGGCTCTGCCCGTGCTGCCGTTCCTGCCAATGCCGTTGCCGAGGATGATCCAACCGCAGTCGCCCTGAAATATCATCAGGATGCTGCCAAGTCCGAGCGGGTTGCTGCAGCCCGTCCCGGTTTGCCGCCTGAGCAGCAGCACTGCGCTAATTGCCAATTCATGCAGCCCGAGATCGCCGAGGGCGATGAGTGGAGAGGCTGCCAGCTCTTCCCCGGCAAGCTGATCAATCTCAATGGCTGGTGTGCCTCCTGGACCCTGCGGGCAGCCTGATCCTCAAGCCTCACCTTGAAGGCAAATCAACGCGGCCCTTGCGGCCGCGTTTTTTGTTGATCGCCAGGGGAAGGTGGCATGTACGACATCCATTGGCAAGCGGTCCTGCTGCGTGGGTTGATCTGGTCCCTAATCGGGGTGATCTACGCCCTCTTGTTCATGGCCTTACGGGTACTGATGCAAGGGCTTGAAGTGCTCAGTTGGGCCGAGATCCCTGCAAGCGCGCTGGCAGCCGGGGCGAGCGCCGTGCTCTATGGCGCACATGAGCTTGCCTTGCTCAGCACCGGACTCGGTATCGGTGTGGGTCTGGGGCTGCTCATCCTCATCCCCCAGATCACCTTGGGCGAGATCCTGGTTGCCGCTATGCTCGTGGCTAGCCTGGCCGGCTTCACCTTTTCTTTTCCCCGGCGCTGTACCCGGCATGTCGTCGGCAAACTTCTGGCTGGCCTATTTGTGGGTAGCGGGGCGGGGGCCCTTCTGGTCGGTGTTCGATCTTTGGGTCTGCAGCCGGATTTAACCCCGCTACACCTGATGCTATTGATCGGCAGCAGCGGCTTGCTCTATGTCATGACGATCCGCAGCTGGATCCAGGTGACCCAATGGCTTGGATGTGAATCCCTGCCCAGCGATCCCGTTGAATCCCTGGTCATGGCGATCCTGGCAACAATTGCTGCGGGCAGCATCTGGGTGCTCTTTGTCCCGATCCTCGGCTCAGAGACCAATGGCTGGTCCTGGGCGAGCCTGGCCATTTATCATCAGATTCCAGAAACCCTGCTCGGCGGTTGTTTGGGTGGTGCCCTGACTGGGATCGTGCTTGAACTGCTAGGCCTACCCTGGGTCAATGACCTTTAGCGGTTGCCTGAGTGCAGGGCGCTTGGGCAGTGGACGAGTTGTGATAATCTCTATGGCTTGATTCGGCGAGGCCTTGCTGATGACGCGCCGTCCATCCAGTCGCCGCTGGCTTGAGCGGCATTTTAACGATCCCTATGTCAAGCGGGTGCGCGTCGATGGCTATCGTTCGCGCGCCGCCTATAAATTGCTCGAGATCCAGCAAAGGGATCTGGTCCTCAAGCCAGGGATACGGGTCGTCGATCTGGGCGCGGCCCCCGGGAGCTGGTCGCAGGTCGCGCGCGCCTACGTGGGCCCCAAGGGGCAAGTCGTGGCCTTGGATCGCTTGCGGATGGAACCTCTGGAAGGGGTCATCGTGTTGCAGGGCGATTTCCGCGAGGAGGCTGTATGGCAACAACTCGCTGTGGCGATTGGCGAGGCGCCGCTCGATCTGGTGCTTTCGGACATGGCCCCCAATATGACGGGGACGGCAGTTGTGGATCAGGCGCACGCCCTGAGCCTGGCTGAATTGGCCTTGGAGTTTGCCCGGGCGCACGTCAAACCAGGCGGTGCCCTGGTCGTCAAGGTCTTCCAAGGGGCGGGTTTCGATGCCTATCTGCGCGAATTGCGTGCCTCCTTTCAGCAGGTCGCGGTGCGCAAGCCCCAGTCTTCGCGGTCCGAGAGCCCTGAGACCTTTTTGGTGGCCAAAGGGCTGGGCTGCTGATCGGCGGTCGATCGAGGTGCGCGCTGTAGGGCGTTTTTGGGTGTATCGGGGGTTGATGCATCGTGAGTGACATAGCGAAGAATCTCGTGCTCTGGGTGGTCATCGCCATCGTGTTGATGTCGGTGTACAACAATTTTACGGTGACCCAATCGGCCCCTAGGAATCTCGATTATTCCGAGTTTATCGCCCAGGTTCGGCAGGGAAGCGTCAAGGAGGTCACCATCCAGGGGCGCCTGATCGAGGGTATCACCGAGACCGGGCAGCGGTTTAGTACCTATAGCCCGGGCGATGATGGATTGGTTGGCGAGCTGCTCAATCATAACGTGATCATCAAGGCAATGCCGCCCCGGGGTCAGTCCCTGCTGCTCCAGATCCTGATCAACTGGTTTCCGCTGTTGCTGCTGGTCGGGTTGTGGATCCTGTTCATGCGCCAGGTCCAAGGCGGGGTCAATGGGCGCAGCGCCATGTCCTTCGGCAAGAGCCGGGCGCGTCTGCTCTCGGACGATCAGGTTAAGGTGACCTTCCAGGACGTTGCCGGCTGTGATGAGGCCAAGGAGGAGGTCGCCGAGATCGTGGAGTTTTTGCGCGACCCCGGCCGGTTTCAAAAATTGGGCGGCAAGATCCCCAAGGGTGTGCTCATGGTCGGACCCCCAGGCACCGGCAAGACCCTGCTGGCGCGCGCCATCGCCGGCGAGGCCAAGGTCCCATTCTTTAGCATCTCGGGTTCAGACTTCGTCGAGATGTTTGTCGGCGTGGGCGCCTCGCGGGT
>CALALB010000094.1 GCA_937923175.1 uncultured Chromatiaceae bacterium | reverse complement strand
CCGCGATCAACGATTACGTGGCCCATCACAACATAAACCCCAAACCGTTCATCTGGACCAAGAGCGCGCGCGACATCCTGCAAAAGGTCATTCGGGCCAATGCGCGCTTAAGTTCCAAACAGAACGCAACACTACACTAGCCTTAATCGTATGTGCCATCCATCCAGCGCCAGACGACCAACCAACCCAAACAGGCAGCGCCTGCAGCAAATCCAAATGCGCTTGCGGGGCCCCAGACAGACCATAGCCAGCCGCCCACGAGACCTCCTGCCGCGCCGCCTGCGCCAAAGCTTAGGCTGTTATACAGTGCCTGACCTCGGCCTTGGGTGCGTCCGGTAAAAAGCTGGTTCACCAAATGGATGGCCGACGCATGAAAGGTGCCAAAGGTCGCTGCATGGAGCCACTGGGCCAAAAACAGGATCAAGAATTGTTCGCTGCCGAACCCAATCGCCAGCCAACGGACTACCGCCGCCCCTAGGCTCCACAGCAGGACAGAGCGGGCACCGAAGCGGGTCAACAACAAAGACATCCGCAAAAAGATCAACACCTCGGCGATCACCCCCAAGGCCCAGAGCCAACCGATCGCAGTACTGGTATAGCCAGCGGCCTCGAGATGCAGCGAATAAAACGCATAATAGATGCCATGGCTCAGTTGCATGAGAAAACAGGCAGCCAGGAAGGCGATGACCCCCGGCTGGCGCAGCGTCTGAGACAATGAGGATGCCGTCCTAGGCCCTGGCCCAGGGGGGGGCTCGGGTATCCACAGGACGCTGATCCAGATCCCAATCGTCAATCCCAAAACCCATAGCGGCACCTGCGAGAGCAGCCCTTGTTCCAGAGCCAGACCCAAGCCGACCGCCGTCAGGATAAACCCCACTGATCCCCAGAGACGTACCAGGGCATAACGAGCTGGGCGCGGACCGAGATGATCAAAGGTGATGGCCTCCATCTGCGGTAGGGTGGCATTCCAAAAAAAGCTAAAGACCAACAGCGCCCAGGCCATACCCCAAAAGCCATCCATCCAATAGAGTGCAGCAAAGCCAAGGATTGAGCACAGGGCGCCGAGACGCACGACCAAAAGCCTTTTCCCGGTCTGATCAGCGATCTGACCCCAGATCAGAGGGGCCAGGATCTTGGTCCCAGTGAGTATTGCCATGAATGCGCCGATCATCTGCTCCCTGAAGCCCAGCGAATGCAGATAGGGTCCCCAATAAGGCAGGAGCGCCCCCAGCGAGGCAAAATAGAAAAAGTAATAACTGGAGAGACGCCAATAAGGCATTGTGAGACTCTCTCTGAGACAGGCCAAGGATCTTAGAAGAGAAGTTGCCAGCAGAACGCTGGGCAACTCGCCCGTATTAGGGGTTGAGCGCTTTGCATATCGCGCCAGCCAAGTTGAACTGCTGCATCGCGCCATCTGGTGGGACACTAGAGACAGGGCATCATAGGGGTTGTCTTGATGCACTAAAACGGTCAAACGCCGAGAACATACAGGCCAGCCCAGTTAATGCCCTATCTGAAGGACGATCCGACCACCAGGGTTTAGGATGCTGGATAGCGAAGATCCCCGGGGGGATCCTGTCCCTGGTTTCAGGACGCCCATGTTGGCCTCAGGGGTTGAGGCGGAAAATCCGAGCTTGGGGGTCGAGCGGTTGAGGGCGCACTGGTTTTATCACCCCTGGTGGATCCCTGGGGGATGGGGCTCAGCTGGCCCGAAACCCTGTCCTGGCAGAGGGGTACTGACCCTCGTCCAGGGCGTTCCTCCAGGGATGCGTTAGATTAGCGGAGACCAGGTCAGCTACCTCACCCCCGTTTAGCGGCAAGGGCGAGGTGCGGCTGGGATCGGCGCAACCGGAGGGGTTACCCCGGCATTCTGCGCACGCTGACGCAGATAATGATCCATGAGCACCAGGGCCAGCATGGCCTCGGCGATGGGGGTGGCGCGGATGCCGACGCAGGGGTCATGCCGACCCTTGGTGATAACCTCGACCGGCGTTCCGTCGCGCCGGATCGTGCAGCCTGGGATGCGGATGCTGGAGGTCGGTTTTAGGGCGATGCGGGCGATGATGTCTTGCCCAGTCGAGATCCCCCCTAGGATCCCGCCGGCATTGTTCGATAAAAAGCCTTCTGGGGTCAGCGCATCGCGATGCTCGCTGCCCTTTTGTTCGATACAAGCGAAGCCTGCCCCGATCTCAACCCCCTTGACCGCATTGATTCCCATCAGGGCATGGGCGATATCGGCATCCAGCCGATCAAAGACCGGCTCTCCCAATCCGGGCGGGACACCGGTTGCAACCAAGGTCACCGCCGCCCCGATCGAATTGCCCTCTTTACGCAAGGCATCCATATAGCGCTCAAGCGCAGGGACCGTCTCGGCGCAGGGCCAAAAGAATGGATTGCGTTCGACCTCATCCCAATCGAACCCCTGCGGCCGCAGAGGTCCAAGCTGGGAGAGATAACCGCGGATCCGAATACCAAGCCGCTCGGCAAGATATTTCTTAGCGATGGCTCCAGCGGCGACCCGGATCGCGGTCTCACGCGCCGAGGCACGCCCCCCGCCGCGATAGTCGCGCAGACCGTATTTCTGTTCATAGGTGTAATCGGCATGACCGGGGCGATAACGATCAGCAAGCTCGGCATAGTCGCGCGAGCGCTGGTCCTCGTTATGGATCAACAGGCCGATCGGCGTACCTGTGGTCCGGCCCTCGAAGACACCGGAGAGGATCTGGACCCGATCGGACTCGCGCCTCTGAGTCGTATGGCGCGATTGACCCGGCTTGCGTCGATCGAGGTCGCGTTGCAGATCGGCCTCAGAGAGTTCCAGACCCGGCGGACAGCCATCGACGATCCCACCGATCGCTGGGCCGTGGCTTTCGCCAAAGGTAGTGACGACAAAACATCTGCCGAAGCTGTTTCCGGACATCGTCAGTCAGCCGGTGGGGGGACGGTATCCTTGGGATTGAGCCAGGCATTGCCCTTGGCCAACACCTCACGGGTCAGGGTGCTGGTCGCCTGATGGAGCTTGAGGCCATTGATGATATAGTCATAGCGGGCGCTAAGATAATTGTATTCAGCCTGAAACAGGTCGCGCTGGGCATTGAGCACATCGACCTGGGTGCGGGTGCCGACCTCAAGCCCAGCCTGGGTCGATTCCAACGCCGAGCGCGCCGAGACGACTGCTGCCTGGCGCGCCTTGATGTCCTCGATGCTCGACAGCAACCCCCGAAAGGCATCCTTGACCTGTTGATCGACCTTGCGCCGCACCTGATCGAGCCGATCCTGAGCGGCTCGATATTTATAGCCGGCCTCGCGCACCTTGGAGGTCACCGCCCCACCCTGGAAGATCGGTACGGTCAAGGATAGGCCCACGAAGCCGGTCTCCGAGTCCGTGCCATACTGGGCGCTAGAGCGGGTGATGTCATAGCCGGCTTGGGCCTCGAGCTTAGGGAAATGGCCAGAGCGCTCGATCTCGATATCGGCCTTGGCGGCATTGACCGATGCGATCGCCGCCAGGATGCCATAGTTCGAGCGAATGGCCGCATCGGCCCAGGCCTGGATATCATTGGGCTCGGGGGGGGAAAGGGGCAATTGTTCGCCGAGTCTGGCCAGCGGGACCCGGATCGGGCCGACGATGGCGCGCAACGCCTCCCAGGCATTGCCGAGATCATTCTGAGCGCTGATCAGATCGGCACGCGATTTGTCATAGGCCGCCTGGCTTTCGTTGACGTCGGTGATGGCCACCAGACCGACATCGAAGCGTTGTTTCGACTGTTCGAGCTGACGCTCATTGGCACGCAGCAGGGCCTGGCGCACGGTCACTGCATCTGCAGCACGCAGCACCCTAAAATAGGCCTCGGTCAGACGCACCATAAGGTCGATCTGGGCATTGCGATATTCGGCCTCGGCCTGGGCCACGACATTATCGGCCTTTTTCAGGGTGATCCAGTTGGCGCGGTTATAGAGGCTTTGGGTGACAACCGCCTTGAGTTCCTGGGTATCATAGCGATCACGACGATCGCCCAGGACCCCGCCGCGGGCATCGAGGTCATAACCGGTCAACTCCCCCTTGAGGCTCAGGCTCGGCAGCAACAGGGACTGTGCCTGAGGTTTCACCTCGCGGTTGGCAAACAGGCTCTGTTCAGCCTCGCGCAGCGCTGGATCGCTGACCACCGCCAGGTCATAGATCTGGAGCAGATCCTCCGCCCCGGCCTGGGAACAGTAGATCGCCAGGACCAAAAACAGTCTCCTCATCGGGGTTCCTTACATGCAATCTGGGTCTTGGTGACCCAGTATAGGGGACATCCCGAGCCCCGCTCAATCCAGGGGCCCCTGCCTCAATTACCCCAGAGGATATGATCGACATATTGCTTGATCCGCCGATGGCCAGGGGTATCGATCGTGGTGAACTGGAGATTGGTCCGGAAAAGGTCTTGATGGGGCCGGCTCCGCAAGACCCGGGCATAGACCTCGACCTGATTATCCAAACCAAATTCGGGTGCCATCGCCATCATCACCTCTGAATAGGGCGGAAGCGCAACCGGTAGATCCACACAGAGACCAAAATAGCCGATGTCATGCACCTGACCGACGATCCGCTCAGACAGAACCCGCTTGTCCTCGACACGCTGAAAGACCGCTGGAAAATCGACCAGGACCCGCGGGGTTTTGCGCACCTCGACCATGGGCACCCGCAATAGGCGGGGTTTGGTGACCGCCTTCAATTCATAAAGCATCACTGGCCGAGCCCGCCCCTTGACCTGGACCTCATGGACAGTCCCCACCTGGATCGCATCGCCAGCAGCGCGATAGGTCGCCTCGCTGAGCAGGATCTGACCGCGCATGGCATAGCTCTCGATGCGCGCGGCCAGATTCACCGGGCTGCCGATCACTGTATATTCGTTATAGATCTCAGAGCCAAATGAGCCAGCCATGACGTCGCCTGTGCTCAAGGCAATGCCCGCATACAGGCGCGGCTCGCCTTGACGCTCGTTCTGGTGGCTGAGCTCGATCATCCCAAGCTGCATCTCGACCGCACAATTGAGGGCGCGGATCAGGTCATCTGGCCTGCGGTTGGGGACCCCAAACACGGCCATGATCGCATCCCCCATGAGCTTATCGATCATACCGCCGTGGCGCTCGACGATCTGGGCCATCAAGCCAAAGAACCGGTTGAGTAGATTGACCATTAGGGTCGGTGCAACGGATTCCATCAGGGTCGAAAAACCCCTCAGATCAGCGATCAGGACGGTTGCCTGGGTACCGACGATGGGATGTGACTTGTTCATGGGCGTATGATTGAGTTTTTTCATAGGTTTTAGGCCGAGCCAGGTTTAGGCTCATTTCCCAGGCATAATTGACCCACTGCCGAGGACATTATGGACCGTTTCACCCGAACCTATAGCCTACTGCTTGGTGCAACCCTAGTCGCGGTCGTATTTTTCTGGGCCAAATCGACCTGGACACCTGAGGTTTGGAGCTTAGACCACATCCTGACCTCTGACCCGCAACTTGCCAGCTATCCCTATCAATTCCATGTTCGCGACTTGCGCGATGGGATCGCGGTGCTCTCGACCCCAAGGTCACCCGCCTTTCCAGCCTATCAATTCCTTCAGGTCATAGACCCCAAACTTGCCGGCAAAGCGCAAGACGACCCAGCAATGGTCGCTGCCCAGCAGCAACTCATTCACCATCAAAAACGCGCCCAGGACCTGATTTTGGCCCAGCCTGGAATCAAGAGGGTCGAATGGGAACTGGATATCCAATGGCTCAGCGAGCACGGAATCCAGATCCCGTCCACGGGTTTGGTGATTCAGTAGGCTATCGATCAAGACCGGGCCGCGACTAGAGACTCCACCTATGCCATTATTTTAATATTGGGTTATCGTTCTTTCCTCAGCACCTAGTCCCCTTTGGTTAGGCGCGGCAAATGTGGTCCAAGACCACCTCAATCAACAGGGGAACAGCATGCCCGATCACCCAATGGTCGGCTGGATCGATATCCTCATGATCCTCGCTTATCTCTTCCTCACCGCCTATCTTGGCTGGCTCGGCTACCGTGGCACCCGCTCGGCAGCCGATTTTCTTGTGGGTGGACGCTCGGCGCATCCGATGGCGGTCTCCTCTGGTGCCACCTGCATCTCGACTGTCGACTGGGGCCAGCGTCGGTTTCGGCGGGGTTGCAGGGCTCTTTGGGATGAGCCTGTCATGGTTGACAGTGCTCAATATCGGGGGTGGGATCCTGATCGCCTTCATCCTGCTTGGCGAATCGACCCGTCGGCTCGGGCATCATCTCGGCACCCATACCTTCCCTGAGCCTTTGGGGCTGCGCTATCAGGGCCGCGCGATCCAGATCTTTGCAGGCACCCTGATCTTTCATTGATGCCGCTGGATGCCGCCGCAGTGATGACTGGGGGCAGCGTCTTTGCTGTAACCCAGTTTGGGTTGGATTTTGCAATCGCACTCTTGATCTTTGCCTTGATCACCGCGGCCTAGGTGATCCCCGGCGGGATTAAGGCGATGATGCACACCGATACCTTCCAGGGCTTGGTCATGGTCTTGGCCATGATCCTTCTTTTGGTCTTCACCGATGGAGGGCTGAGGGGGATCACCGAGGCCCATCGGGCCCTATCCGAGATGAGGGATCTGGTGCCCGCGCCGCTCGCTCAGATCGGACATCAGGGCTGGACGGCGATGCCCGCATTCGGCTGGGGCGCATCCAAATCATGACCTCTGGTAAACAGCGGTCACCGCCATGATCCTCGGGGTGGGGATTGGGGTGCTGGCCCAGCCGCAATTGGTAGTGCGGTTTATGACGGTGCGCAGCCGCCGGGGGCTGGATCGGGGGTACCCATTGGCGCGGTCTTTCTCATGCTCATGACCGGTACCCCCTTCATCGTCGGCAGCCTGGCGAATGCCTGGTTTGTCCAGCATGGCCCAATCCCCCACGGCAAACCCCTCAGACCCTGGATGCCGATCGGGTTCATGTTCTGGTCGAGCTCAGGCACCAGAACCCGGAAGGCGTCTGACCTCGATCATCAATACCAAGACTCAGAGATCGCAACCACTGCCCTGGTGGTCAGCGAACGCAACCAGGTGCAGGACCCAACCGGCCAGGCACTGGAGCTGGTCAGCGGCCGCTCCTCGATCGTGACCGCAGTCGAGGGGGATGCCGATCGGATCATCCAGACCTTTATCTCGACCGCCCTGCCCCATTGGTTCGGTGCCATCCTTCTCCTGGCCCTGCTCACCGCCGCCCTGAGCACCCCATCTAGCCAGCTCCATACCCTAGGTACCGCAGCGGGACGCGATCTCTATGAGCAGATCGCCAGGCGCGGCGACCTTCCTGCCAGCCTATCGCGGCGGGCTCTTTTCGCGCCGGCTCACCAAGGCAGGCGCCCTCGCCTCGATGGGTGTGGGCTTTGTGACCCCCCCTATTCTGGTTGCTCCTGGTTAAGTCCAAGGAGGCCGGCACCATCGGTCTGGTGCAACTTGTGACCGCCGGCAAGACCAGCCTGCTTGCCGATGACCCCAACTGGCCTTCGGTCGATCCGATTGTGGTGGCATTGCCGGCCTCAGTGTTCACCTTGGTCTTGGTCCCCGACCGCCATCTGCGGAACATCTCGGCCGCTGTTTCCCCGAACGGAGGGTCTCGTGATCCTTGGTCTCGATGATCCATTCGTGGAGCCTCTCTGTCGATCCTTGCCTTGGCCGCGTTCAGCATCCTTTATGGGATCGTCCGGCGCAATATCGCCTCCGACGAGATCACTGAAGAAGATCGCCAATGGGCGCTTGAAGAACAACTTCGATGCAGCGCGCGACCTACGGGCTTGAGGATCTCAAGACCATCCTGGAGCCGATCTATCTCGATACAAAGCGCCGACACCGGCCGTTTCCCTCAGCCGCTCAACGGTGAGATCGAAGATCAAATCGAACAAAACGAAACCGGCGTGATCCTGTATGGGCGCAATCAATCGCTCCTGCCTGGCGATCTGGATGTCTATTTCATCCCAATAAGCACGACCGCCCCCAGTTGACCGCGCGCAACATCCGGATCAACAACAGGGCGCCCTTTGTCTCAGGAAGCGACTCAGGAGAGATCTATACCCTGGGACTGCACGCCGAGGTTAAGCCCAATCCCCATTGGTCCTGGCGCGCAGAGGGCGCCTATGAATGGGGAATGCGCAACGACCGGGATCCAAGCGCCTTCGGCTGCAACGGGCGTCTGGCTTATGGTTTCAACGACGCCCTCAAGAATCAGATTCATCTGGATCTGGATATCTCTCGGGCGATGATCCGGACGATGGCGCCGACCAGGCATTCGATCCCCTCTGGGGTCGCTGGCCGCAATGGAGCGAACTGATGATCTATCAATGGCCGCTCGATGCGCGGATCGGTAAGGCGACAAATCTCAAACGTCTCGATCTTGGCTGGATCGCCCAAGTCCACCCGAAGGCCCAGCTCTCGATCGATTATCACGCTGGGCCGACCAACACAGCACCCGGATCCCCGCCCAGCGGTCAATCTCGGAAGCGGCGACTGGCGCGGTCATCTGTTCACGGTCTGGCTCAGGGCCAAACTCAGTCCGAACCTGGCTGGACACCTGGTTGCCGAGCATCTGCTTCCAGGTGATTACTATGCCGACAGCCGCCAAAACGACGCATTCTTCGTGCGCGCTGAAGCTTAATCTAAGCTGGTGAATTCTAGACCCTGCGCCCGCGAGGAGCGGGCTGGCCTCTCATGCACGGAGTCCGGTCCCGCGGGACAGGGGCTTAGCGTCCCATACCTCAGGCGAGGGTCGCCCCTAGGCGAAAGACAGCGACCATCTCATCCAGACCCTGCGCCTGTTTTTCCAAGGACTCGGCTGCGGCTGCAGCCTGTTCGACGAGTGCGGCATTTTGCTGCGTAGTCTCTTCGATTGCAGCAAGGGCCTGAGAGATCTGATCGATACCGATGGCCTGCTCGCGGCTGGCCTCGGCGATGCCCTCGACCAGCGCCTTAAGGCGCTGGAAACCTTCGACTGTGCCCTCGATCGAGTCGCCGGTTTCTTTGGCTAGGCTTACCCCCTTCTCGACCCCCAGCAGAGATTCCTCGATCAATTGTTTGATCTCCTTGGCAGCCTCGCCGGAGCGCTGCGCGAGCTGGCGTACCTCGCCGGCGACTACGGCGAAGCCCCGACCCTGTTCGCCAGCACGGGCCGCCTCGACAGCGGCATTGAGCGCCAAGATATTCGTTTGGAAGGCGATACTGTTGATGACCCCGATGATGTCGCCGATCTTATGGGAACTGGCTTGGATCTCGCCGATGGTCTCGACGAGGCGCTTGACCATCTCACCACCCTGTTCGGCAGCAGTATTCGCCTGGTTGGCCAGCTCTACCGCTTGATGCGCGCGTTCAGCATTGTTTTTCGCCACATTGCTGACCTTTTCCATCGAGGAGGTGGTTTTTTCGAGATTGAATGCCTCCTGCGCAGTGCGCTGCGCCAGGTCGGCATTGCCGGCGGCGATCTCCTTGGCAGCAACATTGATCGCCTCGCTGGCTGCTTTGATCTGGCCGACTACGGTCCGCAACTGTTCGACCGTAGCATTGGCATCATCCTTCAGCCTGCCCAGGGTACCTGCATAATCGGTGTCGATCTTGCGGGACAGGTCGCGATTGGCGAGGGCCTCGAGCACCGAGGCTAGATCATCGAGCGCCTTGGCGACTGAATCGATCAGCTGGTTCATGCCCACTGCCATGTCGTAGAAAAAGCCCTGCTTACCCTCGCTAGGGATCCGTTTGCTGAAATCGCCGTGCAAGGCAGCAGCAAGCAGGGTCTTGAGCTCGGTCTCGGCGCGCACCTCCTGGGTGCGATCCAGCCAGGCGCTTACTTGACCAATCGATTGGCCAGCCTCATCGAGGATGGGCCGAGCCGATAGACGCAAATTGAACTTGCCTAAAGTGATATCGATATCCTGATGGCGTTGGACCGCATCGGCGAGCATCGTCTGGTGGCTTGGGTCAGTGAGCACCGTCTCGGTCAGCCTCTTACCAAGCAGTTGTTTGAATGACTGATGGCTGAGTTGTTCAAGCAAGCTCTGAGCTGAGGGGGTGGCCTCCAGCAAAAATCCGTTCGCATCGGCGATTGTGATCGCTGCGGTGGAACTATAGAGCCCCTCCTTGATGCGTTGGGTCTCACGCCTGAGGGTGCGTTCGTGTTCGATATCTGCCTTCAGCCTTTTCTGCATCGTCTCGAGCGCACCCAACAGACGCCTTAATTCGCGTTGCTTGCTGGTCCCGATGACATTGTCGAACCTGCCCTCGGCAATGGCACCCGCCACCTCGACCGCATGTTCGATCGGTTGGGTCACTTGCCGGCGGAGCAACCAAGAGACGATCACGAGCAAGAGCAAAATCCCCACTATTACCGAGATCTGGAAGAGGCGCAGCTGCTTGCCAAGGCGCACGGATTCAACGCGCATGGAGGATGCAACCTCAGCGACAACCCGATCGATAGCCTGTTCTTCCTCCTGCAACTCATTGAGACGTCGGGCACCTTCTTCGGTGCGGTTTTCCAAATACATCGAATTGATGGCGACCAAGGCGGCGAAATACTGCCGGAACCTGCTGCGCAATGCAGCCTGGGAAGGCCCCAAGTCGGCGAAGGCACGTTCGGCGATTTGGGCCTCCCGGGCGGCGGCGATAGCGAAAGATTCATCCCGGGTCAGCACCCCGCTTTGCACCCGTGCCGAGATGCCGCGCACCTGCAAGGCGATCAGGCGTAATTGCTCCTCTTGGTGCTTCAATTGGGCGAGATGATCCTCAAACCAGGCCTGCACGGCGAGCATCGCCAGCACCAAAACAACCAGTAAGGCATAGGAACCGCTAATCTTTTGCGCGAGGGACAATTGCATGATTCCTACCTAACCGGTATGAAGCCAAGCGACCTGACGATACTCTGACCCTGAGCATCCAGGGCTAGATCGAGAAAGGCCTGGATCGGCGGTGACTCTTGGGTATAGACCAGGTTCAGCGGGCGGATGATCGGGTAGATTTTGCGGCGAATGGTCTCCTCGGTCGGTTCGATGCCATCGAGCCTGAGGATGCGGACCGGCATACCGGCCCGGATCAGGGATTGCGCTGTACCCGCCGAGACATAGCCGATCGCCCCATTGAGACCGCCTACCAGGGTTAGACACTCCAGATTGGAGCCGATCACCATCGCTTGGGGGCTGATCTTGGGCCTATTGTCGGCCTCTTGGCGATCAGCGCTCACCAGACCCGTATAATGCTCGAACAGTTCGAGGGTGCTGCGCCCGACCTCTTTGCTGACCAACACCACTGTCTCATCTGGACCGCCGAGATCCTGCCAGTTCTTGATCTTGCCAGTGTACAAGTCGATCAGCTGGTTCTTGGTGAGATTGGTCAGGGGATTGCGTTGATTGACGATGATGGCCAAGGCATCGATGCCAAATTCGAGATGCTTGAGCACCCTTTGCTCATCATCTTTGAGAGCGCGCGATACCATGCCGATCTGGCTCTTGCCGCTGAGGACATCCGCGATCCCGGCGCCGCTGCCGCCGCTGACCAGCTTGACGGGTTCACCGCCAGCTGTGTCATAAAGCGGGATCAGCCGGGCGACGATTGGCTGGATCGTACTGGAACCAGAGATATCGAGCGCACTGGCAGTCCCAGATAACCAAAACAGACCTACCATGGCAATGGTGCGCTGAAGCCGGTGCTTGAGCATGCATTGAATCCTAATCCGATGTCGAAAGGGAACTGGAATGCTTCGAGGAGCGGCGCGCCCAACGCCCCTCCCCAACCCAGGCCGGCTGATCCAGGACTCCCCTGGCCAAGCGAGTGGGGATCTCAACCTTGACTGGGGCCAGGATAAATAAGAACGCTCAAAAGGTTCAAGATGATACCACTCGTGATGTAGAAGCAAGATCGTCGTATCTGCCCCCAGCAGAGTAGAAATGTCGGCTTTCGGGAATGGTAATAGCGTCTGCCCAACTCCACCGCCAGGATCTCCTGCGCCGGCCTCTAGGTCGTCTGCAACCGCTTTGGCAGGTGAGACCGGTCCCCGAGACTGTCGCGGTGCTTCCACTTACAGACTGGGGAGGGCCAGATGGGGTAGCTCTGGGCCAGCCCCTGAATGGGCTTGCGGCCTGCCGTCATCTCGGCCCGGATCACGGGTGTGGTGCGCGATAGGCTTGGGTAAGCGAACCCTCATGACAATGCCCCGGAGCAGGATGTCGCCGGC
>CALALB010000093.1 GCA_937923175.1 uncultured Chromatiaceae bacterium | reverse complement strand
GGGGTAAAGGTGGCGCTTGCTGCCCTTGGTCATTGGAATCAGTGGCCCTCGCCCCGCTGTCGGGTCTTGTCCGAGAGGCCAAAAGGAGGGTGCGGCCTGGGCTCAGGGTGTTTGGCATGAACCCAGTAATGCCCTAAAGCGCATTCCATTGAATACTGGAGTTTGGCTCCTCCAGCTTGCTGAGGGCATCCAGCTGGCTACGCAGCTCGTTGCGTGTCTAGCTGATCTCGCCAAGGCACTGCACAAGCAGGGCGAGTCTCGTCACCAGACGCTCCCGCTGCGCACGCAGGGCCCGTAGCCGTCGGCATTGCTCCAGTCGAGCACGTAGCGGCTGGGGTCTGAGGTCGATTGCTCAATCCGCGAGCGGATCCATGCTAACCTTGGCGTCCAAGTTCTCAAAACCCGTACGCCGGAATGACTCCTGCCCCTCACCCCAACCAAAGTCGGGGCGGGGCACCCCGGTGAAAACCGGGGGACGTCTTGGTCACTCATCCGGATTTAGCGGGTCCTAAGCGCTATAATCCCGCCACCCAGCCCTAGCCATAGGGGTGCAGGGTGCACCCTGTTCCCTCTAAAAACTGCTTGAAGAGAGCGAAAGATCATGCAGCGACTTGCCGATTGGCCAGAGGAAGACCGTCGCCCCATCCAGTGGGTAAGCCCGCCGGATGCCCAATATCAGGACATCCTGTATCACCAGGCCGAGCGGATCGCCAAGATCACCATCAATCGGCCCGAGGTGCGTAATGCCTTCCGGCCCCAGACAGTGCGCGAGCTGATCCATGCCTTTCAGCGCGCCCATCTCGATCCAGAGATCGGTTCGATCATTCTCACAGGCGCAGGTGAGCTTGCCTTCTGTTCAGGTGGCGATCAGCGGGTGCGTGGACAAGAGGGCTATCGGGATGAGTCCGGCGTTGAATCGCTGAATGTCTTGGATCTCCAGCGCCAGATCCGCAGCCTACCCAAACCTGTAGTAGCTATGGTTGCAGGCTATGCCATCGGTGGGGGACATGTCCTGCATCTGGTCTGCGACCTCACCATCGCCGCCGACAATGCCCGTTTCGGGCAGACCGGACCGCGGGTGGGAAGCTTTGATGCGGGATTTGGGGCTGGACTGCTTGCGCGCACCGTGGGTCTCAAAAAGGCCAAGGAGATCTGGTTTTTATGCCGCCAATATGACGCCCAGCAGGCGCTGGCGATGGGCCTGGTCAATGCGGTCGTCCCCCTGGCCGAGCTTGAGCCGGTGACCGTGGCCTGGTGTCGGCAGATGAATCGTCTGTCGCCGACTGCCCTGCGGGTGCTCAAGGCGGCATTCAATGCGGATACCGATGGTCTGGCTGGCATCCAGGAGCTTGCCGGCAATGCCACGGCCCTGTTCTATATGACCGAAGAGGCCCAAGAGGGGCGCAATGCCTTTTTGGAGCGCCGTTCACCTGACTTTAGCCGTTTCCGCCAACGACCATAGAACGCAAAGACAATTCCTAACATGCGCATTTGGCACCCGACTAGACGCCGGTGTCCCATCCAACCCTCAAGATGAGCGAGCCTGGACGCGTCCCGGCTCACCCATCATCGGTCTGACCGTCCTGATGCATCCCTTCCCTGATCGAGCCCTGACCCCTTCCCTGCCGCGGCGCTGGTTGTTGGCGGCGCGGCCAAAGACCCTGCCCTTGAGCCTATCGCCGGTGATTGCTGGATTGGCCCTGGCCTTGGCCGACAGGGGTAGCCTATCGCCTGGGATCGCCTTATTGACCCTCTTGGCTGCGGTGGCCATCCAGCTCGGTACCAATCTCTATAACGATGCCGCTGACTTCGAGCGCGGTGCAGATACCAGCCAGCGTCTCGGTCCGGCGCGCGCGACTGCTCAGGGCTGGTTGAGCGCGCAAACGGTTAAGCGGGCTGCCCATATCAGTTTTACCCTTGCCTTCGCGCTTGGGCTGGTGCTTTTGGTTCGCGGCGGCTGGCCGATCCTGGTGCTCGGTCTGGCCTCACTTGCTGCAGGCTATGCCTATACAGGCGGGCCGCGCCCAATTGCCTATGGGCCATTTGGGGAGCTTTATGCCTGGTTCTTTTTCGGGGTGGCAGCGGTTGCCGGGACCTATTATCTCCAGACGCTGAGCCTGGCCAGCCCGGGTCTGGTCGCCGGCGCGGCCCTGGGTTGCCTGGCCGCGGCCGTACTTTTGCTCAATAACTATCGAGACCTTGAGACCGATCTGGCCGCCGGCCGGCAAACCCTATGCGCCTTGATCGGTCGGCCGCGCGCGCGCTTGCTCTATGCAACCCTGCTGCTCCTGCCGATCCCTTTGCTGATGTCTTTGCCGCCGCTGAAGGCCCCCTGGTTCCTGGCCGCGTCCTTGCCGCTGGCTGGCCTGTTGATCCGCCGCTTATGGCGCCTGGAGATCGGCCCGGCGCTGAATACTCTGCTCGCCCTGACCGCTCAATATCAGGCACTTCTGGTCCTGTTATTGATCCTCGCCCTGTTTTGGCCCGATGGGTCTAATCGAGCGCTTGGGCTTTAAGCCCTATAGCCTCCCCTTGCGCCGACCCTGGGCCAGCGCTCAGGGAGTTCTCAGAGAGCGGCGCGGTTGGCTGGTCTGGGCCGAGGCGGATGGATTCATCGGCTATGGAGACTGCGCGCCCCTGTCCGAGGCAGGAACCGAAGCAGCCGATGCGGCGGCGGCAGTTCTAGAGCGCTTGCCCCGCGCCCTTGCGGGCTGTGATTTGGAAAGGCTATTCGCCGAGCTCGATCCATTGGACTTGGCCGAATCACCCCGCCCTCTTCCCGTTAGAGTGACTCGGGCTGAGGGTCAAACCCCGGCCGCCCACTATGCGCTCGCCTGTGCCCTTGCCGATCTCCTAAGCCAGATCCAAGGGATCAGCCTGCGTCACCTTCTAAACCCCGCAGCCAGTGCACGCGTCGCGGTCAATGCCATGCTCGGCGCTGCCGCACGGATCGAGGCGGCTGAACTGACCGCTTGCATCCAGCGCGGTTTGCGGGTGATCAAGCTCAAGGTGGGGGTTGATCCGCTGAAGACAGAGCTCGCAGCCCTGGCAGCTGCTGGGCGCGCGCTCGATTCCCCCTGCCCAGCGGACCGTGCTGGCCAAACCCGGCCACTCCTGCGGCTCGATGCCAATGGCGCCTGGGGTTTCGAGCAGGCGCGCCGGTTGATCGAGGAATCGGTGCGCCTGCATCTCCCGATCGAGTCGCTCGAAGAGCCGCTTGCCGAGCCTGACCCCGTTAGGCTTGCTGAACTTCAATCCCAAGCGCCATTTGCCTTGGCCCTAGATGAGTCTCTGAATACCCACCTAAGGGGTCTTGACCCTATCCAGCTTGGGGTAAGGCGGCTCGTGCTTAAACCTGCGGTCATCGGCGGTCTGCGCCAAACCCTGGCCCTGGCCTGGCACGCCCAGCGGGCCGGTCTTGAGGTCGTCCTCACGAGCCTCATCGATAGCGCCGCTGGTCTTTGGCCGACCGCCCAGCTTGCGGGTGCACTCGCCAACCCATTGGCGCATGGTCTAGGCACAGGCGAGTGGTTGGCTTGGGATCTCGGCGTCCCGCCTGCTATCCAGGCTGGCTGGATTGGGCTTCCCAGACAACCAGGATCAGGGTTCAGGCCGTCGGCTGGGGATTGCCCGGCCGATTATTTGAGCTCGACATAATACAGCCAGACATCCTGATCGACCTTAAGGTCAATGAGGCTGGCATTGTGCACATCGAGATGGACATAGATCGGCTCGCCGGCCGGGATATGGATGCCATAACCTGCGGGAAAGCTGATGACCGTGGTCGTGATATTCGAACCCAGATAGGTGCTACCCGATTGGGCAGCATAATCGAATAGACCAGGGCCTGAATACTTGGCGCGAAAGATACAGCCGCGCGTATCCTCCCCCGCGCATTGATACATCTCGGGTTTGGTGCTCACCTCGATATCGGCATAGAGATCGACATCCGCCTGTTCTGCCGCTGAGACTGCCAGGATGGCAATCGGCCGGCGTGGGGTCCAGGATCCGGCGCGATCCTTGTGACAGAGCTGACCGCGCTGACAAAGGCCAGTTGTCGCCTTGATCACCGCCACCTGTAAAGGCTGAATCTCGGCAGCAGCCGGCTGGGTCAGTGGGACCAGGGCCAACAAGAGACCAATGGTGAGGCCGCTAACCAAGACAAAACGTTCAGACATGATTGCTCTAATAAAGGTGATCAAAAATTCAGGGTGTCCGTTGTCCACCCTACCCCAAGGACCCGGCTGAATCGTGCCGGGCAAATCGCAATATATCCTCCCCCACTGCCCCTTTAGCCTATCATTTTTTGCCCTATAACCCGCCTAATCGCACCCGGAGAGTATGGCGCCTGGGGGCACCGGATAGGGTAACGTGCACCCCTCCCTCCTGGATCGCCACTGACTCACCGTCAAGCCAAGCGCCAGTCACCGTCTCCCCACCCTGGTTTTCCACCTGAATCGTCCACTCGCTCCCATCTGCAAGTCGTAAATGAAGCCCAAAACCTGGCCAGGACTTGGGGATACAGGGGCGGATCTCGAGCCTGCGTCCATCCCTAAGCCGGACCCCAAAGATCCACTCAAGGGCAACCCGAAACCACCAGCCGCTTGAGCCTGTATACCAGCTCCAGCCGCCGCGACCGATATGCGGCCGGGCGCCATAGACATCGGCGGCGATGGCATAGGGTTCGAGCCGATAGCGCTCGACATCCGCCGGCGTTTGGGTGTGGTTGACTGGGCTGAGCAGGGCCAGCAAGGGGGCGGCGCGCTCGCAGCGGCCTGCCTCGGCCAGCGCAGCCACCGACCAACAGGCGGCATGGGTATATTGTCCACCATTTTCGCGCACCCCGGCGACATAGCCCTTGATATAGCCGGGATCGCGGGAGGTGTTGACAAATGGGGGGGTAAGCAGTCGGATCAGGCGTTCAGGCTCACTGATCAGCTCGTGCTCCAGGGCATCCAGGGCCTGGTTGGCGCGTTCAGGCGGGGCTGCTCCTGACAACACCGCCCAGGATTGGGCCAAGGCATCGATCCGGCATTCGGTATCCCCCGCCGTACCTAGGGGCACCCCCTCATCATCATAGGCCCGCCGATACCAGGCGCCGTCCCAGCCCGCATCGGCAAGGGCTGCCTCGAGATCTTTCTGATAGGCGGCATAACGCGCAATCCGTTTTCGATCGTTCCGCTGGCGGCACAGGGGGATAAAATCGGTCAGCAGGCGATAGATAAAGAACCCAAGCCAGACGCTCTCGCCCCGTCCTTTGCGGCCGACGCGATTCATCCCATCGTTCCAATCGCCTGTGCCCATCAGCGGTAACCCATGCGGCCCTTGGGTCAGCGAGCGGTCGATGGCACGGCAGCAATGATCATACAGATCACCCTCTACAGCGCTGAGTTCAGGTTTGAGATAACGCTCATCCTCGCCGGGCTGAAGCTCAGGTGCGCGGAGATACGGGATGGGTTCGCCGAGTATGCCTAGGTCGCCTGTGGTCTTGATATAGTGCGCAGTCGCATAGGGCAGCCATAAGAGATCATCCGAAAAGCGGGTGCGCAATCCCCACCCCAGTGGCTCTGGATGCCACCAATGCAGCACGTCGCCTTCGGCAAACTGCTGGGCGGCATGAAGCAGGATCTGGGCGCGGGTAAGCTGGGGCCGGATCATGGTAAAGGCCAGGGCATCCTGAAGCTGGTCGCGATAGCCGAATGCACCGCCCGACTGATAAAAGGCCGAACGCGCCCAGATCCGGCAGGCCAGGGTCTGATAGAGCGCCCAGCGGTTGAAGAAGAGATCGAGGGCAGGCTCAGGCGTCTCGGCCCGGATGCCTGCTGTCAGTTCCTCCCAAAAACCCAATGCCTCATTGACCGCGGTTTCAACCGCTGCAGGTGTCGCATAGCGCTCGAGCAGGTCGGCGAGCTGGTTTTCGGTCAACGCCTCGCCGAACAAAAGATCACAGATGAAGGTCGCACCCGGCTCGAGACTTACCACTAGGCGCCGAGCAAAACAGGGATCAAGCCCTGCACCCGCACGTCCATCGAGCTTAAAACCCGGCATGAGTGCGATTGGATCGCTCGGGTCGCGGTGTCGGCCGATAAACGACAGCCGATCGGTAGTCAAATCGCCCTCGATGGGGGTGCTTCCAGTCGACTGCAGCCAGTTGAAGACGATGGCCCCGGCAAATACCCCGGCATTTGGATTGGTTGCCCGCAAAAGCCCCCCGGCGTCGATTGCGGTGATGATTGGGCTCGGTGAGAGGGGGCGCTGACCGAGAACCAGGCGCTGATAGCTGAAAAGCGCCAGCAGACGCGGCCGATCAGTGCAGTTGGTCAGCCGCAGCCTCTGGATCTTGAGCGGATCCTCGCGGCCGACACACACCAGGGTTTCGTGTTGGAGACCCGCATACTCGAGCAGACAGCGGCTAAAACCCAGACCATGGATGAGCCGATAATCGGCCGGTGCCGGACGTGGTCCGGGCCAGGGCGACCAGGAGCATCCGGTCTCTTCATCGCGCAGATAGAGCGCCTCGCCGTGCGGATCGCAGACTGGATCATTCGACCAGGGGGTGAGGCGATTGACCTGGCTATTGCGCGACCAGGTATAGCCAGCGCCGGAATCGCTCACCAGACAGCCAAAGCGCGGATTGGCGATGACATTGATCCAGGGCTGGGGTGGGCGGCGATGGCTCGGAGAGGGGCCGGAGCCCCGGTCGATCCGGATCTCATAGGTGCGACCATCTCGGCTAAATCCGCCATAGCCATTGAATAGCCGCAATCCCTCACCCTGACCAGACTCGTCCTTAGGCTGGGCAGCGCGCTCCCCTCTGAAGGCAGGCCGCCAGGGGCTCAAAGGGGGAGCCGGATGGGACCGGCGTTCAGCAGCGATGGCAGCCAGCAGCTGCGCCAGACCCTCCGGCGCGGCAGCGCCTGTCAACCAGAGTAGAGCGCAGACCTCGCCTGGGGCAAGCTCGATCCAGGTCCGCAGGCTTAAAACAGGGTCCAGGACCGGACCCAGCGCACCCGATAAGGGTTCATCGCCGAGGAGCGCGCGGGGGCGTGCAAGCGAATAACCGCGCCCGATGAAACGCGCCCGATCAGTCTCCCATTGGCCGGCCTCAGCGCCGATCAAGGCATGGACCAGACAAGGCCAGGATTCATCCGCGGCGCGCGGTCGGCGGCGGGCGATGAGCGCGCCGGTCTGGGGATCGCGATCGGTTTCGATAAAGAGCTTGGCAAAGGCTGGATGCGCAGCATCGGCATCCGCAGGAAAGAGCACCACCTCGAGATAGCTGGTGAGCTCCAGGCGCCTGAGACACCCGGACTGGTTGCTGATCCGAAGTTGCCGATGTTCGAGATCCAGGGTCCTATCCAGATATAGCTCAAGATGCAGCCGGATTTGATGATCCTCGCGTTCGAGACGAAAACAATCCCCGCACGCAGCAGCGCGATAATCATCTGCCAAGGCCCGGATTGGCTGATCGCCGAGCGACCAGATCGCACCGCTGTCGAGATCGCGCAGATACAACAGGCTGCCGAGATTATCCTCGATCGGATCATCTGAGCCGCGGGTTAGGGCCAATCCGTTCAGCCTCAACTGACCGGTGCCCGAATCGCTGATGACGACCTCAAGCCGGCCATTGGTGAGCTGATGGATGCGCGTCTCGGATTCCCTCTCGCTCATTGGCTGATCTCCCAAAAGAAGGTTGGGCAATGCGCGCCCGATTAAGCAAGTAGCTCAAGCCGGGCCGGGATGGATCCGACATGGGCGCTCGTGGCGGTGTAATCGCGGCTCGGTTCGCCATTGATCCGCACGGCGTACAGGGGCCCAGGCAGAGGCGGACAGACCCAAATGCCACCTGGCGGCAGGCTTAACGCCCCGCCGATCTGGACAACCAGGGTACTGCCCATCCAGCGCTCGATCTCAAGATCCAGGCATCCATAAGCAGTTGGCAGGCCCTGGATGCGGATGGCGCCCGCCTGCAGCCAAGCCAAGGGGATGCCCGCGGCGATGACCAGCGAGCGATCGGCCGCACGCTCATAGACCAACAGATCGCGCACGACCAAGGCATATTCGGCACCGATCCAACTATGCGGCAGATCCCCGCGATGGGCGGGTGCGCACGGATCGCGCCAGATAATCTCTGGCCATTGATTCCAGACGGGGGGGGTGCGCGCAGCGAGATAAAAATCCAGGATCTCATGCGCCTCGGCACGCCAGCCGAGCCGAATCAGGGCGCCAGCGATGCGGATCTCATAGGGGGTGTAATTGGTCCAGGGCACAGGGTCTAAACCATGCATCGCCCGGAAGCGCTCGATGAAACGCTCAAAGGTCCGGTTCAAGGCAAGAGGGGGCAAGCGGTGCCCTTCATCGACCAAGGTCAGGGCAACCGCAATGGCCACCGGATCATGATCGGCCAGCTCGACCGAGCCGGGTAAAAACTCAATGCCCTGCTCGGCCATCACCTGCTCGATCGAACGATACAGATCCGCAGCCAGGTCATCCCGTAACCGCGCCCAATGCGCGGCCCGTTCTTGATCCCCGAGCGACTCGGCAAGCTCGACTGCATCCTTAAGCCCCCGCACTGCCCAAAGATCATCCCAATAGGCATGGACTGGATGGGCGAGATAGCCCTCATGGCTGGCCGACTCAGGCAATAGCCCAAAACAGGCGCGCCGCTGAGGTGTTCGGTACTCTGGGGTCAGGCGCTCGGCGCGCAATTGCTCAAGATAGGCAACCGCCCTGCAGACCGTCGGCCAAAGCTGGGCGAGATGCCCCTCGGCCCCAAAGCGCCAGGCATCGGCGATCGCAAAGATCAATTGGCCGGGGCTATCGTGTTCGCCTAGCCAATCCGGCCCCTCCTCATCGACACAACAGGGGACCCGGCCTGAGGGCTCCTGGAATCCTGCATACCAGGCGACGAATGCCAAGGATTCATCGACCAAACCAAACCGATTTAAGGCCGCGGCCATCACCGCACCATCGCGGATCCAGGAACGGGCATAGCGCCGCGGGCCGGGGTGCAGGGCTGGGCCCTGACGATTGATCAGGATATGGGCGATCGCCCCTTGCGCTGCCTCCCAATACGGCGCTGCCTCCTCGGGTAGATCCAGGATG
Source organism: uncultured Chromatiaceae bacterium (assembly GCA_937923175.1). Classification (GTDB taxonomy): domain Bacteria; phylum Pseudomonadota; class Gammaproteobacteria; order Chromatiales; family Chromatiaceae; genus Thermochromatium. The sequence goes on along the minus strand of CALALB010000093.1, from coordinate 2,033 downwards.
AGGGGGCGCCTTGAACCTTTCCCTGCGCTGGCGAATGCCGGTGGCGCTGGTGTCTCGCCGGCAAACCCTCCACCCAAGGCGACCCGCCACTCGGCGATGGCCCTTTCCAGGCACTGTTCCATCAGCGCCTGGATCCCCAAACCCTCTCCCGCCAGGAGAGAGGGACGGTCGCCCTGACCCGCCAAGGGTGCGGCCAGCCAGATCCTCTCCTCGTCTTCCCCCGCAAGCTCGAGGTCGAACCAAACCGCCGCCCAGCCGAGTCCATTGGGTTCTTCGAGGAGGGACTCGCCTGGCAGTAAACCCGCTGCCAGCCGTTCGATCGAGGGGCCGCCATCCAAACTACCCACCCCGGCGCCGGTTGGTTCAACCAAGGGCACCAGGACCAAACGATCATCGGCCCAAAGCCCGCCCCTATCCCAGCTGAGCCGATGGATAGGCGCCAGACCGCCGAGCTCGCGATGCCGCTGCCAAGGGGGGGTGACCTGGAAGGGGCGCAAGAGCAGATAAAGCCTGGCCTTGGCCGCTGGGTCCGCGGGGGCAGCCGCTGGCGCCTGGCGGGCGACCCGGTAGCCCAGATATAACCAGCCTGGCTCGCCCTGGGCAAAGGCACGCACCTCCAGCATCCAGTCGCCTGCGCGCCAGGTCACCTGGGGGATCGGTAGAGACGGCTGAACCAGCCCTGGTTCGATCACACAATCAGCCCAAGTCAATAATCGCTCACCGGTCCACAGAACAGGCTCAATCATGGGCCAGGCGCGCCCGACCTCGATGGCACCATCCGCGCTGATCAGCGCTGGGGTCCGACCCTCTGGCCGATCGACCGCTGTCCAATCGATCTGTTCGCGATAGAGCCAGCGCGGATAATGACCATAGGGGGATTCGGCGGCCAGACGGGCAAAAAAATCCTCGAGCGAGCGGGCATAGGCAGCAGGCAGGAGCCGGTAATCGGTCAGGGCCGGGGCTGATTCGGCAGCACTGGCGAGCAGCTCGATGCGCACAAAACGCGAACAGCCATTCCCGAGATAAAACAGATCCCGCAGACCCTGGGCATAGGGGGCCTCATAGAGGCAACGCCAATCTTGATCCTCGCGATCGCGCGCCAGGATGCGCAAGGGGTGTGGACCAGCCGTCCCCCAGGTCAATTGCAAGGCGCTGTAATCACATGGTCTCCCGCAGTCGAGCTCGATCCAGGGCGCCGAGCGCTCGGGATGGAAAGGGGTTTCCGGCTTGCCGGTGGTCGGATCCTTAGCGTTCCATTCACCCGCCTCAGCCCGGACGGATAAACCGCTTGTTGCACCTATCGTAGGTCTTGCAGGCGGCGTGCGATCCTCAAGCTCAAGGCCAGCCAACCAGAGCGTCCCTTTGCCCCCACCGATGACAGCGATCTCGAGGGCGCCGAGCTCCTCAGGCGCCCCACCGCCCCCCGGCCCCCAGCCAAAGGCAAAATCACGGCCATTGAGGATCAGGTCACGCCAATCTGGGCCCGGATCCCAGGAGTCGCTGCGCCACAGCCAGACGTTTTCATTGCTGGGATCGATGAGCTTGATCTCGATCCCCTGCGCCTGCCCCTGGGCCCGGCTTTGAAGGTGGAGGGAGAAGCTGCCAGGAAGGATGAGAGGCCATGGCCGACGCGCTACGACAAAGCCGCCGCCTGTCCCAAAATCAAAGACCAGACGCAAGGCAGGATGCCCACCCGGACCTGGATCAAGACCAAGATCAAGCCGGGCCTGACCTGAAACGATCGCCGACCAGACCAAAGGATCATCGAATACATCGAGTCTCTGACAATGACCCATCCTCTTTACCCCCTCTCCCCGCAGATTAACGGATCCTCAATAACCAGCCCCTGAGGCACAGGCCTGATTGTCAGGTACAGGCGGGATTCAGTCTGCTATCAAGAACCTGCGCAAACATGCGCACCCTTTCCTTCCTGCCCCGCCGGGTTTGGTTTCCCACCTGCGTCTCTGCCAGGGGTCACTTTCCAAAGTATCGCAAGACCCCTCTGCCCCAGCGCCGCCGTTACCGGACGGACT
>CALALB010000092.1 GCA_937923175.1 uncultured Chromatiaceae bacterium | reverse complement strand
AATACCTCGACATGGACGAATTCAACGAATGGGCGGCCACCCAAAAATCAGCGGCTGATGACGGCAAGGTGGTTGCGCTTAACGGGTGACGGGAAACGATTTACCGGATCGAATTTACAGCAAAAATTGGACTTGACCGAGGATCCATCAACGACATTCCCTGTCTTGTTGGTTATGAGCTGCACGGCAATACCCTTTTGATTCCAATTACACGCTAGCAGGCCCTATTAGCTGCGTGTGACCAGCAACAACAAGTCAATCCTTATTCCCTGGGGTATACTCAGCGACCTTCCCCATAATAGTCGTCGATATAGTTCTCGAACTTGGTGTATTGGCCAAGGAAGGTCAACTTCAGGGTACCGATTGGTCCATTGCGCTGCTTGGCGATGATGATCTCGGCCACCCCCTTGTCTGGGCTGTCTTTGTGATAGACCTCATCCCGGTAAATGAAAATGATCAGGTCAGCGTCCTGTTCGATCGCCCCTGACTCGCGCAGATCCGACATCACGGGTCTCTTATTGGGCCGCTGTTCGAGGCTCCGATTGAGCTGGGAGAGGGCGATGACCGGCACATTGAGCTCGCGCGCCAGACTCTTGAGCGCCCGTGAAATCGCCGAGATCTCAGTGGCGCGGTTTTCGCCGACCTCTGGTGCCTGCATCAGCTGCAGATAGTCGAGCACGATCAGGGCGAGATCCCCTTGCTCACGCTTTAGGCGCCGGGCCCGGGCGCGAACCTCGATCGGGGTGAGGGCCGGGGTGTCATCGATGAAGATTGCGGTCTCGGAGAGCAGATTCACCGCTGAGGTCAGACGCGGCCATTCATCATCTGCAAGCTTCCCGGTGCGTACCCGATGCTGATCGATTCGCCCCAGGGAGGACATGAGACGCATCGCCAAGGAATCGCCAGGCATCTCCATGCTAAACACAGCAACCGGTCGGCGTGTTTGGATAGCGATATGCTCAGCGATGTTCAGCGCAAAGCTGGTCTTACCCATCGAGGGACGACCGGCGACAATGATGAGATCCGAGGGCTGCAAACCCGAGGTCATCTGATCGAGATCGGTAAAGCCGGTGCTTAGGCCAGTCACCGGTTCGGCGCGTTGATAGAGGGCATCGATCCGCTCGATAGCCTGATTCAAAAGCTGGCGGATCGATTGAAACCCATCCCCACCCCGGGCCTCCTGCTCGGCAATGGCAAAGACCAAGCGCTCGGCCTCATCGAGCAATTCGGCCGAATCCCGACCTTGGGGATGATAGGCACTGTCGGCGATCGCGGTTCCCACCGCAATCATCTGACGTCGGACCGAGGTTTGGCGCACGATCCGCGCATAGGCCTGGATATTGGCGGCGCTGGGCGTCTGATTGACCAACATCCCCAGATAGGATAACCCGCCTGCCTCCTTCAGCCGCCCCTCTCGCTCGAGGGTTTCCGCGAGGGTGACGACATCGAAGGGCTGATTGGTGTCGGCAAGTTTGGCGATCGCCCTAAAGATAAGCCGATGCTCGCGCCGGTAAAGGTCTTGTTCGCGGACAAGGTCAGCGATGCGCTCCCAGGCACTGTTATCCAGAAGCAGTCCACCCAGCAAGGATTGCTCGGCATAGAGATGATAAGGGGGGACGCGCAGCTCATCGCCGCCAGCCGCCGTATCCCTGGTATTGGTCTCGAACATGAGAGCTGCCCGTTTCGGCCCTGGTTGCCCAGGACAGAGACTGCCCGCTCAGGGCGATAGTCTTTTAAGCAATGCCAGGGCTAAGGATGAACCAGTCTAGACCAGGATGCCACTGGCCCACCGGGATATTGACGGGGGAGTCAGGCCGCGTCCCTTTGGACGCGGCTGAAGGGGACGCCTTTGGGTGAGGTTTATCAGATCAGCTCGCAGGGACAATATCGATCATAATGTCGACATCGACCTCGGGATGGAGATGCAGCCTGACCTGATACTCGCCCAGGGAGCGGAACACCCCATTGGGCAGGCGGACCTCGGATTTGGCAAGCTCAAGGCCCATCTCGCGCGCAGCCTCAGCGATATCAGCCGCGCCCACCGAACCGAACAGCCGCCCCTCATCGCCGGCCTTGCGGGCGATCGTCAGACGCTTGCCCTCGAATTGAGACTTGCGGGCCTGGGCAGCGGCCAACGCCTCAGCCGCCGCCCGTTCCAACTCGGCCCGGCGTTCCTCGAATGCCTTGAGATTCTCCGGGGTTGCAGGGACGGCGAATCCCTTGGGGATGAGATAGTTGCGTCCATAGCCGCCGCGGACCTTGACCTTATCCCCGAGGCCACCGAGATTGGTGACATTTTTGAGCAGAATGACCTCCATCTGTATCCTCCTCGCAACGGATGAACTCACGAAAACCTATGTGCCCTTAGAACGAAGACGCGCTAGGCGCGTGCGTAGGTCAAGCCAGGGATCGAGTAGACCCAGTCCGACCAGGAATAGGGTTATCTGGGGTAGAAACAACAGCCACACCAAATACAGGGCCCCAAGCCAGCCATGATGGACGCCGAGCAAGGCCAGCGCACCATGGATAATGGCGAAGCCCTGCACCAACAGGACCACAGCCAACACGGATGCCAGCGCCAGACCCACTCCAGGTCCGATGCTCAGACCCCAGACCAAAAACACCAAAAATAAAGCCCCTGTCGCTGGATGGAGGCGCAAGGCGCCAAACTCAGAGGTGAACCCACCTGGATAATAGAGTTGAGATTGCCAGGCCCGTGCGATCATCAGGCCAATGAGGGCCTGCATCAATAGGGCGGCGACAAACCCGATCGCCATCCACTGAGACAGGCGCTCGAGCAACGACTGGCTAAGCTCGGCGCCGACCACTCCATCCCTGACCAGGGTTTCAATCAAGGGTGCAAACAGCTCGCGCCAATAACGCACCGGGTCGTCCATGAGCCCAAACAAGGCGAGCACCAGAATCATGCTGGCCCCTAGTGCAACCTGCAGGGTCAGGGGCCATGAACGCCTCAGGCGTAACAGCATGGCCAGACCCCAGATCGGCGCCCACAATAGGACAAGCAGCCCAACCCCCAGCCAGGGATTGCCCAGGGCAAACCAGGCGATCAATGAACTGGCCAGGGTCGAGCTGGTCAATAACCAGCCGCCTGAGCGCATCCCTTGGCGCAAGGTGACCAAGCCAACTGTGGCAGTGCTGAGGATCCCGATAAACGGAATCACCAGCGCCAACAGCCCTGTACCCGTGGCAACCAAGGCTGCCGAAGAATGACCGCCCATGATGAACCGCGCAAGCGCCTTCATCGCCTTAATCCTTAGCGTTGTCCAGGCTTTACCCTGGGCGGCGGGTTACCGGTCGTTAGTGTCTGTCCGTATAGGGCAAGAGCGCGAGATAACGAGCGCGCTTGATGGCACGCGCGAGCTGACGCTGATACCTTGCCGAGGTCCCAGTGATACGACTAGGGACGATCTTGCCCGATTCACTGATATAGGATTTCAGCAGATTGACATCCTTGTAATCGATCTCAGCAATATCTTCTGCGGTAAAACGGCAATAGCGCTTACGGCGAAAAAAACGCGACATCTTCTTATCCTCAGATTCATTGGCCAGAATAAATTGGCGGGGCGGGCCTTAGTCATCAACTTCAGCCGCTTGAACCCCAGTTGTCTCTTCATCATCGGTGAGGGCAGAGTCTGGGGCAAGGTCCTCTTTATCTAGGGCCTCGGCGCGTTCGCTGCGCTGACGTTCTTCATTGCTTTTGGCTAGGGGCGAAGGCTCAGTGATCGCCGATTTGCGCTTGATGATCAGATTGCGCAGCACGGCGTCATTAAAGCGAAAGGCATTGGCGAGCTCGTCGATGGCCTCTTGATCGCACTCGATATTCATCAAGACATAATGCGCCTTGTGAACCTTGTTGATGGGGTAGGCCAGGGGCCGCCGCCCCCAATCCTCACAGCGATGGACAACACCGCCCCGCTTCTCCAGGTTGCTCAGGTAACGCTCGATCATGCCGGGCACCTGCTCGCTCTGACTCGGATGAACCAAAAAGACCACTTCGTAATGTCGCATCGAGGCTCCTTATGGATTGATGCAGCCTCCCCAGCAAGGGGTGAGGCAAGGAGTTTCTGAAATCGAATTTCTCATTATACTACGCAAAGACAAAATTTTACAATTCTTCGTTTCAGGTCTCTCCCCCTCAACGGCCAGGTAAACTCATTTTAGGACAAGGGATGAGAACGGGGGCTGATACAGCCTAACCGAAAGATCTATGCCAGATGCCTGTCGGCAGTTAATATAGCGGTGAACGAAGCATTTGTTGGGTCGGAACCCCGGCGTATAGGGCAGTCTATCGGCTTGAGCCCGAGAACAAGTCTATTGGGATGGTTGAGATCGCTTTCTAGACAAGCATCTGTTTGGCTAGACCAAGAAGGTTCAGTCCAACCTCACCAGCCTGCGCAAACCCGTCCTCAGCCGTCAGGGCAGGCAATCAGCGCAGCCACCTCAAGATCACCCTACTTGCCTCATGGGCAAATAGGACGGTCCCAGGTGAATTGTCAGGCTACTTACGGAACCGGACCCTATGCGGGTATGATGGGTAGTCTGTCCTCAGCGCCAATCGACAAAAGGGGGGGCAGCACAGTACCGGAGTACTTGGGAGCATCGTTATATATGCCGCTAACACGCAGACGCTTTCACCACTGTATGCTGGGTGCCTTTGCCCTTGCCAGCTTACCCTCCCTAACCCGCGCTGTTCTGGAAGAGGGTCAGGATTGGCGTGCCGTGATTCCAGCCCAGCCGACCGATACCCCTGGCAGAATCGAGGTCTTGGAGTTTTTTTCATACAGCTGCCCCCATTGCGCCTCCCTAAACCCATTGCTCAAACAATGGGAGGCCAATCTACCAGAGGACGTCGTATTGCAACGCGTTCCTGTGACCTTCGGACGGCAAGCCTGGGCAACCCTGGCTCGCCTGTTTTATGCCTTACAATCACTAGGCGCTTTAGAACAGCTCGATCAAGAGATCTTTGCGGCCATCCATGAGCAACGGCTCAAGCTCTATCAGGAATCAACGCTCATGGAATGGCTAAAATCCAAAGGGATTGACCGGATGGCCTTTCAGGAGGCCTTTGAATCCTTTGATGTTCACACCAAGGTCAAGCGCAGCGAGTACATGACCGAGCGTTATCAGATCGATGCGGTACCAACGATCGCTGTGGCAGGGCGCTATGTCGTCCTCGGGCGCCGAGCGCGTACCCTGGCCGACTTGCTCATCATCGCTGATCAGTTGATTGAACGGGCACGCACCGAAAACAGGGCCCAGCAAACGGCATCGCCCGGCGCCCCTTGATCGCAGGACCTGGAGCAGGCCCGGACCAAAGTCGGATTGATTATGGCATATGCTCGAGTCCGATCTTCGCTGAGCTACGCGGCGTGCGCCCGCCGGGCTTAAGCGCTAGCGGGATGCTCACGAGCAAGGCCGCAGTCAATAAGAGGGCCTCTAGACCATAGACCGCGATGTAGCCGGTGGCAGGTCCAGTCATGCTGGGCCCCAAGGCCCCTGCCTGCGCCAGGCTGGAGATGAGGTCGCGCAAGGTTCCGCCCATAGCGGTGGCAATTCCATTGGCCGTTGCCTGAACCGCACCCCAGGCACCGAGCGCAAGTCCGCTATGGACACCGCCATGGTCGGCGCTTGCCATATCCATAGCCGCAGTCAGGGTACCCACTGCCAGCAAGCCGCCGCTAAAACCGATGAGCGCCGTGCCTAGCCGAAACAGCATGACCGAACCCAGGCCCGCAGCCATGATCACAATCGCAAAGGCCAAAATCCCACTAACCAGGCCGAGGGTAGCGAGACGATAGGCATTACCGCCGCGCCTAAGCCAATAGCTTGCCAGAATATAAGATAGGAGGGTACCGCCTGCCCATAAAGCGGTCAGGGCAGTGGTCTGGGCAACACTCATCTTTAAGACCTGACCACCATAGGGTTCAAGCAAGACATCCTGCATGGTAAATCCTGCTGTCCCCAAGGCGACCACGATGAGCAGGTGACTTGGCTGCCCGCCTGCGGCAAATTCGCGCCAGGATTCCCAAAATGAGGGGCGTTCGACCGGATGGGCCGCGCGTTCCGGATCGATGGCCTCTTGTTTCCAGAGGGCAATCAGATTCAGGACAATGGTAGCGACCGCTGCCCCTTGGATCAGTTGGATCAAGAGCTGGGGCGAAAAGTGGGTTAACAAACGCCCAAAAAGCAATGAACTCAGCACCATGCCGATCAACAGGGTGACATAGAGCAGGGCCACCACGCGCGGGCGTTTATCGGCAGGCGCGATATCCGTCGCCAAGGCCAGGCCTGCGGTTTGCGTGGTATGCAGACCGGCGCCGACGAGCAAAAAGGCCAACGCAGCACCCAAGGTGCCCAGGAAATTAAAGGTATTCGAGGTATCCGAGAGGAGTAATAGGGCAAAGGGCATGATGGCAAAGCCGCCGAATTGCATCATGCTTCCAAACCAGATGTAAGGGATGCGCCTTAGGCCAAAGGCCGAATGATGGTAGTCGGAGCGATGCCCAATCAGGGCGCGGAAAGGGGCAAACACCAAGGGCAACGCCAACATGGTCGCCACCAACCAGGTGGGCACACCCAGCTCGACGACCATGACGCGGTTGAGCGTGCCAGTCAGCAGGACCATGGCAATAGCGATCGAGACCTGAAAAAGCGACAGGCGCAAAAGGCGCGCCATCGGCACCTCGGGTGTTGCGACATCCGCAAAGGGTAGCAATCGACGAATGAGCTGACGCCAGGCAAGTAACCTTGGATCAAGGGGTTCAGTCATGCCACTTTTGTCTCCGAACTGAGAGGGGATAAAAGGACTCTCTCTCCTTCCTTAAAGACGCGAGAATGTTACCCAGCAGGCCCCTAGAGTGGAAGGATTGGCTACCCTGGGCGAGGTCGCAAGGCCGGCGCCGTCATCGCCAGACACGATGGCTGGCAGCTAGCAAGCAGTTCCGTCTTTTTACGAATGAAGTGCTTTTTCTGAGTAGGATTAATCTAGTTCGGTCAGGAGTATCGACAGGTATTTTTAAAGGCACGCGACAGAACATCGCCCCCCCGCTTTTGGGGTGCTGGCCGATCGTTTGACATTCTTAAAAACCAAAACAGCGGATGGATGCCCCTTAAGACATCCATTCGCTGAATAAAGCCGGCGGTTTTCAGCATACCTGGGACAGAGCCCAGGGGCAAGGCTTACTTCCAGCCCAGACCGACAGCGAAAACCACCCAATGGACGGCGATTGCCAAGACCAACAGAGCATAGAAGATCGGCATCAGCCAGGTGGCAGGGTTGACGACCAGCCAGATCTTCCAATCGTCTTCCGGATTCTTTGGCTTTGCAACGTCGCTCATCTTAAACATCCTCACTCAATCAAGATTAAAACCGTCTCACCACCACGGATTGGC
>CALALB010000091.1 GCA_937923175.1 uncultured Chromatiaceae bacterium | reverse complement strand
GGTAGCTCTGGGCCAGCCCCTGAATGGGCTTGCGGCCTGCCGTCATCTCGGCCCGGATCACGGGTGTGGTGCGCGATAGGCTTGGGTAAGCGAACCCTCATGACAATGCCCCGGAGCAGGATGTCGCCGGCCCAGCTTCGGCCCTCAGCAGCTCCCGCAGGATACGGCGGGCCATCAGGTAACCGCGCCTGCGCAGTATTGGGCAATTCACGGGATACAACACCTAGACCCTGGACTGGGTGCTTCGAAACGGAGAATTGGGTCAATGTGCGGGCGGGCGTAAGTCGGCGTGGATAGGCCTGAAACGACGAGACCCCGAAGGGATCACCCCACGGGGTCTTGCGTTAAATAAGAAGGGCTGAAATCAGCGGATGGATTTTTGGCTCCCCGGGACGGGCTCGAACCGCCGACCTAGTGATTAACAGTCACCCGCTCTACCGACTGAGCTACCGGGGAAGATCACAAGCGACATATTTTATGGGCGGACCTTTTGTTGGTCAAGGGTTGCATGCGTTCAGCAACCCGACCCCTGACCGCAGGTAATGGACATTAGGCATATACCCGCTTGCCCCGCCGCCCCATCTGACCCAAACTATATGGACTAGAGACTTAGCAATTCAAAATATTAGGGGGCAATGGAATGGGCGGCAGCGACAACTTCGATTATCTGCGCCACTCCAGGCTGACGGCCAATCTGACCGATGATCAGGTCATGGCCCTAGCCTCGATCGCCTATTGTCGCCGTCTTGCCGATCAGGAGATCCTGATCGAAGAAGGCAAGATCGACAACAGCCTGCATGTGATCACCGAGGGGGCAATTGCGGTGACGCATGAGCTCGGCAAGGGTGAATATGCCACCATCCATGTCCTGTCGACTGGGGATCTGGCAGGCGAGCTCGGTTTTATCAGCGGTCAACCGCATACGGCGACCCTGCGTTCGCTGGGGCGAACCCAGGTCTGCAGCATCGAACGCGAGGCCTTTGAATTCCTGGTACCCGAGCATCCCTGGCTGGTCTATCGGGTCATGCAGAATATCGTGCGGGTCAGCCAGGAGATCGTCAGACGCATGAATGCCCAGCACATCGAGTTGACCAAATATATCAGCCGCTCCCATGCGCTGTTTTAAATCGGGGAACGCCTGGCTGACCGCCCGGTCCAACGGATCAGGTGTGCTCGGCACCGGTCATTTTTCGCAAGATCAGGAGAACGAGATGTTTCAGAACCTCCCTAAAAATGTCGGACCCATGGATCGCAACATTCGCCTGGCCGCAGCGGGCGTCTTGATCCTGGCCGGTCTGATGACCGGCGCTATTATCCTTGACATCCTGGGCCTGATTGTCCTGGCCACCGGCGCCATCGGCTTTTGCCCGGCCTATACACTGTTGAAGATCGATACCCTCAATAAGGGCAACTAGGCATCCCTCGGCCGGGGACTGGATCAACCGTCCTCGGCCAGCAGCGCTTGATAACGCAAGCGTACGGCCTCCTGGCGCAACCGCATCGCCTCGGATTCGGTTGCAGCCAGGGGCGAATCACGCCACTCCCCAGTTTTGGGGTCGAAAACCGAAAAGCGATAGCCATGCCCAACCTTGAATACAGGCGTGACCTCGCGGCTAGCCTGCTCCAGGGCCGTGATCTTGCTTGGACCACCCCCGGCTGAATCCTGGATCTGACCCTGCCCAGAGGGGGCAAGGATCGGTGCAGGCTGACCCAGCTCGAACTGGGTGTTTTGGGGCTCACCCTGGATGTCTGGTATCACCGTATCCACGCCCGGCAAGCGGGTTAGGAGATAGCCTGCCAACAGAGTCCCGAGCTTCTCATTGTTGGTCTCAAGCGCAGTCAATAGGCGGTCGGCCACGATTTGGCATCTTTGGATTCGGTCCGGCGAGGCGACCCATTCACGCCCCATCCGCCATCCGTTGTCCATATCTCGGTCAAGCCGATCGAAATAATCCTGCGCCCCAGCCAGGATGGCATCGGGAACCCGCACCTGATACACCTGGTCATCGATGATGATCTTCAAAATCATCGCCTCTGCTCCTATTCAGCACTGGCCATGCCCTGCCCCAATGCCCTGATTCTGCCGCCGATCTCTCGCAGGCCATAGTCCCTGAACCGGACCGATCCCAAGCCGTTTCAACCGATAGCACAAGGCCAACTGGCTGATACCGAGCGCCCAGGCCGCTGACTCGAGGTCCCAGGTCCCTTGCCCGCGATCGGTCAGATCCGCAGTTTGGCCCAGACCGGGCTGCGTCTGGGGATCATCTAGGCTTGATCTCGGGCCAGGACGCTCCTGAAGGTACAGATCCTCGGGTCGGATCACGATGCCTTCACACAGGGCCAAGGCCCGCTCGAGGATGTTTTCCAGCTCGCGCACATTCCCTGGGAAGGGATGACGCTGGAGCATTGCGATCGCCTCAGGTGCCAGACTCGGGCAGGGTGACTGGTTGCGCGTCAGGCTTCTTTCGGCCAATCGGTTTAGGATATAGACCGCAAGCTCTGGGATATCCTCGGGGTGCTCGCGCAATGCGGGCATGCGCAATTCGATGACATTGATGCGATAGAACAGATCCTGGCGGAAACGGCCCTCCTCGACCTCCCGAACCAGATCGCGGTGACTCGCGCTGATCAGCCGCACATCAACCGGGATCTCATGCGCAGCGCCGACCGGACGCACCGCCCTCTCCTGGATCGCGCGCAGGAGCTTGACCTGGGCTGGCAGGGGCAGCTCAGCAATCTCGTCAAGAAAGAGCGTCCCTCCTGCAGCAGCCTGAAATAATCCCTCCTTATCCGCGACGGCCCCTGTAAAACTGCCCTTTTTGTGACCAAACAATTCGCCTTCAACCAGATCTGGTGGGATCGCGCCGCAATTGACTGGGACAAATGGGCCGCAGCGACGCGGGCCTTGGGCGTGGATGAGCCGCGCTGCCAATTCCTTGCCGGTCCCGCTCTCACCGGTAATGAACACTGGGGCCTGGGTGCGGGCGAGCTTGGCGATCAGGGCACGGATCTGCGCGATGATCGGGGAGCTACCGATCAATGGGTTTTCACTGGCCGCGCCTTGCTCACCGAGAGGGAGAGAGCGCCTGCGCAGACGCAATGCGGCATCCACCAGATTGCGCAGTGCCACGAGATCGATCGGTTTGGCTACAAAATCAAAGGCCCCTGCCTTCATCGCCGCCACCGCCGACTCCATGCTGCCATAGGCCGTGATCATGGCCACCGGCAGGTCTGGATAGCGCAGCGCGATATACTGGACCAGATCCAATCCGCTGCCATCTGGCAGGCTGAGGTCGCTGAGACACAGGTCGATGCGGTGACGTTCGAGCTGACGCTTGGCCTCGGCGATGTTCAGCGCTGTCACCGCCTCCACATCCATCCGGCCAAGGGTAATGCGGATCAGATCCAACAGATCCGCCTCGTCATCGACAATCAGGGCCAGGGCTTTGGACATAGCGATATCCCGCACCTGGACAGAGACACAGTCACTTCCGAGATAAGGCCAGCAAGTCTAGCAATGGCCCTATTTAGCGGTCATCACCTACTGCCATATCCTGCCATTCCGCCCGCATCTTTAAGCTGGAGGGATTATAGAGACCGGCCCTTGCCCAATGCGCCCTATCCTATAACGCCCCCCCCGCCCTCTGGACCTGCGAGAGCTGTTGGGCTGTCTCGACAAGCAGTTGCCGTTGCTCGCGGCGGGCAAGCTCCAATTTACCCAACTGGGCGGCCTTGGTCTTGCCGGTATCGCTTTGTTTGAGCGTCTCGATCGCATGGATCTCCCTCTCGATGCGTTCAGCCTCGCTCTGGGCATCCAGGAGCTGGCTTTTGGCCTGACGCTCCAGCTGGTTGGCATCGAGCGGCAATTTGACCGCGTCCGCTTGGGGTTGAGGCGTTGGGATAGGCGGGGTTTGGGGCCCAGGGTTGACAGGCTGTTTGGGTGCGGCTGGGGCTGCCGGTGGTTTGGTGACTGGAGCAGGTGGCGCAGTCTTGGCCTGCTGCAACTGGGCGCGCAAGGCAGCCGCCAGCCGGTTGCGCACTGCGAGCTCGCGTTGGAAGGCCTCACGCTCAGCCTTGAGCCTAGACTCGAAGATCAAGGGGTCATCGGCGATCCCCGAGGCGCGTCGATAGAGATCAAGCGCCCTGGCCTTATCGAGCGGAACGCCCAGACCGCGCTCATAGAGCGCGCCGAGATGGATCTGGGCTGGGGCATGGCCTTGGTCAGCAGCGCGCTGGTACCATTCAGCAGCCTGGCGATAGTCTGGAGCGGTTAGACCCAGCCCCTTTTCATGGATCTCGCCGACATAGGTCTGGGCGACAGGATCGCCAGCCTGGGCCTTGGGCAATAGGGTCGCCAAGGCGGTCCGGTAATCCGAGCGATCGAAGAGCACAAACTCGCCGCCGCGGATCGCACAGTCGTTCTTGGTCGATTTCACCAGACGCCTGGGGCCAAGATAGGTCAACTGGGCCCCAAGCTGGCGTACCTGACCTGGCAATAGACAATCCACCAGGGTGAGATCATCCAAGCTGGCTGGACCAGCAGGGGGCATCGTGAGCTCAGCTGCTGTCTGCGGCCTGGGGCCACAGGCCCCGAGTATCAGAACACTCAGGGCAACACCGAGGGCCGAGACTAGAGGGCGACGATCGAGCATGCGCGACTCCTGATCAGATCCGGTATGATAATTAAAAGCAGTTTAGAACCAAATCGGTTCGGCGTGCGCCCGCATCTTGCCCAAACCGGCCTGATACGCCATCCAGTCCAAGGGAGAACTGTCCGCTATGCGCATGAATCTGCCTGTCACCGATGTCGAACGTGTACTGCGGGATGACCAGCTGATCGTCTCCAAGACCGACCTCAAGGGCCGCATCACCAGCTTCAACCGTGATTTCGTCGAGATCAGCGGCTTCTCCGAGCAAGAGCTTTTGGGCGCCCCTCAAAACATCATCCGCCATCCCGACATGCCGCCGGCGGTCTTCAAGGAGATGTGGGATGCCATCCAGGCCGGCCAGAACTGGACTGGGATCGTCAAGAATCGCTGTAAGAACGGCGATTTTTATTGGGTCGACGCCAATGTGGCCCCTCTGTACGAAAAGGGCGAGAAGATCGGCTATATCTCGGTGCGCCGCAAACCCACCCGTGAGCAGATCGCCGCAGCCGAGGCGCTCTATGCCCGGCTGCGGGCCGGCAAGCCGGCCCAGGGTTTGGGTCAACGCCTGCTCCAACGCCTGCGCGACATCCCGGTCCGCTGGGCGCTGTTTGTGACGCTCACCCTGCTGGTGGGATTGTTCAGCCTGGCCCTGGCCCTGAGTCTGCTGAGCCTGAATAACACCAGCCAGTATCTGCGGTATATCAACGAACATACCCAGGTGCTCGAAAACGCCTATCGCGGCATGCTGGATTCTAGCCTGCAGATGACCGCCGCCGTGCGGTATCTGTTTCTGAATCCGAGCGATAAACAGGCGCGGGATAATGTCTTTGAGTCGCGCGCAAAATTCCAGCGCAGCCTGGAGACCCTGCGACAGCGCATCAGCGATGATCCAGCGGCAAAACGCGCCCTGGAGCTGATCGATCAGTTCTATCACGAGCAGATCGCGATCCAGGATCGGGTCTTGGCCCTGATCGATGAGGGTGAGTTCAGTGCCGCCAAACAGACCTACAACAACGAGGAACTTCCGGCCTGGCGCCGTTATAAGTCGCTGCTCGAGCCGTCACACCATCGCCTCCAGCAGCAATTGACCGCGGAACGCGAACAGTCCATCCACGCCGCCGAACAGGCTGCCCAAAACGCCATCGGCCTGGCCCTGATGGCGATCCTGGCCTCGGTCCTGCTCGGCCTCTGGATCAAAGGCAAGGTCATCACCCCCCTCAATGCCGCGCTCATCCATCTCAAGGCCATCGCCAACGGCGATTACACGACCCGCATCGAGATCAAGAACCATGATGAACTGGGCGCCATGCTCCTTGCGCTCAAACTGGTCCAGGCGCGGCTCGACTTCGATATCCAGGATGCGCGACGGGTGGCCCATGAAAACCTGCGTATCCGC
The DNA here is from genome assembly GCA_937923175.1 of uncultured Chromatiaceae bacterium. Taxonomy (GTDB): domain Bacteria; phylum Pseudomonadota; class Gammaproteobacteria; order Chromatiales; family Chromatiaceae; genus Thermochromatium. Next base: position 437 of record CALALB010000091.1, on the reverse strand, counting down.
ATCGGTCTGGACAATGTCACCATTCCAGTCACGGTCTCGGATGATCGCAACCTGCTGATCTATATGAATCAGTCTTGCCAAGAACTCTGGCAGACCCTAACCCCTGAGATTCGCAAACATAATCCGAGCTTTGATGTCGAGCGCCTGATCGGCACCAGTCTGGCTCAGTACTTCGAAGACCAGGCGGTCGCCGCCGCCTATCGCGATCAGCTCCCTGCAACCCGGCATTTCGATATGGTCTTTGCCGGGCACCATCTGCGCCTGATCGCCACCCCGGTTTGGGACGAGCATGGCCACTATGCCGGACGGGTCACCCAATGGCGCGACCGCACCTCGGAGGTCATCGCCGAGCGCGAGATCGCCGAGTTGGTGCAGGCAGCGGCCAATGGCGATTTTAGCCGCCGGATCTCAGTCGAGGATAAGGAAGGCTTTTTCCG
>CALALB010000090.1 GCA_937923175.1 uncultured Chromatiaceae bacterium | reverse complement strand
GCCTTGCTGGCCGAGCAGAACGAGGTCTGGCAGGAGAGGAAATACCTCGACATGGACGAATTCAACGAATGGGCGGCCACCCAAAAATCAGCGGCTGATGACGGCAAGGTGGTTGCGCTTAACGGGTGACGGGAAACGATTTACCGGATCGAATTTACAGCAAAAATTGGACTTGACCGCCCAAGGCCGCTTGCGAGCACCAGGAACGCATAGCCCAGGATCATGTTCCAGGCATCGTGGAGGTTTGAGCGGGCAATGGCCGGATCAGTCCAGGCGGGTGAGAATGAGAGCACTAGCCCGATCACGATCAGGAGCCTGAATAAAAACAGCCAGCGCAGCGCATTCCAACTGGGGTAGGATGTGTCCATGATCGAATCCTTGAGGGTATGCAGCTGTATACCTTCATGGTGGCGGCCTGATCGGCTGCAGTATAGTTAGGGTGCGCCATGCGCACCTGCGGACAGCCTGGGTGGTTTTCCATGCCTCGATGAGCGAGATCAATGAATCTGCATGAGTTTCAAGCCAAAGGTCTACTGCGCGAACGCGGGCTCCCAATCCCAGAGGGGGTGCTCGCTAAGACCCCAGAGTCGGCGCGTGCTGCCTGTGACCGGCTCGGCGGTAGCCGCTGGCTGGTCAAGGCCCAGATCCATAGCGGCGGGCGCGGGCGTGGGGGTGGGGTGATTTTGGTCAAATCGCCCGATCAGGCTGAATCCGAGGCGCGGCGCCTTTTGGGCGCGAGGCTCGTCACCGACCAGACCGGACCGCGGGGTCTGCCAGTCAATACCCTGCTGATTGAGCGTCCGATTGCGATTCAGCGCGAGCTGTATCTTGCCCTCCTGATCGACCGCAGCCGGGCCTGTCTAACCTTTATCGCCTCGGCAAGCGGTGGGATGGAGATCGAGACCCTTGCTGCCCAGGACCCCAGCGCCCTCATCCGGGTCCAGATCCATCCGGTTGCCGGTTTTCTGACCTATCAGGCGCGGCGGATCGGTTATGCCCTGGGGCTTGCGGTCAACCAGATCCAGACGCTCGCCAAGCTGATGCAGGGGATCTATGGGTTATTCATCGACTGCGATGCCAGCCTCATCGAGCTCAATCCCTTGGCCCTGACCGAGACAGGCGAACTGGTTGCCCTCGATGCCAAGATCGTACTCGACGACACTGCCCTGGGGCGCCATCCTGAGCTTGAGGCCTTGCGCGACCCGTCCCAGGAGGATCCGCACGAGATGGAGGCCCGCGCCCATGAGCTTAACTATATCCGGCTGGACGGCGATATCGGCTGTATGGTCAATGGGGCCGGGCTGGCGATGGCCACCATGGATCTCATCAAGCTCAAGGGCGGCTCGCCAGCCAATTTCTTGGACGTCGGCGGTGGAACCACTGCCGAGCGAGTAGCCGCGGCCTTCAAGCTGATCCTGTCCGATCCCCGGGTTGCTGCCATCCTGGTCAATATCTTCGGCGGGATCGTGCGCTGCGACCTCATCGCCGCCGGCATCATCCAGGCGGTGCGCGAGGTCGAGGTCAGGGTGCCGCTGGTGGTGCGCCTGGCTGGGACCCATGCTGAGGAGGGATTGCGGATGCTCGTCGAGAGCGGTTTGGCGGTGCAGACCGCAAGCGAGCTCGAAACTGCGGCTGAGCTGGCGGTCCAGGCGGCACGCCATTTTCAGGGGGGGCAGGCATGAGCATCCTGGTCGATGCCCAAACGCGCGTCATCTGTCAAGGCTTTACCGGCAAACAGGGGACCTTTCATAGCCAGCAGGCGATCGCCTATGGCACCCGATTGGTTGGGGGGGTCACGCCGGGCAAAGGTGGACAGATCCATCTTGACCGGCCGGTGTTCAACACCGTCCATGAGGCGGTTGAGGCGACCGGGGCCGATGCCAGCATGATCTATGTGCCGGCGCCCTTCGCCGCCGATGCCATCCTCGAGGCCGCAGACGCAGGGATTCGGGTGATCGTCTGTATCACCGAGGGGATCCCAGTGCTCGAGATGCTGCGGGTCAAGGTCGCCTTGGCAGGCAGCGAGAGCGTCCTGATTGGCCCTAATTGCCCGGGGATCATCACCCCAGAGGCCTGCAAGATCGGGATCATGCCGGGCCATATCCATCAACGCGGCTGCGTGGGGATCATCTCGCGCTCGGGGACGCTCACCTATGAGGCGGTCGAACAGACCACCCGGGCAGGCCTTGGGCAAAGTACCTGCGTTGGGATCGGCGGCGATCCGATCCAGGGGCTGGACTTTATCGATTGTCTGCGTCTCTTCGAACAGGACCCAGAGACCCGGGCGATCCTCTTGGTCGGCGAGATCGGCGGGGATGCGGAGGAGCGCGCTGCCGAGTATATCCAAGGCGAGGTCAGCAAACCGGTGGTCGCCTATATCGCTGGGGTCACTGCCCCGAAAGGACGGCGGATGGGTCATGCCGGAGCCATCATCAGTGGCAGCAGTGGGACCGCCGAGTCCAAATATCGGGCGCTCGCCGCCGCCGGTGTGCTCACCGTGCGCGCCCCGACCCAGATGGGTGAGGCCCTCTGCGAATGCCTGGGAGGTCAGTCGCAATGAAGGGAGATGCTGATCTGAGCAAGGGGGCCGAACCGGTCCCTGTTCAGGGCCCTGTCCCCCAGGGTCGGTCCGTGCTCGATGTCGAGGCCATCCGTCTTCAGTTCCCGATCCTCAATCGGCCCTGGGACCCACCGCTGATCTATCTCGACAATGCTGCAAGTACCCAGCAGCCGCAACAGGTCATCGAGGCGGTGGCCGATTATCATCGCGCCCAGCATGCCAATATCCATCGCGCGGTCCACCGTCTCTCCCAGGCTGCAACCCTGCTCTATGAGCAGGCACGCAGCACAGTGGCGCGCTTTATCAATGCCAAGGAGCCTGCCGAATGTCTCTTCACCCGGGGCACCACTGAGTCGATCAATCTGGTCGCGGCGAGTTGGGGGCGAGCAAACCTGCAACCCGGCGATGAGATCCTGCTGTCTACCCTGGAGCATCACTCAAACATCGTCCCCTGGCAGATGGTTGCCGAGGCGACCGGGGCAAGGATCCGGGTGATCCCGATCGATGATTCGGGAGAGCTTGATCTCGATGCCTTTCGCCGCCTACTCTCCAAGCGGACCCGTCTCCTCGCCCTCACCCAGGTCTCCAATGCGCTCGGGACCATCAACCCAGTCGCTGAGCTGGTCGATGAGGCGCATGCGGCAGGCGCCTTGGTCCTGGTCGATGGCGCCCAGTGGGTGGCCCATGGCCCAACCGATGTCCAGGCGCTCGATGTCGATTTTTACGCCTTTTCGGGCCATAAACTCTATGGGCCGACCGGGATCGGGGTGCTTTATGGCAAACGCCCCCTGCTTGAATCCATGCCGCCTTATCAGGGTGGCGGCGATATGATCGAACAGGTGAGCTTTGCCCAGACGCGCTATGCCGGTCTGCCGAACCGGTTCGAGGCCGGTACCCCCAATATCTCGGGCGCAATCGGTTTGGGTGCAGCGATCGGGTGGCTGCAGAGGATCGGGTTTGCGGCGATCGCGGCCCACGAACGGGCCTTGGTCCAGGCCGCAGTCAAGCGTCTCGAGGAGGTGCCAGGACTGGTCCTCAAAGGGCGGCCTCAGAGGCGGGCGGGGGTGATCTCCTGGGTGATGGAAGACCCGCCGGTTGCGACCCTCGATATCGGCGTCGGCTTGGATCTGCGCGGGATCTGTATCCGCACTGGGCACCATTGTTGTCAGCCGCTGATGGACCGTTTGGGGATCAGCTCGACCGCGCGCGCCTCTTTTGCTTTATACAATCGGCTCGATGAGGTCGAGGCGCTGGGCGCGGCACTCGAGGAGATCCGCGCCGAGGCGAGCCGAGGGCGCCGCCATCTTGGCTGCCCAGGGACGGCCTATACCGGCGATACGCCGGCGTTCCCCGAGACCTCGACGATCGAGTATCCGCCCGCCAGCGCCGAATCGGTCCAAGCAGCCGCTGAACAGCTGATCGAGACCTTTGCCCTGCTGCCCGATTGGTCGGACCGCTATCAATATCTCATCGAGCTCGGCGAACAGCTTCCGCCCATGCCTGAGTCGTTAAAGACCGAGGCCAATGCGGTACGGGGCTGTCAGAGCCAGGTCTGGCTCGTGGTGCGGGTCAGGCCAGGTACAGATGATGTCATCGAGTTTTTGGCAGACAGCGATGCTGCCCTGGTACGCGGTCTGATTGCCCTGCTGATGAGGCTCTATTCCGGTCAGCGGGCACAGGAGATCCTCGCCTTCGAGATGGGATCGTTTTTGAACCGGCTCGAGTTGGATCGGCATCTGAGCCTTAGCCGGCGCAATGGCCTGGAGTCCCTGGTTGCGCGTCTGCGCGAGACGGCGCGCGCCGCGAGCCGTTAGTCTGGTTGCCCGGCCCCTGGGGTGTTGGCCTGTGGGTGGATGGCAAGGGGGGCTGGGGATGATGGCCGAGCGGACCCCCCCTGCGATGGGGGGCACCTGGTGTAACCCTTGCGCCTGGAATATCTATCAATGAATACCCTGATGACGATGAGCGGTTTATGGACCAGATAGAGCCCACCGAGGCGTTACATCGCCCCACCTCCGGATCAGCCCGGGTGCCGGAATGGACCGCCGCCGATCTCATCGATCTGGAATATTATCTCGACGCCGATGAGCGGCTATTGCGCGACCGGCCGTCCAGCCGCAAGGATCTGGCGGCGCGCGATCGCGCAATCTATTTGGAGGAGATCGAACCTCAGCTCGGTGGCCTTGCGCCCCATACTTACCGGCACCGCCGGCTGAGCCTGCGCCTGTGGCTTAAAAGCAGGCGTACCGATGAGGACCCGGCGATTCGGGGGCTATTGCCTGGACTCGTCTTTGCGCGCGCCCAGCGTCTGGGGTTGATCCTTTTGGCGTTCATGGGTCTGCTTGCCGGCATCAGCCTGACCTCGACCCTGCTCGATTACGATGGCCATCTGCCGGTCAGTGTCCCCTGGTTTGTTTTTCTGTTGGTCATCCTCCAGTTTGCCCTCTCCCTGGGGGTCACCCTGAGCTGGCTGAAACGGCTATTCAGGCGCGATCGTCCTAGGCTCGACGAATCCTGGTTTTTGCACCAGGTATTGCAGCCGGTGTTTGAACGAGTGGCCCATTGGTTGCAGGCGCAGCAACTGGCGCATCTCGCCGCCGATCAGCGTGAACGCATCCTGGCGACCCAGGGCCTGATCCGCACCCATTTCAGCGTCTATGAGCCCCTGGCCCTGCTCAATCTATTCATCCCTCTGCAGGTCTTCGGGGTCGCCTTCAATCTGGGGGCGATCCTGACCACCATCCTGCTCGAATGGTTCACCGACATCGCCTTCGGCTGGGGGACCTCGCTGTCGGCTCATCCCCAGACCATCTATGACCTGGTGCGTCTGATCGCCGCGCCCTGGGGGTGGTTGTTTGGCGAAGGGGTGGGCTATCCCACCCTAGAGCAGATCCAGGGCTCGCGAGTCTATCTCGAACAATGGGCCCTGCTTGGCCATGGCTTTGAGCCCAATCCCGAGCATCTACGCGCCTGGCGCTGGTTCCTGGTCCTTGCGCTCTTTACCTATGGCCTGTTGCCAAGGCTTGGCCTGCTGGGGGGATCGCTCATTGCCCAACAGCTGATCCTCAGGCATCTGACCTTCACCCACGGGCGCATCCAGGCCCTGTATGCGCGCATGCTCGCCCCTTATCTGGATACACGCCTGGAGACGCGCGCCGGTGAAACGGGGGAGGGGAGCGAGATGTATATCCCCACCGAGCTGCCGGCCCAGCGGCGGCGCTCGGCCCTAATCGGGCCTTTGCCTTCAGGCCAGATTCTGCCCGGATCACGTCCCTGGCGCGAATCTCAGGGCGAGTCCTCACCCCAGCCAGGGAGGGGGGCAGCGCCGAAGCAAGCTGAGAGCCTCCAGCCGGCCCTGACCGGTGGGCCTGGCGCACCGGCGGATGTTGCCGGTCCTGATCAGGCGGATTCACTTTCTGTCCCACCGCCCGAGCCTGGTCCGGCACCCCGGGCCGAGGGCCCTTTACCCTTTGCGCTGATGGACAAGGGCGGGGAGCGGGATGACCAGTCCGAGCCCGTATTGGTTGAGCCTTCGCCGCTTGCCGGGGTTACCTCTGAACCCGAGGCCGATTCCAGACCTGCTCCTGGGCCTGGAGAGGAGGTATCCCTTAGCCTGCCGAGCCAGGCCTATAGCGAGGACATTGCCCCTGTCTCGTCTGGGCTAGGCATGCAGCCCTCCCCAGAACACCCGGCTGCATTGCGTTATGAGGCCGATGCCTGTCTTGTCCTGATCCATGTCGATGTCGATGACCTGCTTGAGCCCCAGGACCGCGAGCGACTCGCCGAACTCTTGCGGCGACTAAGCGGTTGGCGGATCGGGGCAACCGCACCCTTCGGTGCCGGCAGCCAGATGACGGCGCGGGCGCTTGCCCTGATCGAGGAGGGGATCTGGGAATCGCCCCCGCCGCGGATTGCGATCATCCAGGACGGTTCCCAACCGCCGATCACTGAAAACCTGCTCCTGTTACGCGAGCTGCGCGCCGCCGCTGGCCCCAAGGCCCAATTGTTGTTGGCCTTGGTCGGGGATCCGGATGACGAGGATCGCCTGCCGCCGCTGCGTGCCTTTGACTATCGCGATTGGCAGACCAAGATCGATCAGATGGCCGATCCTTATCTGCGTTTAGAGATGCTGAACCCGCCAGAGGAGGAAGGAGAAGACTGATGGCGGCCAAGATCCCCCGTATCGCGATCATGGGACATCCCAATGCCGGCAAATCCTCTGTGGTCGCGACCCTGACCGAGAACGACCAGATCCCGATCGACAAACGGGCGGGGACCACCCTCAAATCCGATGTCTATCCAGTCGTGATCGATGGTCGCGCCGTCATCGAGTTCATCGATACCCCAGGCTTTCAAAACCCTAATGCCATCCTGGAGTTTTTTCAGGCCCATCCGGACCTGCCGGATCTCGCCCGCGCCTTTGTCCAGACGCATCGCCATGATCCCCGCTATGTCCATGATATCGAGCTGATGACGCCGGTGGCCGAGGGTGCGGCCGTCATCCTGGTGGTCGATGGCTCCAAGCGGATTAAAGAAAAAGACCGGGTTGAGATCGAGCTGTTGCGTCTGACTGGGCGTCCGCGCATGGCCATCCTCAATAATCTGACCCGCCAGCAGCGTTATATGGAGCAATGGCGCAATGAGCTCAGCAAGGCATTCAACTCAGTGCGCGAGTTCAACGCCCATCGCGCCACCTATGCCGAACGCATGCGTCTGCTCGAGGCGCTCAAAAATATCGATCAGCGCTGGGAGCCGCTGGTCGAGGCAGCAATCGATGCCTTTGCCCATGATTGGGAACGACGCACTGATGAGGCGGCAGAAACCATCATCGATCTGTTGAAACGCGCCCTAGGTTTCAAGGTTTCGCGCACGGTCAGGCATGCCCAGGTAGTCTTTCAAAGCGGGCGCGACCGGATCCGGGCCGAGCTCACCGCTGAGTTTGAAGAGGGTCTACGCCGGCTAGAGCTCGAGGCCCGAGAACGGATTCGGGCCAATTTTCGGCATCATGTCTGGAATGTGCCGCCTGATTCGATCCTCAGTCAGGACCTGTTATCCGAGGAGGTCAGCGAGGCATTGGGCCTCTCGCGCCCGCAGCTTGCAATGGCCGGGGCTGCTGCGGGTGCGGCCTCAGGTGTGACCCTGGATCTTGCACTTGCCGGCCATTCGCTTGGGACCGGTGCCCTGCTCGGCGCCGCCGCAGGGGGGTTCCTGGGGATCATGGGTGGCCGGGTGTTGGCCAAGCTCAATATCGAGCGTGCGCCCAACACCCATATCTATACCATCGGCCCGGTCTCCAATCCCCGCTTTCCCTTCATCTTGCTCGACCGTATCCTGTTGTATAGCGCCCGGGCCATGAACTGGGCGCATGGCCGCCAGGCTGCTGATGAGGATGATCCAGAGCGTGTCCCGGATCGCCCGATTCGACACCGGGGCTTCGTCGAGTCATTGTCCCATCAAGAGCAGCGCGATTTGGTCCATTTTTTCAACGATATCCGGCGCAGACGCGAATCCGCCCTGGAGCCTACCTGCCGCGAGATCGTCAGGGGTCTCTTGCGCGGCCTGGCCATGGATGAGATCGACAGCCGCAGTGATCTGTGATGGAGCTCGATAGGATCCTAGCCCTCGACCAGGCTCATATCTGGCATCCTTATGCCAATCCGCTTGATCCAGGACCAATCTATCCAGCGCGCGCCGCCCGCGGCTGCCGGATCGAGCTCCTGGATGGGCGGTCTCTCATCGATGGCATGGCCTCCTGGTGGTGTGTCATCCATGGCTATAATCACCCGCGCCTGAATCAGGCGCTCTACGACCAGCTGGCGCGGATGGCACATGTGATGTTCGGGGGTCTGACCCATGAGCCTGGGGTGCGCCTGGCCAAGACCCTAGTTGAACTCACCCCTGAACCCCTTGCGCATGTATTTTTCTGCGACTCGGGCTCGGTGGCCATCGAGGTTGCCCTCAAGATGGCCCTGCAGTTTTGGATTGCCCGCGGCGAGCCTGGGCGCCATCGGTTCTTGACCATCCGCTCGGGCTATCATGGCGATACCTGGCATGCCATGTCGGTCTGCGATCCGGTCACGGGGATGCATCACCTATTTGCCCAAGCGCTGCCCAAACAGCTCTTTGCTCCGGCGCCAAACTGCCGTTTCGGCGAGCCCTGCCCAGACTCCGAGGTCGCCCCCATCGCTGAGCTCCTCGACTGCCATCGCCATGAGCTCGCCGCGGTGATCCTAGAGCCCATCCTCCAGGGCGCCGGGGGGATGCGGTTTTATAGCGCCGATTATCTCAAGCGGGTGCGGGAGCTATGCGATCAGTACGGGGTGCTGTTGATCGCCGATGAGATCGCCACTGGCTTCGGGCGCACCGGGCGTCTCTTTGCCTGCGAACATGCAGGGATCGCCCCGGATATCATGGCGGTCGGCAAGGCGCTGACCGGCGGCTATCTCTCGCTCGCTGCAACCCTGGCCAGCCGTGAGGTCGCCCAGACCATCGCCCAGGGTGTGCCTGGGGTCTTTATGCATGGTCCGACCTTCATGGGGAATCCCTTAGCCTGTGCGGTGGCCAATGCCAGCATCGAGCTGCTTCTGGAAGGCGACTGGCAGGCCCAGATCCGGCGCATTGAACAGGGTCTGGCCGCTGGCCTCGCCCCTTGCCGTGGTCAGCCCGGCGTTGCCGAGGTACGGGTCTTGGGTGGGGTTGGGGTGGTCGAGCTTGAGCGCCCAGTGCCCATGCGCGCCCTGGTGCCGCGCTTTGTCGAGCTCGGGGTCTGGGTTAGGCCATTCGGTCGGCTGATCTATCTCATGCCGCCCTATGTGATCGGCGAGATCGAACTGGGGAGTCTGTGCGCTGCGGTTGGCGAGGTTGTCGCCGAACTGCCGGATCTGTGGGCAAGGGATAACTCGCCATGAAGCGTTGCGCTCAGGCATGCATTCAGCTGTTGGGGATGCACCGGCATTCGGCCATCCGCCCGTTGGCCTTGAAACAAGGTGATCGCTCCGGGCGGGGCCCTGGCGCAGGCGGCCTATGAACCAGCAGATGAGCGGCGGTTCGGGTATCCCGATTGGGCGACGGAGTGCATGTGTTTGCAGCCGATTGCGACTGGGTCAGGTACTTGGGATGCTCATGACCCTGTTGGTGGCTGCCTGTACCCTCTCTCGCCCAGCACCCCTTGGCCTGCCCCTGTCCAAGACGATGCTGGATGAAGCTGGGGGTGTCAATCAGGAACCCCAGCTGTTTCAAGGGGGCGCTGCAGGCGATTATGGGATGCTGTATTTCTCAGGCAAGCAAGGGACGCGGATCGTCACCGCTCTTGCACTCAATCGTCTGTATGAGAATGCGCTCCCTGGGTATGGGCTTTATACCTTTGTCCTGACCGCCGCCCAATCAGCTCGCCTCAGCGACTCGGATCGGAGGCGTCAGCATGAGCTTTTGCGCTTGATCGAGACCTATGCGGCCGGTTTAGGGGAGCCAGATGAGACACCCCGCTCCGATTCCCATGTCTTTGTGGTTCCGGTGCGCGTCCGATCCCTGGATGCGCCCCTGGCTAAGCTCGTTTCTGCCGAGCTTGCTGACCTGATGCGCCTGGAGTTTGCTGACTTTTTGCGCCAGCGCGGTTATCAAAGCTGGGCAAGGCGCATCGAACGCAATCCGGGCCCCTTTTTGATCAGCGCCCCTGAACCGCGCCTGACGCCCGACCTAAGCGGGATGCCGCGCCTTGTGGTCGATCTTTCCGGCCTAGGACCTGAGGGATTGTATGAGCTTGTCGATCTCTATGATCGGGATCTGCCGGCAGGCACAGGCGGGCGCCCTGAGGCTTTGACAGCGCTGCCCAGCCATCTGGCGAGGCTGCCGACCTGGGCTCGGCTCGGCACCCAAACGCAGCTGGTTGCACCCTAAACCCTTGACAGGTTGACGACGATGAACCTCATCCCAGCTGGCCTCGGCAGCTTTTTGCGTTTTCTCCTCGGTGTCCTGCTCTTGCAGGGGATCACAGTGCTGTTGATCTATACCGCCTTGCATACCGATTGGTCTAAGACCTGGCCGCTCTTTGCAGGACTCGGCGCCGCGATTGCGGTCTTGGTCGCGCTCTGGTTCAACACCATCGTCCTGGCCGACCGCCATCGCACCGTCTCCAAGGTCAGCGAGCGCCACTCCAAGGAACGGGAAAGGATTAAGCTGCGCGCCGAACAGGAACGGCTCAAGGTCACCAAGGAGGCGGCGCGCCTCCAAAAACGGGCCTCGCTGGGCTTAAGCCTGAAGGCAGGTCTTATCGTGGGCGGGACCTTTGGTTTGGGTGTGGCCATGATGTTTGCCCAATTCATGACCCTGGGGCTTGTGACCCTCACCGCTGCTGGGGGGGCAGCACTCGGCTATGCGGTGCGGGTGCGTCAGGAAAAGGCTATTGCTGCCAAACGCCTTGCGGCGGAGGAGGGATCGCTCAAGGCGATCGAGGTTGAACCCACGCCTGCCTTGCCGCGTCAGGGACGCTCAGTCGGAGACCAGCTTAAGCCCTAGGATACCGATCACAATAAACCCCACAAACAGGGCACGCGCAAGGGTTGCAGGCTCGTCGAAGATCCAGATCCCCAACACAAAGGTGCCAACGGCCCCGATCCCTGTCCAAACCGCATAGGCAGTGCCGATCGGGATACTCTGTTGGGCAAGCAATAGAAAGATGCCGCTCGCGACCATGCAGACCGCAGCGAACAGGACCCAGCTCCAGTGTACTCCGGGGTCTGACCAACCCAGCTTAAGGCCAACCGGCCAGCCCCATTCGCACAGACCGGCGATGGTCAGATAAACCCAAGCCATCGATCTGTTTGTTTGGCTTGCTGGGGGGCGCCAAGGCGCAGCGAGCCACGCATTCAGTATATTGTACCTGGCAGGGGGTCAGGTCCTCCCCGAGACAGGCGATCGGCTGGGGGCAGAGCGGATCGGCTCCAGGTTGACAGGACCGCTTGGGATCCTTCAGACGCCCTTGTTGCTCTTGGCAAAGCTGTTCACGCAGGCGTTGGCGCTCGCTGCATTGATTTTTGAGGGTTTCGCAGGCAGCAACACAGTCCCCCGCAGGGACAGAGGCTGTTTGCGGGGGTTTAAGCAGGTTGAACTGACAGCCGCCAAGCAGCAGGGCCAGGATCAAGGCACCCGAACTCAGCGGATAGATGGGGGTGATTGACATCGCTGATCCTCCTGAAAGCCGGCCTACTCTAGCACAGGCGCATTTATCCGCGCGCGGCTAGGACCAAAAGCACCACAAAGACGGTGACCGCGACCAAGGGCCAGATGGCTGCTGGCCAGTCGCCCTTTTGGGCCCTGGGCCCCTCTTGCTGCCAGCGTTTATAGACCGGCCAGAGATAAACCAGCATTAACCCAAAGAGGACAGCAGCGATGATCTTGAGGGCAAGTTCCATGAGACACCTGGGGGCAGAAAAAACCCGGCACAGGGCCGGGGCTAGATCATCAGGATCGACCTTGTCTTATTCGTCGCTGCCCATGATCCCCAGGATCTGAAGCAGGCTTATAAAGATATTAAAGATGCTCAGATAGATACCATAGGTGGCCAGGAGATAGTTGGTCTCCTCGCCCCGGGCGATGCGGCTGGTGTCAAACAGGATGAAGCTGCTCATGAGCAGGATGATGACCGACGAGATCGCCAGGGAGAGCGCCGGCATCTGTAGGAACAGATTGGCGATGATCGCGATCATGACCACCATCATGCCCGCGAAGATAAAGCCCCCCATAAAGCTGAAGTCGCGCTTGCTGGTGAGGGCATAGCCAGAAAGCCCCAAAAAGATCGCCGCCGTGCCGCCAAATGCTAGGGCGATGGTTTTGGGGCCATGCGGCAGGGCAAGATACAGACTCAGGATTGCGCCGAGCCCAAAGCCCAAGAGACCGGTGATCGCAAAGATCACCCCAATCCCTGCCGCCGAGTTGGCGGTACGCGGGAGCACGAAGATCCCCAGGATCATCGAGATGATGACCGAGGCCAGATAGACCCAAGCGGGCATGGCGAGCGCCATCGACAGCATGGCGGTCAGGGCGCTGAAGCCCAGGGTCGCCGCTAGCAAGAGATAGGTATTCTTCAAGACCTTGTTGACCGCTAGCGACCGGTCAGCGGTCTTGACGATCGAGATGCCTGGATTGGCCATTGGGCTTACTCCTCAATGTAAATGTTTGAGAGTCGATGCGCCCTTTATGACAGGGCGCAGGGTCTTGAGGTTCCATTTTTAAGCATACCCGAGCTTGGCAAGGGTGCAAACAGGCCAGAGTGCGGTGTATAAGTCCTGGATGCGATGTATATTGCGCATATCGATTGGCAATCTGTCCCTGACCCCCATGCCGATTGAGATCGAACGCAAATTTCTGGTCAAGGATGCCAGCTGGCGCACGCGTGCAGATGCAGGGATCCGTCTCGTTCAGGGATATCTTTGCGCCGATTCCCATCTGACAGTGCGCGCGCGTATCCAGGAGGATACGGCCTTTCTCACCCTCAAGGGAGAGACCCAGGGGTTGAGCCGCCTTGAGTTTGAGTATCCCATCCCCCTTGCCGAGGCCCAGGAGATGCTCAGTGCCCTGTCTATCTTCCCGCCGATCGACAAGACCCGCTATCGGGTTCAGGAGGGTGCACATTGCTGGGAGATCGATGTCTTCGCCGGGGCCAATGCGGGGCTCGTCATCGCCGAATTGGAGCTGACCCGCCCAGATGAGCCCTTTGAGCACCCCCCCTGGCTGGGGGAAGAGGTCTCGGATGATCCGCGTTATCTCAATGTCAATCTCGCGCGATGTCCCTACGGGACCTGGTGAATGCCGGGGGATGCGCTAGGCAGAGAGCGTCCTGGGATTCGCCTGCTCAAGGGTTCAGGCTTGCCTCGATCGCTGCCAGATCGAGCGCCTGATCGAGCAGTACCAGGGTTCCGCGCAGGCTGACGGGGCCCGGGGCAAGCTTGGCATCGGCGGGTAGCTGGGTCATCTCGGGCAGGGTGCGCTCGGGATTTGGATTGAGCCTGAGCTCATGGAGATTGACCAGGATCGCGACATCGGCCAGGTCGGCCCGCCCCGGATGATCGCGCTGCCAGTGGTTGCGGCTGCGTGCGACCTCGCAGAGCTCCTCATCAAGCCCCCAGTGTTCGAGCAACATCAGGCTGACCTTGGTACAGAAATTCTCCTCGAGTGACCTGATGAAGGCTGCATGATCCAGCATCTCAGGATAGGCGTCGAGACGCGCATAGAGCAAAGGTAGGCCAATCTCCTAGAAAAGCCCGGCGAGCAAGGCACGGTCTGGACTTAAGCCGCGCCCGGCTCGGGCCAAAACGGGGCAGCAGGCGGCGCGCCGGGCATAGTTTAAACAGAGGGTGCGCGGTTGTCTCTAGACCAAACAGGCTGATGGCCTGCTTAAGATCCTGGATCCGCCGCCAACCGCGGTATAAGGGGCTGTTGGCGACCTGGATCAGAAAGCTGGATAGGGCGGGATCTGTCTGGATGATCCATTCGATTTGGGTAAGATCGCAGTTGGGGTCTTGGATGGCACGGCGGATACGCAGCACTGCATCCGGTAGATTGGGCAGGCTGGCCTCACCAGCGAGGATGGCGCGGGCAACCTTGGCATAGATCCCAAAGCTAGGAGGGAGACGTTTGTCTTCAGGCATCTCAGTGCTCGGTTCAGAGGTTTTGACATTAAGATACCGACTCGGACTCATTGGCCACAGCCTTGGCCATGCGCCGCGCAAAATGATAGATCCGCTGCAGCTTTTCGATGATCTCGACCTCAAGGGTATAGGCGGGGATGCGGTTGGGCTCGTTTGCCACCAAACGCTGCGCCTCATGGGCCGCTGCTGATTCTGTCACCAGGCGAATCTCCTGCTTGAGCGCCAGGACGGTTCGTGCCGCCAGGGGATTGCGCTGGGTCACCGCCTGCAGGGCCGCAGCGAACGCCCGGCTGACTAGGCGGTGAAATCCGATCAGCAGCTCGCGCGTCGGGGCGCTGATCTCAACCCCCTGGGCAAGGCGCTCGCGCCCGAGCGCAACCAGATTGGTCTCGATCAGATCCCCGATATTCTCCAGATGATTGACCGTGCCCAATAGCCCCATCAAGGTTTGGGTCTGACGCCCCGTGAGATGCTGACGGCTAATCCTGCTGAGATAACCCAAGATCTCGGCATGGAGTTGGTCTACGGCATGATCCATGTGTTCGATCTCGGCAAGCATTCCGCGATCGCCGGCTAGAATCGCCGGCATGATCCGCTCCATCATCCCGCGTACCTGCTCGCCCATGCGCCCAATCTCCAGACGCGCCCGCTCGAGGGCGAGTTCAGGGGTTGCCAGCAGGCCAGCGTCGAGATAGCGCGCCTTGCCGACATCGGTCTCGGCTGGGCTTGTGGTCTCTGGGATCAGCCATTCGACCAGGCGCGCCAGCCGATCGATCAGGCCGATAAAAAGCAGGGTATTGGCGAGATTAAAGAGTGTATGGGCGTTGGCGATCTGGCGCGGGACCTCGGCGGCCAGACGGGCCGGGCCCGTTAGATCCGGATGAACGGGTGAAAGCCATTGCACCCAGCTGGCCAGCTGATCGAGCAAACCGACCCAAATCAAGACGCCAGCGCCATTGAAGATGACATGGGCCAAGGCGGCGCGTTGGGCAGCGCTCGGCTTACCGATCGCTGCCAAGAGCGCAGTGACACAGGTCCCGATATTGGCGCCCAAAACCAAGGCGATGCCTGTGTTTAGGCCAATGAGCCCCTGGCCCGCCAGGCTGATGGCGATCCCGAGGGTGGCGGCGGAGGATTGGATCAGGGCAGTGAACAGGGTCGCGAGCAGGATGGCAAGCAGCGGTTGGTGGAGGGTCGCCAACAGGGCGCGGAAATCGGGATCGTCGCGCAAGGGCGCCATGGAGGCGCTCATGAGTTCCAGCCCGAAAAAGACCAGCCCCAGACTCATCATCAGAGCTCCGTAGGGACGGGCCGATTCGCGCCAGGGATTGAGTCTTAAGGCAAAACCGAAGGCGATCATCAGCTGCGCCAGGATCTCGATCCGGAAGGCGATCAACTGGGCGGTGAGGGTCGAGCCGACATTGGCGCCCAGGATCACGCTGATCGCCTGCGGCAGGGTCATCAGGCCGGCGCTGACAAAGCCGACCACCAGGACCGTGGTGACCGAGGATGAGTTGAGGATGGCGGTGATCAAGGCGCCGGTGAGGACGCCTAGAAGCGGTCGAGCGATGAGGCGCTGCAACAGATACTGCATGCGCTCGCCGGCAATCGATTGCAGCGCGGCGGTCATCTGCTCTAGACCGTACAGGAACAGGGCAAGACCGCCGAGCAGGCCGACAACCATCGGCCACCAAGCGAGCACCTGCCCCTGCCCGGGCATCGATCTCGGTGGCTAGGCAACCGGCTTGACCGGTTCGATGCCCTTGTGCGGGAGGAAGATCCCGCAGCCCAGGGTACGATATGGCCCAAGCCCCTCGCTTTGCAGACGCAAAGACTCCTCGATCGTCAAACCGGCCAGCATCAGGGCGCGGGTGGGGATCGGGCCCTTGGGCGTATGGAGCTGGGTCACCCTGCCGCAGAGCGCCTTGCGGATCCGGATGCCTAACCCCTGCAATGTCTGCGCAACCCCCGCGAGAAAGGCTACCTCATCGGTCAGCGCCTCTGAATCGGGGGCGATTGCCACATGACGCGCCAACAGGGTGGTCTCGCGGCTGAGGGGCTGGATCTTGGCTGCGCCGATGGTCAGCGTTTGACCGCCGACCTCGATGCGCTGACCAGAAAGACAGGCGATCAGGTCTTCGGCACGCGCGCGTGGAATCCGCAGCTTAAGCCTGGTCCGGCGCGAGACCATGATGAGCTTGTCCGGCGAATGCGCAGGCCGCTCCCAGCCATTCTGCGAGCTGGCGACATGGATGCTGTGTACGCCCAAACGGGGTTCCTCGTCGAACCAAGGCACCAGGGGACGCAGGGCATTGGCGAGGGCATAGGCATGATCCACCGGCAGCTGGCGGCAGTCGATGGCGAAGGCGAGATCGACCACTGTATCGGGGGCCGTGCCGGTCTCGATCGCCTCTTCTTCCTCATTCCAGAACATCTGAAGCCTCCTTTAGGCTAGAGGCAGGCGGCGCTGGAGCGCCGCCCGGTCGAACCACCAGTCGTCCTGAACCAGGACATCGACGATGTTGCGCAGACGTTTTAGGAATCTCTCCGGTTCCTTCAATTCCAATCGCTCCATCCACTGATCCAGTTCCTCGGGCGTTTCGACCTGACTGTGGCGGCGGGCGACTGTCGCCAGTAATTGGGTGGCAAAGAACAGGAGATCCTCGCGCTGCTGTCCTTGGGCACGCAGATCAACCAGAAACAGGGCAGTGGCAGCGGCGACTGCTGCCCCATCGGCATGATCGGGTGTCTCGTCGATCACATGCCGCAGCAGCTCGATCGTCAGCTCGAGATCGATCGGGCAGGTCACGGCCAGCCAGATCCCCTGGCCGAGCGCCGCCAGTGAGCCGGGCTGATCGGACTGGAACAGGACATCGCAGGCGTCGGCAGCGGACTCGAATTGATCCCAGGCGAGGAAGCGATCGAAGGCAGCGCGGGCCAAAGGCCAGGCCTCGGTACCGCGCCCTAGACTGACCAGGGTGCGGGCGATCTGCAGGTGTAACTCCGCGCGCTCGAGTTCCGAGCCGCCCGTGCGCTTGTTGCTCGCCAGCCGTTCTTGCAGTGCCTGGAGATGCAGCTCCAGGGCAGTGTGCTCACTGCGAGAGATGAAAATAGAATCAGCGGCGCGCTCTTGCAGGATAATCGCACGAGAGAGGGATTGTTTGCCAGGATTCATGGTTTGAAACGCCTCAGGGTCTTGGTTCAGCGGATAAGACCGCTGAATGCGGCCTCCAATCGATCTTCCCAATCCTCAGGCGTATCTGGATAGGGCGGTTTGACATCCATCCGGAAGAACCGCTCGCCTGAGCGGGCGACCGCTTGGATGAGCGGGATGAGTTCCTCGAATGATTCGATCTCCTGGTGCGAGATCAAGAGTTCGCTGAGTTTGAGCATCTTTAAGGCCTGTTCCGGGGATCTGACAAGGCTGATGGATTGGATGGGTGGCGGGTTAAAAGACTGATCTCCCGCGAGATGCAATGTGCAGGCATCGAGCAGGGAAAACAACCAAATGTCTTGCCTCTGTTTCCTGGGCGCGGCCGGGTAGCAGCGGGTCCAGCCCATCCCCGAGAGGATTCCAGGACCAGCGATGTGCTGATCTGGTCTTAACCTAAGAAAAAAATAATATTATTATCATGATCTATACTGAGTGATCAGGCGAGCGAGGCCCGGAGCGCCGTCAACCTATCCCAAAAGGGATAAAGCGGGGATGGTGACCTCCCCGTTCGTGGAATGGTCATCTCGATCATTTCATGGGTACATTCGCACCTGCTGATGGGGCAGGCCAGCGCGAACAACCCAAGCGGGCGCCCCGATCCTGATCTGCTGAATCGATTTGAGGAGAGAGCGCGCAATGGCGATCGAAAGGCATCCAACCCCGATGCTCGACCAACTCGAGACCGGCCCCTGGCCGAGCTTTATCTCAGGCATTAAACGGCTGCGCGATCAGCATCCCGATGCGCGCATCAATGCCGTGGCCAATGACCTGCTCGGCCAGCTCGAGCACTCCTATGAGACCCGCAAGGGTTATTGGAAGGGAGGGACGGTTTCGGTCTATGGCTATGGCGGCGGTATCATCCCGCGTTTCTCAGAGGTCGGTAAGGCCTTCCCCGCCTCTAAGGAGTTTCATACCCTGCGCGTCCAGCCGCCGGCGGGCAACCATTACACCACCGCCATCCTCCGCCAGCTCGCCGATAGTTGGGAGAAATATGGCTCGGGTCTGATCACCTTCCACGGTCAGACCGGCAATATCATGTTCATCGGGGCCGATACCCCGAGCACCCAGCACTTCTTCGACGAGATCAACGAATACGGTTTCGATCTAGGCGGAGCCGGCCCTTGCGTGCGCACCGCCATGTCCTGTATCGGCTCAGCGCGTTGCGAGATGTCCTGTACCAATGAGCTCAAGGCGCACCGGATGCTGGTCAATAATTTCGTCGATGATGTGCATCGCCCGGCCTTGCCGTACAAGTTCAAGTTCAAGATCTCCGGCTGTCCGAATGACTGTCAAAATGCCATCGAGCGCTCGGATTTCGCCGTGATCGGTACCTGGCGCGATGACATGAAGGTCGATCAGGCCGAGGTCAAAAACTACATCGCCGAAAAGGGCCGGCAGTATTACATCGATAATGTCATCACCCGCTGTCCCACCAAGGCATTGACCCTGAACGATGACGATACCCTCACGGTCAATAACCGCGATTGCGTGCGCTGCATGCACTGTCTCAATGTCATGCCCAAGGCCCTGCATCCTGGCGATGACAAGGGTGTGACCATCCTCATCGGTGGTAAGCGTACCCTCAAGATCGGCGATCTGATGGGCACCGTCATCGTGCCCTTCAAGAAACTCGAGACCGAGGAGGATTATCAGTCCTTGGTCGAGCTCGCCGAGACCATCATCGACTTCTGGGCTGAGAATGGGCTGGAACACGAGCGCTGCGGCGAGATGATCGAGCGTATCGGTCTGGCTACCTTTCTGGAGGGGATCGGGATCGATCCTGATCCGAATATGCTCAACCACCCGCGCCAGAGCTCCTACATCCGGATGGATGGTTGGGATCAGGCGGCGGAGGAATGGTTTGCGCGGCGAGCAGAGGCCGGGCGCTGAGTCGGCGCGATAGCGACAATCACTCATCGAGAATCGAACCCGGAGGACCCATCTATGGCGGAAATGCGCGAACCCATCGAGTCTGGCTGCCCCGATCCCTGGCAGTATATGCACCCAGTGATGCGCAAGAACTTTGGTCAATGGAAATATCATGAGCATCCGCGCCCTGGTGTGCTGCGTCATGTCGCCTATAGCGGCGATGAGATCTGGACCGTCAAGGCCGGTACCCAGCGTATCCTCGATCTCTTTACCCTGCGCAAATTGTGCGACATCGGCGATCAATATGCCGATGGCTATATCCATTTCACCCTGCGTTCGAACATCGAGTATCTGGTCAGTGATAAGGCCAAGGTCGAGCCGCTGATCAAGGCGCTCGAGGAGGCGGGTTTCGTAGTCGGTGGCACCCAGAACTCGGTGACCATGATCTCGCATACCCAAGGGTGGCTACACTGCGATATCCCGGGTACCGATGCCTCGGGGGTGGTTAAGGCCATGATGGATGAGCTCATCGACGAGTTCCGTAACACCCGGATGCCCAACCGCGTGCATATCACGACCAGTTGCTGCCAGATCAACTGTGGCGGCCAGGGCGATATCGCGATCAATGTCCAGCACACCAAGCCGCCGAAGATCAATCATGATCTGGTTGCCAATGTCTGCGAGCGTCCCTCGGTGGTCGCGCGCTGTCCGGTCGCTGCGATCCGTCCCGCGATGGTCAATGGCAAGCCCTCCCTTGAGGTTGATGAACGCAAGTGTGTCTGCTGTGGCGCCTGCTATCCGCCCTGTCCACCGATGCAGATCAACGACCCAGAGCATACCAAGCTGGCGATCTGGGTCGGCGGCAATCATTCCAATGCCCGCGGTAAACCGACCTTCCAAAAGCTGGTTGCTGCCGGTATCCCGAACAACCCGCCGCGTTGGCCCGAGGCCACGGCCATCGTCAAGCGTATCCTGAAGGCCTACAAGGAAGGCGCTCGGGATTGGGAGCGGATCAACGAATGGATCGAGCGCATCGGCTGGCCGCGCTTCTTCGAGGAGGTCGAGCTGCCGTTCACCAAGTATCATATCGATACCTGGCGCGGTGCGCGCGCAAGCTTTAATAGCTCGTCCTATATCCGCTTCTAAAAAGGCAGGGGATGAAAACGCGCTTGCGCCGAGGCAAGCGCGTTATGCGCATCTAAAGTTTAATCGGCGCTCGATTTGCCTCAAGCAAGGTTATGATCGGGATGGCGATGGATTAGAGTATCGAGGTTGATATGAGGTTTGCCCTACAGATCAATGAAGGACCTTATCAGCATCAGGCGTCCGATTCGGCCTATCATTTCGCTAAGGCTGCGCTGGAAAAGGGGCATGAGATTTTTCGGATCTTCTTTTATCACGATGGCGTGAATAACTCGACCCGTCTTACCACCCCGCCCCAGGACGATCGGCATATCGTCAATCGATGGGCTGAGCTCGCCGAGCAATATGATCTGGATCTCGTGGTCTGCGTGGCAGCTGCCCAGCGTCGCGGGATCGTCGATGAGGGTGAGATGGCCCGCAATGGTAAGGATGCGACCAATATCCATCCCCGTTTTCGGATCTCGGGACTGGGGCAGTTGATCGAGGCCGCGATTCAGGCCGACCGGCTCGTTGTCTTTGGTGACTGAAGGGGACCGCATCATGGCGGAAGTCGTCAAGAAATTTATGTATCTCAACCGTAAGGCCCCTTATGGCACCATCTACGCGTGGGAGTCTTTGGAGGTGGTCTTAATCGGTGCTGCCTTCGATCAGGACGTTTGCGTCATGTTCATCGATGATGGAGTTTATCAGCTCACCAAGGGTCAGGATACCAAGGGCATCGGGATGAAAAACTTCTCGCCCACCTATCGCACCCTGGGAGATTACGATGTGCGGCGCATCTATGTCGATCGCGACTCATTAGAGGCGCGTGGTCTTACCCCTGATGATCTCATCGCGGTGCCTTTCGAGGATATGGAGACTGGCGAAGAGATCGATAATATCGTTGAAATCATCGATTCCGAACGGGCCGGCGCCTTGATGAATCAGTCCGATGTGATCTTCAGCTTTTAAGGTCAATACGACATGGCCATCCTGCATACTGTCAACAAATCGCCCTTCGAGCGGAATGCGTTAGAATCCTGTTTGAGGTTTGCCACTGAAGGCGCATCCGTCCTGTTGTTCGAGGATGGCGTCTATGCAGCCCTCAAAGGGACGCGCGTCGAACCACAGGTGGTCTCGGCGCTGAGCAGGCTCAGGTTTTACGTGCTTGGTCCGGATCTCAGGGCGCGGGGCTTTTCCGAAGAGCGCATTATCCCAGGCATCAAGGTCGTGGACTATGCCGGTTTCGTCGATCTGGCGGTCGAATGCGACAAGGTCCAGGCCTGGTTGTGATGATTGCAAACTCAAACATCTATAGCTAACAGGAGCGTTCGTAATGGCGGATACCATCGAGGTCAATGGCAAACAATTGGCGGTGGATGAAGAGGGCTATCTGGCCAATCTCAATGATTGGGAACCAGAGGTCGCCAATGTCATGGCCAAGCAAGACAATCTGGAGCTGACCCCAGAGCATTGGGAGATCATCAATTTCCTGCGCGAATACTATGAGGAATATCAGATTGCGCCGGCGGTGCGGGTTTTGACCAAAGCGGTTGGCAAGAAGCTTGGTCCGGATAAGGGTAATAGCAAATATCTCTATACCCTATTCCCTTATGGACCGGCCAAGCAGGCCTGCCGGTATGCTGGTCTGCCCAAGCCAACTGGTTGCGTCTGATTTGCAGCCTGTTCAGCCGGCGCCTGTCTGTTCAGCGCGCCGGTCTCTGCCGAGATTCATGTAAGGTGCAAAGCGATGGCGTTTTTGACGAATTTTTATGCCTTTCTGTTTTATTTCGCCGCCTTTGTACTCTTGGCTGGCCTGACTCGTAAAATCATTCAATATGCCATCACCCCTGCACCGCTGAAGATCCCGACAACACCGGCGCCGACGACCCGTTGGGGTGTTGTGCTCAGGATGGTACGCGAGGTCGTGCTGTTTGAAAGCCTGTTTCGCGGCAATAAATGGACCTGGATCTTTGGTTGGACCTTTCATTTCGGTCTTTTTTTGGTCACCTTGCGCCATCTGCGCTATTTTATCGAGCCTGTACCCTATGTGATTCAGTTGATTCAGCCGTTCGGCATCTATGGCGGGATCGCAATGGTCATCGGTCTTGCCGGATTATGGTCCAGACGTTTTCTAGTCGATCGCATCCGCTATATCAGTGCCTATTCGGATCATCTGATGTTGGCCTTATTGCTTGGGATCGGATGCACTGGTCTTTTAATGAAATTTTTCTTTCATGTCGATGTGGTCGAAATCAAGACCTTTTTCCAAGGGTTGTATCGCTATGAGATACAGCCCTTACCGGCGGATCCCTTGTTGATGCTGCATCTGCTCTTGGTGGCTGTGCTCATGATCATCTTTCCATTCAGCAAGCTGCTCCATGCACCAGGGTTATTTTTTAGCCCGACGCGCAATCAGGTCGATAATCCGCGCGAGCAGCGCCATATCGCATCCTGGGCCAAAAAGCTCGAACACTGAGCCGGGCATCCGAGCCATTTGCCCGAAGAGGTTGATTTATGGCCAAGGACACCTTTGCAGTCCCTGAGCTGACCCCTTATATCGAGGTCCCGAAGATCCAGCCTGGCGCAATGGCGCATAGCGCGCCGTTCAAGGCCAAGGAGGAGTTCCAGACGCCCTTGGGTTATCCGGGTGAGCGCGTCGAGGATTGGCAAAAAAAGGCCATTGCCAAGATGGGCGAGCTTCTGGGCAAATATCGCTCGCTGCGGGTTTATCTAGATGCCTGCGTCAAATGCGGTGCCTGTACAGACAAATGCCATTATTTCCTTGGTACTGGCGATCCTAAAAACATGCCAGTCGGGCGCCAAGACTTGATGCGCAAGGTCTATCGGCGCTATTTCACCCTGGCTGGCAAGCTTTTTCCTAAGCTGGTGGGTGCAGTCGATTTGACCGAAGAGGTCTTAAACGACTGGTATAGCTATTACCATCAATGTTCCCAATGCCGGCGCTGCTCGGTCTTCTGCCCTTATGGAATCGATACTGCCGAGATCTCGATGGCAGCGCGTGAGATCATGGATTCGATCGGAGTCGGCCAGAAATATTGTAATGAGATCATCGGCAAGGTCTATAAGGTCGGCAATAATCTAGGACTCCCCGGACCAGCCTTGCGTGACACCCTCCAGGGCATCGAGGAAGACGTCTATGAGTCCACGGGGGTACGGGTGCGCTATCCGATCGATGAGGTGGGCGCCGAGATCCTCCTGGTCACCCCGTCCGCTGATTTCTTTGCTGAACCGCATATCGATGGGCTGATCGGCTATGGCAAGGTTTTTCACGAGGCTGGCGTCTCCTGGACGCTGAGTTCCTATGCCTCGGAGGCAGCCAACTTCGGCATGTTCATCGGCTCTTATGAGAACATGCGTCGCATTGCCCTGCGTATCCGCGAGGCGGCTATTCAGCTTAAGGTTAAGCGGATCATCTTCGGTGAATGCGGCCATGCCTGGCGGGTGGCCTATTCATTTCTCAATACCCTAGCCGGGCCTTGGGACTTTCTCGATCCGCGCTATCCGGTGCCCCAGCATATCTGCGAGTTTACCTATGACCTGATCCAACAGGGCAAGCTCAAATTCGACAAAAGCGAAAACGACGACAAGGTCATCACCTTCCATGACTCATGCAATGTCGCGCGGGCCTCGCGGATGGGTGATATGCCAGGAGGTCAATTCGAGATCCCGCGCGCCATCATCCGCGCGACCTGCAATCACTTCTATGACATGGATGAGGAGACCATCCGTGATCGCACCTTCTGTTGCGGCGGCGGGGGAGGTCTACTCACCGATGATCTCATGGAGCTGCGGGTCAAGGGGGCCAAACCCCGAATGGATGCGCTCAACAATGTCATGCAGGAAAAGGGGGTGACGCACATGGTCGCTATCTGCGCCATCTGCAAGACCCAGTTCAGTAAGGTCATGCCCTATTACGGTATGGAGATGGATCAGGTTTTGAGCCTGCATCAGCTCGTCTCGAATGCCATCGTCCTCACCCGCCGCACCGATGACGAGGAGATGCAGGACGATTTGGACGATGCGGATTGAGCGCATTGGTCCTCAGGGGTTGGGGGACGTGGATCTGCGATGCCCCTGGCAAAGCGCCGTCATCCGGGGGAAGGCTGCGTTCCCGCGGGCATGGGTTTACTAAACGCCGCCTATGGGCGGTGCTCCCACTGTACGGAGAACAATTGAGATGGCGACATCTAGCGATGAGATGAAGACCAAGCCCACCTGGCGTCGTTTCAAGGACGGCGACAACATCTGGAATAATCTGACCGATAAGATCTTCAACCAAGACCGCTCGTATAAGTGCCCGACCTATGTGCACAAGACGCCACCGTGCCAAGGGAGCTGCCCATCGGGCGAGGATATCCGCGGTTGGCTGCAGATCGTGCGTGGCTTGGAGCAGCCACCCAAGGGCATGGATTGGCGCGAATATGCCTTCCGTCGCTCCACCGATGCCAACCCGTTTCCGGCGATGATGGGGCGGGTGTGCCCCGCGCCCTGTCAGGATGGCTGTAACCGCAATGAGCTCGAGGACTTCGTCGGGATCAATGCCGTCGAGCAATTCATCGGTGATACAGCGATCGCCAATGGCTATCGGTTCGAGCCGCCTGAGTTCGATACGGGCAAACGCATCGCCATCGTCGGCGGCGGGCCGGCTGGACTGGCTGCCGCCTATCAGTTGCGCCGCCGCGGCCATGGCTGCACTATCTTTGAGGCCAATAACGGCCTGGGCGGCATGTTCCGCTATGGCATCCCTGGCTATCGCGTCCCGCGCGATAAGCTCGACGCCGAGATCCAGCGTATCCTCGACATGGGCCGGATCGAGGTCAGGTTGAACACCCTCGTCGGGCGTGACATCTCGGTCGAGCAGCTCGAGCGGGACTATGATGCCATCCTCTGGGCGATCGGCTGTCAAACCGGGCGCGGCCTACCAGTGCCTGGCTGGGAAGGAACGCCCAACTGTGTGACAGGTGTGGCCTTTCTCAAGGCGTTCAATGAGGGGCGTTTGAAGGTTACTGCCCGCCGAGTGGTCTGTGTCGGTGGTGGTGATACCTCGATCGATGTGGTCTCGGTGGCGCGTCGTCTCGGTCATATCAGCAAGATCCATCCCAATGAACTGCCTGAGCGGGTGATCCGCGACGGCTATGTCGCCCATGATGCCGCCCTGACCGCAGCGGCTGAAGGTGCCGAGGTGACCCTGACCTCGCTCTTTCCCCGCAATCAGATGACCGCTGCTGAGCATGAGGTCTCGGATGCCATCCGCGAGGGGGTCACCATCCTCGATGGGGTCATGCCGATCGAGGTCATCAAGGATACCAGCGGGCGGGCGACTGGCCTAAAGATTGCCGACTGCGTCATGAAGGACGGCCGCCCCATCCCCATTGAGGGAACTGAGCGTGTCCTCGAGGCCGATCTGATTGTGTCCGCCATCGGCCAAGGGGGGGATCTCAGTGGGCTTGAGCAGTTTGACAACGGGCGCGGTCTGATCAATGCCGACCGGTTCTATCAGGTGCCGGGGCGCCCTGGTCATTTCGTGGCTGGCGATATCATCCGTCCACATCTGCTGACGACCGCCATCGGCCAGGCCTGGGTCGCTGCCGAATCCATTCATGCCTATGTCATGCAGGAGGAGCCCAAACGCCGACCCAAGGTCGATGTGCATCATTTCAATCTGCTCGACAAGCTCGCTGAGGCCAATCTGGCGCCCGAGCCATTCTCGGTCGAGGAGGGTGGTGACCTGCGCGGTACCTCGAGCGGCAACTGGGCGATCCATAACTATGAGGATCGCTCGGGCAGCGAGATCATCTCGCACGAAGAGCTCTTCCTGGGCCATTTCAACTATGTCCCGCGCAACAAACGCAAGGAGGTGGTCCCGACGGCCGAGGAGGTCTTGGGCCACTTCCATGAGCGAGTCCTGGGTCTGACCGAGGAGGAGGCGATCGCCGAGGCCAAGCGTTGCATGAGCTGCGGCCTGTGTTTCGAATGCGACAACTGCGTGATCTTCTGTCCGCAAGAGGCGGTCTACCGGATTGACAAATCCCAGCGCACCACCGGTCGCTATGTCGCCACCGACTATGCGCGCTGCATCGGCTGTCATATCTGCGCGGATGTCTGCCCAACTGGGTATATCAAGATGGGTCTCGGCGAGTGAGGATCCTGGAGGCGTCGATGGCTAAAGCCACAGTCATGGCAATCCTCGCCATTGGTCTTATCGCAGGTGCCTGGGTCTCTGCCAAGGCGGCGGAGATCAGGCGTTATGTGGTCGAGGGGTCGCGTGCCGCAGGGCTGTCGTCTTGTGTCGAACCAACCGAGCGCATGCGGCGCATGCATATGGAGTTCATCAAGCATCAGCGCATTGTGACTGTCCATCAGGGCGTCCGCGATACCAAATACAGCCTTGCAGGCTGTATCGATTGTCATATCAGCTATGACGCCCAGCATAAGCCGCGCCCGATCAATCAGCCAGATCAGTTCTGTGGTGCCTGCCATCGCTATGCATCGGTCAAGCTCGACTGCTTTGACTGCCATGCCTCTGTCCCCAACCGGCCAGGCGCGACTCGGTCAGCGAGCGCGGGCGGTTCGACCGATGGGGGAGGGCGCTGAAGATGCAGCCTCTGAATGCTACCCAAGAGCAAGCCGAGATCAGCGATCAAACTGAGGCGGGGATCGATAGGGCTCGCCGTTCCTTGATCGGCGCTGCAGCTGGGTTAGGCGCGGCTGCCCTGGTTGCCCCAGGGGTGATCCTGCAAACCCTGTCGGCCCAGGCGGAGACCGCGCCGGTCACCAACAGGGTGCGCTGGGGTCTTTTAATCGAGACCGATAAATGTGCAAAGGGCTGTAGGGCCTGTATCGATGCCTGCGACCATGAGAATGGCCTGGACCTGCAAATCCCAGCGGGTTCGCCAAACAAATGGGAACGGCAAAAGGCCGTTTGGATCCGCAAGATCAAGCTTCAAGACCATCAGACCGGACGGATCACTCAGTTTCCGCTGATGTGCCAGCATTGCGAGCATCCACCCTGTGTCGATGTCTGCCCGACGGGGGCCTCGTTCAGGCGCGCCGATGGCATCGTCATGGTCGATCGTCATCTTTGTATCGGCTGTCGCTATTGCATGATGGCCTGTCCCTATAAGGCGCGTAGCTTCATCCATCACAACACCACCGGCCAATTGACCGCAGTGCCGCGCGGCAAGGGCTGTGTCGAGAGCTGTAACCTCTGCGTCCATCGCCGCGACTATGGCCAAGACTCCACCGCCTGTGCTGACGCCTGTGCCGAGACTGGGCATCATGCCATACTGTTCGGCGACCTCGAGGACCCTGAGAGTCCTATCCGCCGGCGAATGCGCGAGATCCAAAACCGCCAGATCCGCGAGGATCTCGAGCTTAATACCGGCGTGCGCTATGCGGGGATCTAGATCACGGATACAGCCGGCGCATCCAGCGAGGATGTAACACCATGACACCGATGAAACGCATTGTCTATCGCGAATGGCGCATCTCGCCCCAGCGCTACTGGAGCCTGATCGGTTATCTCGCAGCGCTGATCGGCATCGGGGCGCTGTCCTTCGGGTATTTGGAACACGAGGGTCATTGGGTCACCGGGATGAGTAACTCGGTGGTCTGGGGGATGCCGCATGTTTTTGCCGTCTTTTTGATCATCGCTGCCTCAGGAGCCCTGAATCTCGCCTCGATCGGAACCGTCTTTAAAAAACCGATCTATAAGCCCCTGGGCCGACTCTCGGGTCTATTGGCAGTGGCCCTGCTCGTAGGGGGGCTCTTGATCCTGGTCACCGATCTAGGGCGGCCCGAACGCCTCATCGTGGCCATGACCCATTACAATTTCAGCTCGATCTTTGCCTGGAATATCTATCTCTATACCGGTTTTATCGCGATCGTCATCGCCTATCTCTGGTCGATGGCCGACCGTCAGGGTGCGCCCTTCAATTATCCCATCGGGGTCCTTGCCCTGATCTGGCGTTTGGCCCTAACGACAGGTACCGGCTCGATCTTTGGTTTCCTGGTCGCGCGCCAGGCCTATGATGCCGCGATCCTGGGCCCGATGTTCGTCGCGCTCTCGCTGGCCTATGGGCTGGCCGTTTTGATGCTAGTGCTCTTTTTCTGCTTTGATGAGGAGGGGCGCCCGATCGGACCACGCCTGCTACGCCGGCTGCGCAACCTGCTTGCCCTGTTCGCCGCACTCACACTCTATTTCGTCCTGGTCTATCACCTGACCAACCTGTATATGGCCAAGAAGGATGCCTTCGAGCACTGGCTCTTGCTGAACGGCGGGTTCTATACCTTAGTCTTTTGGGCGGGCTGGATTCTATTAGGCAGTCTTGCGCCCCTGTGGATTCTGTATCATCCCGTTCTGCGCGAGCAGCGTACCTGGATCATTGCCGCCTGCACCCTGGTGATCCTAGGCGGTTTTGCGGCCATGTATGTGATCATCATCGGCAGTCAAGCCTTTCCCTTGGCCATGTTTCCTGGCCATACACTCCTCGAGTCCGGTTTCGATGACGGTGTCCAGGGCGCGGCGGCAACCTACTGGCCGAGCATCCCCGAGATCCTGCTGGGGATCGGGGGGGTGGCTGTATCCTTGCTGATCACCCTCGTCGGCGTGCGTGTCCTGCAATTTTTGCCTGAATCCCTCGCCGATGAGGTGGTGGCTCCAGATGAGGAGGAGCTCGCCGAGGCCGTCGCGGTCAAGCCTGCCTGATCCCTGCCGCCGGCGGATTTGAGCCCCGCCGGTGGGTTTGTCTGCCATGCCCCATCTCTATCTCGCCGCGCCCCAGAAGTCATCGGGCAAAACGACCATAGCCATCGGACTGTGCGGAGCCCTGCGCCGGCGCGGGCATAGGGTCCAGCCCTTCAAAAAAGGACCGGATTATATCGATCCGCTCTGGCTTGCCCAGGCAGCTGGCCGGCCCTGTTTCAACCTCGATTTTCATACCATGTCCGAGGCCGAGATCCAGACCCTTTTCGCCCGGGGGCTGGCTGATGCTGAACTTGGAGTCATCGAGGGCAATGTCGGTCTGTTCGACAGCACGGATCTCAAGGGCGCGCACAGCAATGCCGAGCTTGCCAAACTGCTGGGATCGCCGGTAATCCTGATCGTCAATTGCCAGGGCCTAGGGCGCGGGGTCGCCCCTTTGCTCCTGGGGTATCAGGCCTTTGATCCTGGGCTCGAACTCGCCGGGGTTATCCTCAATAAGGTCGGCGGCGGGCGGCATGGCGAGAACCTGCGGGGGATCGTCGAGCATTATACAGACCTGCCAGTGCTCGGGCTGGTACCGCGCGATACAGGGATTGCCATCCCTGAGCGTCATCTGGGTCTGATCCCAAGCAACGAGACCCGAGATGCCGAAGCGGTGATCGAGACCATCGCTGGGCGGATTGCCGCCTATCTCGATCTGGGGTCCTTGTTAGCGATCGCTCGCCGGGCGCATCCCTTAGTCCAGTCTACTCCGGCCCTGGCGATCCCCTGGCCCGAACTGGCGCAAGAGGGGTGTAGAGGGCTGCGCATCGGGATCGCGCGCGATGCCGCCTTTGGGTTTTATTATCCCGATGATCTGGATGCCCTGATCCAAGGCGGCGCTGAGCTCGTGCCCTTTAGCCCCCTGGTCGATCCCAATCTGCCTGAGGTCGATGCGCTTTTCATCGGCGGGGGCTTTCCCGAGTGTCATATGGCCGAACTTGAGGCCAATCGTTCGCTGCGCGCGGCGATCCGCACCTTTATCGCTGCCGGCCGTCCGGTCTATGCCGAATGCGGCGGGCTGATGTATCTATGTCGAGCGATCCGCTGGGGCAATGAGCGGCGGGAGATGGTTGGGGCGCTTTCCGCCGAGATCGAGATGCGACCCGAGCCGCAGGGGCGGGGCTATGTCAGGCTTGTCGAGACCGAGCATTTTCCCTGGCCGCGCTTAGGGGGTGAGCCCTCCGAGATCCCCGCCCATGAGTTTCATCACTCGCTGATCCTAGATCCGGATCCCAACTGGCGCTATGGTTATCTCCTGCGTCGCGGCCGAGGGATCGATGGCGTGCATGATGGCATCGTTCAGGACAATCTGTTTGCCTGTTATAGCCATCTGCGTGCCACTGCCGGGCACCGCTGGACCGACCGTTTCCTGGCCCATGTCCGGCGAACGCTGCAAACGGTCTAAATCAAATCCGTATGGGCAACCGCTGGCTTGCCCGTCTGACGGGGGGACCCGAGATGTTCAAGCTGACACCCGCTGCCGCCGAACAAGTTCTCAAGGCGGCCAAACAAGGCGGCACCGAGGGTATGTGTCTGCGCCTGGCCGCCGGGCGCAAACCGGATGGGAGCATCGATTATCGGATGGGTTTCGACGATCCGGAGGAGGACGATATCCGGATCCAGTGCGAAGGGATCGAGATCATCATGGATCCCGAGTATGTCCCGCTGCTTGACGAGGCCACCCTGGATTATGTCGAACTCGAACCAGGTCAGTTTCATTTCATTTTTCTCAATCCCAAAGACCCTACTTATCGTCCACCAACCGAGAATTAAACGAAACAATTGCTCTGCTTGGTGCAAGCGGTCTGGCGGTTTCCAGATGATCAACCCGGGTGGGCGCTATTTTGGTCTGGCGATCATGGATCCGAGGCCCCGGCAGGAGCCGCGTCTGGCTCAGAGACTCACTAAGGATCAAGGGCGGGGAGGGGTGGTCCGGATCTCCTGGCGCGTCATGCGCCAGGCGAGCTTCGCTTCACCACAGGTCAGGGTCGGGGAAGGGTTGTCACCTAGGCCAAATCAGCGGATATCCTGGCGGTGGTCGAGATGGATCGCCGGGCCCAAAAACCAGGCAAACCTCGTTCCGGCGCAAGCCGGAACGCAATCCACTGGATAGGTCTTCGCCGCGGTGATCGAGGAGGGAGTGCTCACTTCTCACTCATCTCCCCTCATTTCTACGCGACAGAGTTCATGACAATATGATAGGCCCCCCATGCTTCTAATGATCGATAACTATGATTCATTTACCTACAACCTGGTGCAATATTTCGGCGAGCTTGGGGTTGAGACGCGGGTCGTGCGCAACGACGAATTGACGGTCGAGGAGGTCATAGCCCTTGACCCGGAGCAGCTGGTCATCTCCCCCGGACCCTGCACCCCATCCGAAGCAGGTATCTCAGTGGCTCTAATCAAGCGTCTGGGTGGGCGGGTGCCAATCTTCGGCGTCTGTCTCGGGCATCAGGCAATCGGCCAGGCGTTTGGCGGCCGGATCATCCGGGCCCCCGAGGTGATGCATGGTAAAACCTCGCTTATCCATCATCAGGCTTGCGGTGTCTTCAGCGGTTTACCTAGTCCATTCACCGCAACCCGTTATCATTCCCTGGTGATCGACCCCGAAACCCTGCCGGCTTGCCTGGAGGTCACCGCCTGGACACAGACCGCCGAGGGTGTCCCTGAGTGCATCATGGGGATAAGGCACCGTGAGCTGCCAATCCATGGGGTGCAATTTCATCCTGAATCTATCCTTACCGAGCATGGTCACCGCCTATTGCAAAACTTTTTAGAGGGTCGCTGATGGAGATCAAAGAGGCCATCGCCCGCTGTATCGAACGGCATGATCTAACCCACGAACAGATGGCAGCGGTCATGCGCGACATCATGATCGGCGGCGCAACCCCTGCCCAGATTGCCGGCCTATTGGTTGCCCTGCGCATGAAGGGCGAGACCCCAACCGAGATCGCCGCAGCCGCAGCCGTCATGCGCGCCCTAGTCACCCCTGTCAAACTCGATGGAATCGAGCATCTCGTCGACATCGTCGGCACTGGGGGCGATGGTGCCAACACCTTTAACGTCTCCACTGCCAGCGCCCTTGTCGCCGCCGCCGCCGGCTGCCATGTCGCCAAGCATGGCAATCGCTCGGTCTCTAGCCATTCGGGTGCCGCCGATGTTCTAGAGTCTGCCGGGGTCAAGCTCGAACTAACGCCTGAGCAGATTGCCCGCTGTGTGCGCGAGGTCGGGGTTGGCTTCATGTTTGCGCCTCTCCATCACAGCGCCATGAAACATGCGATCGGGCCGCGGCGCGAGCTGGGGGTGCGTACCCTGTTCAATCTCCTGGGGCCGCTGACCAATCCGGCCTTCGTCCCCAATCAGGTGTTGGGAGTGTTTAGCGCCGATTGGCTCGAGATCCTAGCCAAAGTCTTGCTTCAGCTCGGCAGTCGGCATGTCCTGGTGGTCCATGCCCGCGACGGCCTAGATGAGATCAGTATCGCCGAGCGTACCGATGTAGCCGAACTGCGCGCCGGCGAGATCCATTCCTATAGCATCGCCCCTGAAGACTTTGGGCTCAAACGCTCCCCCATTGCCGCCATCCAGGTCTCTGGTCCAGCCGAAAGCCTAGCGATGATCCGGGGCGTGTTGGCCGGTGAGCCGGGACCGGGGCGCGACATGGTTTTACTTAATGCGGGCGCTGCCATCTATGTCGCCGGGTGCGCCGATTCGCTGGCGGCCGGTATTGGAGCGGCGGCCCAAGCCATCGACAGCGGCGAGGCCCAGCGCCGTCTAGAACGCCTAGTGGCCCTGACCCAAGGATTCCAATGAGATCACCATGAACAAAACCCCAGATATCCTCAAGACCATCCTCCAGCGCAAGCGCGAGGAGGTCGCCGAGCGACGGCTCAGTCAGCCCCAAACCGAGCTCGTAGCGCTCTTAGCCAGCATTGGCCCAACGCGCGGTTTTGCGGCTGCCCTCAGGCGGCGGGTGGCGGCAGGTGAGCCGGCGGTGATCGCCGAGATCAAAAGGGCCAGCCCCAGCAAAGGGCCATTGCGTCCCGACCTTGATCCGCCGGCCATTGCCCGCGCCTATGCTGAGGCGGGCGCGGCTTGCCTGTCGGTCCTAACGGATAGGGATTTCTTTCAGGGCAGCGAGGCTGATCTCAAGGCGGCGCGCGCGGCCTGTCCGCTGCCTGTCCTTCGCAAAGACTTCATCATCGATCCCTACCAGGTCTATGAGGCACGTGCCATCGGTGCCGATGCCATCCTATTGATCGTCGCCTGTCTGGATGACACCCAGCTTGCCGAGCTCAATGGACTGGCCCAAGAGCTGGGTCTGGATGTGCTCATCGAGGTCCATGATGCCACCGAATTGGATCGGGCCTTGCGGGTCCCGGGGCATCTGATCGGCGTCAACAACCGCAATCTCCACAACTTCGAGGTCAGCCTCGAGATCACCCTTGGCCTAGTGGGACGGATACCCCCAGAGCGGCTGCTCGTTGCCGAAAGCGGGATCACCAGCCCCGCCGATGTCGCCTTATTGCGCGCCCATGGCGTGAATGCCTTCCTGGTGGGCGAGGCATTGATGCGCGCCCCTGATCCCAGGTTGGCGCTGGCCCAGCTGTTCTTTCAGCGTGCCCCGTAGACCACGATGGTCTTGCCCTTGACCTCAATCAGACCCTGTTCCTCGAGCGTCTTGAGCACCCGTCCCGCCATCTCGCGCGAGCAGCCGACCAGATGACCCAGCTCCTGGCGGGTGATGCGGACCTGCATTCCCTGGGGATGGGTCTGGGCGTCGGGTTGTTTGCAAAGCTCGAGCAAGGCCCCGGCGATCCGGCCGCTGACATCGACAAAGGCGAGGTCCCCCACCTTGCGGCTGGTCCGCTGTAAACGCAATGCCAGCTGGGCGCCAATCGCATACAGAAGTTCTTTGGCCACCCCTGCCAGTTCATGGTCAAGCAACCAGTCGAGCCGTCGATAGGTGATCTCGGCGACCCGGCAGGGGGTTCGGGTGCGCACGATCACACTGCGGGTACTTTGGGGGAGGAATAGCCCCATCTCGCCGATGAAATCACCCTGATTCAGATAGGCAAGCAAAAGCTCACGCCGCTCATCCGCGTCATACATCAAGACCGAGACCGATCCCTCGAGCAGATAATACAGGGTTTCAGCGGGTTGACCCTGCCGGATGAGATCGAAGTGCTTGGGATAGCCTTTGGTATGACAAAAAGGCAAAAGGGGTTGCAACCAGCGGGGATTGGGGGGGGATAGAGGCGCAGTGCTCATGGTGCGACCTTGGCAGAAGGTATGCGGCTAGTGCTAGTACAATGGATTGGGTTGTCATCCTAAGCCAAGGATACCCGGTGAGGTCCGCAGGCGGTGGATTTTTTGTCCCCGCTTCGGACCAATACCCTCAAGAAACGCTTGCCTTGGAGCGCTCCGATCCTGACCCGAGCATCCGATCGACGGAGGTCTTGGGGTTGAGTCCTTGCCAACCGCCGGGCAAGACGCCATTGGTCTGCTTTTCCAGTGCCCCTCAACGGGCATTTAACCACTGTCCGATAGCGGGGGTGACCTCCTTCTGCGCCTTGCTGCTCACATAGATCCCGATCTGCCCCCCGAGAAAGGCGAGCTCGGTATAGTCGGTGCTGCCTGTTAAACCGGTCAAGTCCAATTTTTGCTGTAAATTCGATCCGGTAAATCGTTTCCCGTCACCCGTTAAGCGCAACCACCTTGCCGTCATCAGCCGCTGATTTTTGGGTGGCCGCCCATTCGTTGAATTCGTCCATGTCGAGGTATTT
>CALALB010000089.1 GCA_937923175.1 uncultured Chromatiaceae bacterium | reverse complement strand
AAGCGCAAGGCAACCCCAGGCAAGACGCTGGCGCTGTTTGCGGATGACCCGGACATTCAGGGCTGGCGCTACGCGGCCTTCGTGACCACGCTCGATCTGCCCATGGTGGAGGTCTGGCGCACCTATCGGGGACGGGCCGACTGCGACCAGCCCGAAGGGCGCAGGACAGCCGCAGGCTGGTCCCGCGAAGCGGGATGCGGCGAAGCCGCACAGAACCGGATCAAGGAACTGAAGGCGGATTTCGGCCTGGATGCCTTCAACATGCGCGACTTCTGGGCGACGGAGGCGGCCTTGGGCTTTGCCATGCTGGCTTACAACCTGATGAGCCTGTTTCGTCAGGCCGTGTTGCGCTCCAAGATCCAGCATACGCTGTCTACCCTGCATGGTCTGGTACTGGCCATCGGCGGCTCGTGGCACCAAGACGCCAGCCACAACCGCCTGATGCTCTCCATACCCCGTCGAAAACGCGCCTGGTTCTCCGGACTCTGGGCCAACGCTTCGGCTTTGCCTGTCATCCAGGTGCGCCAATGTGGCGAATGGACAATCTGGGATTAAATCCATTGGTCAGCGGGTAACGGCGGTCGCGCCCGAAGGCGCGTCTTGAGATGCGCACCCCCGGGGGTGCTTGGCGGCGCTTATATTCAGTGCGATCGACCAGACGCGCAACCTGTTTGACCGTCTCAGGCGGATAACCGCGCGCGATGATAGTGTCAATTCCCTCATCGTCCTCGATATAATGCCTCAGGATGGCATCGAGCAGTTCATAGGGGGGTAAGCTGTCCTGATCGGTCTGGTTGGGACGAAGCTCCGCTGAGGGGGGGCGCGTTAGGACACGCTCAGGGATTACCGGTGCTTGCGCATTGCGATAACGCGCTAGCCGATAGACGAGTGTTTTGGGTACATCCTTGATCGGCGCAAAGCCGCCGGCCATGTCGCCGTAGAGGGTGGCATAACCGACTGCCAGCTCACTCTTGTTGCCCGTGGTTAACAGGATCTTGCCCAGCTTGTTACTCAACGCCATCAGGATCAAACCGCGGCAGCGCGCCTGGATGTTCTCTTCGGTGACATCCGCTGCTCGACCGGCAAAGACCGGTGCGAGCATCTCCATAAAGGTCTGAAAGGCCGGCTCGATTGGAATCAGATGAGTCCTCACCCCCAGACACTGAGCCTCTTCGAGTGCGTCCTCGATACTCATGGCTGCGGTATAGCGCGAGGGCATGAGGACTGCCTCGACCTGGTCGGCGCCCAGGGCATCGACGGCGATGGCTAGGGTCAGGGCCGAATCGACCCCGCCTGACAGGCCAAGCACCGCCCCCTGAAAGCTGTTCTTACGCACGTAATCGCGGACCCCAAGCACCAGGGCTGCATAGATGGATGATTCTTCAGAGCCCGGCAGACGAGCGGTATCGGGGGCTAAGGGGCGAGGCTGACCCGCTGAATCGATTTCTAGAGTCAGGGTCGCCTCCTCACATTCCGGGGCCCGC
This sequence comes from uncultured Chromatiaceae bacterium, assembly GCA_937923175.1. Lineage (GTDB taxonomy): Bacteria > Pseudomonadota > Gammaproteobacteria > Chromatiales > Chromatiaceae > Thermochromatium. Next base: position 2,669 of record CALALB010000089.1, on the reverse strand, counting down.
TGAACGATCTGACCATCAGGGGTCACGACGAAGGAGGCGCCGTCGAACACGAGCTCGTCTTGACCGCCGACGAGATTGGCATATAGGATCGTTAAGCCATGGGCGCGAGCATGCGCCGTCACCACCGCAGCGCGTTCGGCATCCTTGCCGACATGAAAGGGTGAGGCATTGAGGCTGAGCAAGACCCGGGCGCCTGCGGCCACCGCCTGACGCACCGGCTCCTCATGCCAGATATCCTCGCAGATACTCAAACCAAAACTGAGCCCCTTATGGTCAAAGACACAAGGCAAACGGCCCGATTGAAAATAACGTTTTTCGTCGAACACGCTGTAATTAGGCAGATATTGCTTAGCATATTCGGCGATTAAGGTCCCATCGCGGATCACGCCGGCGACATTATAAAGCCCCCCGACGGCCGCTCTTGGATAACCCAAGACCAGGGTAATCCCCTGGACTGTCTCCTGGATATACCTAAGTTCCCGCTCGACCGCAGCGATGAAATCGCGGCGCAATAAAAGATCCTCAGGTGGATAACCGGTGAGGACCAGTTCGGGACAGACCAATAGATCCACCCCTGCGGCTTGGGCCTGGAGCGTTGCCTCGATCAGACGCTGGGCATTGCCCTTGAGGTCGCCGACATGGGCATTGCATTGGAGGATCTGGATACGACAGGACACGGGGATTTTCGCGGGGCGCTTGCCAGCTGATGGGACAGGGTTTTTTAATCGGTCTGACGCTCGAGGGTGATCAAACGATTCTCAGCATCGATGGTGGCGCAAAACCGGCCCTGAATGCCGGCATGTGTGATAAACGGACGCAACCGCGCTGCCGGCAGGGAAAGGGTACGGCCATCCTGGGTACGCGCGACTACCCGGGCTGCCGCGCCGCGGTAATAACGCAGATAGTCCTGCGGTGAGATATTCAAGCTGAAATAAAGACGTCGCATCGCCTCATCGAAAGAGTACATCGGCTGAAAAACCTTCCTTTTCCAGGATATCGCGGAGCCGGCGCAAGGCATCCATCTGGATCTGGCGCACCCGCTCGCGGGTTACCCCGAGCTCGCGCGCGACGCTTTCGAGGGTCGAGTTTTCATGACCATGCAGCCCAAACCGCCGCTCGACCACCTCGCGCTGCTTGTCATTTAGCTGACTCAGCCAATGCTCGAGATTGGCATACAGGCCCTCATCCTGAAGGGAATCGCTGGGATCCGCGGCACGCTCATCTTGGAGCATCTCGAGCAAGGGGCGATCGGCATCCTTGCTATAGGGGGTATCGACCGAGGCGATGCGTTCATTCAGACTCAAGAGACGCTTAACATCCTTGGGCGAGCGGTCAAGCCATTGGGCGATATCCTCAGAGGTTGGGTCGTGATCTAGATGCTGGGAGAGCTTGCGGGAGGCGCGCAGATAGGCGTTGATCTCCTTGACGACATGGATAGGTAGACGTACCGTGCGCGTTTGGTTCATGATCGCCCGCTCAATGGTTTGGCGAATCCACCAGGTCGCATAGGTCGAAAAGCGAAAGCCCCGCTCCGGATCGAACTTCTCGACCGCCCGAATCAGGCCAAGATTGCCCTCCTCGATCAGGTCCAGAAGCGGTAGGCCACGATTGAGATAACGGCGCGCGATCTTGACCACGAGACGCAGATTGCTGACGATCATGCGCTGCCGCGCCTCATTGTCGCCGGCCTGGGCTAGCCGGGCGTAATGGATCTCCTCCTCGGGGGTTAAGAGCCTGGATTCACCAATCTCATTGAGATAGAGCCGCGTAGCATCGAGATCGCTGTCAGCGGCCTCAAGCAGTCGCTCCTCGCTGAGATCGATCGACTCGGTATCGATGAGATCAGGATCTGTTTCTTCGCCCTCTGTGGGCTCAACCGAATCCTCGAGATCCAGCAGGAAATCGTCATCGCTCTCGGTGAGCTTATCGGTCTCGCGATCTTTGGCGCTTGCCATCCCCATCCCCCGCCGTATAGCCCAGATTGAAAGGCCGCCCCCACCGTTTCAGGCACCCCGGCGTCCTTCGAGGTTAGCGATTCCTGATCAAAGGTCTATTTCTCACCCTTAAAGGGTGATAATAAGGGTGCTTCGACTTGGCGTCCAGGGTATGTCAATGTCCAGTAGCCTTGGCGCTTCCAATGGTTCTCCAAGAACCGGTATGGGCGAGTCAGGTCTGGTAGGGATGGTTACGGCTCAAAGGTGCTGCGCATCCCATTATGCGGCCGCTTTAAGGAAGCAAGACTCAAGATGGACAGCGGCGGATTCTTAACGCCTTGGTTTTGAGGTCTAGGGATTTTAGGAAAGGAGTCTTGCTTGAACCGTCAAAACAATCAAGCCGTCACCCAAGGATCTCTTGGGAGACGGATGTCCATGCCTTTGGGTTTTTGCCGCGCCTTGCTCAAGGCCTAAATCACAGGGCCGCTGGATCCCCGGATCAATAGGCTGCCGGTACGGCTCATCTACCATTTAGATCCAGACTATAGGCCCAGGGGCTCAAGGGCAGCAGCCATTCTGAGGGACTGTCAGGGCTATAAAAAGGAACCCCTGGCGGTAGCCGAGGTTGGCCTGGCGTGGGTGCCAGACTAGGATAGGCGAAGGCGTGTTTCACGTCTGAGTTCGGGATGGGATCAGGTGGTGCCACGTCTCTATGGCCGCCAGGGGGGTAAGGGG
>CALALB010000088.1 GCA_937923175.1 uncultured Chromatiaceae bacterium | reverse complement strand
CCTGCGGGGTGCTCGGGAACCGGCCTGCCCAAGGCCTCCCACCGGCATAGGGTCGCCCTCGACATCCCTAGCGCCGAGGCAGTCTCACCTAGGCTGACCAGGCTCTCCATTTTGGGGAGATGGATCTGGGAGGATTCAGTTGAATCTGTTCAGGGCCCTGATGATTCAATGATACACTTCGAGCTCTCGTACGAGCGCTTGGACCTGGACACCATGTACGTCGACCTCCTCATCCATGCCCAATGGATCCTCACTGTCGATCCAGAGGATCGGGCATTAACCGATCATGCGGTCGCGATCACCGATGGACGTATCCAGGCGATCCTACCCTATGAAGACGCGCGTCAGACGATCGCCGCATCAGAGGTCATCGAGCTTCCCGGGCATGTCCTGATCCCCGGGCTGATCAATGCCCATACCCATGCCGCAATGACCCTATTGCGGGGACTTGCCGACGACCTGCCGCTCATGACCTGGCTTCAGGACTATATCTGGCCAACCGAGCAACGCTGGGTCGATCCGGCATTTGTCGCTGCAGGCACCCGGCTCGCCATCCTGGAAATGCTGCGCGGCGGGGTCACCTGTTATAACGACATGTATTTCTATCCCGAGGTGACGGCCCAGGTGACCGCCGAGTCAGGGATGCGCGCTGTCATCGGGATAATCGTCGTCGATTTTCCAACCCGTTATGCCCAATCCCCAGAGGACTACATCGCCAAGGGGTTGATACTTTATGACTGCTATCGCGATCACCCCCTGATTCGGCTCGCCTGGGCGCCCCATGCACCCTATTCGGTCTCGGATGGGCCACTCTCTCAGATCGCTAGCCAGGCACGCGACCTCAATCTCCCGATCCATCTCCATCTACATGAGACTGAGGATGAGATCCAAAACGCCGTACGCGAGCGCGGCGAACGACCATTTGCCCGCATCGAACGCTTGGGGTTGATGGGATCGCAGTTGGTTGCGGTTCATATGACCCAATTGGAGGAGACCGAGATCGCGCGTCTCGCCGAAACTGGGGCAAGCGTTGTGCATTGTCCAGAATCCAACCTGAAACTCGCGAGCGGCTTTTGTCGGGTCGCAGATCTCCTGGCTGCCGGGGTGAACCTGGCCCTGGGAACAGATGGGGCGGCGAGCAACAATGACCTTAATCTCTTGGGCGAGATGCGCACGGCGGCCCTCCTGGGTAAAGGGGTGGCCAGATCGGCGGCTGCCGCCTCGGCGCGCGAGGTCTTGCGGATGGGGACGATCAATGGGGCACGCGCCTTAGGTCTTGACCACGAGATCGGTTCGATCGAGCTCGGTAAATCCGCGGATCTTGTCGCCATCGATCTACGCGACCCCCATACTCAGCCTGTCTATCATCCGCTCTCCCAACTCGTCTATGCCGCAGGCCGCCATCAGGTACGCCAGGTCTGGGTGCGCGGGCAGCAGCTCATCCGCGATGGCCAGCCCACAAACCTGCATCTGGCTGAAGTCCTCTCCGAGGCCCAGGTCTGGGGGCGGCGGATCGCGGCAGGCAATCGGCAACCTTAGGCTCGCAAAGCCTAGCCGAGTCTCCAGCTATTATCCATTGAGCAGCTGGTGGATTGCGGCAGCCAGTGGCTTGAGCTCTTTTGGGCTCAGCTTAAACGCGGCTTGCTCGGGTCGGCGCTGTCCGGTCCACCCAGTCTGAGGGGCTGACGATAGGGCACGGAGAGCAAGGCCGGCGGGTCCTTTCCGGTATGGTCGCGCCTTAGGTCAGGACCAGATTGTCGCGATGGATGAGCTCCTCGTCGTCGAGATAGCCGAGGATAGACTCAAAGGCCGAGGAGGGTTTGCCACAGATACGCTGGGTCTCTTCAGCGCTATAATTGACCAACCCGCGTGCAATCTCATTGCCTGCCTCATCGAGGCAGATCACGACCTCCCCGCGATCGAACCGACCCTGCACCGACTTGACCCCAACAGCCAGCAGGCTTTTGCCTTGTTCGCGCAGGGCGTACACTGCACCCTGATCCAGAACCAGGCGCCCGCGTGCCTGAAGATGCCCGGCAAGCCAACGCTTGCGCGCCGTCTGCGGCTCCTCAGCAGGGATCAATAGGGTTCCGACCGGCTCACCTGCGCCGATGCGTTCCAAAACCCACTCGCCGCGCCCGGGGGCGATGAGGGTGGGGGTGCCCGAGCGCGCCGCTAGCCGAGCGGCGCGGACCTTGGTGATCATGCCGCCGCTCCCCAAACCGCTGCCGCTGCCACCTGCAACCTGATCGAGCAAGGGGTCGGAGACATAGGTCTGATGGATCAAGCGGGCATTGGGGTTTTGCCGGGGATCTTGGTCAAACAGCCCGTCTTGGTCAGTGAGCAGGATCAATAGATCCGCCTCGATCAGGTTGGCGACCAGCGCGGCCAGGGTGTCGTTGTCACCAAACCGCAGCTCCTCAGTGGCGACTGTGTCGTTTTCATTGATGATTGGAATCACCTTGAGCCTGAGCAGGGTGCGCAGGGTACTGCGGGCATTAAGATAACGCGAGCGATTGGCGAGATCGTCGCGGGTGAGCAAGACCTGGGCGGTATGAATCCCGCGGGCCTGAAAGCAATCCTCATAGGCCCGCACCAGCCCCATCTGGCCGATCGCAGCCGCAGCCTGTAATTCATGGAGCGTCCTAGGTCGGCGCCGCCAGCCCATGCGCGCCATCCCCTCGGCCACGGCCCCCGATGAAACGACCACGATCTCACACCCTGAGCGCCAGCGCTCGGCCATCTGTTCAACCCAGGTTACGAGGATGGCACGGTCGAGACCCTGCCCATCTCGGGTTAACAAGGCGCTGCCGATCTTGACCACCCAGCGGCGGCTGGCAATCAGGGAATCGCGCGTCTCCATCCACTTAGACCTCAGTTGCAGGGAGGCCAGACCCAGCGGTGGCTGGGCCGCCCTCATCCAACTCGCCTGAGCTAACCTGGCATTGCTCAAGATGGCTCATCAGGTCTTGAATCAACCGCTCGGTACCTGTCCTAGTCAGCGCCGAGATCGCATAGACTGGGCCGCGCCAGTCGAGACGCTCGATGAGCTGATCGCGGCGCTGCGCCAGGGTTGCCGGATCAAGCCGGTCGATCTTGTTTAACACGAGCCAGCGTTCCTTATCGAGCAGTCCCTTGCCAAAGGTCGCCAATTCGCGTTCCAGGATACGCACCTGGTCAGCCGGGTCCTCGCCTTCAGCAAGGGGGGCCAGATCGACTAGGTGCAAAAGCAAGCGGGTACGCGCGAGATGGCGCAGGAACTGGATCCCTAGTCCCGCACCCTGGGCAGCGCCTGCAATCAGGCCCGGGATATCGGCGATCACAAAGCTGCGATATTCACCGACCCGCACCACCCCCAGCTGGGGATAGAGGGTGGTGAAGGGATAATCGGCCACCTTAGGGCGAGCACTTGAGACCGCGCGGATCAGCGATGATTTGCCGGCATTGGGTAACCCAAGCAGGCCGACGTCGGCCAATAGGATCAACTCAAGAAACAGCTCGCGGCATTCTCCTGGCCCCCCGGGCTTGAATTGACGCGGCGCGCGGTTGGTACTCGACTTGTAACGGGCATTGCCGAGACCATGAACCCCTCCTTGGGCGACCAAAAGACGTTGCCCTGGTTGCAACAGCTCACCGATCAGCATATCGGTCGCCCGATCAAAGACCCGGGTGCCGATCGGCACTGGAATCAGCAGGTCTCGACCGCTGCGCCCCTTCATGTTGCGTCCCCGTCCATTCTCGCCGCGCTCAGCGCGAAAACGCCGCCGATAACGAAAATCGACCAGGGTATTGAGATTGGGATCGGCGACTAGATAGACACTGCCGCCATCGCCGCCATCGCCGCCATCCGGCCCACCCCTCGGCAGATATTTCTCGCGGCGAAAGCTGACGCAGCCGCTGCCGCCGTCACCTGCCTCAACCCAGATGATGGCCTCGTCGACGAACTTCATGCGTGTTGACCGCTGCGACACAACCCCGCCGCCTGGGCGAGGCCTTGCGGGCTGGTGCCTCTGTTGACTTGGGGCGGCCTAGAATGCACCAGACGGGGAGATTAAAGGTTTTCGACGGTCACATATTTACGGTTTTTGGGGCCTTTGGTGACAAAGCGCACGATGCCGTCGGTTAAGGCAAAGAGCGTATAATCCCGACCGCAACCGACATTGGGACCGTTATGAAAACGGGTGCCGCGCTGCCGGACGATGATGGCGCCTGCCTTGACCCGTTGACCGCCAAAGATCTTGACACCCAGCCGTTTGGAGTGTGAGTCACGACCATTGCGCGAACTGCCGCCTGCCTTTTTGTGTGCCATGGCTGCTCCTTAACCCGTCTGGATACCGGTGATCTTGACCGCTGTGAACCACTGACGATGGCCTTGACGCTTCATATAATGCTTGCGCCGGCGAAATTTGATAATTCTAATCTTTTCGCCCCGACCAAGCGCCTCGACCCTGGCTGTCACCCGACCGCCGGCGACATAGGGCGTTCCAACCTTGATCTTGTCGCCGTCGGCGACCAATAAGACCTGCTCGAAGGTGACCTCTGCCCCTGGTTCGGCAGCAAGCTTTTCAACCCTGATCGTATCGCCCTCGGACACCCGGTATTGCTTGCCACCGGTTTGAATGACCGCATACATGACTAAAGGTCCTTGAAATACACTCAACGCGTCAAAGATTAAAGCGGAGGATTTAACTATAAAGACCAGAGAGCGGTCAAGAGACCTGTCTCTCAACCCCCTGTCTAGGGGACCCACCCCCTGTGCAGACGCTCGACCTGAGGCATGAAATGGCTTAACCTTAATCTCATGCACCCTTCCCTTGACGCTGCCCTAACCCCTGTCTAGCATCCCCGCCAACGTGCACCAGACCCAATCCCCAAGCCGAATGGATCTTTCTAAGATTCGTCAGCCAGTTGCTGAGGACGCCAAGGCGGTCGATGCCTTGATCTTGCGCCGGCTTCAATCGGATGTCGTCCTGATCAATCAGATCGGTCATTATATCATCAACAGCGGCGGCAAGCGCCTGCGTCCACTCTCAGTGCTGCTCTCGGCCCGCGCCTGCGGCTATACGGGCAGCCGCCATATCGACCTGGCGGCGGTGATCGAATTCATCCATACCGCGACCCTATTACACGATGATGTGGTCGATGCCTCAGAGCTGAGACGAAATCGCGAAACCGCAAACCTGGTTTGGGGCAATGATGCCAGCGTCCTAGTGGGTGATTTTCTCTACTCCCGCGCCTTCGAGATGATGGTCGAGGTAGGGAGCATGCGGGTGATGGATATCCTCGCCCATGCCACCAATCGCATCGCCGAGGGCGAGGTCTTGCAATTGTTGAACGAACGCGACCCAGATACCGACGAGGCGCGGTATATGGAGGTCATTACCCGAAAAACAGCCACCCTGTTTGAGGCGGGGGTGCGCTTGGGTGCAGTGTTGGCCGATTCCTCCGCCGAGGTCGAAGAGGCGGCGCGACAATATGGCCTGTATCTCGGTATTGCCTTCCAGTTGGTGGATGATGCGCTCGATTATCGGCTCGACAATGCCGAACTCGGCAAAAACGTGGGTGATGACCTGGAGGAAGGCAAACCGACCTTACCGATCATCCGCGCCATGGCAGTCGGCAGTCCAGAGCAGCGCAGCCTATTGCGTGAGGCCATCCTCGAAGGCGGCCGGGCACGCATCGAAGAGGTCGTCTCGGCCATTGCAGCAACAGATGCGATCGACTACACTACCCATCTTGCGCAATCTTATGCGCAGCGCGCCAAGGACAGGCTTCAAATCCTGCCCAGGTCGCCTGCAACCGAATCGCTTGCCCTGCTTGCCGATTTTGCCGTTGCGCGGACCTATTAAACCCAGCCATTCGGGGTGTAGCTCAGCCTGGTAGAGCGCTGTCTTCGGGAGGCAGATGTCGCAGGTTCAAATCCTGTCACCCCGACCAACCCCATCCCGCCTGCCTGATTACCCGCAAGATTGGAACACCCGCATCTCGGGCTTATCCTTAAGATTCAATGCCTTAGCCACCCGTGCATCGGGCATGGGCCACCCAAACTCAGGCCCTTCTCCGGCTCATCTCGGCCCAGCGCTCGCGTCCACCGCGATTATCGAGCTGATTGAGCAGGGCCAGGACATAGCGCCGCGCAAAGCGTCGATCCATGGCCTGCATCAGGATCGAGGCAGCCTCGTCGAATCCCTTGGCCTGACGAAAGGCACGCGGGCTGATCAAGGCGACGAATTGATTGGCGAGGGCAACGATCTGAGCCGTCGGCAGGATCTGATCACCCTTGAGCCCTTTGGGCCTACCGCTGCCATCGAACCATTCGTTGACCTGTTCCAGGGTCTCGATCACCGGCCCACCGAACTCGGATTGAGTCCCTAAACTGCTGTAAATCGGGTGGGTAGGTAGCCACCGCTTCGATTCGGTAAATTGACGTTGCGAGACGATCGATAACCGAAGGAGAAGAAGCGATGGCTGGGTATGAGGTTAGCGTAGGAACGGAGTTGCTGCCAGGGCTTTTGACCGGGCCGGATGGGCTGGC
>CALALB010000087.1 GCA_937923175.1 uncultured Chromatiaceae bacterium | reverse complement strand
CGCGCCTCCAGTGGCTGGAGGAACATGATCAGCTGGGTTGCAGCAGCCATCGGGATGGGCATGCTCAGCTTGGCAGAGAGGATCTCTGCGAGAGTTGGGAAGGTCCTGTCTGTCAGGAACGAACGCGGCCAATAAGACCCGGCGGGGCAGGAAGAAAACGGTGCGCATTTTGGCGCAGTTTTTTTAGCAGCCAATAGCGGTGCCCGAACCTGTTCGTGGCCTGCCGAGGATCAAGATCATGGAATAGGCCGCACTGGCCTGGATTCAGGGTCGCAGCTGGAGGGTGCAGGCCGCTGTCGGGTCGGCTCGAGACCATCGCTGCTGGCTTGCCCAGAAGGGGCCCATGCTGCGATCCTGACCCTATGCGTATCCACCCCCTCTCTCAAGGGTCGATTATCTTAAACATGCTGCCAACTGAGCGCCCGATCTGTCTCTTTTTGCCGAGCTTTGGCGATGGGGGTGTGGAGCGTATGCTGACCCATCTAGCCCTGGGGCTTGCGGATCTCGGCTGCAAGGTCGATTTCATGGTCGGCTCGCCCGAGGCCCCTTATCTTCAGATCCTGCCGGCAAGGGTACGCCTGCATCCGCTCGGCGATTGCAGCCCAAGGGCGCGCCGGGATTTCCTGGCCGATTATGTCAAGCAGATGCTGCCCTCCGTGGTCCTTTCAGCCAAGATCGCTGACGACCGAATTGCGCTCGCGGTCAAACGGGCGGTCCCGAGCGATACCCGTTATTTTTTGCGCCCAGGTACCACCCAATCCGCGCGCTGGCGCGTGCGCAAAAGCCTGTTTTTCAAGCGCTGGTGGGAACGACATCTATTGCGCCGGCTCTATCGCCAGGCCGATGGGATCATTGCAGTCTCCGAAGGGGTGGCGGTAGATGTCGCTCGGATCGCCCAACTGCCGCGCGAACACATTCAGCTGGTCCGCAACCCAACCATCGTGCCCCTGATCGCACACCAGGCCCAGGCACCCTTGGATCATCCCTGGTTTGCGCCGGGTGAGCTGCCGGTGATCCTGGGGATCGGCGGTCTTCGCCTGCAGAAGGACTTTGCGACCCTCATCCGTGCCTTTGCCCTAGCGCGCCGACAACATCCTTGTCGGTTGCTCATCCTCGGCCAAGGGCGCCAGCAGGCGCGGCTGGTTAAACTTGCTGGCGAGCTTGGGGTGAGCGAGGCGGTGCAACTGATCGGATTCGATCCCAACCCCTACCGCTATCTGGCGCGCGCAGGACTGTTCGTTCTGTCCTCGCGCTGGGAGGGCTCGCCCAATGCCCTGATCGAGGCCCTGGCCCTGGGCGTCCCTGCAGTCGCAACGGATTGCCCCAGTGGCCCGCGCGAGATCCTGGCGGATGGACGCTATGGCCCCCTGGTGCCGGTTGGAGACGCCGAAGCGCTTGCCCAAGCGATCCTAGAGACCCTGACCCATCCCCTGCCAGCTGAGATCCTGCGCACAGCGGTGAGCGAATATCGGGTCGAGATCAGCGCCCGCCGCTATCTGGCGGCCTTTGGCTTAGGCGATGGGCAGATTTCCTGATCGGCTGATCAACCGGCTTCTTGGGTGGCTGGTACTCGGCAGCCTTGCCCTCTGGCTCTGGAGCGGTTGGCACAAGGATCGACTCCCGCCGCCGTCCTTTTATGACCTAGGGCGCCTGGTTGAGCCGCGCCAGACCCCTACCCTGGTTGAGCCATTCGCGATCGACTCCCAAGGGATCCGCTATCAGCTTGTCTCCTATTTCGACTATGAGCTGGAGGGGGTGGTGGTGAGCCTGCATGACAGCGATGTCTTCTGGGATATCTATCACATCAGGGACTGGCAGGATTTCATCAATATCCGCGACCTCTGCGTGGTCTGGGGCAAGAATGTGGCAAGCGATGTCTTTCGCGCCATGCGTTACCACAATACCACCTGGACGTGCTGGGTCTCGACTCAGGATCCAGAGGCGGCGGGCCGCTTTGCCTGGGATCAGTTGTCGAATAATCATCTGCTCAGCCATAGGAGGCTGATCCAGCGGGCGATTAGATCGGCCGAGGTGGGAGATCAGATCTATCTGCGCGGGCAGTTGGTCACCTATAGCAACGACCGCGGCTTTCAGCGCGGGACCAGCATCAGACGCGACGATACCGGGGATGGCGCCTGTGAGACCATCCATGTCGAGGATTTCCAAATCATCCGTAAGGCCAATCCGGGCTGGCGCCTGATCCATCGAATCGCTGGCTGGAATCTGGGACTAGGGCTTCTAGGTCTGACCCTGATGTTTTTATTCGCCCCCTACCGGCCGCGCCATGCATCCTAGGATGAGGATTGAGGATGCCATCCAAACATCTGCATATCCGCCAGGCGTATTAAACCGCGCTATGCCGTTGCCAATGCTATCTGGGGCCAATGCCTGGCTGGGCCGCCATGCCGAGGATCTGGGTGGGGTAGGGCTTTATCTCTTTGCCTGCTTTGCCTGGCTTGGCACCACCCCTGCTACCCTTGGCCTTGCGCTCTCGACCTTGGCTTGGCTCATGAGCCGACCCGATTGGCGAGCGCTGGCCCATGAGCCGGTTGCCCTCTGCGCCCTATTGTTCGGTGGCTTTGTATTCTTGCATAGCCTGATCATGGCAATCCTCGCGCCTAGCGGCACATCTCCCTGGATGACCCTGGCAACCGGCCTGGCCTGGCTAAAACTGCTGTTGCTGATCCCTGTCGGCCATTGGTGTGCGGGACGGCCGCAGCGGGTACGCAGGCTGCTGCTGTTGGGTGCCCTAGGATTTACGGTGGCCGTGCTGCGCAAGATCGATTGGGCGCAGTTTGGCCCAGGGTTTTTCACAACCCGTTTTGAGTCCTATCTACCGGCGATCGCCTTTGGGTTACTCAGCGGGCTAGGTGCCCTGGGCCTAGTGGCCCTACGCCAGGCATTTTGGAGTTGGTGGGGCACCTGGATCTGGCCTGGCCGATTGCTCTGGGCGCTATGGCTGGCCTGGATGCTCGAAGGTCTGGTGCTTTCCCAATCGCGCGGGTCCTGGCTGGCCTTTCTCGGAGGCCTGAGCGTCTTGCTCCTCGGTGAATGGCGGGCCCGTAACCGGTCGGGACTGGAATGGTTGCGTCAGCATCCCCGCCAGGTCCTGCTCATCGGATTGCTTTTGGCAGGCGGCCTGCTGGTGCACCACGAGACCTTGCTCAAGCGATTTACCGAGCATACCGATACCCTGGTTCAGATCGCTCATGGCACGCCAGACATCGCCTCGGATCCAGTTGGGCTGCGTTTGAAGGCCTGGTTATTTGCCTTTGAGCTTTGGCGAGAACGACCCTGGTTTGGCTGGGGTGCAGGCAGCAGTCGCACCCTGATCGCCCACAGCAATCGGCCCTGGGATCTATTCGATCATGATCATTGGCTGCCACACCTGCATAACACCTATCTCGAGCTCCTGGTCCAGTTCGGTTTGACCGGGCTGATCCTGTTTACCAGCTGGCTTGTGGCATTGGTTTGGGCGGGCCATCAGGCTCAGAGGTCCGGCCTGCTGCCCTCAGACCTCTGGCGCCTTTATGGTGCGACCCTGGTCTGTATTCTCATCTGGTGTCTGTTCGATTACCGCGCGGTGCATGTGGACTGGCTGTTCCTATGGCTCTTAATCGCCGGCAGCCTGGATGGATTCAAGAGGGCGGGCAAACAACTCCTGCCTCAGGATAAACGCTCGGGCAGCCCCATCGCCTGCAGATAGGCGCTGGTCGCCGCCTCGATCTCAAAGCGGCGTGCTGCCTGTTGCAACAGGGGGCGCGGCAGGGGGTCATCCAAGGTCTTGACCATCGCCTCGGCCAGGGCGCGCCCATCGCCCACTGGGACCAGGCGCCCATAACACCCATCCGCCAACACCTCGCGCGGTCCGCTGGGACAGTCGGTTGCGACCACAGGTGTCCCGACCGCGAGCGCCTCAACCAGGGCAAAGGGCAGCCCTTCCCAGCGGGAGCTGAGCACAAAGAGGGCAGCATGGGCGAGATAACCATAGGGGTTCGCGACAAATCCAGGCAGCTCGACATCCCCTGCTACCCCAAGCTCAGCAGCCAGCGCCAACAGGCGCTCGCGCTGCCGCCCCCGCCCCAGGATCATGAGGCGACAGGGACGCTGGGTGCGTACTCGAGCAAAGGCACGGATGAGGGTGGCAAAGTCTTTACGCGCGCCGAGCTCACCCAATCCCAGGATCACCTGCGGCTCTCCAGGGATAAACCAAGGGTGATCGGGTGGCGGGAGAGACCTCTCGAACAACTCGGCCGGTACGATCGGCGAGGGGACGACCTGGATATGTCCGCAAGCAAGCCCAGTATAACGCGCCAGATCATCGGCAACCCCTTGGCTTGGTACCAAGACCCGATCGGCCAACGGATAGAGGAAGCGTATCGATTGGCGCTGGATCCAGCGCTCAAGCCAATGACGCGAGGCGAGATCCACTGAGATCGTGGTCCCGTTGCGCAGGATCAGGCGGGTTGGAACCTGGGCGACCGCCCCTGCAGCCAAGGCCAGGCGGTTGACCCGATCCTTGTCCGAAAGCAGCACCTCCGGTCGCGCCCGCTTGAGATAGGCGATAAGCCCCGGCAGGGCAGCGAGGGTATGCTTGACCCCAAGGTCTAGGATCCTGAGGCCTGGGGTATCGGCCACCAACTCAGGCCCATGCCCGCGCACTCTAAGCAGATCGACCCGATAGCCGCGCCGCGCCAATGCCGGCAACAGATGGCGCGCCAGGCGGTCGACACCGCTATGCCCAGAGGTCGCAAAGAAACAGGCGATGCGCATACCCTCGAGTTGGTAGCAGACTCAATCAGGTCGCATACCATAGGGCCAAGGAGCAAGCGCCGGCAAGAAGGCCAAGGATGACTCCGGCGGCGAGATGCGGCATCGACCCCTTGAGTCGCTTCTCTGGGTTCTTGCCGCTGACGGCATGACTGCGCCCTTTATTTTCCAGGCAGATCGGGCATATCCCACCCTGCGTCCTTCGAGCGGTACCCGAAGAAGACGGTCAAGCCGCTACCCTAACCCCGGAATGGCAGGGCTTGGCGCGTACTCCGGGTCACTGCTGGCTCACCGAGCTGCCCGCCGACCTTCCTCGAGGTGAGGGATGCAGACCGCCAGGCACCTGTCATTCCGGCTGAGGCCGGAACGGAATCCAGAAATGGCCTCGCCATCCCCTTGACCTCAGGAAGACCAGCAGACGCTCGGCCAGAGTGTACTGTTGGTGGGGATCAGGGCGCAGGATAGAGCATTCCTCGGGGGTCGGATCCTCGCCGACCTCCAGCCTGGTGCAGGCGGGCAGCGCCAGGATGGCGTGCCAGGCTTTTTCTTCCATGCCAGGATCCAGGGCGAACCACTGACCCTCTTATCCGTCTCGGCAAGGCTGTCTTGCCTCATCGGTTTTGCCTCAGGCCGGCCGTCTCAGCTATGATCGGCATCCACTAGAGAGGTTGCAGGGCACGCCGAGGGTTATCCTAAGCTAAACTCTCAACAGGCCAAGAGAGCCGAACCAGGCAGTGGGTCTTGAGGTCTAGGTATGAAGGTGCACCCGTTGTTTGGTCGGTGTATACCGCCAGTCGATCCCATACCCAAGGGGGAATCCTAAGACATGACTTCTGAGACAATGTCACCTGCATACGAACGCCGCGTCCAGGCGCGTTTGCCTGTCCAACTCCCGGTCCAGATCCAATGCGAGGGCGAGGATCAGCCGCGGCGAGCCATGCTGCTCGATCTCTCTTGGGGTGGTGCACTGTGCCAAACCAGGAGTGCACTGCCGGTCCAGCAACAACAGTTAGTCTATCTGTATCTGCCGTGGGAGGAAAACGACAGAATCCAGATCGAGGCTCAATTGCTGCGCAAAAAGGTCATCGGGATCGGCCAATACCTGGTGGCCCTGAGGTTTCGCCGTTTGTCCCTCTCCAATCACAACCGGTTGGAGAGGCTGCTCGGCAAGCTCATCCACCAAGACCCTCTCCATCGAGAACTAAAGACCAAGCCGCTGGTTGCAACCCTCGAGGTTCCGATCCGAACGATTGAGGATTGGCGCACAGCCCTCACCCAGATCGCCAAGGGTCGGCTCATCATCAGTACCCCCCTTTCCTTCATGCCAGGCCAAAGCATCGGGCTGCGTTTCAATGGGGTTCCCCGACAGGCCCGTCTCAATTTAAGGGCCCGGGTCCTGCACAGCGAACCCCGGCCAAACCCAGATGGGACCACGGTCTATCGTCTGACCCTGATGTTTGAGCACCCAGACGATGCCTTGCTCAATTGGACCCAGTGGTTGTTGTCTCAGATCCCTGCCAACGCGACAGGCCCGCTTCCCGCCGACTCCAAGGATCTGTCGCCGGCGCCAGAGGCCATCCCAGCCAAGCTTGTTACGATCGAGGATACCCGTTCAGCCCTGGAGCTCGGTTTTCCAGAGGCCACAAACTATCTGATTACCGCCTGGGGCGATCCGGAATCATTTGACATCGTCTTCAGGCAACTGATCTTCGGTGAGACAGGGACGACCGAGAGCTGGACTCCAGAGGCATGGGAGGAGCTGCAATTTCTGCAGACACTGCACGAGCAAACCTATGGGGTTTCTGAAGGTCGGCAGACCATGTTGAAGATCGTCGGCCAAGAGCCCTTTTAAGGGGATCGGGTTTACGAGGCCGGCGCCATACCTTCAGGCAGCCAGCCGCTTCAAGTGGATGAGCAGCAAGGCGATCGCTGCGGGCGTAATCCCCGGGATACGCGCCGCTTGACCAATCGTTTGCGGGCGCACCCGCTCGAGTTTTTCCCGCACCTCGTTCGAGAGCCCCCGCACCAGGCTGTAGTCGAGGTCAGGGGGGATCGGCTTCGCTTCCTGGGCGCGGTTGCGCTCGATCTCAGCGCGGCTGCGCTCGATATAGCCGGCATACCTGGCCTGGATCTCGAGCTGTTCGATCACCTGCGCTGAGAGAGGCTCGGGCGGCTCGCCGATGAGCGCACAGAGCTTGGCATGATTCATCGTGGGACGGGCCAGAAGATCCAGGGCGCGGGCCTCGCGGCGCAGCGGATCGCCCAGGACCTCCACCATCCGCTGGGGATCGAGATGTTCAGGCCGCACCCAGGTCTCATAGAGGCGCCCGCGTTCGCGCTCGATCATCTCGCGTTTGCGTTCAAAAAACCGCCATTGGTCGTCGCTGACCAGCCCGAGTTGGCGTCCAAGCTCGGTCAGGCGCAGATCGGCATTGTCTTCGCGCAGCAAGAGGCGATATTCAGCGCGGCTGGTAAACATCCGATAGGGTTCATTGGTGCCGCGCGTGACCAGGTCATCGATCAACACACCAATATAGCACATATCGCGCCGCGGGATCCAGGGCTCGCGCCCCTGGACCTGAAGGGCTGCATTGAGTCCAGCTACCAATCCTTGGGCGGCCGCCTCCTCATAACCCGTGGTGCCATTGATCTGGCCGGCAAAAAAAAGCCCCTGGATGGCATGGGTCTCAAGGGATGGCTTAAGATCCCGCGGATCAAAAAAGTCATATTCGATTGCATAGCCAGGGCGGACAAGATGGGCAAGCTCAAGCCCAGGGATCGAGCGCACCATCGCCTCCTGGATATCATAGGGGAGGCTTGTCGAGATCCCATTGGGATAGACCTCGCGGCTGTTGAGGCCCTCGGGTTCTAAAAAGACCTGATGCGAGGGTTTATCCGCAAAGCGCACCACCTTGTCCTCGATCGATGGGCAATAACGAGGTCCGACCCCTTCGATAACCCCTGTATAAAGCGGCGAGCGCGCCAGGCCAGAGCGGATGATCTCATGGGTACGCTCAGTGGTTTGGGTGATATAGCAACTGACCTGGGCGGGATGATCCTCGGGGCACCCCATGAAGGAAAAAACCGGCACCGGCACATCGCCGGGTTGCTCCTTCAGGCGGCTGTAATCGATCGTGCGGGCGTCAAGGCGCGGGGGGGTGCCGGTCTTGAGCCGGCCCACGCGCAACTGAAGCCCTCTTAGACTCTGCGCAAGACGATTGGCCGGCGGATCACCGGCGCGTCCGCCTTCATAGTTGGTCAGCCCGATATGGATGCGTCCTGCCAAAAAGGTCCCAACGGTGAGCACGACAGCGCGGGCGCGAAATTCAAGCCCCATCTGGGTGCGTACCCCGATGACCCGCTCGCCCTGTAGGATTAAATCATCGACTGCTTGTTGAAAAAGCCAAAGCCCGGGCTGATTCTCAAGGGCCGCCCGCACCGCCATCTTATAGAGCTGGCGATCGGCCTGGGCGCGAGTAGCACGCACGGCCGGCCCCTTGCTGGCATTGAGGATGCGAAATTGGATCCCAGCGCGATCAGCTGCCCGCGCCATCAGACCCCCGAGCGCATCGATCTCCTTGACCAGATGCCCCTTGCCGATCCCGCCGATGGCTGGATTACAGCTCATCTGCCCCAGGGTCTCGAGATTGTGGGTCAAAAGCAAGGTGCGCGCCCCACAGCGCGCCGCGGCCAATGCCGCCTCGGTCCCGGCATGACCGCCGCCGACCACGATGACATCGTATTCCGTGCTTGCCAACATGCTTGGATCTGGTCGAGATATCAACAGGCCCGAAAAGACAAATATTCTCAGACTGATGCCTGCCCGTGCAGCAGAGGGGTGGACCGCTAAAATGTCGGGCCTTGCCCCTATTTGTAAAACCGACTGGCGAGAGGCCTTAAAAAATATCCGCACATTACCGAGTCTCAGCTGCAGCCACCCCAGGGCCAACCGCAATCCACTGGACAGCGGCGCCTGGCTGGGTGCCCCAGGCGGGCAGATTCGCCGGTATCAGGGGGACTGGATGAGCGCTCAGTCATCGCCCGCCTACTGGCATCAGCCAAAATCCAGTCCAGTGTTCGGACCTCTGGGTCGCGCCCAGATGAGACACTCTGGGAGATCTCAATCTCGAGCCCCGGCCCCTGGTGATTGACAGGGTCCCAATCCCCCTCGGATCAACCTGATGAATCACTCCACTATCCCACAATCGCTGCATCGCCCGCTTGTCGAGCAGATCCTCGCCAAGGCCGCAACCATTATCCTCGGCAAGGGACCTAAGCTGCGTTTGAGCCTGGCCTGTCTCTTGGCGCGCGGTCACCTGCTGATCGAAGACCTGCCTGGGGTGGGCAAGACGACCCTGGCGCATCTTTTGGCGCGTCTGCTTGGGCTTGAGTACTCGCGCATCCAGTTTACCAGCGACCTGCTGCCCGCTGATGTGATCGGGGTGTCGGTCTATGATCGAGCTGCCGAGCGCTTTCAGTTTCATCCCGGCCCGATCTTTGCCCAATTAGTGCTTGCTGATGAGATCAATCGCGCCACCCCCAAGGCGCAAAGCGCCCTGCTCGAGGCCATGGAGGAACGCCAGGTCACGGTCGAGGGCAAGACCTATCCATTACCCCAACCATTTTTTGTGATCGCCACCCAAAACCCCTTGTTTCAGGTCGGCACCTTTCCGCTTCCTGAGTCCCAACTCGATCGATTTCTAATGCGCATCCATCTGGGCTATCCGGAGGCCGAGCAGGAAAAGGCGCTCCTTGCAGGCGAGGATCGGCGTGCCCTGCTGGGGCGTTTGCAGCCGGTACTCAGCCCTGGCGAGCTCATCGAGCTTCAGTCTGCTGTCGGACACGTTCATGTTGCCCCCCCTATCATCGATTATGTGCATGCGATCCTCCAATTCACCCGCCGCTCGGGCCAATTCGCTTATGGGCTGTCGCCGCGCGCGGGTCTCGGCTTGTTACATGCCGCCAAGGCCTGGGCGCTGCTCGAGGGGCGCGATTATGTCATCCCCGAGGATGTGCAGGTGGTCTTACCTGCAGTCGTCATTCATCGCTTGGTCGGCGGCGAGCCTGGACAGCGGATTGGCAGCGAGGAGGTGGCACGCCTGATCCTGGAACAGGTGCCGGTATGATCGCCCTAAGCCTTGAGGCCCGCGCCCAGCGTTATTTCGATACCCTACAGCGCCGCGTTCAACCGGGGCCGGATGGGCTAGCGCGGATCGAAGGCAGCCGGATCTATATCCTCCCCACCCGCACCGGGTTTCTCTATGGTGCGGTACTTCTGGCGATGCTTCTGGGGTCCTTGAATTATCAAAATAATCTGGGTTTGCTGTTGACCTTTTTTCTTGCCGCCGTGGGGATCGTCGCCATGCATCACACCTGGCTGAATCTGCGGGGCCTGGAGATCCAGGCGCGCGCGGGGCCAGCGGTCTTTGCGGGCGAGCAGGCGCGTTTTGAGATCTGGTTTCAGGCAGGCAGACGCCCGCGCTATGACCTGCGCATCTCTTATCAGGGAGAGCAGATGGCGCCAGTCGCCATCGACCCAGAGGAACAGAGGGACAGCGGGCTTCAGGTGCCCGCAAGGCAGCGCGGCTGGCTTGTCCTCCAGGAGATCCGGATCGAGACCGGCTATCCGTTGGGTCTATTCTGTGCCTGGGCAGTGGTTAAGACCCCTGCCAAGATCCTGGTCTATCCCTGGCCTGTCCCTGTTGCCCCTGAACCTGGGCATGATGCCGGGGAAGGGTGTCGTCCCCAGCGCACCCGCCACGAGGAGGCAGAGGACTATCTGGGGGCACGCCCCTATCGCCCGGGCGATTCGCTCAAACAGATCGACTGGAAGGCATTCGCCCGCGAGCGGGGCTTATGGGTCAAACAATATGGCGGCGAGCAGGGACAAGAGGTCTGGATTGATTGGTCGGCAATCGAGCTGGCCGATCCCGAGCTTCGCCTGAGCATCCTGACGCGCCAGGTGCTTGAGGCGAGCACCATCTCGACCCGCTTTGGCCTACGCCTGCCCGGGGTCATCGAACCGGTCGGTCAGGGGCCCGAGCATACCGAGCGCTGTCTCACCCATCTGGCGTTGTTTGGATATGACCAAGGCCAATCCTCCCCTTGAGCGGCCCCACCGTCAGCAGATCCTCTGGGTCAGCCTCCTGGTTGCAGCCATCTGTGCGCCCTTTGTCCGCTATCTCGAGCCCTCCATCCTCGCCTTCATCGGTCTGATACTCGGGGTGCGTTTGTTGGCCCTGCGCTGGCCCAAGGCCCTGCCCAATCGCTGGCTGCGGACGCTCTTGGCCCTTGCGGGGATCGCCAACTGTCTCGCGACCTATCACACGCTCAATGGGCAGGATGGCGGCTCGGCCCTGTTGCTGAGCATGCTGGCCCTGAAGCTTCTGGAGATTGAGGGCCGGGGCGACCTCAGGCTGGTCTTAATCCTGACGGGTTTTGTCTGCGCGGTCCTGTTTTTATTCGATGAGTCCTTTCTCACCGCCCTTTATGTGGCAATGATCGCCGGTGTGTCGATCGTGCTTCTGGTCGAACTCCAGGGGGGTCTGCCAGGGGATGGGTTAAAGACCGCAGCGCGCATCGGCGCCCAGCTTATCCTTCAAGCCATACCCTTGACGGTAGTGTTATTCGTACTCTTCCCGCGCCTGGACACACCGCTGTGGAACCTGGTCCAAGATCAGGCCAAGGGATATAGCGGTCTTGCGGACAGTCTGGAGCCTGGACGCCTCAGCGAGCTGGTACTCAACGATGATCCGGTCTTTCGGGTGCGTTTTGCGGGGGAAAGGCCCTCGCGCAGGCAGCTTTATTGGCGCGCCTTGGTATTAAGACAAACCGACGGCAGACGCTGGACCCAGGGCGAGTCGGGACCATCCCCCTCCCCCCTGGCCCAAGCGGAGGGCCCGATCGACTATGAGATCGTCCTTGAGCCGACTGGCCAGCGCTGGCTATTTGCCCTGGATCTTCCCCTGGCTGCACCCGAAGGCTCTAGCCTAGACCCGGAATATCAGATCCTCGCCGACCAGCCGGTGACTGGGCTGAAACGCTACCGCCTGCGCTCGGCCCTGGACTATCGAACCGCTGAACCCGACGAGGCAGCGCGCAAGCTGGCGCTTGAGCTACCCGCTTGGATCCTCACCCCCCGCCTGCGCCGACTGGTCGAGGGCTGGCGCGCTGAACAGCCAGACGATTGGGCAGTGGTCCAGCAGGCGCTCGCCTATTTCAACCGGGAGGACTTTTATTACACCCTGCTGCCGCCACCTCTGGGGCCCAATCCGATCGATAGCTTCCTGTTCGAGACCCGCCGCGGCTATTGCGAGCATTACGCAAGCAGCTTAGCGATCCTGATGCGCCTTGCGGGTATCCCGGCGCGGGTGGTGGTGGGTTATCTGGGGGGTGAGGAGAATGCGCTCGGGGGCTATACCCTGGTACGTCAGTCCGATGCCCATGCCTGGGTGGAGGTTGCGATCAGCGGGCGCGGCTGGGTGCGGGTCGATCCGACCGCTGCCCTCGATCCCAGACGCATCGACCGCGGCCCGGGAACGCGTCTATTGAGCGCCGGACCCGTGCGCCTCGAGCCTGAGAACACCTCTGGCCTGGTGCGTTGGGCGCGCAATCTGCGCCTATTCGCCGATACATTGGAGGCGACCTGGCAGAATTGGATCCTGGATTTTTCAGCCAAGGATCAGCGCCGACTGCTCGAACGCCTGGGCCTCGGGGATTGGGGTGAATATGGGCTCATCAGCCTGATGCTCATCGCCGTCTCCCTGACCCTAGGGACGATCCTGGCGGTCCTGATGCACGAGCGCAAAAGACAGGACCCGCTCGATCGGCTTTATGGACGTTTCTGCCAAGAGCTCGCGCGCCGCGGGATACCCCGTCTGGCCCATGAGGGCCCCCTGGATTATGGACGGCGGGTTGCGGTGTCAAAACCCGAGCTTGCGCCCTGGGTCGAGGGGTTTCTTGGGCTCTATTTACCAGCACGCTATGGGACTCAACGGGGTCCTGAGACGGCCCAGGCACTTGCCCGGGCGCTTAAACGCCGCCCTTGGCGACCCAGTTAACCTGGCTGTCACCGCCGTCTTGCAACCTCCTGACCGAACCTCGGCGCGCCGGTCAAGCTGCCCCTGTCCTTCTCTGCTGCCAGCCCCGAGGCCCAGCAAGGGATCATCGCCTGGATCGCGCGGGAAATGTTTTAAGGGGAGCTGAGCCCTGTCCTTGACCCATGGCTCAGCTGACGATGCTCGGCAGGGACGCAAGCTCCAGGCTCGGCGGCTTCGGGCTAGGGGGCTCGCTATAACCCAGGCTAGGGCGAGCCCAGGGGTATGCCTCGATGGTCTCTTGACCGTCGAGGTGACGATTTGGGTGTTTAAGCGATCGGTATCCCCAGCAATATCATCTCACCTGTCTGGGTTCCACAGACGACAGATTGCTCAGCCAGCGGGGCGATAAATGGTTTAACCGGTTCCTCTAACCCAAAGTGCCTTAACTCATGACCAGTTAAGGCATCGATCAAATAAATGTGGTTTTTGAGATCAAGCACATACAAAATACCATCCTTGCTGACGAGTTCAGCGATGACCGATCCCCAGTTTTTCGACTCATTGCGATAATTGCTAGTCTGCAATCGCCAATCCATCTGGCCATTGTCAATATCAAGCGCATATAGCCAACCGGTTGGCGACCAGAAATACACAAGCCCGTTTGCGATATGATAGGAGTTGATGAAATTCCCGGCATTGAATAGCCAGCGTATCTCGCCCTGAGCTGGATCGAGCGCGACTAGCCTCTCGGTATAAGCCCCAGCAATTAAGAGACCATCCGATACGCTAAGCTGACGTAGATACTGCCAAAGATCGCGCCTGTCGATGCGCCATAATAATCGACCGCTCTGGCGCTCGAGCGCATATAATCGACCATCCCCGGGACCGACATAGATCCGATCCCGAGTTGCAGCTGGGGCATAGCTGATCTTGGTTTCGGGTGTTGCTGCAAAACGCCAGCATTCCTGCCCATCCAGGAGCGACAGACAAATGAGCTCATGACCATCGCCGAAACATGCCATCTCTTCACCGACCCAGGGTGCCCCAATCTCGAGATGCGCTGCATAGGACCAAAGCGGCTGGCCATCATCGATCCGCCAGGCGCCAAGCGCATCCCGACCCGCAGCGATCAACAGGGACCCCGAGAGACGCGGTCGGAAGACCACCCCGCCACGAATCCCATGCTCGATCTCCCAGATGGGTTTGGGCTGTTGAGGATCGATGCCCAAGAGGGTGCGATCGCCGCCCCCCAGCAACTGACCCTGGTGGACAGCAATCGGCGCGAGATTCCGATTGCCGGTCGGCCAGCGTCTGATGATAGGCGCTGGCAAGGGCTCTGCCGCCAGAGCCCCATGATCGAGCACGGATCGCCCCAGGAGGACGAGACCAAGCCCAGTTAGCCATTGACGGCGACTCAGCATCATCAATTACAAGGCGCCCCTTGCTCGATCCAACGCATCAAAATCAGGGTATTCGGATGATCCCGGTTTTCGGTGGGCGGGATACCTGGGGGCATGCGGTTTTCAGTCAAACGTTGGAGCAAAGGGCTTTTATCCGGTTGGCCGGGAATGACGATCTTGGTCGCATGTGCCACACCCTTGGCGACCGAATCGGCACCTAGTATGATGCCTTCATAGGAGCTTAGATCCAACTCATGAAATGAAGGCGGCTCTTGATTTGACATATGGCATTCGGTACAAGCAGGCATCTCGGAGGCAAACGCACCCCTTTGGCTGAATAGCGGCAGGACATTTTCCTTAAAATTCTCATCATTCGGTGCGCCTGATCGAATCCAATCGCGAACCTTTTGAATGGCTGGACTATCGATTGGAGCAGCAAAGCTGACAGCAAATGGCATGCGGTTGTTACGCAGCCGACGGATCAAAATACTTTCCTTTGCTGGTTGACCGATCTTAAAGATCGGGCGTACCGGTTTTTCGGTTGAGCCTTTCTTGATCCCTTCACAGGTGCTGAGATTAAGTCCGCGATAACTCTTGGCAGGGTCACTCGATGAGTGGCATACAATACAGGCCGGTCCTTGACCAAATGCGTTTGGGGTGCGCATCAGAATCGAAATATAATTATAAGGGATTGGAATATTGCGCGCCAGGATCAAATCATTCACCGCATCCCGGTCACCCTCGACCTTTAATTCGCCATGGCGTAACTCCTCGATCCATTCCTGAGTAATGCTTTTTGCTATTTTATTATTTTCCTCATTTTTGGCCTTTGTCTGAGCCCAGACCACTGAGTTCAGACAGCCAAGACCCATGACAATGGATAACACGATCCCCACCCAGCGCTCTCGGTTCATACCGGCTTTACTCCTATATGGATTTTAGAATTTTCTTATCGAATTTTATTCGAGCGAGAGATCTTCCAAGCAGGATTATTTTCCGTTCAATTATTGATTGCAATATCTTGAGGATACGGATACACCCCAGCAGGTCTGCATTTGGCAAAAATGGCAAGGATTATCTTGCCCCATGGCTGGATATCCTACCGATGAAAAAAGAGCGCAAGAAATTGAGGCTGCGACACTGTAGGGGGCTTGAGCTCAGCGATCTCGAAAAACCTTTCGGTCTATGGAGTCCGGCGTGCGCCGGAATGACGGGCAGGGTCCGAAGTCACCCCGGCGAAAGCCGTTGTCCAGTGGATTCCGGAGCCAACACCGGCCTGGATCATGAGTGCGTCCTGGGTACACTGAGCTTCAACCAGTCCAAGCCACCCACTCACCCGAGGCACCCTTGATTTACAATCACGCACTTTAAAGATCGGGCGGGACAGTCACCATGTATGTCACACCAGAGACCGGCGACGGTTGGATCACCCAGATAAGGTCGCGCGATGCAGAGGGTTTCGTCGTCGATGCACGTTTTACGCTCAAACCCGATTTCCGGGCCCTGATCGGCGGGCGGGTCCAGGATTTGGTGTTTGCAGCACGTAGCCGCCTGGCGCGTTTAGGGATCAATATCCTGCCGCTCGATGCGCCCCGGCTTGACAGCGATTTTGCCGATCTCAGACTCAAGATCGTAGCGGCCATCGCCTCATTCGGTATCGAGGCCCATTTGGAGCGGATCGTGATCCCGGGCCTGAGGATCGGGCGTCTGGTCTTTTGTCCCATGGATAACCAGCTGGATTCGAGCGCGATCCATCAACTCGTCCAGAATAACGGGCTCCAGCTACCCGCAGGGTTTTCGCTGGCCGGCAATGGCTATCTCATCCTGCGCCCCCAGCAGCGGGTGTATCGCTTTATCAAGCCGCTGACCCCCGCCGAGGTGACGGCTATCGCCACCCATGCCGACGGCAAGGATCTGCTTAATCGCCTGCAGGTGCGGGTGAATGTGGAGCATATCGAGCTCCCTCCGCGCGACGGCGTGGTCACGGCCTGTTCGATGTTTCTCCATCGCCATTATGTAGTCCTGCGCAATCTCGATGAATCCCTGGGCATCCATCTCCAGGCGACAGTGCTCGATCCGATCTCAACGCGCGGCACCAATGTGTATCTAGAGTTTATCAACCGCACCGATCAGCTGATCGTCAACCCGAGCGTGGCTGCCACTGTGCATGAGGCCATCCGCAGCGAGCCCAAACCCCTGTATTGGCATGGACGCGCCCAGCTCGAGCCAGGGGAGTCTGAGGCCTCTACCGATTGCCGCAGCCTGGCGGCGGTCTTCGATCGCCTGGAATCTGCGTCAGGGCATGAGCGCTATTCGTATCGCATGGTGGCAGTGACCCGCGATCCAGCGGCCTTGCTGCAAGGTGCTCAACCCGATGTGCTCTGGACCCATCCCCAGGCCCCTCTTGACCCGCAGGTTGGACCAGACCTGGCCTCGCGTTCGCCGGTCGAGGGTCTAAAAAATCTGGAATGCGGGACCCAGCTCCTGGATCAGCTCCCTGAGGGCGGACGCGCTACCCTGCTTTTGGGCTATTTCCCGAATCTTGTCGAACACACCCAGATCTGCACTGCGGCACTCAAACACAAGATCGGCCGGATCATCTTTCGCCGCGCCTCATTCGAGCATGGGCCATTCTTGTCGGCACGCGATCACGGGCGGTTGGCCGATTATGAAACCCTGGGCCTTGAGGTCTTTTGGTGCAATGAGTCGCGCGGTCATGTCGTGCGTCATGTCTTTCGCGGTTTGCGCGGCTATTTCACGACCCCCGACCAGGTCGAGCGGTTTCGCTCCTGTCTGATCTTTGCCATCTATGGCTCAACCAAGCCGCTGGCCGAGGGGTCGGTTGCTCAGGTCGAGCGGCTGCTCATTTATCTACGCGACCTATTCGGCAGCGACATCGGCATCCTGACTGGCGGCGGTCCTGGCGCCATGCAACAGGTCACCGACATCGCCCATCGGCTAGGGCTTCTCGTGGGCTCCAGCTTTATCGAGACGGTGGACCAAAAGCCCAATGAAACCGCTGACTTTTATCAGACCTTTCAGGCACGCAGCCGTCAGGCCCGCCAGCGTTGGTTTGAGATCGCAAGCTTCCATCTCTTTTTGGTCGGAGGGGTGGGAACGCTCGAAGAGATCGGATTGACCCTGACCGACATGAAGCTGGGGGTGATCGAACCTGGACCCTTGGTCTTTTTCGATAGCTCCGGCGGCGAGTTTTACTGGGAGGGGCTGCGCCAACAGCTGGCCATCATGAAGCGCGAGGGGCGGGCGCCTGCCTGGTTGCTCGATCAGATCCTGATGACCAGCGATCCGGATGCCGTCCGGCGGTTTTACAAACAGATCCTGCGTCTCGGGTAGGCTACAAACGGGATGACAGCAGACGGCAAAATCCGCGACAATGCCCGGCCAGTAGGCTGGGTATTGCCCAGCCTACTGGGAGATGAGGTCAGGCTGTGTCGACATTGATCACCTTTGAACATCCGCTCAACGAACGCATCCGTACCTTTTTGCGACTGGAGCATCTATTCCGCCAGCTCGACTATTTCATCCAGCATGAGGATCCGCGCTCATCGCGTTGCGCAGTCAACGCCTTGTTGGATATCGTCGCCGTCACGGCACGCGCGGATGTCAGAACCGAGATCCTCAAGGAGATCGAACGCCTGCTCAATAACCTCAACAGGCTCGCGAATCAGCGCGGTGTAGACCAAACGGCGCTCAATCAGTTACTAAGTGACCTAAGCCAGGTCGCCGCTGGCATTCACCAGCTCGCCGGTCCCATCGGTCATCGGGCGCGCGAGGACGAATTCCTCAAGGCCATCGCCCAACGCAGCAGCATCCCAGGTGGGACCTGTAGCTTTGATCTACCCGATTTTTATTATTGGTTGATCCAGCCGACCGAACAGCGCCAGGCGCGCTTCGCCGATTGGCTGGAGGATCTCAACCCCGCGATCCAGGCGATCCGTCTGGCCTTGTCTCTGTTGCGCGCGAGCTCGGGTTCGCGCACCGTGCTTGCCGAACGCGGTTTCTATCAAGAGGCCCTGGATGCCTTGGCGCCGGCCCAGATGTTGCGGGTAACCATCGAGGCCGATAAATCCATCTTTCCTGAGATCAGCGGCCATCGCAATCGCTTCAGTATTCGGTTTATGCGCCCCGAGCCCCAGGGACGGGCTAGCCCCTATGGAGAGGACGTCGAGTTTCAGCTCACTTGTTGTGTCTTTTGAGATGGTCAAGACCGTTGCCTGCCCTACCTGTGGCAAACCCGTTCCCTGGACGCCTGAATCGCGCTGGCGGCCCTTTTGTAGCGAGCGCTGCCGCCTGATCGATCTCGGCGCCTGGCTGACAGAGCAACACCGGATCAGTACCCCGGGGAATGAGGTCCTAGACCAGGAACCCTCGCCAATCCACACCGAGCCTAGGCCTAAGGTCTCCTAGATCCCGGTCCTTGAATTAAGGCTGATCGGCGGTTTCCGCCAAGCCAGCCTAGGCCGGTCAGGATGAATTCTCCAGTATCCTATGCCGCTTTGTCTCCAAGCCTTTACAATCCCCTGGCCAAAGGCTGCGGATTGCGGCGATCCCCTGGGCGCCATGCTGGATCGCGGTCTCTAGATCATCTGCGGTTAGACCCCCGAGCGCATAGACCGGCAAGGGGACAGGCGCAACCCAGTCAGCAAAGGTCTGCCAACCGAGCGGCTGGACCTGTGGATGGCTGGCCGTAGGCCTGACCGGCGAAAGCAGCGCATAATCCAGGCCCAGCTCGCTTGTGCGCCTCAGTTGAGACGGATTGTGGCAAGAGGCGCCGGTCAATTCATCTGCGCCCCCCGGTCGTTGATGCAGCTCCAGCAGGAGCCGGCTGGTGAGATGGAGTCCATGACGCCTAAGGCCTTTGACCTCGGCCGGATGGCGATTCAGGACGAGAAGGGCTCCGTGAACGCTGCACAGCTCCCAGGCTGCAGCGGCAAGGCGCCGATAGTCGGTAGAGATCAATTCGGGCGCGCGTAACTGAACCAGCCTGATCCCACCGGCCAGGGCACATTCGAGCTTGGCGAGGAATTGTCGAGGGGCGCGCGGGTCTGGACCCGTGATCAACATGAGCCTAGGCAGGCGCAGGGCGGTGATCACTGGCCGATCAGCGGCCGGAAAGCAGGCCGCATCCATGGCCTCTGGAGCGAGCCAGGCGAGCAGCTGGCCCTCTCGCCCTCGCGGGGATCCCGTATGATCCAGGACCCGATAGACATCCAGGACGATCCGCCGATCGCCATAATCATGGGGGACACGAATCAAGGGTTGAACCCTCCCGATACCAATCCCCAGTTCCTCGGCGAGCTCGCGCGCAAGACCCGCCTCGGCAGATTCACCTGGTTCAAGCTTGCCCCCGGGAAACTCCCACAGCCCTCCCTGGTGACTCTGGGGGGGACGGCGGCTGATCAGGACCCGTCCTGCCCGATCGGTGAGGACGGCAGCCACTACCTGGATCCAATCTGTCTCGCGCCTTGGGTCAGGCATGGGTCAGCGAGCCGTCCTCAACTGCGATAGCTCGCATTGATTCGGACATATTCCTCGGATAGGTCGCAGGTCAGGATCTCAGCGCAGGCATCGCCTCGCCCTAGGGCCACCCGGATCAGTAACTCCGGTTTGGCCATGACCGCTGCGCCTGCCGCCTCGGTATAGTCGGGTGCGCGGGCACCGCCAGCGACGATCTGGACCTCATCGAGCCAGAGATGGACAGCCTCGATCGCCAGGTCCTGGATCCCGGCCCGGCCGACTGCCGCAAGGATCCGGCCCCAGTTGGGATCTGAGGCAAAGAGCGCGGTCTTGACCAAGGGGGAATGGGCAATGGTATAGGCCACCTGCCTCGCCTCTTCGAGATCACGCGCTGTCTCGACCCGAATCCGCACCAGCTTGGTCGCGCCTTCGCCATCGCGCACGATGGCGGTAGCCAGGGCGATACAGACCGCATCCAGCGCCTCCTGGAAGGCGCGGCCTGCAGCGCCTTGCAAATCGGTAAGCGGTGGATGAGCGAGTGCACCGGTTGCGATCAAGACACAGGCATCATTGGTCGAGGTATCGCCATCGATGGTGATGGCGTTAAACGAACGCGCCACCGCGGATTGCAAGCAGACATGCAGAAACTCAGGTGCTACCTGGGCGTCGGTGGCGATGAAGGCGAGCATGGTCGCCAGGTTCGGACAGATCATCCCGGCGCCCTTAGCCATGCCTGTGATGGTCGCGATCTGCCCGCCGAACGCAAAGCGTCGGGAAACCAGCTTGGGTATGGTATCGGTGGTCATGATCGCCCGCGCCGCCTTGGACCAACCGCCTGAATCCAAACCAGATAAGAGTGCAGGGATGGCCGCAGTGATGCGCTCAACCGGCAAGGGCTCTCCGATCACCCCGGTCGAAAAGGGTAGAACCTCCTCGGTCTGACAGCCCGCCGCCGCGGCCAGGGCCTCACAGCAGGTGCGCGCGGCAGCCAGGCCAGCCTCCCCCAGGCCAGCATTGGCATTGCCGGCATTGATGAGCAGATAGCGTGGCCTGGTTTTGGCCAGATGGCGGCGAACGAGCACCACCGGCGCTGCGCAGAAGGCATTGCGGGTCAAGACCGCTGCACTCTGGCTGCCTGGGGCCAGCTCTATCAGGACCAGGTCATCGCGCCCTCGATAGCGAATGCCGGCCGCACCGGCTGCTAGACGCACCCCAGCGATCGGGTAAAAGCCTTCCTCAACCATGGCTTAATCGATCTTGCCGCAGCATTGTTTGTATTTCTTACCCGAGCCACAGGGACAGGGCTCATTGCGCCCGATCTTGCGCCCATCCCGGACATAGGGCCGCTGGAGCGCTCCCTGGCTGCGCTCACCCTTGGGCGGCGGCTCTGTCTGGGGCGCAGCCTCACCAAAACCGACGAATGGATCGTGTCTAAATTCAAATTCCTTGGCGCTCGGCTCGGGGTGGCGTTGTCTCAAGGCCTGAGCCTCCGCCCCTTGAATTTCGAGGCGGGCCAGGGTGGTCACCACATCCTGTTTGATGGCCTCGAGCATGGCCGAGAACATCATAAAGGCCTCGCGCTTATATTCCTGTTTGGGATTACGCTGGGCATAGCCGCGCAGATGGATACCCTGACGCAGATAGTCCATGGCCGCCAGATGATCCTTCCAGTGGGTGTCCAGGGTCTGCAGCATGATGGCGCGCTCGATGCCCCGCATGGCTGGTGAACCGATCAGAGCCTCGCGCTCGCGATGCCGGGTCTCGAGCTGATCGAGGATCCGCTGGCGCAGGGTCTCCTCGTGCAGACTGGGGTCCTGATCGAGCCAGGACTGGATTGGCCAATCGCCGCCGAATTGCTCGGCAAGCGCCTTGCTAAGACCTGCGATATCCCATTGCTCATCCAGGCTTTCGGGTGGGATGTATCGATCGATCAGACGCTTGAGCACATCGGCGCGCATGGCGACAATGGTTTCCGAGATATCGACCGCATCCATCAGGGCGCGGCGCTGGCGATAGATGACCCGACGCTGGTCATTGGCGACATCGTCATATTCCAAGAGCTGTTTGCGGATGTCGAAGTTACGACCCTCGACCTTGCGCTGGGCATTCTCGATCGCCTTGGTCACCCAGGGATGCTCGATGGCCTCCCCGTGCTGCATCCCCAGCCGCTGCATGAGTTTGGCAACGCGGTCCGAGGCGAAGATACGCATGAGATTGTCTTCGAGGGACAGATAAAAACGCGACGAGCCCGGGTCGCCCTGGCGTCCGGAGCGCCCGCGCAGCTGATTGTCGATGCGCCGCGATTCATGCCGCTCGGTACCGATGACATGCAGTCCCCCAGCCGCTACCACCTGATCATGGCGCGCCTGCCAGGCGGCGCGGATCGCCTCGCGATCGGCATCAGGGCCGGCGGCGGTCAGCTCAGCCTCGAGATTGCCGCCGAGCACGATGTCGGTCCCGCGTCCCGCCATGTTGGTGGCGATGGTCACCGCGCCTGGACGCCCTGCCTGGGCGATGATCGCTGCCTCGCGTTCGTGATGTTTGGCATTGAGCACCTGGTGCTCGATTCCTAGATTCTTGAGCATCCCCGAGAGCCGTTCCGAGTTCTCGATCGAGGTCGTGCCGACCAAAACCGGCTGGCCGCGTCGCACGCAATCCTGGATGTCGGCGAGGATCGCCTCGTATTTCTCATCCTGGGTGAGATAGACCAGATCGCCGCGGTCCTCGCGGATCATGGGCTTATGGGTAGGGATGACCACCACCTCGAGACCATAGATCTCCTGAAACTCATAGGCCTCGGTATCCGCGGTACCGGTCATGCCGGCAAGCTTGGGATACAGGCGAAACAGGTTCTGGAAGGTGATCGAGGCCAGCGTCTGGTTTTCGGGCTGGATTGGAACCCCTTCCTTGGCCTCGATCGCCTGATGCAGACCTTCAGACCAGCGCCGTCCCGGCATGGTACGACCCGTGAACTCATCGACGATGATCACCTGGCCGTCGCGGACGATGTAATCCACATTCCGATGAAACAGGGCATGGGCGCGCAGCGCTGCATAGACATGGTGCATGAGCACGATATTAGCCGGTTCATACAGGCTCGATCCTTCATCGAGCAACCCGATCTCGACTAGCATCTGCTCGACCTTTTCATGACCCTCTTCGCTGAGATAGACCTGGCGCGCCTTCTCATCGACCGAATAATCCCCGGGCCCGAAATCAGGCTGACCCTCGGCATTGATGATGGGCGGTTGGCGTTTTAGGCGAGGGATCAGGGCATCGATTTGGCGATAAAGCTCGGTGCCCCCCTCGGATGGACCTGAGATGATCAGCGGGGTGCGCGCCTCATCGATCAGGATCGAGTCCACCTCATCGACGATGGCATAATGAAAATCGCGCTGGACCCGCTGCTCGGGGGTAAAGGCCATGTTATCGCGCAGATAATCGAAGCCGAACTCATTGTTGGTGCCATAGGTGATATCGGCGGCATAGGTCTCGCGCCGGGTGCAAGGGCGCAGATGACGATAGCCCTGATCTGGCTCTGGCTCAAAGCTGGGATCATAGAGATAGGAGGCCATATCCGGCCCCAATCCTCCAGATGAATTGATGACGCCGACCGATAGACCCAAAAAGTGATAGATCGGCCCCATCCAGGTCGCATCGCGGCGCGCCAGATAATCATTGACCGTGACGATATGGACGCCCTTGCCGGCGAGGGCATTGAGATAGGCAGCCAGGGTAGCGACCAGGGTCTTGCCTTCGCCGGTACGCATCTCGGCGATCTTGCCGCTGTTGAGGACCATGCCGCCGACGAGCTGGACGTCGAAATGACGCATTCCCAAGACGCGGCGCGCGGTCTCGCGGACCACAGCGAATGCCTCTGGCAGGAGATCATCAAGCGATACCCCTGCCGCCAAACGGGCGCGAAACTCCCCTGTCTTAGCCGCCAGCGCCTGATCAGAGAGCTGGCTGATCTCGGGTTCGAGCGCATTGATCCGCGCCACGGTTTTCATCAGGGACTTGATCAGCCGTTCGTTGCGACTGCCGAAGATCTTTTTAAATGGGTTAAACATCGCGAGTTCTTTTAAGAAATCGAAAAAACAGAAGGCGGCGGATGATTGGGATGGATCATCTGCCGCCCGCGGCTGGCCGGCTTGGGCCGGCCACTGGGTGAGTGATCACTCAGCCTCTAACATCCGGATCGAGGCTGGCAAGCCGCTGGACCGGTTGTCCGTTAAGATAGAGCATGGGGTCAAGGGTTTGGCCGTTGCGGATGACCTCGAAATGGACATGGGGACCGGTCGTGGTTCCGGTTGTCCCAACCTTGGCGATCCACTGTCCCTGCCGAACCCATTGGCCCTCCTCGACTAGATTGGCGCTATTATGGGCATAGCGGGTGACCAGGCCATTGCGGTGCCGAATATCGACAACATTGCCATAGCCATTGCGCCAACCGCTAAAGATGACGAGCCCATCGGCCACGGCATAAATCGGTGAACCGCGCGGGCTGGAAAAATCGACACCCGAATGAAACTGGCGAACATGCTTGACTGGATGGATGCGAAAACCATAGTTCGAGCTGATATAACCCGAGCGCACCGGCCAACCCGCTGGGAAGGCGCTGAGGGCAGGAGGATGTAGCTCGATGAGCTGATCGGCAAGCCGATCGAGCTTGCGCTCGCGATCCTGGACGAGATCGGCGATTCGTGCAAGCTCAGCAGCGAGCTCTTTGATGGTGTAATCTCGGGTTGGGCCTGTCTCTGGACCGCCGCGCGGCGGGGGATTGGTGAAATCGAACTCTTGGGGATCAAGCCCCGCCCTCCGCGCCAAACGCTCGCCCAAGGCATTGATCCGCATAAGCTCTGCCTGCATCTCTCCGATCTGAGCAGCCAGGGCTTGGACCTGGGGCAGCGAGCGGGAGGGTGGATCCTTGTATGCGGTGAAAGGTTGAGAGGTTGGAGCGGCGCTGAGGCGGTCGCCGATCCAAAAACCGAAACCCACCCCGGCAAATACCAGGCTGGAAACGGCTGAAAGGACAACGAGGCTCGGACTGCGTTGAGTCTTTGTACAAGCGATCTGGGGCATAGCAGGTCCCTTCTACTTGGTTCAGGCTCGACGACAGGGTAGCCCCTGCCGGGGATAGCCCCGAATCCCGTCTGCGCGCTCCAAGATAGGCTGGATCGCCAGAATGGACCCGGGAGGTCTTCGGATCGTTGAGGTGACAAGGCGGTAGCGCATGCGAGAGCTGCATCATATCGGCGATTATCTGAATCGGCTCGGTCCGATGCGCGAACGGCTTGCGCGTGAGCGTGAGGCGCAACGGCTCGCCGAGACGATCCGTGCCCAGCTGCCCCCGCAGATTCAGGGGCACTGTGTAGAGGCGCGTCTGATGGATGGGCGGCTGACGCTGTTTCTCGATTCCACTGCATGGCTCACGCGGGCGCGTTTTCTCGCGCAAGAAATCCTCAACGCCTTCACATCTTACCACGTCAAGGCGATCGAGTTTCAGGTCAAACTACCCCCTCCCCCGCCATCTGCCCAAGTGCGGCCGAGACTCTCGGCAGCAGCGGCAGAACATCTATTGGCAGCTGCCGAGCAGCAGCGCGATCCGCAACTGCGCCAGACCCTGAGGCGGCTGGCAAGCCGCGGCTTGGGGTTGAATGAATGAGATGGTTTATCCTGAGGTCACCCATGACCTTCCGGCCTCTTCCCCGCAGGGACGGGAGGGGAGCTAGGTAAAGCCGGATCACAGCACTCATGTCGAACCCCCTGAGCCCAGGCCGCACCCTCCTTTTGGCCTCTCGGACAAGACCCGACAGCGGGGCGAGGGCCACTGATTCCACTGGCCAAGGGCAGCAAGCGCCACCTTTACCCCGCCACCCCACTGGGCGAGTTCAGCGGCTTGCCCAGTCCGGTGGCTGCGCCATGCCCCTGACCCCCAGGATCGCCCTGGATCCAAGGCCCAAGGAGAACGACTATTCAAG
>CALALB010000086.1 GCA_937923175.1 uncultured Chromatiaceae bacterium | reverse complement strand
ACCTCGTTGGGATCGAGCGCAATCCTTGGGCGAGGATCATGCCTGACCCTTCTCAACGGCACGCCTTAGGTCCTGGTCGTGACTGGAGACCCGGGCATAGGCCAGGGTGCGACGCGTATCCGCCTCGGCGCGGAACAGTTCAGGCTTGAGCCTGGCGAGGTCACAGCG
Source organism: uncultured Chromatiaceae bacterium (assembly GCA_937923175.1). Classification (GTDB taxonomy): domain Bacteria; phylum Pseudomonadota; class Gammaproteobacteria; order Chromatiales; family Chromatiaceae; genus Thermochromatium. The sequence goes on along the minus strand of CALALB010000086.1, from coordinate 7,389 downwards.
CCGATGGCCGCCTGCGGTGTGCTCAGAAACCGGCCTGCCCAAGGCCTCTCAACGGCGCAGGGTCGCAATCGACATCCCTACTGCCGAAACGGCTTTACCCAGGCAGACCAATCTCTCCATTTTGGGGAGATGGATATGGGAGGATTCGGTTCAATCCGTTCAAGCCCTTGCCAACCTTGAAGGCCAGGCTGCCCTGCCGCGGGCGAAGGGGCGCATTCAGGGTCCTTTGGAAGCACTCCGAGAACCCAAGACAGCTGGCCATCGCAGTAAATAGCGACCTGCGGCAGCAAGCTGGCGGCGCAGCAAACGCCAGCCTTCCTCGCGCTGGCGGGCTATATGACAGCGCAGCAGACGCACGCGCTGGGCCCCATCCAGATTGGCCAGGAGGGCCTTCCATAGGGTATCAGCAACGTTATAGACCCGCCCGGGCGCCAAACAGACTGGGATGATCCGCTCGACCGGTATCTCCAGATCCTGAGCAAGGGTCAGGATCGCATCGCGGATATTACGCGCCTTTAGACAACCCGGATTCTGAAGATCATAGGGCGGCTGCCATTCGCGCGCTGGCCGCAGTTGATCGATATGGGTTGCGACGGCCAAGAGCGGCGGGGGATGGCGATCCAGCTGCCTTGCCCACTGGGCCCGCAACCTGGCCAGGACAGACCGCTCGCTCTGGCGGTCTGGGCGATGGACAGCGCTCACCCATAGGATGAGATCACAGACCGCGACCTCTGATTCCAAACACCGAGGATCTATCCGCTCGATCGCCGGCGAATCCAGGACGAGTGCCGACCCCATCCCCTCTGCCTCGAGCCGGTAGGGGGTAAAACCCCGGGTGGTTCTAGGAAGCAGATCGGTGGCGGCGCGCGGTTCGTCAAAGAGTGCATTGATCAGGCTCGATTTGCCGCTATTGGCGCGCCCCAGGACCAGGATCCGCAGGGGCTCGCGCTCGGATTCCGCCGCCCGATCGAGATCTCGGCGCGAGACTTCGGTCAGTCGGTCGATCGGCTTAGAGTCATCATGAAGCAGCCGCCCGCTATAGAGCTCGATGGCATAGCGCCCGATCAGGCGCACGCCCTCCTGGAGCAACCAGCGCTGAAGCTCGTCGCGCGCCCTAAGCAGACCTTGGCGCCGGAGCTCACCCCAAAACTCGCCGAGTACTGCCTGGACTGGATCGATCACCAGGCGCCCCGCTCGATAAAGACCGAATAGACGCTCGGCAAAGGCCTGCCAGCGATAGACCCGAACGAGTGTCCCCAGCGTCAGGCGATGGCTCAGGGGAACCCGCTCGATCAGATGCATCCGGAGATCGCGGCTCGCCCGCTCCAGGATCAGCAAAAGATCCGGAACCCTTAACTCAAGGGTCGGCGTTTCGATCTCGGGATGAAAATGCCGTGCGACCTGCTCCAGAACCTGATGCGCCAATAGACCCAGACGCTCCGGCTGATCCAGGGGCCAATCGGCAGGCTCCAGAGTCACCGCCATCCGTTCGACTAGCGCCCAGGCAGCGGACGCGGATGGTGCCCAATTGGGATCGGGGATGTTGAGACGAGAGGCCAGCATCTGGCGCTGGCGATGCCGCAGCCAGAGCTGTAAGCCCAGCCCGGAGAGTGCGCAGAGGCTTGCAAAGACAAGCCAGATTAGACCGACTTGCTGTTGATAGATCCAAATGACCCCCAGCGGCAAAAGAAACAGGACAGGCGCCAACCACAGCCCGGTTGCGATCAGCCACCAGGGATCGAGTGCGGGTGGTTTCAGGACTGGATCTTGAGTCATAATGCCGAGGGCCTGAGCACCTGGGGGCCGTTCTTTCCCTCTCGCCCCTCACAGAGGTTAGCGAGCCCAGTCCGGCATGGGTGTACCCGATACGGCCCTCTTTCACTATTGCCCTTCAATTTAAGATGTTAGCAGACTGATTGCGCCGCCTTTTCCTGCCTAGGCTGAGTCCGCATCCAACCCAGGCTGGGGGATCTGGGGGTGTGATGATTGACTGGGAGCGGCCGAACGCTATGGCATTAGTGCCCCAGAGCTGCGCCGATGTAGCCAGAGCCCAGGCATCGGGGAGAGGGTTCAACGAGGGGTGATCGAACACTCGCCCATCCAATGGCAAATCGGGGGCGGTTGCAGCAGCCAGTCTGTTAAATTGGGCTAGCGAGGGGCAAGGGCGCGCAATGCCAATCATCTGCCTTTGTCGCGAAACCCTTCGGCGTCTCGAGCTGGCTTCTCGAGAGGCTGCCCGGGCTGATCCCCCTTGGATTCCGATATGGGTTGGCATGATCGAGATCGCCCTGGGCAAATGGGCCTAGACCTCCGAACGCATCAATCCTGGTCGGCACCGGAAGCCACGGGGCGCACCCTCCTGCGCTGGGCTCGGCGTCTCATCATCCTCTCGATCCTGACAAGCCTGTTGCCTGTCTTGGCCCTGCGCTGGATCGACCCTCCGGCATCGGCATTTATGATCCGCCAGGCCATCCATGGAATTCGGTTTGGCCAAAGGCCTCCTTATTACCGCTATCAATGGCTGGATTGGGAGCAGATCCCGCTTAGCCTCAAGCTTGCCGCCATCGCGGGTGAGGATCAGCGTTTTTTTCATCATCTCGGCCTTGATCTGATCGAGATCCGTCAGGCAATACGCCATTATCGGGAGGGCGGCCGGCTCCGCGGGGCAAGCACCATCAGCCAGCAGACTGCCAAGAATCTTTTTCTCTGGCAGGGTTCTGGTTGGGGGCGCAAGCTCCTCGAAGGCTGGTTTACCCTCTTGATCGAACTGCTCTGGTCCAAGCAGCGGATCCTCGAGGTCTATCTCAATATCGCCCAGTTCGGGCCAGCGACCTATGGGGTAGAAGCGGCGAGCCAGCGCTATTTCAAATGCTCGGCCACTGCCTTGACCGCTGAACAGGCAGCGTTGTTGATTGGGGTCCTGCCAGCACCTGGTCATCACCGGCCCGATCGGCCCTCTGCGTGGTTGCAGCGCCGCGCGCGATGGATCCTTGAACAAGGCCAGCGGTTGGACGGAGGCAGAGGTCTGGGTCACTAATCCGGACAATGGCGCTCAATCAGGGCCTGGTGATAGGCGAGCTTATTTTGTTTATAGGTCCGCTCCTCCCGGGTGCGATAACCGGATTTGAGCCGCTGCTCCCACTTGGCCGCCTCGGCGCGGTGACGCGCACATTTGACCGGATCATATTGCCCAGCGGCTGCATTGCCCAGGGCCTTTAAACGCGCCGCCTGCTCCTGGCGGGCCTGGGCTTGGGCGCGTTCCCTGGCCTCCCGCTCGGCGCGCATCCGCTTGGCCTGCGCAGGGACCGAATAATCCGCGGCAGGGGATGACTGGGTGGCGGCGGGGGTGGGGCAATCTCGATCGGGGCAGCGTTCGCCTGAGGGGGACAGGCGTCTTGCTGATAACTGATCAGACCATCCTGAGATTGACAGCGATAGATCGGCTGGGCCCGGAGGGGCTGCTGGTAGAACAAGAGCCAGTTCACGAGTGCCGCTATCCAGAGCAAGGCAGGCATCGGCGATCTCTCCAATCCCAGGGGATTCAGGTTCCTGGACCCTAGGGGCTCGGCGCCCCGAGCAGGCAGGGTCTAACCCTTGTTTATTTTCACTGCCCAGTTTGGTGATGACCTGATTGCCACTCGTAGGTTACCCAAGGGATATCCTGGGCGATAGACAGTCTGCGCATTCGATGCGCGTATTGCCTCGCAAGGATCCTCCTCGCCCTGCATTTTTTAAGACATCCCCCGGCAGCGGATGCGCCTTTTATCGACCGCCTCGGCCAATTCCTGGAGCAAGGGTTCGGTTTCTTCCCAACCAAGACAGGGATCGGTGATGCTTTGGCCGAAGATCAATTCATGGCGCGGGCCTGGATTCTGGCAGCCGCCGATCAGGTTGCTTTCGATCATGGCGCCCATGATCCGCCGATCGCCGCGGGCGATCTGACCACAGACATCCTGACAGATCAGGATCTGTTTCTCAGGGCGCTTACCGCTGTTGGCATGGCTGAAATCGATCATGATCTTGGGGATGAGCCCAGAGGCAGCGATCTGTTCGGCGGCGATATTGACGCTCTCGGTGTCATAGTTGGGGCGCTGACCACCGCGCAGGATGACATGGGTATCGACATTACCTGTGGTGCTGAAGATCGCTGATTGCCCCTCTTTGGTCACCGACATAAAGACATGGGGGCGGGCTGCCGCATGGATCGCATCGATCGCCACCTTGACGTCGCCATTGGTCGCATTCTTAAAGCCGATCGGACAGGACAAACCCGAGGCCAGCTCACGATGGCCCTGGCTCTCAGTCGTGCGCGCCCCGATTGCCCCCCAGCTGATCAGGTCGGCGATATATTGCGGGCTGATGAGATCCAAAAACTCGGTCCCCGCGGGCACACCCAGATTATTGAGATCGAGGAGCAGCTTGCGGGCGATCGCCAGCCCTTTGTTGATCTCAAAGCTGCCATCGAGGTTGGGATCATTGATCAATCCCTTCCAGCCGATGGTGGTGCGCGGCTTTTCGAAATAGACCCGCATCACGATCAAGAGATGTTCGGCAAGCCGCTCGCGCACCGCCTTCAGCCGCCGGGCATATTCAAGCGCCGCCTCTGGATCATGGACCGAGCAAGGGCCGATGACGACCAAGAGCCGGTCATCGCGCCCGTGGAGAATCCGTTGGATCGCCTGCCGGTTGTAATAGACCGTATCGGCTGCGGCCTCGGTCAATGGATACTCGTCGATCAGCTCACGCGGCGGGCGCACACGGGTGATTTCGCGGATACGCAGGTCGTCGGTCCGGTGCATCTTCAGTGAGATCAGGGATGGTCAGGGCAAGGGCAAAAGTATAAAACGCTGCCGCCTTGTCTTTAACCCCGAAAACCAACGCCTATCACGGTCATCGCCCGGATAGGGGGCTATCCTCGCAGATCTAGTGGATGTGATTGCCTTTTAAGCCGCTGGGAGAACGCTCTGGACGGCCACGGACCTTAAACCAACATGGTCCAGCCGGATCTGGCTGATCGCAGCATGGCCGACCTGGAGCCGATACCAGCGGTCGGCCGGGCAGGCCAAGACATACCCCAGGATGGCGCGGATAACCCCCGCATGACAGATAACCAATAGGCGCTGGCCAGGATACAGATGAATCTGGCGCTCATAGACCCCGACCACGCGTTGCTGAAAGCGGTCGAGCGGTTCACCCCCCGGCGGACGGACGCCGACCGGATCGCGTCGAAAGGCGGCAAAACGCTCGGGCTCTTGGGCTTGGACCAGCTGATAGGAACGGCCTTCCCAACTGCCCATCCCGATCTCGCGCAGATCCGGGTCGATCGCCAAGGGCAAACCACAGCGCCCAGCCAGCGCGGTCGCAAAGGATCGGCAACGCTGCAGCGGCGAGCTCAGGATCTGGTCCCAACAGCAGCGATCGCCGATCGCCTGGCGCATCTGTTCCCAGCCGCGCGGCGAGAGCGGATCATCGATCCCCCAGCCGCGATATCGCTGACCGCCTACGAGCTCGCCGTGGCGCATCAGATCAACGATTGTCTCAGCCATTCTGTTCTTAACCTAAAGGTAAACTTGCCCAGTCATTCTTTGGTGAAACCTGGGGCCATCGTCAATAACCCGCCCCTGCGGCGCAGGTCTTGGCGTAGGACGAGATTATGCCCCTCCCGACCTCAGGCATATTGACGGCCGCCCTGGGCGAAACGGCAGTTTTCCCCAGCCGGGCCAGGTTCCGACTGGCATTCAGGGCGCCGGTGCCCCAAGACCCAGTGCGGGCACTTGAGGCGATGCCTCGGGCGCCTGCTGTGCAAAAGTTCCCGGGGATGGAAGTGGGTGGGTGGTCATGATAAGAGGTTGATTATCGAGATCGACCTTGAACCCAATGGAGCCTTTTAGATTCTAAGATAGCGGTTTGCCTGCAGGTCGATCCCCGCGTGCGCGGGGGAGCCCAAGTCTTGTGCCTGGGCGCGCGCGTATGGCAGGGTCGATCCCCGCGTACGCGGGGTAGCCCCGATATGACAATCGACCCCGATGACCTCGAGGGGTCGATCCCCGCGTACGCGGGGTAGCCCCAGTGGTGGTCGATGTTGAGTCCTACGCCATCGGTCGATCCCCGCGTACGCGGGGTAGCCTCTTGATTGTAACCCATTGACTTACCAATCCGTTCGATTGTCAAAGAGCAGAAAAAAGTCAATCCCGTGCCCAGTCAATCATTGCGGACTGGTTGCGGGTCGCCTTGCCAGATAGAGTCCGTCGACTTCCACGAACTCGATCGGCGGCGTGCCCAGCGTGCGCACGGCTTGGCCGCCGGGTACGTCCCGCTCTTGCCAGACCATGACAATCGAGGCGTCTTGTTCGTGTGGGAACCAATCGGCTAGCACCTTCCATACCCTTTCCCGCACAGCAGGCGAGATGCGTGGGGCACTGTATACCCCAGGGGCCAGCTCGAGCATGGCAGAAGCAAGAAAGCCCCGCACACGCGGTGTAACGTTACGTGTCACCACGACGGTCATCGACACCGAATAGCTCCTTGATCCGGTCGATCATCTGGCTGATGAGCTTCTCTTGACGGAAAAGCCTGGCCGCGCGCTTGCGCACTTCGCGTTCGATCGAGTCGGCCTTGTTTTCTTGGTAGGCTTTGACCGAGGCAAAGGCCAGGGGGAGCGTGACATCCACGCGATAGAGATCGGCAATGTCCAGGGTGAAGGCGTTGCTGGAGTCTTCATGAATGAACCCCAGCGGGGGCAAGGCACCTACGGCCGCGACAGCGATGTCAGTGGCGGCTTCGACAAAGGTGGCGGCGTGGTTGATGGCCTGGTTGGGCAGATCGGCAGCCGTGGGGTTGTCTCGGTCATATCGACGTCCCTCCCATTCAATGCCATAGCGTTGCGCAACGAGCCGGTAGCTTTCCTTGAGCCTTGCGCCTTCGATGCCGCGCAGTACCGCGATGTCGCGGTGGGGCAGCACACGCCCGAAGCGCCAGGCGTACAGGCGACGGGCGATGTCCAGGCGCTTGACTGGGTCGGCCCAAAGGTAGGCGTGTTGCCGAGCCACATCGGATCGGGCCTGCCCCATGGGAGGGGCGGTGTAAGATTTCACCCCGCCTTCGCCGACAGCGGCTATCAGGGTGCCATGGCGGGCGCACAGGCGCAGCACATCCTGGGTGATGCTGGTGCCTGGGCCGAGCAAGATCATCGAGACGGTCTGATACGGGATGGCATAGTCGCCGGCTTCGAAGGTTTCACTCTTGGCGGCGACAAAACGCAGGGTGCCGTCTTCGACTGAAAGCTTGCCAGCTTCTAGCCAAAGTAAGCCGTGCCGATCCGCATGCGGGATCCGGGCGGTGGCCAGTCCCAATCGGCCAGGAAGTAGCCCGGGCGCTGGGCTCATCGCG
>CALALB010000085.1 GCA_937923175.1 uncultured Chromatiaceae bacterium | reverse complement strand
AGGAAGGTGCTGGTCGCAGCCGCAAGAGGGTGGTGAAACCGGTCCCGGTGAAGCGGAAAGCAGGCTACGGGTTTAGCGAGTCATGGATCATTTGCATGGGTATTGCGGAGTGGTAGAGACAGTGCGTACCCTACCAGGGGATTTGATAAACAGGGTCAGGCGCGCAGCGCCCAACCCATGCAAAGAGTTTTAGCAGCAGATGAATGCTCCATTGCGGCTTGCCGTCGCTGGCGCCAGCGGGCGGATGGGACGAACCCTGATCCAGGCGATCACGCAAACGGATGATCTGGTGCTTGGGGCAGCGACTGAACGCCCTGAAAGCCCCTGGATCGGCCAGGATGCAGGGACCATTGCGGGTGTCGGTACCCTGGGCGTGTCGGTGATCGCGGATCTTGGCGCGGTCTGCGACCGCTTCGAGGTCCTGATCGACTTCACGACCCCCCAGGCGACCCTGGCGCATTTGGAAATCTGTCGCGCTGCGGGCAAACGGATGGTGATTGGGACCACAGGTCTTGATGATGCGCAGCGCGCGGCGATCGAGGAGGCAGGCCAGGCAATCGGGATCGTTCTGGCGCCCAATATGAGCGTTGGGGTGAATTTGTGCCTCAAGCTCCTAGAGATGACAGCTCGGGTCCTGGGCGATACGGTCGATATCGAGATCATCGAGGCCCATCACCGTCACAAGGTCGATGCCCCCTCGGGGACGGCCTTGCGGATGGGTGAGGTGATCGCCGAGACCCTGGGGCGGGATCTCAAGTCGGTGGCGGTCTATGGGCGCCAGGGTCACACCGGACCGCGCGACCGCCAGACCATCGGTTTTGCGACGGTGCGCGCCGGCGATATCGTGGGCGAGCATCGCGTTTGGTTTGCCGGTGAGGGCGAACGCATCGAGATCACCCATCAGGCGACCAGCCGCATGACCTTTGCGCAAGGAGCGCTGCGCGCCGCGCGCTGGATCGTCGGACGCAAGGGCTGTTTCGACATGCCGGCTGTACTCGGGCTTGAGTCAGTCGGCTAACCCCAGGCCCGCTGCCGAAAACAGTCGAGTCGAGTTGGGCCTGAATGGGTGAGACCTGTCCGATCTTTCAGTGCCCCAAGAGTACATCGAGATGGGCGGCGACCGAGCGCCCAAGCGCTGAGAGGGCATAGCCGCCTTCCAGGCAGGAGACGATCCGCCCCTGGGCATGCTGGTCCGCAAGCCGTTTGAGCGCGCGTGTCATCCAGGCGTAATCAGCCTCGCGTAGATTGAAATGGGCCATGTCATCCTCGGCATGGCCATCGAAACCTGCTGAGATCAGGATCAGTTGGGGTCTAAAGTCATCCAGCCTGGGCAACCAGGCCGCCTCAACCGCCGTCTTGAATGACTCGCCGTTGGTCAGCCCAGGCATAGGCAGATTGATGACATTGGGGGCGCGGGTGTCGGCGCCGGTCCCGGGATAAAAGGGATGCTGGAAACTCGAGCAAAACAGGATACGCTCGTCGTTGAGCACGATCTCCTCGGTGCCATTGCCGTGGTGGACATCGAAATCGACGATGGCAACCCGCTGAAGCCCATGCTGCTCCAGGGCATGGAGGGCAGCGATCGCGACATTATTGAAGATACAAAAGCCGCTACCGCTGCCGCGCCCCGCGTGATGTCCAGGCGGGCGGATGGCGCAGAAGGCGGCATGATGGCGGCCGTTCAGCACCAGATCGACCCCCAGGATGGCTGCTCCTGCAGCATGCAGGGCTGCTTCAAGGGTGCGATGATTCATGGCGGTATCGCCATCGATCCAGACCAGGACATCATCGACCTGGGGGGCGATCGACTGAATCATCTCGATGTAAACCCGGTCATGGGCGCGGGCGATCTGCTCGATGCTGGCAGGGGGCGCGTCATAATGGGTCAAGAGCATCTCTATCCCTGCGGCGATCAGCCGGTCCTGGATAGCGGACAATCGCTCGGGACATTCGGGATGATGGGCGCCCATGCGATGCTCGCGACAGACAGGATGCGAGATCAATGCGATGTTCATCACCAAAAAACCTATGCAAGATCAAGTGAAAGGGGAGGTTTGCGATCCAGCCCAACCAGACGCAGGCCTAAGCCCTGGTTTAACCGACTTTGCATGAAATCATCCGGCAAATCGGGGCGCCACCCCAGATGGCTGCGAAGAGATCCCTCTGTTTTACTGGCTTGCAGATCCATTAGTTGCCTGTTTCCGCCTGTTTGCGCGGGGGCGCAGCGATGACCAGCCGCTTGCCCCACCGCCGGGCGGATCTCTGGGATGCAGGGTCTCTTTTCCAGGATCATCAGGCGTCTGTTCGTCCATGCGTTTGACCGACATTGACTCACTCTTTACCCCGACGGCCATTGCGGTCTTCGGTGCCAGCGAGCAACCGGATTCGATCGGCGGCCTGGTCTTCCGCAACCTGCTCGATGGCGGCTACCAGGGTCAGTGCTATGCCATCAATCCCAAATATACCCAGGTCCTGGACCATGCCTGCCATAAAAATCTCAGCGAGATCGACAGACAGATCGATCTTGCCCTGATCGCCATCCCGGCCGAGCAGGTGCCAGGGGTGCTCGACCAATGCGGCGATTATGGCGTCAAGGCGGCGGTGGTCTATTCGGCCGGGTTTGCCGAACGCGGTGAGGGCGGTCTGGCCCTCCAGGAGCGGATGGTCGAGGCAGCGAGGCGCAATCGCATCCGGATCATGGGGCCCAATTGTCTGGGGGTGATGCGCCCTCAGCACGCACTCAATGCCAGTGTCGCTGAACATCTGCCCCGCCCGGGCAATGTGGCGCTGGTCTCGCAATCAGGCGCGATCTGCGCTGCCATGATCGACTGGGCCGAATCGCAGGGGGTCGGCTTTTCGGCAGTGGTCTCATTGGGGGCGGCGGCGGATTTGGATTTTGGCGATGTCCTGGATTATCTGGCGCTCGACTCCCAAACCCAGTGCATCCTGCTCTATGTCGAGGGGGTGCGCAATGCCAGGCATTTTATGAGCGGTCTGCGTGCGGCAGCGCGCATCAAGCCGGTGGTCGTCGTCAAGGCGGGGCGTCATCCTGCTGGGACACGCGCTATTAAATCGCATACCGGCGGCTTTGTCGGTTCTGCCGAGGTCTTCCGGGCGGTCACTGAGCGCGCCGGCGTAGTTCAGGTGGGTAATCTCGAACAGCTCTTTGCTGCCGCCCAGGTCTTTGGCGCGCGGCGTCGCCTGGCGGGTGATCGCGTCGCCATCATCACCAATGGTGGGGGTCCAGGGGTGCTCGCGGCCGATCGCGCCGTCGAGCTCCGTCTGCGTTTGGCAACCCTGTCCGATCGGACCCGCCAGACGCTTGGGCAGGTTCTACCGGAGCATTGGTCGCATGGCAATCCGATCGACATCATCGGGGATGCGACCCCTGAGCGTTACCGCGCTGCCCTAGGCGCCTGTCTTGCTGATCCCGAGGTGGATGGGGTGTTATGTATCCTTGCGCCCCTGGCATTCGCCAATCCGCTCACCGTCGCTCAACAGATCATCGAGGCAGCGCGCGAGAGCCGCAAGCCGGTGCTTGCCTGTTGGATGGGCGGCGAGCGCGTCCAAGAGGCGCGGGCGTTGTTTTCCCAAAACAATATCCCCCATTTTGACAGTCCTGAGACTGCGATCGAGGCCCTGTCGTTCCTGGCCGCCCATCAGCGCAATCAGAAGCTCTTGGTGCAGTCGCCGGCGCCGCTTTCCTATGAAGATCCCCCGGACGTCGAAGGGGCGCGTCTGATCATCGAAGGGGTCATGGCCGAAGGGCGTAAGGTCCTGGGGACCGTTGAGGCCAAGGCGATCCTCGCAGCCTTTCGCATCCCCACCATGCAGGCCATCCTGACCCGCACCCCCAATGAGGCCCTGATGGCTGCCGAGGCCTTGGGTCTGCCAGTGGTGATGAAGATCAGCTCGCCAGATCTCGAGCACAAATCGGATGTCGATGGGGTGCGCCTGAATATCAACGACGCCCAATCGGTACGGCGCACCTTTACCGAGATCCTGGAACGCGCCCACCGCCTGCGCCCTGAGGCCAGATTTGATGGAGTGACGGTCGAGCGCATGGTGGCCACCCGCGCCGCGCGCGAGCTCATGATCCAGGTCTTTCGCGACAAGATCTTTGGTCCAGTGATTGCCTTTGGCGCCGGCGGCACTACTTTCGAGATCCTCGGCGATCGCGCCCTGGCGTTGCCGCCGCTCAATGCCTTCATCATCGAGACCCTGATCGATCACACCCGGATCGCTCGGCTCATGGGGGCCTTCCAACAGATGCCGCCGATGAATCGGGTCGCCTTGGCGCGGATCTTACAGCGTGTCTCGGAGATGGTCTGCGAGCTCCCGGAGATCATCGCCATGGACATCAATCCCTTGATCGGCAATGACCGCGAGGTGATCGCGGTCGATGTGCGCATCAAGGTCGATTATCGTCCACCCCAGCTTCCCCCCTATGGCCACATGGCTATCCATCCCTATCCCAGCCATCTGATCGAATGTGCCCAGCTCCCCGATGGGCGGGATCTGATCATCCGCCCCATCCGTCCCGAGGATGCCGAGATGGAACAGGCATTCGTCCGCGGGCTTTCCGAACAGACCAAGTACTTTCGCTTTATGCAGGCGATCAAGGAGCTGACCCCTGAGATGCTGGTGCGCTTTACCCAGATCGATTATGACCGCGAGATGGCCTTGATCGGGGTTATGAAGGAAGGCAATGCCGAGATCGAGGTGGGGGTGGCGCGCTATATCGGCAGACCGGGTGGGGAGAGCTGTGAGTTTGCCATCGTGGTCTCAGATCAACATCGCAACCTAGGGATCGGGTCGCGCCTGATGCGCTCGCTCATGCAAAACGCCCGCTCGCGCGGCTTTCGGACCATGGAGGGGGAGGTCCTGGCGGCCAACACCCGAATGTTGGCCCTGGTCAAATCACTTGGCTTTCGTATCGAGAATGACCCGCAGGATCCATCGATCAAGCGGGTGATCAAGATCCTGTAATCGGGCCACGGCCGTTGAGAGGGGGCCTTGGCAAGGATAGGGTAGGCAATGCCTGGCCTCATGGAACCATGGAACCCGCCTTCGCTGGCCTGACGCTCCCTGGGGCGGAGCGGTTGGTGACGCCCATCGTTCTCCCTAGAGTCCAAGCTCATCGAGCAGGCTTTGATCGACCAGGGCCTGGTTGTCGGTGGTCGCCAGGGCCCCATTGACTTGTTGTTTTTTGACCTCCTCGACGATCCGATCAGGGTCGGTCTCCTCGCGCTCAAACTCATGGAGCTGGATGAACTCGGTGCGGTCCATCGCCAGCTCCATATAAAACACATTGCGGTTGGCGGTCGTGAAAGACACCCGACGCGCCTGGGCCCGATCCAGATTGGCATCGATGCTAACGATCACCTCCTTGTTGATGGTGAGCATCTTGGGCTGATTTTGGTTGATAGTGATCAACAGCTCGCTGCCAACATTGCGGGTGAAATCCCCGACGATCTGATTCATGAGCTCGCCAAGCATATTGCCGACCTCATCCGAGGTATATTGAGTGGCGAGCTCGGATTCGGGCATGCCCATGGTGGTCATATAGGCCCGATAAAGCTCCATCGCGGATGGGGCAGAAAAATTCATGATGACCAGACCCGAGAATCCGCCATCGAAGAGCACAAAACAGCCGATATCCGGGCGCAGACAGGTGCGGGTAATCCTTTGGACCATCGGCGAATAATTGATCTGGGTCTGGGTGGCGACCGATAGGACCTTTTTCACCGAGCTACAGAGCATCAGCAGGACATCATCGGTCGTGATCGTCTTGGTCTTGGCCACAAGCACGCTATCCTAAGTCAGTTGTTCGGATTCGGTACGCATTCTATCCCCTACGCTGGACGCTGCGCGGCGTCCTGAGGCGCAAAGGCTAGCATGAAGTTGTAACAGATATGAGGGTCCTGGGCCAGATCGAGGAGGTTAAGCCTGTTCCCTTGCCCGCCCTGCAATTGCCGGGTTTGCCGAATCTGTTCCAGATCGCGCAGACCCATACTCCAGTCGGGGAAGGCGCGCCTTTGGATCCTGCCGGCAAAGATCACTTCAAGACTATGATGGCGCGGATCGCGGCGGATGCGTTCCATCAGGTCCTCGATGCGCTTGCGCTCACCCTCGATCATTTGCATGAATGAGCCGTTGAAATACAACAAACAGCCGGTGATCCCATGCATGCGGTTGAAGACGCGCGCCTGCTCCGCCAGTTTATCGAGCTCAACCTTGCCCATGGGCTGGGACGCCAGGCTGACATAGAGCACGGCATACAGCTCGGTAGAGATGACCATCTGTCCCCTGCTCTTGGACTCTTGTAACAGGGCAATGAAATCGGTCTCGGTCAGCGGGCGGTAGAAATAAAATCCCTGGACATACTCACACCCCAGGTCGCTGAGGAGACGCAATTGTTCGGCATTTTCCACCCCCTTTGCGATGAGGGTGAGGCCTAGGGTATGGGCCATACCGCAGACAGCGCGCACGATAGCGCGGCTGTCATGCCGCTTATCGAGCCCCTCGACGAACTCGCGGTCGATCTTCAGCGCGCCGACCGGGAGGCGCAAAAGCTGCGCGAGCGAGGAATAACCGGTGCCAAAATCATCGATTGCGACCTTGAAGCCGAGCGCAGCGAGTTGATTGAGGACAGGCAGGAGGGCCATATCGCCCATCAGCGCGGTCTCAGTAAGCTCTAGGAGAATGCGTTGGGGCTGGGCGCCGGTCTCAGCCAGGATGTTTCGCCAATCATCGACCAGGGTAGCATCATTGAGCTGGCGCACCGAGAGATTGACGCTGACATAGGGCGCATCGACCCCAAATTGCTCGCGCCAGCGCCGTTCAGCTAAACAGGCCTGCCGAAAGACCCATTTGCCGATCGGCACGATCGAACCGCTTAGCTCAGCAATAGGGATGAAATGGGCTGGGGAAACCTCCCCCTGACTGGGGAACCAGCGCAAGAGGAGCTCGGCACCTCGGACCAATTGGCTTTGGGTGCTCAGGATTGGCTGGAAACGGATCTGAAACTCGGCGCGTTCAATCGCTTGGCGCAGGCCGAGGGTGATATGGAGCTGGTTACGTACCTGTTCCTGGATCTCATCGCTATAAAAATACCAGCCATCCCGACCCTGTTCCTTGACTCGATACATGGCTGAATCGGCGTGGCGCAGCAGCTCACTGACGCCATGGGTGGTGCCATGACCAACGGCCAAACCGATACTCGCGCTGACGAATAGACGCTGCCCATCTAATTCCACCGGCTCACGGAGCAGGACATTGAGCCGCTCAGCGATCGCCACAAGCTCGTGACGCCCTCCGACCTGATCGCACAGGATCAAAAACTCGTCGCCCCCCAGTCTGCCGACTGTATCGCCCGGCCGGATATGATCGATGAGGCGTTGGGCGATGACCTTCAGGAATTCATCGCCGATCTGATGCCCGTAGGTATCGTTGATCAACTTGAAGCCATCGAGGTCGATAAACACGACCCCAACCTCAAAGCGCTGGCGCTTGGAACGGCGCAGCGCCTGCTCAAGGCGCTCGCGGATCATGGCGCGATTGGGTAGCCCGGTGAGGGGGTCGTGCATAGCCTGCCAAACGAGATCCTCCTCGACACGTTTGCGGTCGGTGATATCGAGAATGGTAGCGATAATGACCTCTTGACCCTCTTGGAGGGTCTTGGCAAGCGACACGCTGACCGGAACGGTCGAGCCATCCTGGCGATAGCCGTAAATATCAGGGCGGTCGCTCATCCGCCGCTTACGCACTGATCCGCGGCAAAAAGACTCGAAATGGGCGGCATGGGCCTGGCGGAAGGGCGGTGGGATGAGCTCTTGCAGGGGAAGCCCTAGCAGTCGCCAGCGACTATAGCCAAATATCTCGGTGGCCCGGGAATTGGTTTCCCGGATGATCCCATCTGGGGTGATCACAAGGATACCGATGTCAACCACGCTCAGGATTGGGTCGAGGGGCGTTAAAGGGAGCAGCGGCGGGGGTGAGAGACCCCTGTCTGCTCGAGGGAGGGGCAACTCGGGCATGGCAAGACCTAGTGACTTAGGGGCGAGGTCCTGGCGATAACGCTCGGGGATCTTGGGAGGGATTCGCCCAAAGGCGCGCACGATCGTAAAGCGCCCTTGGGTCGCAAGCGCCAGGTAGGTATTCACCTCGGCGTGATGGGTGGCAGGATCCATGCGCACCAGCCCCTGGGCACCCTCGACCTCGACCTGTTCGAGCGCCGCAATCAGCTCATCGACCGCAAGGGAACCTGCTTGATTGGCGGCACGCGCAAAGGCATGGACACAGAGATACACGCCTTCGCCGAAATTGGTGAGCACCCCATTGCCCTCCGGCCAGATACCCCTGACCTCGGGTAGGCCGGCAAGCGCACTCAGATAACGGCGATTGACTGGCGTGTCGAGGGCCATGAAATAGGTATTGCAGGAATAAAACCCCTCGCGTACCTCGGGCGGGAGCATGGCAGCCATGGCCTCGTCATAATGGCCCATGACCACCCGGATGCGTTGCTTCAGTCCCAGCTCAGCGAAACGGCCCAGGAGACGAATCTGCTCGCTGCCCGCAAAATAGGGTACAAAGACGTCAGCCCCAGAGCGGCGCACCCGGTCGAGCAATTGATTGATCGGCGCTTTACCGAGCGCATGATATTCCTCACCGACTATTTCACCGCCACAGTCGATCAGCGCCTGTTTGGCAGCTGCGATTGACCCTAGCGGCCACTCATGATTGCTGCCGGCGAAATACATCTTGGGGCCAGCAAGCTCGGCCAGCTCGGGGATCATGCGCTCGATTTGCTGATTGGGTAGGGCCGCGAAATGAAAGAAATAGCGGCTGTGGATACTGCCCTCGTAAAATGAAAAATTCAGATAGGGTACCCGTCTAACCTCGGCGACCTGGCTGGCAACGGCAATCCGGGCATTGGAGAGCAGGTTACCGATCAAGGCGATGCACCCGCGGTCCAGTAGACGCTCAGCGGCTAGGACTGCCGTCTCAGGAAGGCTGCCGTCATCCTCGATCCCAAGCTCCAAGGGACGTCCCAGGACACCGCCGGCGGCATTGACCTGCGCACAGGCAATCCGTCCCGCCCAGATGATCTCTTGGCCATAGAGCGCCACCAGCCCAGTGAGCGGGCTCATCAGGCCTAAACGGATGGAACGAGCGTCTGGGTTGGGCACGGCTGAGACCTTGACCAAGATGGATTCAATGACTCGTGAATGATTGGATCACAGATCAAGACCAAAGCCGCCCCCCTAGGGTTGATTCCCTCTGCGGCGGAGGAAGGATCCAAGCCGCAAATATATAGGAGTCACGTTGTTTCTCAATGCCTAGACAGCCCCAGGATCCCTCCATGCAGCGACAAATGTCCGGGCCCAGGGCACCGCGCCAGTCCTTGGCGAGGGCCCGGCGTCTGGCGGTTGCCCCCATGCTCGATTGGACCGACCGGCATTGCCGCTATTTCCTGCGTCTGCTCAGCCGGCATATGCTCCTGTATACCGAGATGATCGTCGCCCAGGCGGTGCTCCATGGCGATCGCGCGCGCCTGTTGGCCTATGACCCAGCTGAGCACCCCTTGGCAATCCAGCTGGCAGGATCTGATCCAGAGCCTTTGGCCCGGGCAGCCAGGATCGCAGCCGACTGGGGCTATGACGAGATCAATCTCAATGTCGGCTGCCCATCCAACCGGGTCCAACGGGGTCGCTTTGGGGCCTGTCTGATGGCCGAACCCAGGTTGGTCGCCGACTGTGTGCAAGCGATGCGCGCGGCCGTCGCCTTGCCGGTGACGGTCAAACATCGCCTCGGGATCGATGAGCGCGACAGCTATGGCGAGCTCGTCGAGTTTGTCGGACACCTGAGCGAGGCCGGCTGCGATGCGATCATCGTCCATGCGCGCAAGGCCTGGCTGAGGGGTCTCAACCCCAAGGAGAACCGCTGTGTTCCGCCCCTGCGCCATGACTGGGTCCTGGCCTTGAAGCGTGATTTTCCTGCGCTTCCAATTGTGATCAACGGCGGTATCCAGACCCTTGAGCATGCGCAAGATTTTCTCAAAGAGCTCGATGGGGTCATGATCGGGCGGGCGGCCTATCGGCAACCCTGGATCCTGGCCGAGGCCGACCGATTGATCTTTGCTGACGACGGCCCTACCCCCAGCCGACGCAAGGTCCTGGAACGCCTGATCCCCTATGCTGAGCGCCAATTGACGCAAGGTATTCCCTTACACGCCATCACCCGCCACCTGTTGGGCCTGTTTCAGGGTCAACCGGGCGCGCGCGCCTGGCGCAGGCTATTGAGCACCGAGGCGCAGCGCCCCGGGGCAGGGGTCGAGGTCTTGCGCGCCTGGCTGAACCCTGAGCGCCGCATTGGGTCGCAGGCCGCGTGAGCTGGGTTGCGCTTGCCCTGCTTTGTGCCCTGAGTCTCGCCAGCGCCGATGCCGCGACCAAGGCCTGGCTCAAAGGGCTAGCCCCTGTTGAACTGGTTATCGTCCGCTTTTGCGTGCCAGGACTGCTCTTGCTCCCCTGGTGTCCGGACCCAGCGACCTTGGCCGCCCTCCCCTTAAGCTTCTGGGGCCTGGTTGCCATGCTGCTGCCCTTGGAGCTTTTGGCCATGTGGCTCTATATGACGGCGATCCGCCACCATCCTTTGTCCCTGACCCTACCCTATCTCGCCTTAACGCCGGTCCTTACCACTGCAGTCGCCTGGATCCTGCTCAGCGAGCGGGTCTCGGCGCGGGGTTTGCTGGGGATCCTTTTGGTGAGCGCTGGCACCTGGTTGCTGAATAGCGATCAGGCGCATAACCGCACCTGGCGCGGCTGGTTTGCCCCCTTCGGCGCCATCCTTAAACAACGGGGGGCACGGCTGATGCTGGGGGTCGCGGTCATTTATACCCTGACCGCCACCTTGGGCAAGGGGGCGCTTGTTTATCTTCCCCCAGCTGCATTCGGTGCCCTGTATTTTGCCCTCCTGGGGTTGAGCGTGGCCCTGGTATTGATCCTGCCCCAGCCAGCGCGTTTGCGCTCCTTGCTAAGGCATCGCTGGGCGGTGCTTGCGGTGGGCAGCCTGCTCGGCGTGATGGTCATGACCCATTTCCTGGCAATCCAGCGGGTCGAGGTCGCCTATATGATCGCCGTCAAGCGCACCAGCCTCCTGTTTGGGATCCTCTATGGCGCGCTTGTCTTTCGCGAGGGGGGGATGAAAAGACGCCTGCCCGCAGGGATCCTGATGGTTTTGGGTGTCGCCATCCTTGCCTCTTAGGAGGCAGCGCTGCGCTCGACCTGACGCTGGAACTCGCGCGCCCAGGCGAATGATTCCAAAAAATAAGCGGCCAGCCGTTCATCGCCTACCCCCGCCAGGGGGATCTGGGATGCCTGTTCGCCATTCTCGATCCGCTTGGCCTGGGCCAAGACGCCGCCTAAAAGACCCTCATGGTTAAGGATCGCCCCCTTGATCTCCGGATCGAGCGGCAAGGGTTCCACAGCCTCGGCCAAAGGGAGCAGCAGGATTTCATCGAGATTGGCAAAGAGCCCTACCGCAAAGAGCCGGTCGCTTTCCTCGGGACAATGGCGTTCACCCACAAGCTGGCAAAAGCGGGCATAGGTGAGCGCGCGGGTAAAACTATAGGGATTGATGTCCTCTAGAGAGCCTATCAGCAAAAGCGCTGCCCACTGGCGGATAGTACGCAACCCAACCAGGGTGATTGCCTGCCTGAGGTGATGGAGGGGTCGACCTTGGGAGATCGCTGCATTGCCGATGAAACGCAGCAACCGATAGCTCAGGGTGACATCCTGGCTGACGAGCTGTTCGACCTCCTGCAGTCCGATCCCCTCGTCTTGCAGGCGCGCAAGCAAACGCAGGGCCTGGAGCCGATTGGCCGGGGGCCGCCGACCGCTGAGGATCTGCGGTCTGGCTAGGTAATAGCCCTGGAAAAGCTCAAAGCCTAGATCCAGACAGTCCTGAAACTGCTCGGCGGTCTCGACCTTCTCAGCGAGGAGATGCAACCGTTGACCGCGGGGTAGGGCGGCGAGCTTGGCAGCGATGGCAGCGCGATCGGCCCCCTGCACATCGAGCTTGATGATCCGCGCGAGCGCAAGCAGCGGGTCCCAGGCGGGGGTATAGACGAAATCATCTAGCGCCAGCGCAAATCCTTGCCCCACCAACCGCTGCGCAGCAGCAATCAGCTGGGGCGTGATCTGGACGGTTTCGAGGATCTCGAGCACCACCCGCCCCGGCGGCAGGCTCTGGATGAGCTCGCTTTCGAGTAGCGTCTCGTTGAGGTTCAGGAATAGGCGTTTGTCCTGGCCCAAGCGCTCAACCCCGAGCTCCATAAAGGCATTGAGGATCACCTGGGTGGTCGCGGAGGCGGCATCGATTGGGTCGTCCTCGAATCCACCTGCTGGGCTGCGAAACAAAAGCTCATAGGCCACAATCTCGCGCCGGCGATTAAAGATCGGTTGGATTCCTAGGAGACTGTCTGGCATGGAGGCTCAAATTGACAGGCTGATCCGCGTATTGGGGCGACTCTTGATGCCCAGGCTAGACAAACCAGTCCTCTTGCTCATCCCGCAAGGGAGAGGGCTTGCTCCCACCGAGCTAGGCGGCTGGTTTGTGCCAGCGTGCCTGCTCTGCGCGATCCGCTGGGGAGGTATTGGTCTGGGCAAGAAGATGGGCCAGGCGGTCTAGGATCTCGGCAAAGGGTGGATCGCGACTGGTATCGATCACCAAGGCATGGGCATACTCATGCGCGCTCAGGGGTTCGCAGCTGGCGTGCTGGCGTTCAAGCACCGCCAGATCTGCCTCCGAGGGATCATCGACCCGCCCCAGCCGCCGTTTGACCCGTTCGCGCAAAACCTCAAGCGGCGCCTCAAGCGCCAGGATAGCAAAACCGGCACCATACCGACGCGCGAGCTCGGCAAAACGCTCGCGCCGGGGACGGAGGATAAAGGTCGCATCGACCAGGACGTCATAGCCGCTTGCCAGGATCAGGTCAGCGAGCCGATGCAAGCGGTCATAGGTCCACTCGGTTGCCTGCGGGAAATAGATCCCACCGTTGAGTCGGCTGGCGGTCCGTGCCTGTTCGGGCAAACCAAAGAGTCGCTTCCGCTCGATATCCGAGCGCAGATGGATAAGCGGCCAGGCCTCGCGCAGTTTGAGCGACAAACGGCTTTTGCCCGAGCCTGGCAACCCGCAGGCAATCAAGAGCCGCGGACGGCGGACCTGGGTATAGGAGAGCGCGAGCTCCAGATAGCGCCTGAGATCGAAGCGCCCTGCCGAGGCGGCCTCCGGTCCGAGATCGGCCTGACGCAAACGAATCGCTAAGACCTTGGCACGTACCAGGGCGCGATAGACCTTGTAGAAATCAAGCACCCTCAGTGCCCCATAGTCGCCGCTGTATTCCAGATAGCGATTGAGAAAACGCCGCGCCCCCGCCAATTCACCACCTTGTTCCAAATCCATGACCAAAAAGGCGATATCGCTTGCGGTGTCGATCCAGCGCAGATTGGGATTGAACTCGATGGCATCGAAGATATAGAGCTCGTTGCCCACCAAGGCGATATTGCCGCGGTGGAGGTCGCCATGACATTCGCGCACAAATCCCTCGGTCCGCCGGGCCTCAATGACAGACCACAGGGCTGCAAAACGTTTGCGTGTCCAGTCCTCAAGTCTATCCAAGATCGTACCGACCTCAGGCAGGTCAAGACGGGCGCGGATCTGGGTGAGGTTCTCTAACATAGGTGAAAACACCCGCTCCGGGGTCCCAAAGCCGCTCTCAGGGGCGGCTGGTGGTAGGGAAAGGTGAAAATCGGCAATCCGTTCGGCCAGCCGATGGATCAGCTCAGGATAAAGCGGCTGACGGTCGAGGAGCGCTGATTGCGGAAACCGGCGCATCTGGACCGCATATTCCAGAATCGGTCCTGGACCGGAGAGATGCGGCCGTTCGGGGGTGCCATTGACCGTCACCACCCCCAGATAGAGATCTGGGGCAAGCCGGCGATTGAGCCGGACCTCCTCCTCGCAGTAGTACCTGCGCCGTTCTAAAGTCGAAAAATCGAGAAACCCTAGATTGAGCGGTTTTTTAATCTTATAGGCGTAATCACCCGCCAGAACGATATGCGAGATATGGGTCTCGAGATGCTGGACATCATAAACGGGGTGCGGATAGACCCCGGCTTGCTGCAAGGCCGCGATCAGACATGCAAGGTCGGTTTCCATCGTCGTTCCCCTCTCCCCTTGGACTGAAGGACAAGCCCCGAAGGTCCCCTGCGCCTTGCCCCCACCCTATGCCTGGTCAGCCGTCATAGAGGATGGGGGGGTAGGTAGATCCAAACCCTGGCCCCTGAACCCTCCTCACTGCGAACACCGAGAGATGGGGTGCGGCTTGGCCAGCGGCGGCTTGAATGCAGCGGTGACCACTCCTTATGATCAGGCATGAAGGCCTGCTGACCCGCCTGGATACACCGCCTTGGGCACTCTCGCTTCCCAAGGTAAGTAGGCATGCAGGCTTGAGGGAGGTCTTGAGTATTTTCGAATTTAAGTATAGTGAATCCCATGACCATCGAACGCATCGTCTTGGCCGTTGCCGGCGGCTTCATCCTGATCTCATTGCTGCTTGCCTATTTCATCAGCCCCTATTGGCTGTGGTTTACCGCATTCGTAGGGGCCAATCTGTTTCAGTCGGCCTTTACCGGTTTTTGCCCCTTGGCCTCGATCCTCAAAAGGCTCGGCAAACAGAGCGGACCGGCCTTTTCCTGAGAGAATCTTAAAGGTACTCCTCGCTGGACAGGTTCGGGGACAGGGGATCAGCGATTGCAGTTGATGACCTGACTCGGCCTGTTCCCGGGGGCGATGCGGGCTTACACCTTGTCTCGCCAGGTGCACTGGCCTCCCTGGACTGGCTTGCTGGGCGCGCGGGCAAACGGCGAGCGGGTGGGGTACGGGTAGGATGGGATACAGCTTTATTCGTCAGGTTCAAGCGGACGGGCCCAGAGGTCATGCTCGCCCGAGTCGATGACCTCGACCTCGATGAAATCGCCCGGCGCGATCTCCCAGGCCCCTTCGATGATCACCTGGCCATCGATCTCGGGGGCGTCCCCAGAGCTGCGGGCGATGATTGCCTCCTCCTCGACCCGATCCACGAGCACGGTCAAACGCTGGCCGATACGTCGAGCAAGCCTGGCGCGGCTGATCTCAGCCTGAAGTGCCATGAGACGCTTAAGCCGTTCCTGTTTGACCAGCTCAGGGACAGGATCGGGTAGGTCATTGGCCGCCGCCCCAGTAATCGGCGAATAGGTGAAACATCCAACCCGATCGAGCTGGGCGACGCGCAAAAAATCCAGGAGACTTGCGAAATCATCCTCAGTCTCGCCGGGAAAACCGACGATGAAGGTGCTGCGTACCACCAGCTCAGGACAAAGCGCCCGCCAGCGTTCCAGACGTTCCAGAATCCGTTCGCTTGCCGCGGGTCGGCGCATCGCGCGCAGGATCCTAGGGCTGGCGTGCTGGAGCGGCATATCCAGATACGGCAGGATCATCCCCTCCGCCATCAATCCGACCAGCTCATCGAGCTGGGGATAAGGATAGAGATAGTGAAACCTGATCCAGGCGGGCAGCTCCCCCAGCGCCCGCGCTAGATCCAGGAGATGGGTACGCAGCAGCCGTTTGCCCCAAAAGTCAGCTCGATATTTCAGATCCTGTCCATAGGCAGCCGTATCCTGCGCGATCACCAGGATCTCGCGCACTCCCGAGCCGACCAAACGACTGGCCTCATCGAGAATCTCTCCGAGCGGACGGCTCACCAAGGGACCGCGCAGACTGGGGATGATGCAGAAACTACAGCGATGATCGCAGCCCTCGGCGATCTTGAGATAGGCATAATGGCGTGGGGTAAGACGTAGGGTGCGCTGGGAGATGAGATCGGTCCGGGGATCTCCTGGTGGTGGCAACTGGGCATGAACCGCCGCCAGGACAGCATCCGGGTCATCGGGACCGGTGACCGCCAGAAGCTCCGGATAACGTTTGCGGAGCAAGTCGGCGCGTTTTCCGAGGCAACCGGTCACGATCACCCGTCCATTTGCCGCTAAGGCCTCGCCAATCGCCTCTAGTGATTCATCGACCGCCGGCTCGATAAAACCGCAGGTATTGACGATCACCAGATCGGCTTGATCCAGATTGGACTGTAACCCATAACCCTCGGCGCGCAGACGCGATAGGATCAGCTCTGAATCGACCGTCGCCTTGGGGCAACCCAGGCTAATGAATGCGATCTTGGCCGGTTGCGATCTTGGAGTAGCGGGCAGATTCGGCATGGAGTTCCTCGGGTGATCAAACGCATTGCAGACGGTGCCAAGATGGTCGAGGATAGCGCCCCGAGATCGCTAAACCCAAGGTCATTGGCCTCGGATCGGCACACCAACTCACCCCGGAGCGTTTTATGAAAGGCTGTAAGCTCTGTCGGTATAGTCAAGTCTGCAATGACCTACCCGGGATCTGTATCCTGATCCCCTATGTCGCGATCACCGTGGTGATAATCGCCGTGGGTTATCTCTTTGTGACCCAGGAACTCCTTTGAGTGGGACGGATGAGGCGAAACAGGCCGCTCTTCACCCTCCCCTTCTTCCCCTGATGCGCGTCGAGTCGCTTGCAGGGCCCCGGGCGGGTTCGTCATACCCGAAAACATCTCGAGATAGGGATGGCGGAGAGGGGGACTGCGACGACGAGAGGTCCAGCATGCGCCGCTCCGCAATACCCATGCAAATGATCCATGACTCGCTAAACCCGTAGCCTGCTTTCCGCTTCACCGGGACCGGTTTCACCACCCTCTTGCGGCTGCGACCAGCACCTTCCTTTCCCCGGACTTCACATCCGGCGCAACCTGCCGCAGGACCGCTTGAGGCAACCCATCCGGACTGCAATGTTTCTCACCGCGTCAAGATCGCAGTCCTGCTGGCAAAGAACCGCTCCCCGACCCTGGCCTGTCCGCCCCCCA
>CALALB010000084.1 GCA_937923175.1 uncultured Chromatiaceae bacterium | reverse complement strand
ACAGACTGCCCAGCGACATCTGCTGCCTTGGCCTTGGACTCGCTCAGGGACTAAAGCTGTCGTCAGGATACTTTGCCTGCAGAGGCTTGTCCGTCTGGCTCCATCGCCTTGCCCAAGACCTGCCCGGGCCTGCGCCGGGGTAACAGTTGGGGTATCGCCCCTCAGGTGCTCGGAACCCGCGAGACAGCGGCAGAGAGGCTCGGCATTGAGCTTTCCTGCGCCCGCCCCCGCTCAGCCGAGCACGCCGCTCGCTCGGGCCAGATCCCAGGGGATGCCGTTTGCTAGACCCGATTGCGGTTGGTGACAGGATGGTCGAGTATGTGCCCTTCCCCCGCTACTTCAGGGGCGGGTCTACTGGGGGGAGCTCTATGGAAGCGGCAGAGGATCGGCGCTGGCCGGCTGCCGCAACAGGTAGCGCGATCTAGCGGTCGCTGCGATAATCCCCCTCCCCTGGTTTTACCGAAGGAACCTGATATGATCCTGATCCCCGATGCCCTTGCCCAAGCCGGGGCCGCTGCCCCCGCTGGCGATCCCTTCATGGCCTTTTTGCCACTGATCCTGTTTGCAGTGGTCTTTTATTTCTTGCTGATTCGCCCCCAGGCCAAGCGCCAAAAGGAACATCGCAAGATGGTCGAGGCTCTGGCCAAGGGTGATGAGATCATCACCCTCGGCGGGCTCGCGGGACGAATTGTGGATCTCGGTGAGAACTTTATCCTGCTCGAGGTCTGTGAGGGCGTGCGGATCAAGATCCGGCGAATGGCTGTAGAGGCCGTATTACCCAAAGGCACCTTGCAAGAGCTCTGACCGCCCCCAGCTCGACATGAATCGTTATCCATTGTGGAAAAACCTGTTCATCCTAGGCGTGGTCCTGCTGGGATTATTCTTGGCCTGGCCGAATCTGTATCCCCAGGATCCAGCGGTCGAGATCGCGCCAGCGCGCGGCCAGACAATCAGCGATTCAACCCCAGCTGAGTTAAAGGTCGCGCTCGAAAACGCCAAGGTTTTGGCCAAGCGGATCGATCGGCTCGCGGGCGACAGGCTGCTGGTGCGTTTCCCAACGCCTGACGATCAGCTCAAGGGCCAGGAGGCGATCGAACAGTCCCTCGGCGAGCGCTATCGCACGGCCTTGACCCAAGCCGCGGACCTGCCGGCTTGGATGCGGTCTTTGGGGCTTAGACCCATGTCCTTGGGTCTGGATCTGCGCGGCGGCATCCATGTGGTCATCGATGTCGACATGGAGGCGGCGCTCGAACAGGCCCTTGAGCGCTATAGCAATGACCTGCGCACCCTATTGCGCGATGAGAAGATCCGCTATGCCGCCTTAAACCGCGAGGGCGACTCTATCCGCATCCGTTTCGAGGATGCAGGTGCGCGTGAGGCCGCCGAAAGGCGGCTCAAACGCGAGTTTCGCGAGCTTGCCGTCCAACTGGCGGGAGAGTCTGAATCGCCAGCGCTCAACATCAGCCTTCCCGAAAGCGAGCAAAAGCGGATCAAGGACTTTGCCCTAGAACAGAACATCACCACCCTGCGCAACCGCGTCAATGCCCTGGGGGTGGCCGAGCCCAGCATCGTGCGTCAAGGCGAACGGCGGATCGTGGTTGAGCTCCCCGGCGCCCAGGATCCAGGGCGCCTGAAGGAGATCCTCGGGGCCACCGCCACCCTCGAATATCGCCTGGTCGATACCGAAGGCAGCTTGGCCGATGCGCTCGCCGGGCGCGTCCCTGCCGGCAGCCGGCTCTATTATGACCGCCAAGGCAAACCCATCCTGCTCAAGCGGCGGGTGATCGTCACCGGCGATCAGATCACCGACGCCTCGGCCGGATTCGACCATCAGAGCGGCAGCCCTGCGGTCTTTGTTAGCCTGGATGCCCAGGGGGCGCGGCGGATGCGCGAGGTCACCACCGAGAATGTCGGTAAACCCATGGCGGTGGTCTTTATCGAAAACCGCAGCTTCACCCAGCTGATCGATGGCCAGCCAATCAAGACCACCCGCAAGGTCGAGGAGGTCATCAGCGTGGCGACCATCCGCGAGCCATTTGGTCGACGTTTCCAGACCACTGGGCTTGACAGCAGCAAAGAGGCCCATGATCTCGCCCTCCTCTTGCGCTCAGGCGCCCTGGCCGCACCCATCCAGATCGTCGAGGAGCGCACCATCGGCCCAAGCCTCGGTCAGGACAATGTCGAGCAGGGGCTCAAATCAGTCCTGCTTGGCCTGGTCTTGGTCCTGCTCTTTATGGCTGTCTATTACCGGGTCTTTGGGTTGGTGGCAGATTTGGCGTTGCTCGTCAATCTGGTCTTGATCATCGCCATACTCTCGCTGCTGCAAGCGACCCTAACCCTCCCTGGGATCGCGGGGATCGTGCTCACGGTCGGCATGGCGGTGGATGCCAATGTGCTGATCTATGAGCGGATCCGCGAGGAGATCAGAAATGGCAATACCCCGCAGGCAAGCATCCATGCCGGCTATGACAAGGCGCTTTCGACGATCGTCGATGCCAATGTGACCACCCTGCTCGCTGCGGTGGTGCTCTTTAGCTTCGGCACCGGTCCAGTCAAGGGGTTCGCGGTGACCCTGTTTATTGGGATCCTGACCTCGATGTTTACCGCCATCCTCGGCTCGCGCGCAGTCATCAATCTGATCTATGGCGGGCGGCGTTTAGAAAGACTGGCTATCTAGGGGCAGACGATGCAATTCAACATCAACGCGCTCGCTATTGATTTCATGGGCCAGCGCCGGGTTGCGGCCTGGTTTTCCGGTCTCGCCTTGGGTCTGTGTCTCCTGGCGATCCTGATCCGCGGTTTCAATTTTGGTCTGGACTTTACCGGTGGCACCCTGCTTGAGCTCGGTTATCAAGAACCCGTTGAGCTCAGTGCAGTCCGCGCCACCCTGGAATCAGAAGGCTTTGCCGGTGCCACCCTGCAGTATTTCGGCTCGCGTACCGATGTCTTGGTGCGTCTGCCACTGAAAGGCCTTGACTCTGGCGATGCCAAGCTCAGCGACCGCGCATTCGCTGCCCTGAATCATGCAGCCGATGGCAGGTTGGAATTGCGCCGGGTCGAGTTCGTCGGACCTCAGGTCGGCGTCGAACTGCGCGAACAGGGAGGGCTTGCTGTGCTCTTCTCGCTGATCGGGATCCTGATCTACGTCGCCTTGCGTTTCGAGTGGCGCTTTGCGGTCGGGGCGGTCGCAGCCTTGGTCCACGATGTGCTCTTTACCATCGGCATCTTTGCCTTGTTTCAGATCCAATTTGACCTCACCGTTTTAGCTGCGGTCTTGGCAGTGATCGGCTATTCACTCAATGACACCATCGTGATCTTCGACCGCATCCGCGAAAACTTCCGGCGTATGCGCAAAGGCACGGTGCTTGCGGTCGTCAATACCTCGATCAACCAAACCCTCTCCCGTACCCTGATCACCGCTGGTACAACCCTATTGGTCTTGATGGCCTTATATACGCTAGGGGGTGAGGCGATCAGCGGCTTTGCCTTGGCGCTCATGATCGGCATTGTGGTTGGCACCTATTCGAGCGTCTATATCGCCTCAGCAATCACCATTGCCCTAGGGCTTAGCCGAAAAGATCTCCTGCCGGTGAAAAAGGAAGGCGCCGAGCTAGATCCACTACCCTAAGGACAGCTTGCAGAAGACCGCTAGCCGCAAGAGAGGCCAGGCGTTCAGCCGCCGGCATGCCGGCGCAAGGGTGATGAGTGAGAGGTCGTTCCGGCGTAGGCCGAAATGGAATCCAGACATTACCTTACCCCACTGCAGGCCTGGCTGGAACCACCCGCACGATCTGCAAGCGTCCTAGAACCCCGGCCTACGCCGGGGTGACAGGGGGCGCCATCCATAGCTGGGGGCATCTTGTCCTGGATTGCTTCGCCCCCTGCGGGGGCAATGACAATCGTCAGGTAAACCCTCGGGTTCCCATGTCCTCTGCGTTTGTTATGGGAAAGGTCATTGCGTCCAGTGGGCCGACAGGCTCGAAGTCATTCCTGCTGAGACATCCCGGGGTGGATTGCTTGACCCCTGGTCGTCGATCAGATAGCCACGGGTGCGTGAATTGGTGGATCCGGTGTATAGCCAACGAGCGCGATGTCATCGAGCCGATAATCGAACAGACTGGGTGGGCGGCGCTGGATGATCAACCGCGGCAAGGGTTTAGGCTGCCGGCGTAACTGTTCATAGACAATCGCCTCGGTCAGATGATTGTGGTAGAGATGAAGATCCCCAAAGGTATGGATGAACTCGCCTGGGATCAGATCGCATTGCTGGGCGATCAGATGGGTCAGCAGGGCGTAGCTGGCGATGTTGAAGGGTACGCCGATGAAGAGATCGGCGCTGCGCTGGTAGAGCTGGCAGGAGAGACGACCGCGGCTGACATAGAATTGGAACAGACAATGGCAGGGTGCCAGGCACATCCGCCCAGCGCGGACGTTGTCTTGGGGGATTAAGCGCTCGTCGGGCAGGTCGGCGACATTCCAGGCCGAAACGACCAGGCGGCGGGAGTGCGGACGGGCGCGGATCGTTGCAATCAGCTCAGCAAGCTGGTCAATCACTCGACCATCCGGACAGCGCCATGATCGCCATTGTGCCCCATAGATCGGCCCCAAATCCCCAGTTTCCGTCGCCCAAGGCTCCCAGATTCTAATCCCCTGCTCCTTTAGGCGGCTGTTATCGGTCGATCCTGAGAGGAACCATAACAGCTCGCCGACAACAGACCGAAAATGTATCTGTTTAGTGGTCAAGAGGGGGAAGCCCATGCCGAGGTCCAAACGGATCTGCCGGCCAAAGACCGAACGAACACCCACACCCGTCCGATCCTCCCGGTCCTCGCCCTTGGCGATCACCTCGCGCAATAGATCAAGATAGATCTGCATCGCACTCAGACCGCTGCCGGTCCCAGGAGTAGCGAGCGTCCATCCATGAATTCAGGGACCGGCAGACCCATCAGGGACAGGACAGTGGGTGCGATATCCTTGATCCCACCCCCGATCGCCAGGCGCCAGGGGACCTCATCGACGATCAGGCAGGGCACCGGATAGAGGGTATGCTGGGTGTGCGGTTCGCCGGTGATCGGGTCGACCATCTCGTCGCAATTACCATGATCGGCAGTGAGGATGACCGAATAACCGGCACTAACCGCCGCATCCATCACCCGCCCCGCCTCCCGATCGAGCGCCTCGACGGCAGCGATCACTGCCTCGCGCACCGCGGTATGACCCACCATGTCCCCATTGGCGAAATTGACCACGATGAACGGATAGATCCGCCTGTCCACCGCGGCGATCACTGCGTCAGCCACCTCGGGTGCGCTCATCTCGGGCTTAAGGTCATAGGTGGCCACCTTGGGGGAGGGTATCAGCAGGCGGTCCTCGCCCGGGAAGGGCTCATCCCGGCCACCGTTAAAGAAAAAGGTCACATGGGCATATTTTTCGGTCTCGGCACAATGAAACTGGGGCAGACCTGCCTGACTGAGGATCTTGCCCAGGGTGATGCGCGGCATGTCATGATCGAAGGCAACGGGTAATCCATACCATTGGTCGTATTCCATCATGCAGGTGACCTGAATCCCAGAGACGCCATGTCGATCGAAATGGTCGAAATCGGTTTTAAACAGGGCTGCGACCAATTGCCGCGGGCGGTCCTTGCGGAAATTGAAGTGCACGACCTGATCGCCACCTTGGATGGTCTCGCCGCCTTCGATCACGGTTGGCCGGATGAATTCGTCATCCTCGCCCATGGCATAGGCCGTCTCGATCGCGGCCCGAGCGCTCGGCGCCCGCCGCCCTTCCCCATCGACCAGGGCGCGCCAGGCCAGTTCGGTACGCTCCCAGCGGTTGTCGCGATCCATCGCATAATAGCGCCCAGAGATCGTGGCGATCTGGCCGCCAGCGACCTCGAGCGCATTCTCCAAGGGCTTGAGATAATTCAGGGCCGAACGCGGCGGGGTGTCGCGTCCATCGGTGAACATATGGACCACTGGACGCACCCCCTGATATTTGCACAGCTTGATCAAGGCATGCAGATGATTGACATGACTATGCACCCCGCCGTCTGAGACCAGACCCATCAGATGGAGGGGTCGACCCTGGGCAGCGGCGGCCTGGGCAGCAGCGACCAGGGCGCGATTTTGATAAAAGCTGCGATCGGCGATCGCCTGGTCGATCAGCACCAGGTCCTGACGCACCACACAGCCGGACCCCAGGGTCATGTGCCCGACCTCTGAGTTGCCCATCTGGCCATCCGGCAGGCCTACCGCCAAGCCGGAGGCCTGAAGCGCGGTATGAGGGTAGCGGGCAAAATATCGGTCTAGATTGGGCGTCTGCGCCAAGACAACAGCGTTGTGGGCCTTGGCTGGATTGAGTCCAAAGCCATCGAGAATGATCAAAACCACGGGACGGCGGGGGACAGTCTTCATTGATTTCTCCAGGATAGATCCCGCCAGAGGCGAGACGGCCTGAGCCAATTCATCGGTCCAGGACATCGAAAATCAATTATCTTATCCAAGATCGACCTGAGGCTTTAAGGCCCCTCTGTCAACACGGGCTGGCACCACCCCATGGATACCCATCGCTTAGCCAATCCCCCCATGGATCCGTCTTCTACCCAGGATGCCTTTGTCGAGTGGGTCCGCCAAGCAACCCCCTATATCCATGCCCACCGCGGACGGACCTTCGTCATTGCCTTCGGCGGCGAAGCAGTGCTCGATGCCCGCTTCCCCGATCTGGTGCATGACATCGCCCTACTTCATGGGCTTGGCATCCACTTGGTTCTGGTACATGGTGCGCGCCCCCAGATCGAACAGCGGCTGCGCGCCCAGGGGGCAGAACTGAGCTATGTCAATGGTCTTAGGATCACGGATGATCAGGCGCTGGCCTGCGTCAAGGAGGCGGCGGGGATCGTTCGGGTCGAGATCGAGGCCCTGTTGTCCCTGGGTCTCGCCAACTCGCCGATGGCTGGGGTACGCGTCCCTGTAGTCTCGGGCAATTTCGTCACTGCCAGACCCCTAGGGGTCATCGATGGGGTGGATTATGCCCATACCGGTCTGGTCCGCCGGGTGGACCAGCACAGCCTGCGGGCCCTGCTTGATCAAGGTATGGTAGTATTGATGCCGCCCCTGGGTTATTCGCCGACCGGCGAGGTCTTTAATCTCAGCGCAGCGGATGTGGCGCGCAGCACGGCGGCTGCCTTGGGCGCGGATAAACTGATCTTTCTGATCGAAGGTCAGGGTATGCTGGCTGGCTCGGGCCTACCCTTGACCCTCCTGACCCAAGATATCGATCCCTTACTCAAATCGACCCAGCTCCCTGATGATCTGGCAAGCTATCTGCGCGCCGGCGCCGAGGCCTGTCGCCAGGGGGTGCGGCGCGTCCATTTGGTCGAGCGGGGCCGCGAAGGGGCGCTCATGCGCGAGCTTTTCACCCGCAAAGGGAGCGGCACCCTCATCTCGGCGGAACCCTACGAAAGGCTTCGACCAGCGCGGATCGAGGATATCCCCGGGATCCTGGAGCTCCTGCGTCCACTGGAAGAGCGGGGTATCCTGATCCGGCGCACGCGCGAGCATCTCGAGACCGATCTCAACCATTTCCATGTGCTCGATTGCGATGGTCTGGTGATCGCCTGCGCCGCGCTCTATCCCTATCCTGAGGAGGCGATGGCCGAGTTGGCCTGTCTCGCGGTTCATCCAGACTATCGCAGCGCTGGCCGGGGTGAGCATCTGTTGACCCATCTGAGCGAGCTGGCCCGCACTCAGGGTTTACGCCATCTGTTTGTGCTCACTACCCAAACCGCCCAGTGGTTTCAGGAACGCGGATTCGCACCCGCAGACATCGAGTCCTTACCGAGCAGTAAGCGTGCCTTCTATGATACCCAGCGCAATTCCAAGGTCTTTCTCAAGGATCTCTTGTCTTGAATTCAGGCTCCATGACAACTGATGTTGATCGACCCACCGACACGCGCCGCTGGCGGCCGGGCATGGGGATGGTCTTTGTCCTGATCGGGCTATTGACCAACACCCTCGCCTTGGACACCCAGGCCCAAACAACGGCCTCTGCCCCCAAGACCGATCCACTCTCGTCACTCCCCAACCGGGCGCAGGTCGAGCAACAGATCGCAGCAACCGAGGCGAGCAGCACCCTCGATGAGGGGCTGAAAGCCAACCTGCTCGATCTCTATCGGCGCACCCTGGGTTATCTCGACGAGATCGACAGGTTCGAGTCTAGGCTTGCTGAGCTGAACGAGACCCTGAAATCAGCACCGCGCCGTCTGGCAGATCTGCAAAAGGCATTTGAACAGCGTCTGGCTGCGGGTACACCCAAGACACCGCCTGTTGCTGAAACAGCATCGGTCGATCAACTCAGCCAGCAACTCAATCAGCTCCTTGCCGATGGCGCGACCCTCGAGATCCGAGTCAATGAGCTCGCCAAGCGATTGGAAGATGGCCAAACGCGTCCGATTCAGGTACGCGAGCGTCTCAATGCCATCAAACAGGCGCTCGAGGACCTCGAGGGCGAGTCCAAGGAAGCAGGCACGGATCCCCCTGAATTGGGTCAGGCCAAACGCTGGGTCAGGGCGAGCCGACGTCAGGCATTGATAACCGAATCCCGGCTCCTCGAGCAGGAGTTGCTTGCGCAACCGACCGATCAGGCGCTGGTGAAGGTTCAGCATGACCTGGCCGCGCTCGATCTACGCGATCTCAGGATCCGCCAGCGCGCCCTGGAGGAGGGTTTGCAAGAGCGGCGGGCGCAGGAGGTCAAGGTCTCGCAGCTTGCCTCTGAGCGAGCCCAACGCGCCGCCGAGGACAAACATCCAGTGTTACGCGCTGCCATCCAACGCAATGCCGAGCTGACGACAGCCCTGGCTGAAAACGCCGAGCGTTTATCTGGGCTCAGCGAGCTGCGCAGCCTGCTCGATGACGAACGCAGGCGTATCGAAGAGGGATATCGGGGCGCTAGACAGCGTCTCGAGGCCGCCGGCCTCAGCCGTGCCCTGGGCCAGGTCCTGCTCGATCAGCGCACCCAACTGCCCGATCTTCGCCAATATCGCGCCCAGATCCGCATGCGCGAGGATCAGATCGCCGAGGCTACACTCCGCCAGATCCGTTACCGCGAGGAAGAGCGGCGGCTGCATGACCTGGATCGTTATCTCAACGAGATCGCTGCGGCTGAGCCTGCTGCACGCGACAAGGCCATCGCCCGGGATCTCAACGAGATCCTCAAACAACGGCGTAACCTACTGCGCCAGGTCCTCGAGGGCGAGGAGGACTATATCCGCCAGCTCAATGAGCTGAACTATGCGGCAGAGCAACTCATCAAGGTTGCAAGCGCCTATGAGCAGTTTCTCGCCGAAAATCTGCTCTGGGTGCGCTCGGCCTCTGCGCTCGATCTAAAGACTCTGGTCCAATTGCCGGCGGTCTTTGGTTGGTTGCTGGCTACCGATGGCTGGGGCGAGACGGTTTCTGCCCTTGGCGAACGCCTGCGGCATGCACCGGGATTCTGGATCGGTCTAGCCATCAGCCTCCTGCTGATCTGGAAGAATCCAGCCTTACGCCGCGCCATCCGCAATCGAGCCGAGGCCGTGCGCCGGGTGCGCACAGACCGTATCCAGCTGACCCTCGAGGCCTTGGGACTGACCCTGGTCGCGGCGCTGCCCAGCGCCCTGCTCTGCTGGCTGATCGGCCAACAGCTGATTGGCTCAAGCCTGGCGACCCCTTTCACCCGCGCCCTGGGGGCGGGCTTGAGCGAGGTGGCATTTGGGCTTTATTGTCTGCGCGCCTTTCGCATCCTGTGCATCAATGGCGGGGTGGCAGATCGGCATTTCCGGTGGAAGGAATACACCCTCGGCGCGGTGCGCCGCGAGTTCGGCTGGTTTATCCTCTATATCATTCCGCTCGCCTGCGTAACAGCCGCGTTCTACCAGTATAACGATCCGGATTCGCTCCATAGCCTGGGGCGTCTGACCCTGATCGCCAGCCTGCTCGGTTGCGCCCTATTCATCGCCCGCCTGCTCCATCCCACCCAGGGTGCCATCAAGCATTTCTTGCTTGCCCATCCCGAGAGTTGGATCCAAAGGCTCCGCCCAGTGTGGTTTACGCTTGTCGTTGGCACCCCGATCATCCTGGCAGGCCTGGCGGTCGCTGGCTATCTCTATGCGGCCTGGATCCTGTTTAAGGCCCTGGTCTATCAACTCTGGGTGGTTCTGAGCCTGATTATTGTCCATCAGCTGATAGTTCGCTGGTTAACCCTCACCCGCCGGCGCATCGCCCTGCAAACCGCCTTGACCCGCCTGACCCAGAGCGAGGAAAGACACCAGCTTAGCGAAACCAGCGCTGAATCCTTTCAGGTCAATGAGAGCGAGCCCGATTTGGCAACACTCGATGAGCAAACCCGCCAATTGATCAATGCCGCCATCGTCATCGCTGGCCTTTTCGGCTTCTGGGCGACCTGGTCTGAGATCTTGCCAGCGCTCAAGGTCCTGGAGCGCTTTGCCCTCTGGCACTATACAGGGATGGTGGATGGGGCAACGCAACAGGTCCCATTCACCCTCGCCGATTTGGGCCTGATCATCCTGATCATCGCCATAGCCATGCTTGCGGTCCGCAATCTACCTGCCTTGATCGAGATCCTGCTTTTACAAAACAGCGATCTATCGCCCGGCGCGCGTTATACGATCAAGACACTCTCAAGCTATGGGATTGCTGCCGTTGCTGCTGCCCTCAGCTTTAGCACCCTGGGTCTCAACTGGGGCCAGATCCAATGGCTGGTTGCGGCCTTGGGTGTTGGTATCGGCTTTGGCCTGCAAGAGATCATCGGTAACTTTATCAGCGGTCTGATCATCCTGTTTGAACGTCCGGTGCGGGTCGGGGATATCGTGACCATCGGCAATACCACTGGGGTGGTGACGAACATCCGCATCCGCGCCACCACCATTCGCACCTGGGATCGTCAGGAACTCCTGGTCCCGAACAAGGAGTTCATTACTGGACGCCTGCTGAACTGGACCCTAAGCGATCAACAAAACCGGATCACCATTGTCATTGGGATCGACTATGGCAGCGACGTTAACAGGGCACTAGCGCTTTTGGAGCAGATTGCCCGCGACCACCCCAAGATCCTCAGCGATCCAGCACCCCTGGTGGGCTTCGAGGAATTCGGCGAAAACGCCTTGATTTTGAAACTGCGCTGCTATCTGGGGTCGCTGGAAAACCGGATTAGCGTGGTAACCGAGCTCAATCAGATGATCTATGAAACCTTCCGGTCTGAAGGCATCCCGTTCGCCTTTCCCCAGCGCGAGGTGCGTATCCATTCGCCTCAACCCCTAGCGGTACGCCTTCAGCAGGAAGCAGGATAGACCCGGGCGGATCCGGATCCGCCCGGTGCGGATCAGTTCAGGTCATCGAAATCGGGGTCATCAAGCAGTTCGCGCAAACGCTTAAGCTCGCGCAGATGCTCGATGCGCCGGCGCGCATCGAGATTGATCGACGAGCCGCGCACATCCTGCGGCAGGAGGTTTGGGACGCGCTCTATGAGTTCATCGCCATAACCAACATCAGGGTCTAGCATCTCCTAATAACCTCTAAAATATCCTCAGCAAGGTCAAAACAGAATGATCGAGCCAAGGGCTCGCATATAGCGGATTTGCCTGGGCATCACAATCGGTTTTTTCAATGAAAAACACTAAGAACCCTGGGCATCGGCCGATATTCCTGCCGGATCAGGGGGGATCAGCAGTTACAATTTGGGACCCTGAATGCTCGATCAACCTCTCTTGCAAATCCTTTTACTGCTCGGCGCCGCATTCCCGCTGGTGTGGACCTGTCAGCGCCTCAAGATCCCCTCGGTCTTTGGTTATCTGCTGGCCGGGGTACTGCTCGGCCCCTATACCCCTGGGCCGGTGATCGAGGGCCACCATCTACGCCCCTTCGCCGAATACGGGATCGTCTTTCTGCTCTTTACCGTCGGCTTAGGATTCTCACCAGTCCAGTTTCGCGCCTTGCACCGGACGGTGGTTGGACTTGGGATGGCGCAGGTGCTATTGACTGCCCTCCTGATAGCGCTTTTGGGCTGGTTAGCAGGGCTTGCGCCATCCTCCGCCTTGGCGATCGGGGCGATCGCCGCTCAGTCATCGACCGCAATTATCGGCAGGATGCTGGAGGAACGCGGCGAGGATCAGCGCCGGCATGGCCGGCTGGCGCTTGCAGTCTCAGTCTTTCAGGACATCACCGCCGTGCCCCTGGTCGTGCTGATCCCGCTCCTGGGCGGGATGGCGGATCAGGGAGCAGTAGCAGGTGCCCTTGGCTGGTCACTGCTTCAGGCAGGATTGGCGATCGCCCTGGTCTATGCCGCGGGGCGTTGGCTGTTACACCCCCTGTTTCGCACCCTCGCCCTCCCAGGTTCCAACGAGCCCTTTGACCTTGCCGTGCTCTTTGTGGCGCTTGCTGCGGCCTGGCTGACCGATACCTTGGGGCTTTCCTTGGCCTTCGGCGGTTTTTTGGTAGGGATGATGCTCGGTGAAACCGAGTTTCGCCATCAGATCGAGGCAGCCATCCGTCCCTTACGAGATCTTCTGCTTGGTCTGTTTTTCATCGGGATCGGGATGCTGTTCGATCTTTCGGTCATACCCCAGATCTGGTCGCAGGTCATTGCCGCGACTGCTGCCCTGCTCTTGCTCAAGACCCTGGTCGTCGTCTCCAGCGCCCGGCTGATGGGGGTCGATCCATTGAGGTCTTGGCGCATCGCCCTGATCCTGGCACTGGGGGGGGAATTTGGCTTTGCCTTATTGGCCCTGGCCGTGGACTCCGGGCTACTTGGGGGACAGAGCGAGCAGGTCGCCTTGCTGGCGGTGTTGGTCTCGATGTTCATCGGCCCACTCCTGATTCGGCACAATGGGGAGATCGCGCACTGGCTGACCAGGGGCAAGCCGGCATCAGTGCAGGTGAATCATCCACAACCCAAACCACCCCCATACCCCGAACGACTCGTCATTCTCTGCGGCTATGGGCGAGTGGGGCATACGATCGCGACCCTATTGCAAGCTCGATCCGTACCCTTTGTGGCCTTTGATCTAGATCTCAAACGGATCGAACAGGGCCACCGCCAGGGTCATCCGGTATTCTATGGCAATATCACCGATATCAGTCTCTTCGCGGCCTTCCAGCCCGAGCGCGCTGCCCTGATCGTGGTCACCCTGGATCAGGCCGAGACCGCCTGGCGCACGGTCTCGATGCTTCATCGCCGTTATCCCCAGGTCCCGATCATCTCCCGTGCCCGCGATCTCGCGCAGGCTGCCCGCCTGCGCGCCGCCGGCGCCACCCATGTCTATCCTGAGCTGATCGAGTCCAGCCTCCAGCTCGGGGCAGCAGCGCTCAGGCTCGTCGGTGTCTCTACCGAGGAGGTCGAGCAACTCATCCAGATGATCCGGAATGGCGATGATCGGTGGGTCAGCGAGCCGCCAACCCCGGATCAACCCAGGGTATAGCCGGCATCGACGGGGAGGATCGCCCCTGTAACCCGCTCGGCTGCAGCCAGATACAACACCGCCGTGGCCACATCCTCAGGGCTGACCGGTTGCTGCTTCAAGATATGACGGCGCGCGACCGTCTGCTCGATCAACTCGGCTGCATCCCCCCACATCGGCGAGGGCACCACCCCAGGTGCGACCGCATTGACCCTGATCCCTTTGGGCCCCAAGGCCAAGGCCAGGCGGCGGGTCAGCATCTCAAGCCCGGCCTTGGCGACCGAATAACAGGTCGAGGTGCAGGTTGCAAATGGCTGGCGGGCGCAGGCCGAGGAGAGATTGATCACCGAGGCGGAGGGACTGCACTCAAGTAGATCGAACAAAACCTGCACCAGGGCAAAGGGGGCGATGAGATCGATCTCTAATGTCCTGCGCCAATCCTCTAGGGTCTCCTCTAGGGTTCCTTGGCTTAAGATCACCCCAGCGTTATTGACCAATACATCAAGACGCCCCGCCTCGCCGGCAATCTGGGTGCGCAGTCGCTGGCGAAATGCTTCATCCGTGATATCCCCGATCAGGGCGATCAGTTGACCGGCGGCACACGCCTGGGCATGGGTTTGGCGCAATGACTCGACCTTGGAGGGCTTGCGCCCACAGGTATAGACCCGATCGCCTGCGGCGAGAAAGGCAGCGACTAGCCCTGCCCCAATTCCCGAGGTCCCGCCGCTGATCCAGACGATGCGTTCCATCAGCGTTCGATCTGACCGAGATTGGCATGGATAACGGCGCCGTTGAGCGCCGGCGAGACCGCCGCAATCGCGACCAGATCGGCGATCTCAGCTGGCTCGAGCAGCCGGCCAAAGGCATTCATCCCCGCGATTGCCTGGAGGCGCTTGGGATCATCGCTGATCAGGGCGCGCAGCTGAGGGGTATCGGTAAAGCCAGGGCAGATCATACAGGTATGGATGCCCCGCCCTGCCAGGTCCTGGGCGGTGGCACGCATCATCCCGACCAGGGCGTGTTTGGCGATGGTGTAACTGGCTGCCCCTGGGACTGCCTTTTCAGCTAAGGTCGAGCCGATATAAAGAATACTCGAGCCTTGAACCATCAAGGGAATCAAGGTCTGATTGAGCCGATTTGGCGTAAATAGATTGAGCTCAAGCACAGCGCGCAGCCTGGCATCTGGCAACTCATCGATGCGATCGGGTTCCAGGCGCGCCGCATTATGGACAAGACAGATCTGCGTGCCGCGCGCAAGTCGCCCTCCGAGCTCAGCAAGCGCGACCTCAAGACCTGCCGGGTCCTGAAGATCGACGCTGAGGTTGGTCACCTGGGGTTCTGGACAGGGGCGGCGCGAGAGATTGATGGTCTGCCAGCCTTCGGCCAGGAAACGCCGGGCAATGGCCAACCCAATCCCCGAGGATGCACCGGTGATCACAAGCTGTTTCATGTTGACTGCTGTCAAGAACATGCGCCATCGTGCCCAGGGTTTCCTTCCTGCCCCGCCGGGTTTGGTTTCCCACCTGCGTCTCTGCCAGGGGTCACTTTCCAAAGTATCGCAAGACCCCTCTGCCCCAGCGCCGCCGTTACCGGACGGACTTGCCCCGGGTAGGGCCGTCAAGGTCGCCAGCCATTTGCGATCAAGCACTGCATTGCGGT
>CALALB010000083.1 GCA_937923175.1 uncultured Chromatiaceae bacterium | reverse complement strand
GTCCAGGCGGCCGTGTGGTTGGCGGTCCTGCTCGCAGTCTGGATGACGCTATCCCCGGCTGTCGCATCCGGCCCCTTC
Source organism: uncultured Chromatiaceae bacterium (assembly GCA_937923175.1). GTDB lineage: Bacteria > Pseudomonadota > Gammaproteobacteria > Chromatiales > Chromatiaceae > Thermochromatium. The sequence continues at coordinate 31,512 of CALALB010000083.1, read as the reverse complement.
GCCGTGCAGGTCATCGGTGGCGACAGCGAACCCCTGCCGAGTGTGACCGTACATCTGGGGGCGCGCCAAGCAGCCACGGGGCCGGACGGCGTGGCGGTGTTCGATGGTCTGGCCGCCGGGCCTTACGAGCTGTCCGTGCTCCATCCCGGATATGACCGACTGGTCCGTCCGGTGGACGTTCCGGCTGGAGCGCGCCAGCCTCTGGCCCTGACCCTGGCGCCGTCTCAGGTCGTGGACTGGACGGCCCAGGTCGTGGTCGACGGCCTGGATCAGCCGCTGGCGGGGGCCGTTGTACGCCTGACTCCGGTCGCCGTCGACGCGACGCTGGCCGGTCCAGTCACCCTGGTCAGCGACTGGAACGGGCAGTTGTCGGCGGCGGACTTGGCCGTTGGGCGCTATGGCATCGACATCAGCGCGCCCGGATTCGAGCCCTTGCGTCGCGAGATTCGGATCGAGGCTGGGCAGATCGAGCAAAGCCGCTTTGGTTTGCGCCGGCAGTCGACGCCGGCCAAGGTAGCGGTTCGGGTCCAGGATAGTACGGGACGACCACTGAGCGCGGCTCAGGTGACTTTGGCCGAGGTCTGGCCGGATGGGGTCGTCGCGCGGGGCGCGACCGACGCCCAGGGCCGGGTGAACTTCGAGACTGTGCCCATTGGCCAGATCAACAGGCCGGATGGCGAGGGCCGTCTGGCCGTCTGTCGCCGATCCCTGACCGTGCGGGCCGAGGCGGCCGGTCATGCTCCTGAGACGGTTCGGGTTCCAGTCGACGAGGATCGAGTCGAGGCGACGCTGACCCTGGCGCCTGAAACCGGCATACGCCTGGACGAACCCGATCCAACCCAGCCCGCCGTCCTCACGCCCGGCGTACCCGTGACCCTGGCCATTGCCAGTCTGGGACAACACTATCGATTCAGCCTCCGTCTGCCCGAACCGTCCCGGTTGCAACTGGCCGTGGCCGAGGGCGCTCCGATCGAGACCCATCTGCGTCTGCTCGATCTGCATGGGGCCTTGATTCAGGAGCGCGGCGCTCATACCGGTCAGGCCAATGGTTTCGAGGTCGCCCTGCCGGCCGGCACCTATCAGGTCAAGCTGATGGAGTGGGGCAACAATAATGCCTCGCCCGATCCCCTGACCCTGACGGCGAGCCTCGACACGGCCATCGACCCGCTGGAACCCAACGACAGCGACGAGGCCGCCTCCGTACTGCGTCCGGGCGAGCTGGCGGCCGGTCGGATCTGGCCCAGGGGCGATCGGGACGTCTACCGGATCGAGGTTGAGCGCCCCGGTTTTCTGCGCGTCCACGACCATGGGCACCCCATGGAGCGGCATGTCCTGATTCGCGATGCCGAAGGCCGTCTGCTCGGCAAGGTGGGCGCGCATGGCGACAATCCACTGGATCTGACCGTTCAGATCCGGCCCGGACGGCATTACATCGAGGTCCGGGAATGGGGGGACAACAACGAGTCCCTGACTCCGTACCGAATGCAGGCGGATGTGCTGCCCGACGATGGCTTGGACGATCCGCCCCAGGTTCCGGGTCGAATGAACGCCGTGCGCGAACTGAAGCTCGCCTCACAGACCGGCTCAACCCTGCTGCCGGTGGGTGATCGGGACGTCTATCGCATCGCCGTCCCCGGCGCCGGGCGTCTGCATGTCCGGAGCAGCGGTCGCATGGAGCGGCACATGCAATTGTTCGGGCCGAACGGAACCCTGCTCACCGAGCACGGCAGCCATGCCGGTAATCCGGGCAAGCTGGAATGGTTCGTGGAGGGGCCGGGAACCTTCTTCGTCGTACTGCGCGAATGGGGCGACAACGCCTGGTCCACGGACGCCTATGCCCTGTCCGCCTGGCTCGAACCGGCGGACATGCTGGATGCCGTCACCCGCAACGATGACCTGGCGCGAGCCGTGCCGCTGGCACCGGGCGAAACCATCCACGGCAGCTATCTGCCCATGGGCGACAGGGACGTTTTCGCCGTGCCGGTCGATTTCCCCGGCTATCTGCGCGTCGACGCGCAATCCCCGCTGGAGACGCATCTGAGAATCCTCGATGGAGCGGGCAATCTCGTCGCCGAGCAAGGCGTACATTCCGGACAGACGGCCTCTCTGGCGCCTCCCGTGCAGGTCGGGACCTATCACATCATGGTCGGTGAATGGGGCGACAACTTCGCTTCGGCGATGCCCTACAGCCTCTCGGTGCGCCTGGACCGCGCTGAACCGGGCGAGACCTTCCCCCTGACCGATGATCCGCCGCGCCGGCTCACGGACGGGGAGGCTCAGTCCTTCAGCATCGATCAGATCGGCGATCGGGACCGTTTTCTATTCGACATGCCCCAGGCCGGCGAGGTCACGCTGAGCGTGTCATCCCCGCTGGAAACGCTGATCCGGATCTATGACCACGACAGCGGCCAACGGCTGCGCGAAGTGGGGGTGCATGCGCCGACCCGATTCCGCGAGGTGTTATCCCTGGAAAGGGCCACCAGGCTTCGCGTGGAACTGACCGAGTGGGGCGACAACAACGCTAGCCTGGAGCCGGGCTTCATCCTGTTCGATACCAAGAGTCGGGGTATCGAGGCCGATAAGGTGACGGCCGAGATCGATCCCGTCTCACCCACGCGGGTCAGTCTGCGCCGCGAGCGTCTGGCCCATACCGATCCGCCGCATGCATGCCGGGTGGATCTGGGCGGGGACGGGCGCAACGTCGTGGACTTGATGGGTGAGGCGCCGGGACGGGGCGAGTTCCCGGCCCAGGGTCTCTATCGGGTCGAGGCCCTGTGCACGGGCTCGTCCGGACAGAAGGCACGCCGGCCGTTCTGGGTCCAGGCCGTGGGTCCACAGGACCGGGCCGGTCTCCTCATCGCCCTGAATACGCTGTCCGAGCATCAGGTCGTGGAGACCCCCTTCACCCCCCAGGCCCAGGTCGTCAGCTTCGACGGCACGGCCATCCGCCGGGTGGAGTTCTCGCTGGACGGCCATCCCCTGAGCACGGACGTTCAGCCACCTTACGAGGCCCGTCTCGACTGGCCGCTCCTGACGGCGGGCGAGCATGTGCTGAGCGTCGCCGCCGTGGACGACGCCGGGACGACGGCCACACTGGATCGGACCTTCAGCCTGTCGGAATACTTCGAGCTCAACCCGCCCAGCGGCACGACCTTTACGGGCGAGCAGGTCGTGGTCAGTTGGCAGGCGCCCGGCTTTGGTCCGTCCGTGGTCCGCTATCGCCCACAGGGGGCCGACGACAGCGCCTGGACGGAGGTCGTCGGCGAGTCCGCGCGGCGCAAGCGGGTCCGGTTGCCCGAACTCGAGACCGGAGTGACCTACGAATTCCAGCCTCTGGGCGAACGCCAGCCCGGCCCCATACGTACCCTGACTCGCGTCAAGGGGCTGGCCTTCGGTCGCGCCCAGTATGCCGCTAACATCCAGCGTGACTACGATCAGCGCGTTGGCATCAGCGTGCGCAATAACGGCGAGACCGAACTCAGGGTCCGTCTGGAGAGCGGCCGGCCGAGCGATCCGAACCTGCTGGCCAGCTTCGTCGGCACCGGCTCCGAGGACAAGCCCTTTGCCCTGGCTCCGGGCGAGGAGCGCGAGTTCCAGTTCGCCATCAGTGCCCAGAACGTCGATATCGCCGAGCATCGGATTCCCATCCGCATCGTCTCGGATTCGGGGTTGTCGGATGAGAGCGAGATCCTGGTCAACGTCCGTCTGCCCCATGTCGAGATGCAGTGGACCGATCTCGGACCCTCGTCCGGCGACATGGGACGGATTCTGCGCCTGACCAACCTGGGCGACACCATCACCGATCTCGCCGTGACGCCGGCCGACGCCCAGGCCGTGGTCTTGTCGCCCACGGTGCGTCATGGCCTGTTTCCGCGCGGTGCGACCCTGGATTTCGTCGTCACGCCGCGCTATTACGCCGGATTCAAGGGTGTGAGCACACGGATCCAGGCCCAGGGTCTGGGACAGCGTTTTGAGTACCCCTTCGAGAGGCGGCTGGCGCCGGGCGAGTCCATGCATCGGGTCTGGCTGGTGCCAGGTCTGGACCCGCGCGATCCTCGGGCCAGGGATCGGGAAACGGCCATTCAGGCCGCCGTGGACAGGGCGCGGGCCGTCGATCTCGACCGTCTGGACTGGTCGGCGGCCGAGGTGTCGGACACCACGGGTTCGGGGCGGCCCGACCGCTGGGTGCTGCTGGCCGACGACATCGAGTGGGTCGGCACGGACGGCGATCGGGATGGCCAAATCGATCATGTCTATGCCGACGTGGGCGGCGACGGCGTGAGCGAATTCGCGGCCCTGCGCGTGAAAGACGGCTGGCGACAGACCAACGTGGTCGAGGCCTGGCTGGAGATGACCTTTGCCCTGCGCGGCAGCCGCGACAGCTACAAGGCCCACGACGTGGAAGTCCTCCTGAACGGCGAGGTGCTCGGTCTGCTCAAGGACCTGCTGCCCGAAGGCAACTTCAGCTTCCGTATCCCGCCCGGCGTCCTGCGTTTCGATAGCTCGGGTCTGCCCGGCGACAACCGGGTCGGACTGCGCACCACCCATCTGCGCGGCGGCCATTACGCGGTCAACAGTGACTTCCGTTTCAAGTTCCGGCTGACGGCTACTCCGGTCTGGACGGCGGCGGCGTCCGAGGCCGAGGCCCAGGCCTTGGCCTTGGCCGTCAGCGGCGTGTCCCTGACCGCGCCGGATCTGAGCCTGTCCGCCGCCCAGTTGGCCATCACCGGACCCGAAGCGCCCAACGCGGGCGATGAGATGCGCGTCGATTTCCCCATCCGTAATTTCGGTGCGACAGCGGCGGCTCCCGTGGTCGTGGCCTTGCAGCGCCGCCTTCCGGGTGGGAGCCGTGAGGAGGTCGCACGGACTGTCCTGGACGTGGTGGATCTGGATCAGCCTGCCCACGGCTCCCTGACCTGGAAGATTCGCGGCGGGCTGAACGATCTGGCGCTGGTCGCCGATCCGGACAAGGTGTTGGACGACCCGGACCCAGCCAATAATGAAGCCCTCTTCAGGTTGACCGCCACGGGCGATGACACACCACCGGCGCTGCGCCTGCTGCAACCGGCTCAGGACGCCGTGGTGCAGACGCCCCTGGTCATGCTCGACATCCAGGTCGATGACGATGCCGGCCCGCTGGCCCCGCTGATCTCCATCGATCGTGGACTCTGGAGCGAACTGCCCGCGATCCAGGGCCGGACGACCGTGCCGCTGCTGCTGCAACCCGGTCGGCATGGGATCGAGGTGCGGGTGGTGGATGCGGCGGGCAATGAGGCGTCGCAGTCGCTGGAGCTGACCGTGGAGCATCCGTTGCCCGCGGCCCGGCTGATCGCCCCGGTCGACGGGGCCAGTGTATCCACGTCGACCCTGACCCTGGACGTGGCTGTTCCTCCGGATGTGGCGCTGGTCGCGGCCCGAGCCGCCGGCGGGCCGTGGCACAAGTGCAGCCTGCTGGGCGACAACGCACGGGTCGAGCTGCCGCTGCGTTTCGGTCCTCAGGATATTGAGGTCATGGTGGCCGACCGCCATGGTGCCATCAGCCGTCTGGGCGCTCAGGTCACGCGCACGACCCAGCCCCAGCCTGGAGAAACCCTGTCCGGCCCGGCCGCCTCGGATCAGGGACTGCTCTGGCCCGAGGGCCAGGCCAGTCTGGAGATCGATCTGTTCCAGTCGCCCAATGGCGTGCTGCGTCGTTTGGCGCTGGACCCTGAAACCGAGTCCAGACGTCTGTGGGAGGAGGCCCGTCGCCGGCAGGCACGCGGTGACTATGCCGGGGCCCTGACCCTGTATCGCGACAGCATCATGCTCAAGCCCGATCCCCAGATCGAGGACCGCATCCGTAAGCTCGAGGTCTATCTGGGCATCAAGCGCATGGGGCCGCTGCCCGCGCCCTAGTCACTCACTCTCCAACGGATTCAAGGAGTCGCATCGCCATGGCCTGTTCACGCTGTCAGATACTTCCGCTCTCGGTCGAAACGCGCGGCACGCTATTTCTCACTGCACCCGTGCGCGAACTCATCGAGGTCCTGATCGGTTTTCTTGAGATTGAAGGCCTGGATTTCGAGGATGCAGGATTGGAACTGCGCCTGCACGAGGCCAATCTGTTCGAGTTCCTGCAACGGGTGCGCGATGCCCAGGCATTCAATGCACTCGAACGGCGCGGACTCTCGGCGCTGCTGCTGGAGCCGGGCGAGACGCTGAGCTTTCACTCGTTTACCCGCGCCCGGACCCTCGAACACTGGCTCAGGCTCATGGATGCCTGTGAACTCATCGAGATCCTGGAGGCCAAGCGCTTTGTCTCCTGGTTTCAGCCGATCCTGTCGGCGACCGATGGCGCAGTGATCGGCTATGAATCCCTACTGCGCGGTCAAAAGCCGGACGGCAGTCTGATGTTCCCCGGCGAGATCTTTTCCTTGGCCTCGGACAATGACCTGTTGTTTCAAGTGGACCGCCAGGCACGCGAATCAGCCCTGCACTGTGCGGCGGCCTTGGGACTCCAGGGACAGATCTTCATTAACTTTGTCCCGACCGCGATCTATGACCCCAAGCATTGTCTAAAAAGCACCGTCGGTTGGGCGCGCAAGCTCGGTTTCGATCCGAGGCGGTTGGTGTTTGAGGTGGTCGAGACCGAGCGGGTTGGAGACCTCGATCATCTCAAGGGCATCCTGGATTTTTATCGCGATGCCGGCTATCTGGTGGCCCTGGATGATGTCGGCAGCGGCTATGCCTCGCTCAATCTGCTGGCCACGCTCAAGCCCGACATCATCAAGATCGACATGGAGATCGTGCGCGGAATCGATACTGATCCGCAGCGGCAGTCGGTGTTCAGGGCCTTAGTCAGCATTGCGCGCGAACTGGATATCCGGGTTCTGGCCGAGGGGATCGAGACCCCCTCTGAGCTGGCCTATGTCTTGGCGCAGGGGGTCGATCTGGTCCAGGGGTATCTGTTTGCCCGACCTGCTCAGGATCCGCCAACGCCGCAACGCCCAGATCCCTGGCCGCTGTCTCAGCCAACTTAGGGCCAGGTCGAATTTGGCCAACGTGTTAAAATAACCGTCCGGTCAACGCCGACACCCTGTCGCACCCCTGCAGATGCTAGACCCCATGCCTGAGTTCGCCAAAGAAGTCTTGCCCATCAATCTCGAGGATGAGATGCGCCAGTCGTATCTCGACTACGCGATGAGCGTGATCGTGGGGCGCGCGCTTCCCGATGTCCGCGACGGGCTCAAACCCGTGCACCGGCGCGTGCTCTATGCGATGCACGAGCAGGGCAATGTCTGGAATCGCCCCTATCGCAAGTCGGCGCGGGTAGTCGGCGAGGTCATGGGTAAATATCACCCGCATGGCGATGCCGCCATCTATGACACCATGGTGCGCATGGCCCAGCCGTTTTCCATGCGCACTGTCCTGATCGATGGCCAGGGCAATTTTGGCTCGATCGACGGCGATCCACCAGCGGCCATGCGCTATACCGAGGTGCGCATGGCCCAGATCGCATCGGCCCTGCTCGAGGATCTCGACAAAGAGACGGTCGATTTTGTCCCGAACTATGACAATACCGAGCAGGAACCCACGGTCCTGCCCGCGCGTTTTCCCAATCTATTGGTCAACGGCTCGGCCGGGATTGCCGTGGGGATGGCGACCAATATCCCGCCGCACAATCTAGGCGAGGTGATCGATGCCTGTGTAGCCCTGATCGAGAACCCGCTCATCTCGATCGACGAGCTCATGACCTATCTCCCCGGGCCGGATTTTCCGACGGCTGGGATTATCAATGGGGTCGCTGGGATTCGCGAGGCCTATTGCACTGGGCGGGGGCGCTGTGTGATTCGGGCCCGGGCAAGCACCGAGACCCATCCGCGCAGCGGGCGCGAGGCGATTGTGATCACTGAGCTGCCTTATCAGGTCAACAAGGCCCGCCTGCTCGAACGGATCGCCGAGCTGGTCAAGGAAAAGCGTATCGAAGGGATTGCGCCGGATGGTCTGCGCGATGAATCCGACAAGGATGGTCTGCGTATTGTCATTGAGTTGAAGCGCGAGGCACATCCGGAGATCCTGCTCAATAACCTCTACCAACAGACCCCCCTGGAACAGGTCTTCGGGATCAATATGGTTGCGCTGGTGGATGGCCAGCCGCTGACCCTCAATCTCAAACAGATCCTGGAATATTTCCTGCGCCACCGGCGCGAGGTGGTCACCCGCCGCACCCTCTTCGAGCTGCGTAAGGCGCGCGAGCGGGCCCATGTGTTGGAAGGCTATGGCGTTGCCCTGAGTAACCTGGATGCAGTCATTGCCCTCATTAAATCCTCGGCAAGCCCGCAAGAGGCGCGGGCGCGGTTGGTGGAACGGATCTGGGCGGCTGGGATGGTCGGCGAGCTCCTGGCACGCGCCGGTGCCGAGCGTACCCGCCCGGCCGATCTTGAGCCCGGATTCGGTCTGACCGATGGAGGGTACCGCTTAAGCGAACGTCAGGCCAAGGCAATCCTGGATCTGCAATTACATCGGCTGACCGGTCTGGAGCAGGACAGGATTTTTCAGGAGTTCGAAGAGATCCTGGAGAGCATCTCCGAGCTCCTCCTGATCCTTGCCGATCCCGACCGGCTGATGGCTGTGGTCCGGCAGGAGCTCATCGCAGTACGCGAGCAGTTCGCCGATCCCCGCCGCACCGAGATCCAGGTCGCTCAGACGGATCTGACCCGCGATGACCTGATCGCACCTGAGGACCTGGTGGTGACCCTCTCACATCAGGGCTATGTCAAGGCGCAACCGTTAAGCGATTACCAGGCCCAAAGGCGCGGTGGCAAGGGCAAGGCGGCAGCGACCTGCAAGGAGGAGGACTTTATCGAACGCCTGTTTGTCGCCCATTCGCACGATACCCTTCTTTGTTTTTCCAGCCGCGGGCGGGTCTATTGGCTCAAGGTCTATGACCTGCCCCAGGCGGGGCGCGGGGCACGCGGTCGGCCCATGGTCAATCTGCTTCCCCTGGAGGCAGGCGAGCGCATCACCACCCTGCTTCCGGTGCGCGATTATACAGAGGGGGCATTTGTGTTCATGGTTACCAGCACGGGTACGGTCAAGAAATGCCCGCTGATTGATTTCTCGCGCCCGCTTGCCCGGGGCATCATCGCCATCGATCTACGCGCCGATGAGGTCCTGGTCGGGGCGGCGATCACCCGGGGTGAGCAGGACCTCATGCTCTTTACCTCGGGCGGCAAGGCAGTGCGTTTTTCCGAATCCCAGGTCCGACCCATGAGGCGGGCGGCGCATGGGGTACGTGGGGTCTTTCTGCCCGATGACCAGCAGGTGATCGCCTTGGTCGTCCCCGAACCGGGCGGCACAGTGTTGAGCGTAACCGCCAATGGTTATGGGAAGCGCACCGCGGTCGATCAGTTCCCGACCAAGGGGCGGGGAACCCAGGGGGTGATCGCCATCGATGTCTCGGAGCGCAATGGCCCCCAGGTCGGGGCGGTTTTGGTCCATCCGGGCGATGAGATCATGCTGATCGCCGATGACGGGACCCTGATCCGCACCCCGGTCGACCAGATCCCGGTGGTCGGACGCAATACCAAGGGGGTCAAATTGATCAATCTCGCCGAAGGCCAACGCCTGGTCTGTGTCGAGCGGATTGCGGCGCTCGAGGTCGAGCGTGAGGAGATGGAGGGGGTTGAGGCGCCAGAGGCCCTGGCCGATGAGATCGAGTAGGATACGCCTGCGCACCTGCCAGAGGGCATACAAGGTGTGCCCTATACCCATGAATATCCTATCCGGAACAGAGTACAGAAGGGGTTTTCAGCAAATGACCCGCGTTTATAACTTCAGCGCTGGACCTGCCATGTTGCCCGAGCCAGTCTTGATCCAGGCCCGCGAGGAGATGCTCGATTGGCAGGGAAGCGGCATGTGTGTCGCCGAGATGAGCCATCGCGGCAAGGAGTTCATGTCCATTGCCGCCTCGGCCGAGGCCGATCTGCGCGAACTTTTGAATATCCCTGAGCATTACAAGGTCCTGTTTCTCCAGGGTGGGGCCTCGCTTCAGTTCGCGATGGTCCCTTTGAATCTTTTAGGAGACATAGGGCGCGCCGATTATCTCAAGACTGGCTCTTGGTCGAAAAAGGCGATCGCTGAGGCCAAACGTTTCGGTGAGGTCCGGATCGCTGGGGATACCGAGGACTCGCGATTTACCCGGGCCCCGGTCCAGGATGAACTGAGGCTCAATCCAGATGCCGCCTATGTGCATTACACCCCCAATGAGACCATCGAGGGGGTCGAGTTTCCCTATGTGCCAGAGACAGGCGATATTCCACTCGTCGCCGATATGTCCTCGACTCTGCTCTCGCGCCCCATTGATGTCTCCAGATTCGGCTTGATTTATGCCGGCGCCCAAAAGAACATCGGGCCGGCCGGCTTGACCATTGTCATCGTGCGCGAGGATCTGATCGGCAAGGCGCAGTCCTATGTCCCAACCATGTTGGACTATAAGACCCATGCCGAGCATGGCTCGATGTACAACACCCCACCGACCTATGCCTGGTATCTGGCTGGCCTGGTGTTTCAATGGCTAAAAGGCATCGGCGGGCTTTCGGCGATGGCTGAAATCAATGCGCGCAAGGCCAAGAGGCTCTATGAGGCCATCGATGCCTCGGATTTTTATCACAACCCGGTCGAACCCCAATCGCGTTCCTGGATGAATGTCCCATTCAGGCTTGCCCGACCTGAACTCGATGAGACCTTCCTTAAAGAGGCCAAGGCAGCTGGGCTGACCACCCTGCAGGGCCATCGTTCGGTCGGCGGCATGCGCGCCAGCATCTATAACGCCATGCCTGAGGCGGGCGTCGAGGCCCTGATTGCGTTTATGCAGGACTTCGAGCGACGCTATGGCTAGCCGGGGGCTGAGCCCAGCATAATCCACCGTGAGGCCGACATGTTTAGAATCCAAACGCTCAACAACATCTCGGTCGCCGGGCTCGAGCGCCTGCCGCGCGACCGCTATGAGATTGCATCCGAGATTGCCAATCCGGATGCCATCCTGGTGCGTTCGGCGGATATGCACGGCATGGAGATCCCTGCCTCGGTCAAGGCCATTGGACGGGCGGGAGCGGGGACCAACAATATCCCAGTCCCTGAGATGACGCGGCGTGGGGTGGTGGTGTTCAATGCCCCAGGCGCCAATGCCAATGCGGTGAAGGAGTTGGTGCTGGCAGGGATGCTGATGGCCGCGCGCAATATCCCCCAGGCGCTTCAGTTCGTCGGCTCGCTGACCGGCGATGATTCGGCCATCCATGAGACCGTCGAATCGGGCAAAAAGCGCTTCGTCGGCTTTGAGCTGCCAGGGCGTACTCTGGGGGTGGTGGGTCTAGGGGCAATTGGGGTGCGGGTGGCCAATGCCGCACTGGTCTTGGGCATGCAGGTCATTGGTTATGATCCCACCATCACGGTCCAACGCGCCTGGCAGCTTTCCAGCGAGGTCAAACAGGCCTTAAGCCTCGATGACCTCTTGGCGCACTCGGATTTCGTCAGCTTGCATGTCCCCCTGACCCCTGAGACGCGCGCCATGCTCAATAGCGAGCGCTTGAGGACGCTGCGCAAAGGGGCGGTCTTGCTTAATTTTGCCCGTCAGGAGATCGTCGATGAAGAGGCTGTCCTCCAGTCACTGGAGAACGGCCAACTCCATACCTATTGTTGCGACTTCCCAAGCAGTCGGTTGCACGGGCATCCCCGAGTCATTGCCCTCCCGCATCTCGGGGCCTCGACCAAGGAGGCAGAAGACAATTGCGCCATTATGGTCGCCGAGCAGATCCGCGCCTATCTTGAGGATGGCAATGTCAGCAATGCGGTGAACTTCCCAGAGATCATCTTGCCGCGCGGGGAGGGATATCGGCTGGCCATTGTCAACAGCAATGTCCCCAACATGGTCGGACAGATCTCGACCGATCTGGGTCGGGTCGGGCTCAATATCCTCGATATGCTCAACCGCTCGCGCGGCGATATCGCCGTTACCCTGATCGATATCGATCGGCCCTGTCCCGCCGAGGTCCTGGATCGGATCCGGACGATCACAGGCGTGCTCTCGGTCCGGCAGCTTGACTAAGGACATGACTGCAGGATCCGCCACTCCAGCGTCAGAGCTTGAAGCGATTCGCGCCCGCATCGATGCGATCGATGATGAGATCCTGCGTCTGATCAGCGAGCGGGCGCGCTGTGCCCAGCAGGTGGCCCAGGTCAAGACAGGTACAGGCGGCTTCGTCCAGTTTTATCGTCCTGAGCGGGAGGCAGCGATCCTACGCCGGATCAAGGCCCAAAACCCGGGACCCCTGGATAGCGAAGAGGTCGCGCGTCTTTTTCGCGAGATCATGTCCGCCTGTCTTGCCCTCGAGCGCCCTTTGCATGCTGCCTTTCTGGGGCCCGAAGGGACCTTCACTCAGGCGGCGGCGATCAAGCATTTCGGACACTCGGTCGTCACCAAGGCGATGGCCACGATCGACGAGATCTTTCGCGAGGTCGAGGCCGGTGCCTGTGACTTTGGGGTCGTGCCAGTGGAAAACTCCACTGAAGGGGTAGTCAGTCATACCCTGGATCTCTTTATGACCTCGCCGCTCATGATCGCCGGCGAGGTCATGCTGCGCGTCCATCAGCATCTCTTGAGTAAGGCCCAAGGGATCGGCGAGATCCACCGCATCTATTCGCATCAGCAATCATTTGCCCAGTGCCGCGAGTGGCTCGACCGCTATCTGCTGTCCGCCGAGCGGATCGCGGTTGGCAGCAATGCCGAGGCGGCGCGCCTGGCTGCCCAGGATCCGGAATCAGCGGCAATCGCAGGTCTGCAGGCCGCCGAGATCTATGGCTTGAAGGCGCTTGCCGAGCGCATCGAAGACGAGCCCAGCAACACCACCCGTTTTTTGGTGATCGGCAAACAGGACGCACCTCCGAGCGGTCAGGACAAGACCAGCCTGCTGTTATCCTGCAAAAACCAGGCAGGCGGCCTGCATAAACTGCTTGCCCCCCTAGCTGTGCATGGGATCAACATGACCCGTATCGAATCGCGTCCTTCGCGCCGCGGGATCTGGGATTATGTCTTTTTTGTCGATATTCTGGGTCATCGCCAAGACCCTAAGGTTGCCTATGCCTTAAAGACCCTGGAGGATGAGGCATTGCTGTTTAAGATCCTGGGCTCTTATCCAGTTGCTGTGCTGTAGTCGCCCTCGCCTGTAGGTACCAAGGCTGACCCTATATCCATCGCCTTTTGGATTAGGACCGATGACTGTCAACCCATTTCTCGAGCTCGCCGACCCCTGGATTGCGGGTCTGAGCCCCTATATCCCCGGCAAACCACTGGCTGAGCTCGAACGCGAGCTCGGGATTGGCGATGCGGTCAAGCTCGCCTCGAACGAAAATCCCCTGGGTCCGGGTCCGCGGGTGCGCGCTGCGATCGCCTCGGCACTTGCTGAGGTCGGGCGCTATCCAGATGGTAGTGGCTTCGAGCTGAGGTGCGCCCTGGCCGAATACCACGGCCTGTCACCGCAGGCGGTGACCCTCGGAAACGGCTCAAACGATATCCTGGATCTCGTCGCTCGGGTCTTTTTGCATCCAGGGGTCGAGTCGGTCTTCTCGGAATATGCCTTTGCCGTTTACCCGATCGCAACCCAAGCGGTGGGGGCGATAGCTCGAGTGGCGCCAGCGCGTTCCTATGGACACGACCTGGAGGCAATGGCGCGTCTCGTCAGCGACAAAACGCGGGTCGTCTGGATCGCCAACCCCAATAACCCAACCGGGACCTGGTTGGCTGCTGAACCCTTACGCGCCTTTATCGGATCATTGCCCAAAGGCTGTGTCGTGGTGATCGATGAGGCCTACACCGAATATGTGTCTGAGGCTGACTTCCCGGATGCCAGCCGCTGGCTTGCTGCCTTCCCCAATCTGATCGTCACCCGGACCTTTTCCAAGGTGTATGGCCTGGCAGGGCTTCGGGTCGGCTATGCCTTAAGCGACCCGGCGATTGCAGAGCTGTTAAACCGAGTGCGCCAGCCGTTTAATGTCAATAGCCTCGCCCAGGCGGCGGCGATTGCGGCGCTGGCCGACCGCGAGCATGTGCGCGTCTCAGTCGAGCTCAATCGCGCCGGCCTGAGACAGTTCACTCAGGCATTCGAGCGGCTTGGCATTGGCTATATCCCCTCGGTGGCCAATTTCATCACCATCGATTGCGGCCGGCCGGCAGGACCGGTCAATGAGGCCCTGCTTAAAAGGGGTATCATCGTCCGCCCCCTGGCCAACTATGGTCTACCCAATCATCTGCGCATCAGCATCGGGCTTGAGGCTGAGAATGCGCGCTGTATCGCAGCCTTGGCCGAGATCCTGAGGCCATGATCGAGCGGCTTGCCCTCATCGGGGTCGGACTCATCGGCGGGTCCTTGGCCCTTGCCTTGCGTGCGGCAGACCGAGTCGGCGAGATCGTGGGCTGTGGGCGGGCGCGCGCCAATCTCGAGCGGGCCTTGGCGCTCCAAGTGATCGATCGCATCGCCGAGGACCCAGCAGAGGCAGCCCAAGGCGCCGATCTGGTCTTCGTGGCTGTACCGCTTGGCGCCATGCGCGCTGTCTTTCAGGCCTTGCGCGGCCATTTAGGGGCAGAAACGATTCTGACCGACGCCGGCAGCGTTAAGGGAAGTGTGATCGAGGATGCGCGGGCGGTCTTTGGGTCGATCCCGCCTCGATTGGTCCCCGGTCACCCCATTGCCGGTACCGAGCACAGCGGGGTCGAGGCAGCCTTTGCCGAGCTTTATCAGAACCGCCGGGTGATCCTGACCCCTTTGCCTGAAACCGACCCTCATGCACTCCAGCGGGTCGCTCAGATGTGGCAGGCCTGCGGTGCAGAGGTCGATCTCATGTCGGTCGCCCAACACGATGAAGTCCTGGCTGCTACCAGCCATCTCCCCCATATGCTTGCCTTCGGACTGGTCGATTCGCTTGCCCGCATGCGCGAGAACGACGAGATCTTCCGCTATGCGGCAGGGGGGTTTCGCGATTTTACCCGGATTGCCTCAAGCAACCCCGAGATGTGGCGCGATATCTGTCTTGCCAACCGCGAACCCTTGAGCGCTGTGCTGGGGCGCTTTAGCGTGGAACTCGCCGATCTTGCCGATAGCATTCGCCGGGCCGATGGCGAACGGTTATTGGAGATCTTCAGCCGCGCCAAGGCGGCGCGCGACCGCTATGTCGATCGGGGGCGCATCGAGGGGCCGAGGTCAGGGTCATGAGTCGCTCCCCTTTGCCGGTCATTGGATTCGTCGCACCCAGCGGGACCGGCAAGACCACCCTAATCTGTCGTCTGCTGCCCCTGCTGCGCGCCCAGGGGATCCGGGTTGGTTATCTCAAGCATACCCATCACCGCTTCGATCTCGATCAGCCCGGCAAGGATAGCTTCAAGGCGCGGGCTTCCGGTGCCTCCCAGGTGATCTTGGCCTCAGGGTTGCGTTGGGCCCTACTGGTTGAAAACGACCAGGTCCTCCCTGAGCCTGATCTCTGGGCAATGCTTGCCCATTTCGATCCGCAATCCCTCGACCTGGTCTTGGTCGAGGGATTTAAGCACGAGCGCTATCCCAAGATCGAGGTCTATCGCGCTGCATTAAACCGAGCGCCGTTCTATCCCGGCGACCCTGAGATCATCGCCCTGGTGACCGATGACCCGCCGCCTGTCCTGCCCCATCCGCCCCGGTATACGTTTGACCAGCTTGCCGACCTTGTTACCTGTATCCAAGGAC
This sequence comes from uncultured Chromatiaceae bacterium, assembly GCA_937923175.1. GTDB lineage: Bacteria > Pseudomonadota > Gammaproteobacteria > Chromatiales > Chromatiaceae > Thermochromatium. Next base: position 15,763 of record CALALB010000083.1, on the reverse strand, counting down.
AGCTGAGGACTGATTCTGGATAAGGCGGCCCTTTTTGGGAATCGCTTTGGCTGCAGCCAGGTCAACGGGGCCAACTCAAAGGGCAGCGGGGTTTAAGCCCTTCGCCCTGCCAGGTGCAGCGCCTTTTCAAGCCTTTGCTTGCGCCCATTGGTTTCATCGAAACCCAAGCGGGGTGGCTCAATCCCGCCAAAACGCCGGCGAAAAGAGCACCAAGAGGGTAAAGATCTCAAGCCGTCCCAGCAGCATGGCCAGGCATAGGATCCATTTGGCGGTGTCATTGAGCTCGGCGTAATGGGGACCGACCTCCGCAAGTCCGGGGCCCAGGTTATTGATACAGGCAGCCACAGCCGAAAAGGCAGTGATGAGATCCAAGCCGGTTGCGGCGAGCAGCAGATACATGAGGGTAAAGCTGGCGACATAAAGCGAAAAGAATCCCCAAACGGCATCGACGATCCGGTGATTGATACTTTTGCCACCAAGCCGCACCGGGATCTGGGCGTTGGGATGGATCAGACGCTCGATTTCGCGCACCCCTTGTTTGATCAGCAACAGAAAGCGAATGACCTTGATCCCACCACCGGTTGATCCAGCGCAACCGCCGATAAAGCTCGTAAGCAACAGCAGAATCCCGATAAATGGGGGCCAATGATAAAACTCAGCGGTGGCAAAACCTGTGGTGGTGGTGAGCGAAATCGCTTGAAATAGACCCTTAAACACAGATTCCGACCAGGTCGGATAGGTCTGAGTGTAATACAGGGCAATGATGGTAATCAGACTGACTGTCGATAGTACCATCAGATAAAGACGAAATTCGCTGTCGTAGAGATAGATCCGGAGGTCGTGCCGGCGCACTGCCATAAAGTGCAGATTAAAATTCATGCCGGCCAGGATCATAAAGCAGACCGCGATCAATTCGATCGCTGGATTATTGAAATAACCGATGCTTTGATCATGGGTTGAGAAGCCGCCGATGGCAATAGTCGAAAAGGCGTGGCCCATGGCATCGAAAAGACCCATGCCTGCCCACCAATAGGCAAGGGCGCAGGCGAGCGTCATCCAGAGATAAATATACCAGAGCGCCTTGGCGGTCTCGGTGATACGGGGGGTCAGTTTGGAATCCTTCATCGGGCCAGGGACCTCGGCGCGAAAGAGCTGCATTCCCCCGACCCCGAGCATGGGCAAGACTGCAACCGCCAGGACAATAATCCCCATGCCGCCTAGCCATTGCAGTTCCTGGCGATAAAACAGGATCGCCTTAGGGAGCTGATCGAGCCCGGTGATCACTGTGGCTCCGGTGGTGGTGAGTCCGGAGATCGACTCGAAGACCGCGTCGGTGACCGAGAGCTCTGGATCGACTGCAAGCCATAGGGGGAGGGCGCCGGCCAGTCCTAGCACGCTCCAAAACAGCACCACGATCAGAAAACCATCGCGCACCCGCACCGTCTCCTGCGAGCGCGCGACCGGTAGAAAGATGAGCATCCCTAGGCCAAAGATCAGCGCAAAGGCTACCCAAAAGGGCCAGGCCCAACCTTCCTCGTATAACAGGGCAACACCGACAGGAGGGATCATGCTGAGGCTGAAGGTCATCAGCAACAGACCCAGCACTCGTTGCACGGTATTGAGTTTCATGGTCCAAACGCCTGGGGAGACTGACTTATAAGAAGGTTACGCCCACCTGAAACAGGCGTTCGACCTCATGGATGCGTTTCTTATCCTGAAGGAAGAGGATGACATGGTCTTCGGATTCGATCACGGTGTCGCGATGGGCGATCAGCACCTCCTCGCCGCGCACCAGGGCACCGATGACCGCCCCCTTGGGGAGTTTCAGGTCGGCGATGCGCCGGCCAACCACCTTGCTCGAACTGGGATCGCCGTGGGCGATGGCCTCGATGGCCTCAGCAGCGCCACGGCGCAATGAGTGCACCATGACCACATCGCCGCGCCGGACATGTTTCAAGAGGCTGCCGATGGTGATCTGTTGGGGTGAGATGGCGATATCGATGACCCCCGATTGGACCAGATCCACATAGGCCGGGCGGTTGATGAGTGCCATCACCTTATGCGCCCCCAGGCGCTTGGCGAGCATTGCCGAGATGATGTTGTCCTCGTCGTCATTGGTAACGGCGCAAAAGACATCGGTGTTTTCGATGTTTTCCTCCAGCAACAGGTCCTGGTCAGCGGCATCACCATGGAGGACGATGGCACGTTCGAACTGCTCGGCGATCTGTTTACAACGCCTCAGGTCCTGTTCGATGACCTTGACCCGGAAATGGGACTCCAATGCCTTGGCCAGACGGGCGCCGATATTGCCGCCACCGGCGATGATGATGCGCCGATAGGAGGGGTCAAGCCGACGCAGCTCACCCATGACGGCGCGGATATGATCGGGCGCGGCCAAAAAAAACACCTCATCGCCGACCTCGATGCGGGTCTCGCCCTCTGGCTGGATGGCGCGGTCGTGGCGGTAGATGGCTGCCACCCGGGCCTTGACCCCAGGCATATGCTCGTGCAGGTTGCGCAATTGCTGACCCACTAAGGGTCCTCCCTCCAGCGCCCGGACGGCGACGAGTCGGATCAACCCACCTGCAAAATCCAAGACCTGGAGGGTACCTGGGTTTTCGATCAGACGCAGGATATAGTCTGTGACCAGTCCCTCAGGGCTGATTGCGACATCAATCGGCAGGGCCTCGTTGCCAAACAGCTTGGGCTGGTCGAGAAAGCTCTGGGCACGGACGCGGGCGATCTTGGTCGGGGTATGGAAGAGGGTATGGGCTACCTGACAGGCGACCATATTGGTCTCATCGCTGTTGGTGACGGCGATGATCATGTCTGCATCCTCGGCGCCGGCACGCATCAGGATATCGGGATGGGCGCCATGGCCGAGCACGGTGCGCAGATCAAAGCGATCCTGTAACTCGCGCAATAGATCGGCGTTCTGGTCGATAACCGTGATGTCATTGGCCTCGCTGACTAGATTGGCCGCAACTGAAGAACCGACTTGGCCTGCGCCCAGGATGATGATCTTCATGCGGCCTGTCCCCTTAGCGGCGCTCCTTGATCTCGATCCCGAGCGAGCGCAGCTTGCGATAGAGATGGGTGCGCTCCATTCCCGCCTCCTTGGCCATCTTGCTGACATTTCCTTGGTGTTTTTCGAGCTGATAGTCGAGATAGGCCTTTTCGAATTGCTCGCGCGCTGCTCGCAGGGGTTGGTCGAATGAGACCAGGGTTTCCAGGCTTTGCATCTGGAAGGGCGGGGGGGCACCAAGCGCAAGTTCGACATCGCGCTGGCTGATCTCATCGCCGGCGCCGAGGATCAAAAGACGCTGGACCAGGTTTTTAAGCTCGCGCACATTACCCGGCCAGTGATAGTGGCGCAAAAAGTTTTGGGCGCCGACGCTAAAGCGCCGATAGGGAAGCTTTTCGTGGGTGGCGAAATAATCGAGATAGAAATTCAAGAGGTCGGGGATATCCTCGGGGTGCTCATGCAGGGGTGGGATATGCAGGGGTACGACATTGAGATGGTAAAACAGGTCCTCGCGAAAGCGTCCAGCCTTGACCTCTTCCTCGAGGTTGCGCTGGCTGATGGCAATGATGCGGACATCGATACGCACCGGCTCGCGCCCACCGACGCGCAGGAAATAGCCGCTGTCGAGCGCTCCTAACAGCTTGGACTGGGCCTCCCAGTCCATATCAGAGACCTCATCGAGCATCAGGGTCCCGCCTGCCGCCTTCTCCAGGCTGCCATAATGGATATGGCCGTTTTCCTCGACGCCGAACAGCTCGCTGGCCGCATTGCCGTCAGTCAGAGAGGAGACGCAGAGATCGATGAAAGGGCGATCGCGGCGGGCGCTCTGAGCGTGGAGATAGCGGGCAAAGGTCTCGCGCCCGCTGCCCGGCTCACCGGTGATCAGGACCCAGGTATCATGCTGGGCGATCCGCTTGACCTGTTCGCGCAGACGCTGCATGACCGCGCTGCGTCCGACGGGCTCCTGGACCTGGGGGGCGCGCCGCTTAAGCCCGATGTTTTCCTGATGGAGTTTGCTGGCCTCAAGCGCCCGTTCGACGGTTAACAACAGCTTGGCCATCGAGAGGGGTTTTTCTAGAAAATCATAAGCCCCAAGCCGAGTTGCCTCGACCGCGGTCTCGATCGTGCCATGACCCGACATGATGATCACTGGGCAAGGCAGCTCATCGCTTGACCACTCCTTGAGCAAAGAGATCCCGTCGATATCGGGCATCCAGATATCGAGCAGGATCAGATCGGGGCGCCGGTCGCGCAGGGCGTGGCGTGCAGCCTCGCCGTTTTCGGCCACGGTCACTGCATAGCCCTCATCCTCGAGGATCTCCTTAACCAGGCCGCGGATATCGGGTTCATCATCGACGACCAGGATATGGGTTGCGCTCATGGTGTTGTCTCAAGCTCCTGACCCTGGACCGCAGGGACGGTCATTTGCCAAATAGGAAGGCGCACCTTGATCAGGGCCCCGGATTCGGTATTCTCGACCGAGATCATACCGCCATGTTCCTCGGTAATCTTTTTGACAATCGCCAGTCCCAGACCCGTCCCCTTGGGTTTGGTGGTGACATAGGGCTCAAAGACCCGTTCCAGGACCTGGGGATCGAAACCTGGGCCGTTATCGCTAACCAGACATTGTAGATAGGGTACCCCATCAAGCTCGATCGATTCGGTGCGAAGGCTGATCCGGGCGTCAGCCCGTCCTTCGAGCGCCTCGGCAGCGTTCTTGATCAGATTATGAATGACCTGTCTGAGACGCAATGGATCCCCTTTGATATATATCTCAGGGGCCTTGAGCTCGACCTCAAGGCCGGTCATGCCAGCGCTGCGATACAGGTCCAGCACCTCGCGGGCGAGTCGGTCGAACGCGAAGGGTTCAGGTTGGATATGCGCGCTCTTGGCATAATCCGAAAAGTCATTGACCATCGCTTTGAGGGCCTCGACCTGCTGGATAATGGTCGAGGTTGCGCGGTCGATGATCTGGGCATCCTGGCCGGTAGCCTTGGCGAGCAACTTGTGCCGCAGACGCTCCGCCGAGAGCTGAATGGGGGTCAGCGGATTTTTGATCTCATGGGCGAGACGGCGAGCCACCTCGGCCCAAGCGGCATGACGCTGGGCGACGATGAGCGAGGTGATGTCGTCGAAGACCACGACGTGCCCCGGTTGGTCGGCAGCGGGGAGAGGCAGGGGGCTACCGCGACAGAGCAGGGTCTGGCTGAGTTCATCCCGCTGGAGCTTGACCTCGGTTCGCCATGGGCGCAAATCCTGAAGATGGCGACGCACGGTCTCAAGCCAGGGCAGGAGCCAGGGGGCAATGCGTTCGAGTTTGTTGAGGTCGGTTTGCGCTGGATCTAGATCCTCTGGTAGGCCCAGGATCGCCCGCGCCGCTGGATTGACCATGGCCAGGTGCTGGCCTTCGTCGAAGGCGATGACCCCAGAGGACAGGCGTCCTAGGATGGTCTCGAGATAATTGCGCTGGGTCTCGATGGCCTGTTTGCTGCGGGCAGCGGCGTCGCGTGCCTGGGCGATGCGCCGGGCCATCGCATTGAACGAGGCTACCAGGAAACTGAGTTCATCGTCATGGCGTGGCAGAGGGATCCGCTGCTCATAATCGCCCTCTGAGATCAGGCGGGTGGCCCGGGCGATGTCGGCGATGGGTGCCACCAGACGGCGGGCGGTATGAAAGGCCGCGATCAGGGCGGCCATCAGCCCGAACACGAGCACGAGCGACAGGGTGAGCGAGAAGCTCAATTTCAGGGATTGGCGCAGATAGGCCAATTCTGTATAGCGGTTATAGGCGCTTTCCAGGCGATTGGAGAGGGTAGTGATCCGCCCTGAGGTGGGGAACAATGCCTGCATCAGGAGCGGGCGACCGTTTGGGTCCTTGACTAGGGTCCGCACCACCAATTCATGACCTGGCCCGGTTTCCAGACCCACGTAGTTGACCCCAGAGCGCACGCTTTGCTGGAGCTCACGGTCCAAGGCAGCGGGCACCAATTGGGTCGGGTCCTCATTAGCTGTTCCCAAGACCCGCCCGCCCGCATCATAGACGGTGAGTTCAATGGCCCCAGCCCGTCGGCGCAGGCCATTGAGGCTCAAGGCGATGGCCGTTGCGGAACGGTCCTCGATCCCCGCCAAGAGCTGCTCGGTAATCTTGACCAAAAGACGTTGATTGAGATCGAGGGAGGCCCGATTGAGCTCGAGTGCATCCTGCATGGCCCGGCCGATCTCGACATCGAACCAGCTATCGATCCCGCGCAGGAGAAAGCCGAGTGAAAAGTAATACACCGTGCCGACCGGCAGGAGCGAGATCAGGGCAAAGAGCAGGACCAGGCGTGCCGTCAGACGCGAGCCTGCGGCCTGGTCCCGGTAGCGCCGCACCAGCTTGGCCACGTTGACGATGACCAGTATCGCCAAGGCCGCAAGCCCTCCGAGTACCATCGCGAGCAAGGGGACGAAGGCGCGGCTCAAGGCCTCGGAGTTCTCCACGGCGTCGCGCATGAGCACGAGCACTACGAATAACCCAATGATCAGCAGTGCTACCGGCAATACCCCCAAGACGGGTCGCCAGCTTAGGGTTTTACGGGCCACGTCGTCCAACCGCTCGAGAGTTTCCAGGACGGATGCAGATAGGCAGTCGGTCGCAGGGGTAGCGGCAGCTCCTCGATGTCTAAAAAGACCTTCAGGCGCAGCTCATACTCCACCTGGGGATCGAGCCGGGCCTGGGCGATCAGCGTTTGATCCGTCAATTCACTCAGGGCACGAATCGCTGCATCTCGGGTCACAAACTCCTGACGCTGGTTGCCCGGCAACCGATACACCTCATAGCGCCCTGACAAAGGGCGATAGCGAATCACGCAGCGCCATTGGTCATCGACCAGGCTATCCTCCCAGATCCAGGACCCGGCCCGGCGCAGCCGGACATGGAAGACCAGGGTGAGGGGAACACCATGATCCAGGGCCTCTAAGGCGACTGGGCTGAATTCCAGAGCCGCGCGCGCATTGAGCAGGATTTGCCCAGTCTGCTGATAGGTCTCAACCTGCTGGATACTAAAACCCCTGGCATGGGCGAATCCGCCGGGGTGAGGCGCCAATAGGGTCCAGACCAATAAGGCAAGCACACCAAGGGTCTTGCGGGCGCTCATGGTGCCGTTTTCTCGATGAGCGCGTAGAAAAAGCCATCATGTCCACCCGGGGTGGGCAGGAGTTGTACACCCGGCGGTTGGGAACGGCCCCAGGGATGGTTGAGCGGCAAGGCCTGCGCCTCGGGATGGCGCGCCAAGAAGTCTGTCACCTGCTGGGCGTTTTCCAAGGCCAATAGGGTACAGGTGGCATACAGCAGACGCCCCCCGGGGCGCAGCAGCGGCCAGATGGCCTCCAACATGCGCCCTTGGGTTGCCGCCAGGGCTGAGATGTCCTCCAGCCGGCGCAGCCAAGGGATGTCGGGATGACGGCGTATCACCCCGGTTGCCGAACACGGAACATCCAGAAGGATGCGATCGAATGGTCTGTCCGTCCACTGGCCCTGGGGATTGGCGGCATCAGCGACCAGGAGCCTGGCCTTGAGTCCCAGGCGCCTCAGCAGGGTCTGGGCGGTTGCCAGACGCGCCGGATCCTGATCGATGGCGATCAGATCCAGGTCTCCGCCGGCATGTTCCAGGATGGCCGCGGTTTTACCCCCTGGGGCAGCGCAGGCATCGAGCACCCGCTCGCCGGCTTGGGCGTCTAACAATACCGCGGCGAGCTGGGCACCGCTGTCTTGAACCGAGAACCACCCCTCGGCCCATCCAGGTAGATCGCGCATCGGGCAAGGCTGATCGAGCAGGATGCCGGTCGGGAGTTCGGGGATGGCCCGGGCGGGGATCCCAGCAGACTCTAGTTTGGCCAGATAAGCTAACCGCTCCTGGCGCAAGGGGTTGACGCGCAGGGTCATTGGGGCGCGCCCTTGGCTGGCCTGGATGATCGCCTCCCAGTCATCCGGCCAATCGAGGCGCAGTCGCTCGATCAGCCAGCTCGGATAGGGCCAGCGGGCAGCGGGCTGGCGCGCCACCCAGTCGAGCAGGTTAGGGCGCTCGCGCATGAAACGGCGCAGCAAGGCATTGACGAGACCAACCAGATGCGGTTTGCCCAGGGTGCGCGCCGCTTCGACCGTGGACGAAACCGCGGCATGGAGGGGAAGCTGGGTGAAACCGAGCTGATAGAGGCCGATGAGGACAAGATCATAGATCTCGGCATCGCGCGCCTTGAGCGGGCGTTCGAGGAGATGGTCGGCGAGACAGCTCAGCATCATCAGATGACGCAGCGACCCATAGACCAGATCCTGGACCAAGGGGTAGTCGACGGCCTGTCCGCCTCGAGCGCCGCTCCTAAGACGGTTGAGCGATTGGCCGTGCACCCGCACGGCGTGCAACAGGCGGGCCGCTGCTGCGCGTGACTCCGCCCCCGGGGTCTGGGTGGACTGGCAGGGCTGGATAGGGTTCTTAGGCAAAACGGGCGCCATCCAACCGTCGGGCATTGAGATACTCGCCGGCACTCATCGGTCGTTTGCCTGCGGGCTGGAGCCGGGTAATCCGCAGGATTCCGAACCCAGTTGCGACCCGAATGCCGGTGCGATCGGCCTGGACAATGGTTCCAGGTAAGGCATCCCCGGGTTCAGACTCGGCCTGGGCAGCCCACAGGCGGATCAGGCTGGTTTCCAGGTTCGTATAGGCGACCGGCCAGGGATTGAAGGCGCGGATCTGGCGCTCAATGAACACAGCGGGGGCCTGCCAATCGATACGCGCCTCGTCCTTGCTCAGCTTAGGCGCATAGGTGGCTTGGGCATCATCCTGGAGCTCAGGGATCAGCGAGCCGTCGGCAATCCCCGGTAAGGACTCGAGCAAAGCCTGAGCGCCGAGCGCCGCGAGCCGGTCATGGAGCGATTGGCCGGTCTCATCCGGGGCGATTGTAGTGCCAATGCGGTGATAGACCGGCCCAGTATCCAATCCCTCCTCCATGCGCATAATCGAGACGCCGGTCTGGGAATCTCCCGCCAGGATGGCCCGTTGGATTGGCGCAGCCCCGCGCCAGCGCGGCAGGAGCGATGCATGGACATTGATACAGCCAAGCCTGGGGGCATCCAGGACCGCCTTGGGCAATAACAGCCCATAAGCGGCAACCACGACCAGGTCGGCTCCAAGCCCGGTCAGCTGGGCGGCGGCCTTGGGGTCGCGTCTGAGGCTGGTAGGCTGATACACCGGTAGACCATATTGAAGCGCCAGGCTCTTGACTGGACTCATCTGAATATGCTGGCCGCGTCCAGCCGGTCGGTCGGGCTGGGTATAGACGCCGATCACTCGATGGCCAGCATCCAGAAGTGCCTGGAGCGAGGGCACAGCAAACTCAGGTGTTCCAGCAAAGAGCACTCGCAGCGGTCGCATCGGGATCAGTCCTTAGGCTGGGCTGCTAGATGGCCTGCCGGCGCAGAGCAGCGCCTGACTGGGCCTGGATAGATGCCTGACGTTCCTTGCGCTGTTTTTCGAGCTTGTGGCGGATACGCTGGCGCTTGAGGAGCGAGAGATGATCGACAAAGAGCTTGCCGTCCAGATGATCCAGCTCATGCTGGATACAAACGGCCAACAGACCCTCGGCCTCTAGCCTAAAGGGGCATCCCTCGCGGTCAAGGGCATCAACGGTCACTCGCTCCGCCCGGGTGACGGGTTCATAAAATCCGGGGACGGAGAGACAACCCTCCTCGCGCTGGGTTGTCCCCTCGCGTGCGATGATCCGCGGGTTGATAAAACAGAGAGGCTGATCGTGAGCTTCAGAAACATCGATCACCACGATCTGGAGTTGGACATCCACTTGGGTAGCGGCCAAGCCAATGCCCGGGGCTGCATACATGGTTTCGAGCATATCGTCGATCAGACGGCAAATGCGCTCATCGACCTGGCTCACTGGCTGGGCCTTTTTACGGAGCCTGGGGTCGGGAAAGGTGAGAATCTCGAGTTGGGCCATGGGATTTTGCGGTCAGTGGGTGGTAGAAAGACAGCGCGCTGCGCTACTATTGCGTCGAGGATACTATATCCTGAGATAGGGTTAGAATTATCGGTTGCAAAGCGGCGCACCCCGGGGAAGGGAGAGGGCCGGTCCTCACCAGACAAAGCGATCGGCTAGCGTCGTGGCCTTGCCAAGCAGGAACTGAGTCAGTCTGACCGAACGGGCACATCCCGTTTTCAAGAGGGGGGGGTTATGTCGAGCCGTTTCGCTATCCTGACCGTTCTCATCGCTGTCTTGATGCTGGGCGCGGGTGCCCCCCTTGCGGCAGAACCTGCGCCGGATGCCCCATCGCGTTATGTGGTGCGTCCAGGCGATACACTCTGGGACATTGCCGGTCGTTTCTTAAGGGATCCTTGGCGCTGGTCCGAGGTCTGGCAAGCCAATCCAGGGATCGACGACCCTAACCGCATCTATCCAGGCGATGTCCTAGAGCTCGTCCTAGACGAGGGGGGGTCAGTCATTCGGCGTGTCTCGGTGGCCGGCCCCCGCCCCGTTAGGCTCAGCCCCCAGGTGCGCACCGAGGCCCTGCAGTCTCCGATCCCGGTGATTCGGGCCGGTATCATCGCCCCCTTCCTGACCCAACCCTATGTAGCTGATTCGGACGCGATCAAACAGTCCTCCTATGTCATTGGCTTTCCGGAGGAACATATCGTCGCCGGGGTGCGCGATTCGGTCTATGTGCGCAAGATCATGACCAGTGAGACCCAGCAATTTCAGGTTTTGCGCCCCAATGATCCATTGCGCGATCCGGATAGCAACGAGCTTCTGGGTTATCAGGTCGAGTTCGTCGCCAATGCCGTTTTGGAGCGCCCCGGCGATCCGGCCAAGCTGCAGATAACCCGCATGGAGCGCGAGGTTGCGATCGGTGATCGGGTCATCCCCGCCGGTCCTGAGTCGGTGCTGGCTGACTTTCTGCCCCGCCCGGCACCCAGTGGTGTGCGGGGGCGTATCCTGGCCGTGACCAATGGTGTCTCGCAGATCGGGCGCTATGACGTGGTGATCCTCAATCGCGGGGCGCGCGATGGGCTTATGCCTGGCCATGTCTTCGCGGTCTTCAGCGGCGGCGAACGCGAGCGCGATCAGGTCCGATCGGGGATCGCCAGCGCTAACTGGCTTATGGAAGGCCCCTTTTCGTCCGAGTTTTGGCTTGGCTACGATTATGATCCTAAAGGGTGGCGGGCAGATGAGCCCTCGGCCAACGAGGGATTCCCCTTGCATCCGGCCTATCGGCGCCAGAAGGCCGAGTATCTCGCACCCTTTGAGCGGGCGGGGCAGCTGATGGTCTTCCGGGTCTTCGATCGGGTGAGTTTTGGGGTGATCCTGGAGGCAACCCGGGCGCTTCAGGTCGGCAACTGGATCGCCCCACCGCCGGCCTGATGCCTGGTATCATCCGCCTGGCCGAGGACTCACCGCCCCAAGATTGGCTGGCGCTCAGCCTGGCACCCGGGATTGGCCCGCGTACCTGTTTGGACCTGATCGAGACTTTCGGCTCCCCCAGTGCAGTCCTAGCGGCGACGCATGCGCAGCTGAGTCAATGCGGACTCAAACCCGCGACCATCGCCGCCTTGCATGCCCCTGATCAGGGGCTCATTGGCGCGATCCTGGCGTGGGCCGACCAGCCCGATGCCTATCTGGTGACCCTGGCTGATCCGCGCTATCCTCCCTTACTGACCCAGATTCACGACCCGCCGCCCTTGCTCTATGTCCGAGGGCGGGTCGAGCTGCTGCGCGATCCACAGATCGCTATCGTTGGCAGCCGCAACCCGACACCTGGCGGCAGCGAGATCACCCGGACCTTTGCCCGCCGCCTGGCTGCTGCTGGTCTGGTCATCACCAGTGGGCTTGCCAGCGGAATCGACGGGGCAGCCCATGCCGGCGCCCTGGAAACAGGTACGACCCTGGCGGTGCTGGGAACGGGTCCGGATCGGGTCTATCCGGCCGTCCATCGGGATCTTGCCCGGCGTATCCTGGAGCAGGGCGCGCTCGTCAGTGAATTCCCTCCCGGTTGGGGGGCACTTGCTAATCATTTCCCCCGCCGCAATCGTCTGATCAGCGGGATGAGCCTGGGGGTATTGGTCACCGAGGCGGCCTTGCAGAGCGGTTCACTGATTACAGCGCGCCTCGCACTCGAGCAGGGGCGTGAGGTCTTTGCCATCCCGGGTTCCATCCGCAACCCCCTGGCGCGCGGCTGCCATGCCTTGATCCGCGAGGGTGCCAAGCTGGTCGAGGAACCAGAGGAGATCATCGCCGACCTCGCCCCAGGCCTGCGCGCTGCGTTGGAAGGCACCCAGGAGGTCCTATCCCCAGCCGATCCTGATTTGACCCCCGATCAATCCAGGCTCCTGGCTGCAATGGGACAGGATCCAGTGACGCCCGATGAGCTGACCCAGCGCACCGGACTGCCCGTTGAGCAGATCAGCGCCGCTCTTTTGCTCATAGAGCTTGCGGGTCATGTATCATCCCTTCCCGGCGGACGCTATGTCCGCGTCTCCTAAGCGGTCCAGATGAGATCCTTAGCCAGTATCCGAGAGTGCCGATGAGCGAAACCATGGTCGATGTCCTGATCTATCTTTACGAAAATTATATGGGTGGCGAGGATCAACCACCGGTTGAACCAAGTGCACTCGAGGATGAACTAACCCAAGCCGGCTTTAGCCCCGGTGAGGTGACCAAGGCCTTGCGCTGGCTCGATGAGCTGGCACGGGTGGTGGGATCGGTCGTTGAGACCGCACCCAGCGCTGGATCCATGCGGATCTATGACGAGCGCGAGTGCACCAAACTCGATCGCGAGGTGCGCGGGATGTTGTTAACGCTCGAACAGGACGGCATCCTGGATCCAGTCAGCCGCGAGCTGGTCATCGATCGGCTGTTGGCCATCGACCACCCGCGTGTCCTGGTGGAGGAGGCGCAGTGGGTCACCCTGCTTGTCTTGATGAATTGCCCAGGACGCGAATCTGCTTTTAGTCAGCTCGAGGCGATGCTTTATACCGAGGATTCTGGCTCACCTGCTCTCCATTGAGCACAGTTGGTCAGATCCAGGTGGCGCAACTGAATCGCATGAATCTCGTCGTCGTTGAATCCCCGGCCAAGGCCAAAACCATCCAGAAATATCTCGGGCCTGATTTTGAGGTTGTCGCCTCCTATGGTCATGTCCGTGATCTGATCCCCAAGGAGGGGGCGGTCGATCCGGACAATGGCTTTACCATGAAATATCAGGTCATCGAGCGCAACGAAAAACATCTGCAAACCATTGCCAAAAGGCTCAAACAGGCCAAGGCGCTCTATCTCGCGACCGACCCAGATCGCGAGGGGGAGGCCATCTCTTGGCATATCTACGAGCTCCTCAAAGGCCGGCATCAGCTCGGCGATAAGCCCGTGCATCGGGTGGTATTCAATGAGATCACCCAACGTGCGGTCCGGGAGGCCATCGCCCATCCTCGCCAGATCTCATATGATCTGGTCAATGCCCAGCAGGCCCGGCGGGCGCTCGATTATCTGGTGGGGTTTAATCTCTCGCCCTTATTGTGGCGCAAGATCAAACGGGGCCTGTCGGCTGGCCGGGTGCAAAGCCCGGCGCTGCGCCTCATCTGCGAGCGCGAGACCGAGATCGAGTCCTTCGTCGCGCGCGAGTACTGGACGATCGAGGCCGATGTCTCCAAACAGGGGCGCTCATTCGTTGCCCGACTGATTCAGTTCACTGGGGACAAGATCGAGCAGTTCAGCATCACTGATGAGGCGCACGCGAAAGAGGTCAAGCTTGCGCTTGAGACATCGGCCCAGGGCTGGCTTCAGGTCGAACAGGTCGAGCATAAACAGCGCAAACGCCATCCGGCCCCCCCCTTCATCACCTCGACCCTGCAACAAGAGGCCGCGCGCAAGCTGGGATTTAGCGCCCAGCGTACCATGCGCGTGGCGCAACAGCTTTATGAGGGGGTGGATATCGGCAGCGGGGCGGTCGGTCTGATTACCTATATGCGGACCGACTCGGTGAATCTCGCCCAAGAGGCCATCGCTGAGATCCAGGAGTATATCGCCGAACGCTACGGCCGCGCCGCCTTGCCTGAGGGCCCCCGCCAGTATAAGACCAAGGCCAAAAACGCCCAGGAGGCCCATGAGGCTATCCGCCCGACCTCGATCCGGCGTGAGCCGGCCTCGCTCAAGGCCCATCTCACGTCTGATCAGTTCAGGCTCTACGAGCTGATCTGGAAACGGACGCTCGCCTGTCAGATGGCCTCGGCGCTCATCAATCAGGTGATTGTTGATCTTGGCGCAGGGGCGGGGAATCTCTTACGGGCGACCGGCTCGGCGATCGCTGATCCTGGATTCATGCGCGTCTATCTCGAGGGACGTGACGATGTCCAAGAGTCTGATGATGACCAAGAACGCATGCTGCCCGAGATGGAGGTCGGCGAACGCATCCAGCTTTTGGCCATCCGTCCCGAGCAGCATTTTACCGAGCCTCCACCGCGCTATACCGAGGCGACCCTGGTTAAGGCATTGGAGGAGTATGGCATCGGCCGGCCCTCGACCTATGCCACCATCATCTCGACCCTGCAGGAGCGCGAGTATGTGGTATTGGACAAGAAGCGCTTCGTTCCAACCGATATCGGGCGGATCGTCAACCGTTTTTTGACCGAATATTTCACCGATTATGTGGATTACGAATTTACCGCTCGCCTTGAGGATGACCTGGATGCCGTCTCGCGCGGCGAGTTTGATTGGATACCCCTGTTAGAGCGCTTCTGGCGCCCCTTCAAGGACCTGATCGAGCATACCCAGGCCAATGTCAAACGCAGCGAGATCACCCAGGAACGCATCGATGCGCCCTGTCCCAAATGCGGCGGTCAGCTGGTCATCCGGCTGGGACGCAATGGCCGGTTCATCGGTTGTTCGAACTACCCCAACTGCGATTACACCCGCGATCTCGACCCAGAACGCCAGGAGCAAGACCTCCCAGAAACCATCCTGGATCGCCCCTGTCCCCAATGTGGCGCCTCCCTGGAGATCAAACGCGGGCGCTATGGCAAATTCATCGGCTGCAGCGCCTATCCCAGATGCAACTATGTCGAACCCCTGGAAAAGCCCGAGGATACGGGGATCACCTGCCCCAAGTGCGGTCGAGGGACCTTACAGAAACGCCGCTCAAGGCGCGGCAAGATATTTTATTCCTGTTCTACCTATCCCCGGTGCGACTATGCGCTCTGGGATCAGCCGATCCCTGGGCCCTGTCCCCAATGCGGCTGGCCGGTGTTGACACTCAAGATGACCAAGCGCCAAGGGGCGCTGAAGGTCTGTCCGCGCAAGGAATGCGGTTATCGTGCCACCCTCGAGGCCGATGAGCTCGCACTCTCTCAGTCTAGCCCCGGAGATGACCCAGATTATTGAGGGCGGCGGGGCATTGACCCATTGCTGCCGGCCGATCTGAGACGCACTGCCCATACGCCTTGCTCAACCAGGAGCCAGACTCTAGCATTGTAGAGCTACACGATAGTGTATTATAGTTCTCATGTTAAACACCCTTGCACCAGGTCATACGGCAGGCCTGCTTGGCCTCTCGGACAAGACCCGGCAGCGGGGCGAGGGCCACTGATTCCAATGACCAAGGGCAGCAAGCGCCACCTTTACCCCGCCACCCCACTGGGCGAGTTCAGCGGCTTGCCCAGTCCGGTGGCTGCGCCATGCCCCTGACCCCCAGGATCGCCCTGGATC
>CALALB010000082.1 GCA_937923175.1 uncultured Chromatiaceae bacterium | reverse complement strand
CCGCCCCCGGTCAGCCGAGCACGCCGCTCGCTCGGGCCAGATCCCAGGGGATGCCGTTTGCTAGACCCGATTGCGGTTGGTGACAGGATGGTCGAGTATGTGCCCTTCCCCCGCTACTTCAGGGGCGGGTCTACTGGGGGGAGCTCTATGAACCCGAAATCTTTCGCCAAACCGGCCGCTGTGTTCCTATCAGGGGCACAGGAGGTGGCGCAGGGCCCCAATATCCTACTCTTGGGGATCGGCAATCTGCTCTGGGCCGATGAGGGCTTTGGGGTGCGGGTGGTCGAGGAGATCGCCCGCCGCTATCGCCTTGGGCCAAATGTCCAGGTGGTCGATGGCGGGACCCAGGGGCTGTATCTGCTGGATCTGGTGCGCTGGGCCGAGGTCCTGGTGATCTTCGATGCTATCGACTACGACCTGCCGCCGGGTACCCTCAAACAGATCCAAGGTGAGGAGGTGCCGAGATACTTGGGGGTCAAAAGGATGAGCCTGCATCAGACCGGTTTCCAAGAGGTGCTGGGTGCGGCTCAACTCCTCGGCGACTCTCCCAGGCATCTGCTGTTGATCGGGGTGCAGCCGGTCGATCTCGATGATTTCGGCAGCGGGCTCAGTGCACCCGTCCAGGCCCAGATCGAGCCGGCGATCGCCCTGGCCCGTGCCTATCTCGAGCCATTCGGTGTGGTCTGGGAGCCGCTTGATCTCAGCGGGGATGTCCCAAGAGCGCAGGATGGTGCTTGAGCAAGGGGATTCGGCGTATCCGGTGCGGCACCCCGACGCCTGGATCTAAAAACCGCGCCGTTCTAGATGGGAGAAGTTTTGCGGATCTACTGCGGCCATCAGTGCCTGGGGCGGGGTCGTATAGGCAGGCAGGGCTGGATCTCTGGCTCTAGCGATTGTGCACACCTGAAGCGCATAGTTTTGTACCCCCGCATCTGCCAGGCGTTGACTGAGGGTCTGGATGTATTCAGGCGTCCAGGTTGGCATCAGGGTTGTACGGACCTCGAGGTCTACCTTGCTTTCGAGTAGGATCTGAAGGCTGGACCAGGCCAGCTCACCCGACCCAGAGACGCCTGTAATCGCTGGGTAATCCTCAGGAAGCGCCTTAATGTCAAGACCCACCCAATCGATAAGAGATAAAAGCTCACGCAAGCGCTCAGGATAGGCGCCATTGGTATGCAGACCGATCTTATAGCCAAGCTCGCGGATTTCGCGCATAGCCGCGCCAAGCGCCGTTTGTGCGGTTGGTTCACCACCACTCACTACCACTGCATCCAATAGACCCCGCCGCCGCTGCAAAAAGCCCATGACCTCAGACCAAGGGAGAAGCTCGGCCGCCTCAGTCTCCAGTAGATGTTGGTTGTGGCAATACCGACAGCGCCAGGGGCAGCCCTGACAGAAAATGACCGCGGCAAGCTCACCCGGATAATCGATGGTCGTCAGGCGGATCAGCCCAGCGATCCTGAGTGCGCTGGTAGCATCGACCAACCGGCTGGGTGGGAGTAGGGTGCCGTCAGGCATGGGCGTCTTGCAAGCCTGTTGCAGCACGCTCGCGGAAATACAGGCGTTCACGATGCTCAGATTGTTTGCCTGCATTGAAGGCCGAAATTGGGCGATGATAGCCCATGACCCGAGTCCAAACCTCACAGGGCGTACGTTCTTCGTTTTTTAATTCAATACCTTGGATTTCGATGGTTTCTTGCATGATTTTTCTCCGTTAGTCTAGTGTTTCACACATGAGATCTGCGCATTGAGCCTTGCGTTTGCGCGCAATCAATTCTTGATCGCAGATTGGGCAATATTGATGTTCACCTGCGATATAGCCATGTTTGGGACAGATCGAAAAGATCGGTGTCACCGTGATATAGGGTATGCGGAAATTTTCCAGAGCACGGCGAACCAGACGCTTGCAAGCCTCGGCTGAAGAGATTCGCTCGCTCATATAAAGATGCAGGACGGTTCCGCCAGTATATTTGCCTTGTAGCTCTTCTTGCATCGCCAGGGCTTCAAAAGGATCATCGGTATAGCCGACTGGCAATTGCGAGCTGTTGGTGTAATAGGGTGCCTCTGGAATCCCAGCCTGAATGATATCTGGAAATCGCTTCTGATCCTCGCGCGCAAAGCGATAAGTCGTCCCTTCGGCAGGGGTTGCCTCGAGATTATAGAGATGGCCAGTACTTTCCTGAAATTCGATCATCCGGGCGCGGATATGATCAAGCAGACGGCAGGCTAGGGCATGACCGAATGACGTAGTGATATCCTCGGCATCATTGGTGAAATTGCGAATCATTTCATTAATCCCATTAACGCCGATGGTCGAGAAATGATTGCGTAGGGTGCCTAGATAGCGCTTGGTATAAGGGAATAGACCATTGTCCATATGGCGCTGGATGACCTTGCGCTTGATCTCCAGGCTATTTTTGGCAAGCTCAAGCAATTGATCGAGTCGTCTGAATAGACCTTCCGTATCGCCTTTAAACAGATAACCCAAACGTGCGCAATTGATGGTCACAACCCCAACCGACCCAGTCTGTTCAGCCGAGCCGAATAGACCATTGCCGCGTTTCAGGAGTTCGCGCAGATCGAGCTGCAAGCGGCAACACATGGAACGAACCATATTTGGCTTGAGCTCTGAATTGATGAAGTTCTGAAAATAAGGAAGCCCATATTTTGCGGTCATCTCGAAGAGCAGATTGGCATTGGCGCTCTCCCAGGGAAAATCCTTGGTGATGTTATAGGTTGGAATCGGAAAGGTGAAGATCCGCCCCTTGGCATCGCCCTCGGTCATGACCTCGATATAGGCGCGATTGATCATATCCATCTCGACCTGGAGCTCGCCATAGGTAAATGGCTGCCCGCGTCCAGCGATTACTGGCACCTGGTCCTTCAAGTCATCCGGGCAGACCCAATCAAAGGTGAGATTGGTAAATGGTGTCTGTGTGCCCCAGCGCGATGGTACATTGAGGTTATAAATAAGCTCCTGAATATATTGTTTAACCTGGGGATAATCGAGCCGATCGACGCGTACGAAGGGCGCCATATAGGTATCAAAGCTCGAAAAGGCCTGAGCACCAGCCCATTCATTTTGCAAGGTGCCCAAAAAATTAACGATCTGGCCGATCGCAGAAGACATATGTTTGGGAGGGGCCGCCTCGACCTTTCCAGGTACGCCGTTTAGCCCCTCATTCAGCAGCATGCGCAATGACCAACCCGCACAATAGCCCGAGAGCATATCCAGATCATGGATATGGATGTCGCCCTCGCGATGTGCCTGGCCGATCTCTGGGGGATAGACATGATTCAGCCAATAATTGGCGACCATCTTGCCTGAGGTATTAAGGATCAGACCGCCCAGGGAATAGCCCTGATTGGCATTGGCAGATACCCGCCAATCGGACCGGTCGAGATATTCATCGATTGATGATGCAACATCGACCAGGGTCACGCGGTCAGTGCGTAATTTTTGATGTTGTTCGCGATAAACGATATAGGCGCGCGCGGTTTTGAAATGATCCGCAGCGATCAGGGTTTGCTCGACGATATCCTGGATGCTCTCGATGTCGGGATGGCGTCCATGGGCAAAACGATGGGAGAGAATCTTGATGACTTGTTCAGTCAAACGGCGAGCCTCAGCAATACCGAATTCACCGCTGGCTTGACCCGCGCGGAGGATCGCTGACTCGATCTTGCTCGCCTCAAAGGGTACCTGTCTGCCGTCGCGTTTGACGACCTGGGTCGGCGCCGATATCTGAGCGGACATCGCAATCCTCTGGCTGCTGGCTGGTTTGGGGTTAGGGATCTGTGTGCGGTTTAGACAAGAGTGATCTCATAAATCAGCAACTTTGCCTCGATGAGCTTGTCCACCCATACACACAACATATTGTGCTTATTAAGCATACTATCAACTAGATACTGTATCTAATCGCTTGACCCGATCAGTATCCACCTTGCCATGGGGCAAGGGTCAAGTCCAATTTTTGCTGTAAATTCGATCCGGTAAATCGTTTCCCGTCACCCGTTAAGCGCAACCACCTTGCCGTCATCAGCCGCTGATTTTTGGGTGGCCGCCCATTCGTTGAATTCGTCCATGTCGAGGT
>CALALB010000081.1 GCA_937923175.1 uncultured Chromatiaceae bacterium | reverse complement strand
AAATACCTCGACATGGACGAATTCAACGAATGGGCGGCCACCCAAAAATCAGCGGCTGATGACGGCAAGGTGGTTGCGCTTAACGGGTGACGGGAAACGATTTACCGGATCGAATTTACAGCAAAAATTGGACTTGACCGGGGCAGGAAGGAAAACCTGCGCACAATGGCAGTTTGTTGATAGCAGGAGCGGTGGATAGTCATATATGTTGCGCTGCGAGTCACTGGCTTGGTAAAGGTTGCCGAGACATTCTGGACTCGTTCTTGGATTCCAGCTTTCGCCGGAATGACGGGGTGGGGACATCCTCACCCCTTACTCCCCCGTCACCCCGGTGAAAACCGGGGTCCAGAGAACCGGTTGGCGGGGCAGATGGTTCTGGGTTGTGGATTCCGGTTTTCGCCGGAATAACGAGCCAGAATGAGACATTTGGATTCTGGATTCCGCCCTGCTGGTTTTCAGCAGGGTGACGTTCTCCGGTTTTGCCTGGGTGACATTGTTTGCGCCGGCATGAGATGCTGTCGCTCGCCCTCTTTTCCTGTACACCGCCCCTGGCTGGACGTCCCATGCTCGGCGTTCAAGGTCCGGCTGCTCGATGCCCAGGCAGATCCATCCAGATCTGCTGGCCCTAAGGCCGCGTCTCGCTGGGTATGCCCAGGCCCTGGGCCCTAGGAAGTCCTGCCATGTCTCAAGCCTATGTCTCGCTCCTGATGTATCACCAGGTCGGCGCCTTTGCGCCGATGCGTCATCATCGCGCCAATTATTGCGATCATCGCCATTTTGCCGCCCAGATGGATTTCCTGGCCCGGTTTTATCGGGTAATCGACCTGGAGTCAGCGCTGGGCGGACTCGAGGGTCGGCAGCCGCTTCCCAAACGCGCTGTGGTCTTAACCTTTGATGACGCCTATGAGAACTTCGCCGAATATGCCTGGCCGATCCTCGAGCGCCATGGCCTTCCTGCCATTGTCTATGCGATCAGCGGTTATTTGGGGCGGCGTGCCGACTGGTTTGCCAAGGACCCGGGTCGGCCGATCCCACGTCTCATGAGCGGCGCCCAGTTGCGCGAGCTTCATGGGGCAGGGGTGATGATCGGCTCGCATACGGTTGATCATCTAAAGCTCGCTGGGCTCCCCCCAGAGGCACAGCGCCGCCAGCTTGCCCAAAGCCGCGCCGCACTCGAGGATCTGCTCGGCGCGCCCGTCGTGCATCTGTGTTATCCATTCGGCAGCTTTGACGCGACCACGATCCGGCTTGCCGCCGAATGCGGCTATCAGAGCGCCGTGACCTGTCTGCGTGGCGCTGCCACCCCAAAGGATCATCCCCTGGTCCTGCCGCGCAAGGCGATCTCGTTTGGCGATACACTCATCGGGTATGGCTGGAAGCTGGCGTTCAAACATGCCCCCAAACCGGAGTTGCATGCCTGGCGGCGCTGGCTGGCAGGGAAGGGGACTTCAAAGTAGTATGGACAAACCACCCCTATGCCACTTACTCCCCTCAGCCCGACCGAAGCTGGGGCAGGGTCCAGAAAAATCTCTCCGGCCTACGCCGGAATGACCCACAGAGGCCTCGGAATGGCGAACAGGGGTGCCAGAATGACGTCTCCCCCGTCACCCCGACGACAGTCGGGGCGGGGAAAGCCCGGCGGAAACGGAGGCAAGGTCCCAAGGGACCTTTGCGCGCAGGTCGGGTTCCAGAAAGGATGGCCTGGTAGGGTCTGCATGGTATACCGAGTATCCGGATGATCGATCAGTGCGCACCCCCGAGCGACCATGGCTCGAGTAGTTCAAACCCTTTTCCCGATTTCAGACGTGCCCGGGTCTTGGTAGCCGGTGATCTGATGCTCGATCGCTACTGGAGCGGTGAGACCTGCCGTATCTCACCTGAGGCACCGGTGCCGGTGGTCCGGATCGAGGCAACCGAGGACCGCCCCGGTGGGGCGGCCAATGTCGCCCTGAACCTGGCGCGTTTAGGGGTACAGGTAGCAGTGGCCGGGATCATCGGTACGGATGAGCCCGGGGTCATCCTTGAGACCCAGCTCAAGACCCAGGGGATTGCGCTGCGGGTCGCCCGCCGTTCCGATGTCCCGACGATCACCAAGCTGCGGGTGCTCAGCCGTCACCAACAGCTGATCCGTCTGGATTTCGAACAATCGCTCGCCCCTGCCGGACCTGATCCACTGCCTGATCTCATTGCCCAGGTGCTCTCGGCATGCGATGTCCTGGTTCTGTCTGACTATGGCAAGGGGACGCTTGTCGATCCCCAGCGCCTGATCGCCCAGGCCCGCACCCAGGATAAACCCGTCCTGGTCGATCCCAAGGGGCGCGACTTTGGGCGCTATCGCGGCGCCCTGTTGCTCACCCCCAATCGCGCCGAGCTCGAGGCAGTGGTCGGGCCTTGTCTGGATGATGCGAGGCTGCGCGAGCGCGCCGAGGGTCTGCGCTGCGAGCTAGGCTTGGAGGCGCTCGTGGTCACCCTCGGCGAGCGGGGAATGCTTCTGGTGCGCGCGGGCGAGACCCTCCATCTGCCGACCCGGGCGCGCGAGGTCTATGATGTCACCGGCGCCGGCGATACGGTGATCGCGGTCTTGGCTGCGGCCTTGGGGGTGGGGGTTGATCTCGCCGAGGCCTGCGCCCTGGCCAATTGTGCAGCCGGTCTGGTCGTCGGTAGGCTGGGTACGGCCAGCGTGACCGCCCTGGAGCTTGAGCGCGCCTGGCGCGGGACGGTTTGGCAACCCATCCTCAATCGCACCTCCCTGCTTGCAGCGGTTGAGGCTGCGCGCGCCGCCGGCGAGCGGATCGTGATGACCAATGGCTGTTTCGATATCCTGCACGACGGTCATGTGGCCTATCTGCAGGCGGCCAAGCGGCTTGGCGATCGCCTGATCGTTGCGGTCAATGACGACGAGTCGGTCCGCCGGCTCAAGGGACCAGGCCGCCCAATCAATACCCTTGAACAACGCATGGCGGTCTTGGCGGGTCTGGCTGCAGTCGATTGGGTCTGCCCGTTTGGCGAAGATACCCCAGAGGATCTCATCCGCGCTGTCAAACCCGATGTGCTCGTCAAAGGGGGCGATTATCGGATCGAGGAGATCGCCGGTGCCGAGTTTGTCTTGGCCCAGGGCGGCGAGGTGCGGACCATCGAGCTGGTGCCTGGTCGATCGACGAGTCGGATCATCGCCGCCTTGCGCGATTCTTGAGGAGAGCCCTGCATGCCTTCCAACACCCTTACCCTCATCCTGGCCTATGAGCGTGGCCAGGGGCTTGAGGCTCTGACCCGCGAGCGCACCAAGGCCGCGGTCCCATTTGGTGGCAAATATCGGGTTATCGATTTTGTGCTGACCAATTGCCTGCATTCTGGGCTACGTCAGATCCTGGTGCTGACCCAATACAAAAGCCATTCCCTGCAGAAACATCTGCGCGATGGCTGGTCGATCCTGAGCCCCGAGCTTGGCGAGTTCATCACGCCCGTCCCACCGCAGATGCGCGAGGGTCAGGACTGGTATGCCGGACCCTGCGATGCGATCCGCCAGAATCGCTATCTGATCGTCCGCAACCGCGCCGATCAGGTTCTGATCCTGCAAGGGGATGTCATCTATCGCATGGATTATGCGGCACTGTTGGATGCCCATCGCGAGAAAGGGGCTGCGATCACCGTCGCGGTGCGCGCTGTGCCTGCGCCTGGGACCGGCCATCAGACAGGGGTCGTCTTGGATGGCGCCGATCGGGTCCAGGCGCTGAAGCTGCCCCAGGCGGGGGAGGCAGCAGCAGGCGAGCTCTGGGAGACCATGGGGGTCTATGTCTTTGCCAAGGAGGTTTTGCTCGCTCTACTTGCCGATTACGAGCGCGGTAGCACCCAGGATACGGACCTCGTGCGCGATCTGATCGCCGCTCATCTGGATCTTGGGGTGGGCGCCTATCGCTTTGGGGGGACACGCGGCCGGGTGCGGCCGGATCGCTTTTGGTCCGATCTGGCGTCAATCGACGCCTATTACCAGGCCAGTATGGCGCTCTTGCGGGCCGATCCGCCACTGGATCTCTATCAGCCAGATTGGATCATCCGCACCTATCAGGGCCAGTATCCGCCGGCGCGCACGGTCCCAGGCCCTTTGAGCGGCAACGAGGGTGTATTCGTCAACTCGATGCTGGCTGCAGGCACTGTGATCAGCGGCGGGGGGGTCAATCGCTCGATTCTGTTTCCCCAGGTTCGGGTCGAGGATGGGGCAATCGTCGAGGACGCGATCCTGTTTCAGGGGGTGGAGGTGGGTGCGGGTGCCCATCTTCGCCGCTGTATCGTCGAAAAGGGCGTGGCAATCGCCCCTGGCGAGCAGATCGGCCTGGATCTCAAGCGCGATCGGAAGCGTTTTTGGGTCTCGCCCGAGGGTGTGGTCGTGGTCACTGGCGAGAACCTATCGACTGCCTAAGCGCTCGAGAGGGTTGGCGTTGGGTATCTCAAGGGGGATGAGCACCCTGGATCCGGCCCGCCTGCGGGCAGTTTATGAGGCATTGGCGGTCTGTTATGACACGCGCCACTGGTGGCCTGCTGAAACCCCCTTTGAGGTCATGATCGGGGCGATCCTCACCCAAAACACCGCCTGGTCGAATGTCGAGCGGGCGCTTGCCAATCTGCGCGCCCGGATTGAGTTGACCGCCGAATCGATCCTGGCCCTGGATCCATCGCAACTGGCCGAGCTGATCAGTCCTGCTGGCTATTTCAACCTCAAGGCATGCCGATTGATCGATTTTTGTCAGTTTTATCGGGAGAGCGGTGGTTGGGCGGCGCTGAGTGCATTGCCGACCGAGGTCTTGCGCCAGCAGCTGCTCTCAGTCAAGGGGATCGGGCCGGAGACGGCGGATGATATGCTGCTTTATGCCTTTGAACGTCCAGTCTTTGTGATCGATGCCTATACCCGCAGGATCCTGGCCCGTCTGGGTCTTGGGCGAGGGAATGAGCCCTATGAGACCCTCCGGCTGGCCTGTGAATCCATCCTTGGGCCTGACGTTGGGCTTTATCAGGAGTACCATGCCCTGTTGGTCGAGCACGCAAAGCAGGTTTGCCGGGCTCGCCCTCGCTGTCGGGGGTGTGCGCTGAACAAGCTGTGCGCCATGCCTGGTGCGGTCTCGACCTAGGGGCACAGGCGTCTCGCCTATCATCCCTGATCTCTGGATCCCGACACTGGGTGCGCTAAGCACTGCACCTACTCACCCAGGGGAAGGGGATCAGCGAGACGCGGCGCTCTCACATCTGCGCCTTGCGCTGGAATGACGACATTGATGGTATAGACAGACCATGCCACGCATTGATACCAAGCTCTTTTATGGCAGTGCCTTTGAAGTCCACGGCGAGACGCCGCGCGGTGTGCAGTGGAACTCGGTCGATAATCAAGAGGTGCGCTTTCGGGTCCTGCGCGAGTTCTTGCCTGATGACCTGGCGCGCTTTACCCTGGCAGACGCGGGATGCGGTTTTGGCGACCTGTATCTTTACCTTCAGCGTCAGGGTGAGCGGCTGGGGCGCTATATCGGGATCGATGTCATGGAGCCGATGGTCGAGGCGGCGCGCCGGCGCACCGGCTGCGAGATCCTGCTCCTCGATATCCTCGATCCTGGCGCCCAATTGCCCGAGGCGGATATCTATTTATGCAGCGGGGCGATGAATACCCTTACCCGCGACGAGACGAGGTGTTTTATCGAACGCTGTCTGGATGCCAGCCGCTTCGGATTTGTCTTCAATCTGCTCAAAGGCTGGAACACCTCGACCATCTATAACCTGTATCTGCCCCGCGAGATCCGCCGTCTTGCCCGCGAGCTTGGGGTGGAGTGCGAGATCCGCGAGGGCTATCTGGCGACCGATTTCAGCGCTGCCTTTTGGAAAAACCGGCTCGTTAGCTGAGTGGTTAGACCGTTCGACCCATCCTCGCGCATCCCTGCGCACCGGTCTAAACAACGGCCATCAAGCGTTCGTGATTAGGAAACCGCAATGCTCGATCCCCGTTTATTGCGCACCGACCTCGACTGGGTGGCTTCACAACTGGCACGCCGCGGCCTGGCGATCGATACCACCCGCATCCAGGCGCTCGAGTCTGAACGCAAATTGGTCCAGACCCAGGTCCAGGAGTTGCAGAATCGACGTAATACCCGCTCTAAGGCGATCGGACGCGCCAAAGCCGAAGGCCAGGATATTGCCCACTTGCTCGCCGAGGTCGCCGATCTAGGGGATCAGTTACAGGCCGCTGAGTCCCGGCTTGAGGGGCTTCGGGCAGCGCTTGAGGAGATTGCCTTGGGCCTTCCCAATATTCCCGATCCTAGCGTTCCCGATGGTCGGGATGAGTCGGCCAATCGCGAGGAAAGATACTGGGGAAGCCCGCCTGTTTTTGATTTCCCGCCAAGGGACCATGTCGATCTCGGGGGCAAAAGGGGCTGGATGGATTTTGAGCTTGCCGCCAAGCTTTCTGGGGCCCGCTTTGTCACCCTCTCGGGTCCATTAGCGCGCCTGCAACGTGCGCTCATCCAGTTCATGCTCGATGTCCATACCCAAGAGCATGGCTATACCGAGGTCTATGTCCCCTATCTGGTCAATGGCGAGTGTCTCAGGGGTACGGGTCAGCTGCCCAAGTTCGAGGCCGATCTATTTAGGATCGCCGGCGAACGGACCCTGTATCTGATCCCGACCGCCGAGGTACCAGTGACCAATCTGGTGCGCGACCGGATCCTGGAGGCCGAGGCGCTGCCATGCAAATGGGTCTGTCATACCCCCTGTTTTCGCAGCGAGGCCGGCTCTTATGGCAAGGATACCCGCGGGATGATCCGGCAGCATCAATTCGAGAAGGTCGAGCTGGTCCAGATTGTGCGCCCTGAGGATGCCGCCAGGGCCCTTGAGGAGCTCACCAGTCATGCCGAGGCGATTCTCCAGCGTTTGGAGCTACCCTACCGGGTGGTCAGTCTCTGTGCAGGCGATCTGGGCTTTGCTGCCTGCAAGACCTATGACCTGGAGGTCTGGCTGCCCGGCCAAGGCGCCTATCGCGAGATCTCATCATGCAGCCATTTCGGCGACTTCCAGGCACGTAGGCTCCAGGCCCGTTGGCGCAACCCCGAGACCGGTAGGCCCGAGCTGGTTCATACCCTCAATGGCTCGGGTCTGGCGGTCGGTCGCACCCTGGTTGCGGTCATGGAGAACCATCAGCAGGCCGATGGCAACATCCGGGTGCCTGAAGCACTGCGCCCCTATCTGGGCGGCATGGAGTTTTTGGCCTAAGGATCCTGGGTATCCATTCCTGGAGGAGCCGAGAGGGGTTAAGCGATGGCGCTGCCCTATTTCATCGCCCTCTGCGCAGCCTTATGGGTCGGTTTTCATCTCGGCGCAGGCTATCTGGTCCAGCGCCTGCCGCTCCTCTGGATCCGCCGCCTGCCAGTGGTCAGCCAAAGCTGGGCTTGGGAAGAGGATGGGCGCATCTACGAGCGACTCAGGATCCGCGCCTGGAAGGATCATCTGCCCGAGGCGGGCGGATTTTTGCCGGGTGGTTTTAGCAAGCGGCGACTGGCCTCGCGCGACCCTCTCTATCTCGAACGCTTCGCCCAGGAAACCAGCCGCGCCGAACTCGGACATTGGCTGACCTGGGCCTTGGCCCTGACCTTTTTTCTCTGGACCCACTGGCTAGTGGGCTGGCTCATGATCCTCTATGGTGGTCTGATCAATGTCCCCTTTATCCTGGTGCAGCGCTATAACCGCGCCCGCTTGCAGCGGATCCTGGCCGACAAATACAGGCGCACTGCCGCCTGCCCCTGGGATTAGCGACAGCGCTTGAGTTGGCAGGCGGGTCCCAATAACCTAGAGCGCTTGAGTCTATTGAGAGAAGACCATGGCCCCCAAGACCCTCTATGACAAGCTCTGGGAGTCGCATGTCGTGCGCGTCGATGAGACGGGCATGGCGCTCCTGTATATCGATCGCCAGCTCATCCATGAGGTCACCTCGCCCCAGGCGTTTGAGGGATTGCGTCTGGCCGGGCGCAAGCCCTGGCGGCCGAGCGCCAATCTCGCGGTGCCCGATCACAATGTACCAACCCGCGATCGCACCGCCGGGATCTCTGACCCCATCTCGCGGCTTCAGGTCGAGACGCTCGCAGCTAACTGCCGCGCCTTCGGCATTACTGAGCTGGGCATGGACGATCCGCGCCAGGGGATCGTGCATGTGATCGGGCCAGAACAAGGCTTTACCCTGCCTGGGACAACCATCGTCTGCGGCGACTCCCACACCTCGACCCACGGGGCCTTTGGGGCCCTCGCCTTTGGGATCGGGACCTCTGAGGTCGAGCATGTGCTAGCGACCCAAACCCTGCCTCAGCGTCGCTCTAAGACCATGTTGGTCGAGATCAGCGGTACCCTGGGGCCTCAGGTGACCGCCAAAGACCTGGCGCTTGATCTCATCGGTCAAATCGGCACCGCCGGCGGTACCGGCTATGTGATCGAGTTTGCCGGCGAGGCAGTGCGCGCGCTTTCGATGGAGGGGCGCATGACCCTGTGCAACATGGCGATTGAGGCGGGCGCGCGCGCCGGAATCATCGGGGTGGATGACAAGACCATCGAGTATCTGCGCGGCAGGCCTATGGCCCCTCAAGGCGAACTATTCGACCGGGCTGCCCAATACTGGCGTACCCTGGTAAGCGATCCCGATGCACAATTCGACCGGGTGGTGCGCATCGATGCCACCGCGGTCGCCCCGCAGGTCACCTGGGGGACCTCGCCCGAGATGGTAGTCCCGGTCACCGCTCGGGTTCCGGACCCCAAGGATGAATCAGATCCAGTCAAGGCCAGGGGGATGGCGCGCGCCCTAGATTATATGGGTCTGACCCCGGGTATGCCGATCGTCGAGATCCAGATCGACAAGGTCTTCATCGGCTCATGTACCAATGCGCGTCTCGAGGACCTGCGCGCTGCTGCCGCAATCGTCCGGGGCAAACGGATTGCCGACTCGATCAAACAGGCCCTAGTGGTCCCCGGCTCAGGTCTGGTCAGGGCGCAGGCTGAGGCCGAGGGTCTGGATCGGATCTTTATTGAGGCCGGTTTCGAATGGCGCGAGCCGGGCTGTTCCATGTGTCTGGCCATGAATGCCGACCGGCTTGCGCCGGGCGAGCGCTGTGCCTCGACCTCCAACCGCAATTTTGAAGGGCGTCAAGGCTCAGGCGGGCGGACCCATCTCACCAGCCCACCCATGGCTGCTGCCGCAGCCATCGCTGGCCATTTTGTCGATGTGAGGGCGCTTTAATGGAGCCGTTTCAGAACCTTACCGGTATCCTGGCCCCGCTTGATCGCGCCAATGTCGATACCGATGCCATCATCCCCAAACAGTTTTTGAAGAGCATCCAGCGGACGGGTTTTGGTCCCTATCTCTTCGATGAATGGCGTTATCTGGATCATGGCGAACCCGGGATGGATTGTAGCCATCGCCCGCGTAATCCGGAGTTCGTGCTCAATGACCCGCGCTATGAACATGCCTCAATCCTCCTGACCCGCGAAAATTTCGGCTGCGGCTCATCGCGCGAGCATGCCCCCTGGGCGCTCTATGATTTCGGTATTCGGGTGATCCTGGCGCCGAGCTTCGCCGATATCTTTTTCAATAATTGTTTCAAAAACGGACTATTGCCGATCCAGCTGCCCCCTGAGCTGATCGACCGGCTCTTCGTCAAGGCCACCCAGCCTGAACCACTTCAGATCAGCGTCGATCTGCCGGCCCAGACCCTGACCTTAAGCGACGGCGAGGTGATCCCCTTTGCGATCGACCCCGCCCACAAACATCGTCTCATTCATGGGCTCGATGATATCGCCCTAACCCTCCAGTTTGCCGAGCAGATCCGCGCCTATGAGGAACGCCGGCGCCTTGAAGCACCTTGGTTGTTTAGCTGATTGACCCTGGAGTCTCCATTGAGCAAAAAGGTTTTGATCCTGGCAGGCGATGGCATCGGCCCTGAGATCGTGGCCGAGGCCGTCAAGGTTTTAAAGGCCCTGCAATCTGCAGGGGCCATCGATGTAGTCCTGGAAGAGGGTCTGGTGGGCGGGGCGGCCTATGATGTCTGGGGCGATCCACTGCCGGCTGAGACCCTGACGGCAGCCCAGTCTGCAGATGCGGTCTTACTCGGCGCAGTCGGAGGACCCAAATGGGAGCCTTTGCCGATCGCCAAGCGTCCCGAAAAGGGTCTATTGGGGCTACGCAAGGGCTTGGGTCTATTCGCGAACCTGCGCCCGGCGCTGCTATATCCGCAATTGATCGCGGCCTCGACCCTAAAGCCCGAGGTGGTCTCTGGGCTGGATCTCCTGATCGTGCGCGAGCTAACCGGCGATATCTATTTCGGTCAGCCGCGCGGGATCGAGACCCTGCCTTCGGGCGAGCGGCGCGGGATCAATACCATGGTCTATACCGAGTCGGAGATCGAGCGTATCCTGCGGGTTGCATTCGATCTGGCCCGTCGGAGGCGCAGGCGGTTGTGTTCGGTCGACAAGGCCAATGTGCTCGAGTGCACTGAACTGTGGCGCGAGGTGGCAAACCGCCTGGCCGGCGAGTATCCAGAGGTAGAGCTGACCCATATGTATGTGGATAACGCGGCCATGCAATTGGTCCGCGCGCCCAAACAATTCGATGTGATGGTGACCGGCAATCTATTCGGGGATATCCTGTCAGATTGCGCGGCCATGCTCACCGGCTCGATCGGCATGCTCCCCTCGGCCTCGCTCAATGAGCGCGGGCAGGGGATGTATGAGCCGATCCATGGTTCGGCCCCGGATATCGCTGGGCGCGGCATCGCCAACCCGATCGCCACCATCCTCTCGGTGGCCATGATGCTGCGCTATTCGCTGGACGCCCCCCAGGTTGCAGCGCGTATCGAGACTGCTGTCTCCAGGGTGCTCGATCAGGGGTTACGCACGCCGGATATCATGACCCCGGGCATGCGTCAGGTAGGCACCGCCGAGATCGGCGATGCCATTGTCGCGGCCCTTGCTGAAGACGTTTAGGGGTCAGACGTCAAGCATCAACGCCGCCTTGCAAGGGGCGATGATCCGCTGGTCTGGTCGCTCGTCGCCGCGGTGGTCGGATAGCGGCTGATCGCGCGGGTTTTTTCGCAAAAGGGGTGCACCTTGATGAAACGGGTTGGATTTGTCGGCTGGCGCGGGATGGTCGGCTCGGTACTCATGGAGCGGATGCGGGCCGAAGGGGATTTCGATCTCATCGAGGAGCCGGTCTTTTTTTCGACCTCCCAGGTCGGCGAACCTGGACCCGAGGTTGGCAGAGGTCGGGCGCCATTAGCCGATGCCAGGTCGCTTGAGGCGCTCGGCGCAATGGAGGTCATCCTAAGCTGCCAGGGCAGCGACTATACCCAGGCGATCCATCCCCGGCTGCGCGCCGCCGGCTGGCGGGGGTATTGGATCGATGCCGCCTCCGCCCTGCGCATGGAGCCTGAGGCCACCATCGTGCTCGACCCGGTCAATCGCCCGGTGATCGATGCCGCCCTCGCTGCTGGCAGGCGCGATTTTATCGGCGGCAATTGCACAGTGAGCCTGATGCTCATGGCGATCGGCGGACTGTTTCAGGCCGATCTGGTCGAATGGGTGAGCTCCATGACCTATCAGGCGGCCTCAGGGGCTGGCGCCAAGCAGATGCGCGAGCTTCTGCTCCAGATGGGGGCATTGCATGCAGCAGCTGCGCCCCTGCTTGCCGATCCGGCTGCCGCCATCCTCGAGATCGACCGGCGGGTGACCGAGGCCCTGCGTCACCCCGAGTTTCCATGCGAGCATTTCGGCGTCCCCCTGGCGGGCAGCCTGATCCCCTGGATCGACAGCGAGCTTGCAGACGGCCAAAGCCGCGAAGAGTGGAAAGGCCAGGCGGAGACGAATAAAATCTTAGGCATCTCTGAGTGTCCGATCCCAGTGGATGGAATCTGTGTGCGCGTGGGGGCGATGCGCTGTCATAGTCAGGGCCTGACCATTAAGCTCAAGCGCGACCTCGAGCTCGATGAGATCGTCACCCTGATTCAAGGGAGCAATGAGTGGGTGCAGGTAGTCCCAAACGACCGGGCAGCAACGATGCGCGCCCTCTCCCCGGCTGCGGTCAGCGGTTCGCTTAGGGTTGCTGTTGGACGGCTGCGCAAGATGAAGCTGGGCAGCCGGTATCTGGCAGCCTTCACCGTGGGTGACCAACTGCTCTGGGGTGCTGCCGAGCCATTGCGGCGGATGCTCAGGCTCTTATTGGAAGGCTAGCCGTTTTGTCAAATATCTTTGAGGTGCATAGGGCACGACGGGGGGGGGAAATGAGGCGCACGCTGAAGTTGGTTTCGGCCATAGCCGCGGTCTTGGCCAATGCTTCCGCCCTGGCTTTGGAGTTAGGTGCCCTGCATACCGAATCAGCGCTCAATCAGCCCTTCTTGGGGTACATCGAACTCAGCGATATCAAACCGGATGAACTGGATGCAGTACGCATCGAGCTCGCTCCTCCTGAGGCCTTCGAGAAGGCCAGGCTCGAGCGCTATTATTATCTGACCCAATTGCGCTTCATCCCCGAGTCCACACCGGATGGCCGGGTCCAGGTGCGGGTCACAAGCGCTGAGCCAATGCGTGAGCCCTATCTGGATTTTCTCGTCCAGGCCATTTGGCCTAAGGGTCGGCTGACCAAGTCCTATACCGTGCTGCTGGATCCACCCACCCAGGTCGAGCGCCGGGCGCCTAGTATCCAGGCCGCGCGAGCGAGCGCGGTTTCAGCTGCACCTGCCGGCAGACAGGCGCAAACAGGTGTCCGCAGCGCGCCTGGGGCCGCCCCTGCCGGGGATTATCTCCCGCCACCCGGAGAGGGCTTTCCGGTTTATATCGGCCCGGTCTCCCCAGGCGAGGGCCTATGGTCGCTCGCCCGGCGCCATGCGCCAGCAGGCGCTACCCCCGCCCAAACCGCCCTGGCGCTCTATCGCTGCAATCAGTCTGCCTTTGTCCGCGCCAATATCAATCGGTTGATCGCCGGAAAGACCCTGGTCATCCCCTCGCGCGCTGAGCTCTTTGCCCTGGATGCCGAGACTGCCTGGCGCGAGTTTCAGGCCGCGATGCAAGGGCGTCCAGGCGCCAGATCGCCCTTGACCCCTGTGACACCTGAGATGCTGGCCCAACTCAAGGTTGCTGGCATTGTGGCGCCTGCCCAACCGATGTCGGCAGGGCCCTCGTCTGGCCAAGCCTCGCCAGTGCCGACTGCGGCAATGCACCAGCCATCGCCGGAGGTCTTGCAGGCGATCGAGACCAGCGAGTCAGCGCGTCAAGAGGCTGCCGAGATGCGCC
Organism: uncultured Chromatiaceae bacterium; assembly: GCA_937923175.1. Classification (GTDB taxonomy): domain Bacteria; phylum Pseudomonadota; class Gammaproteobacteria; order Chromatiales; family Chromatiaceae; genus Thermochromatium. The sequence goes on along the minus strand of CALALB010000081.1, from coordinate 20,385 downwards.
AGCGGATCCAGGAGCTCGAGGCCCAGCTCGCCGAGATCCAAGATCAGCTCAAACGGCGCGATTCCGAATTGGCCCAGCTCCAGTTCCTTGCTCAGCAGCCCCCCCCTGCAACTGGTCCTCAGGCGGTTTTGGGACCTGAATCCGAGTCTCCTGAACCCGAGACACCCGTCGCTCCCCCAGCCGCTGAGCCGGTGGAGTCCATGGGCCAGCCAGAGTTGGTAGGGACCGAGGCATCGGTTCAGCCGGCGCCCGTATCGCCCGTCGAACCCTCGGCCGAGCCTGCGGCGATTGCATCTCCAGAGGGCGAGACCGAGCCAGCCCCTGGGGCTGCACTGATCCCTTTACCCGAGGTCGAATCCAGACCGCCTGCCCAGCCTGCTGAGCCAGAGCCGCCTAAGACCGCTGCGCCGCCCCAGCCGGTTTTGGTTCCTGAGCCCCAGCCGCAGATCCCACAAGACTCAATCTGGCATGATCTCCTATTGCCGGTTGCTGGGCTGGCTGGACTCACGGCGATCGGTGTCCTGGTCTTTTCATTGGTAAACAACCGCCGCCGGTCGCAGCTGGAGGAGGAAAAGGATCTTTCACTCGATTGGTCCTCGCCTGGAATCTCTGAACCGCAAATACCGGCCGCGCCAGCAGTTTCGCTGGCTAAAGCGGTTCCGCTGGTCAAGGAGACGCCACCCCCTGATGAGTCAACCCAGCCCGCCAGCCCGCCCCAAACCGAGGCGAGCTCGCTCCATCTGGAGGACGAGGGCCCGCCCTCGATCTTCAGCACCCTGGATATCCATACCGAGGAAGCAGACCTCCTATCCGAGGCGGATATCTATATTGCCTATGGACGCCATCGCGAGGCGCGTGAGCTGCTTGAAAGGGAGATCCAGCGTCATCCCCAGCGGATCGAATTGAAATATAAATTGGCCGATGCCTTGGCTGCCAGCGGCGATCGCCAGGCCCTTCAGGCCTTGCTCGACGACATCCAAGCCAGCGGTGGCGATAGAAAGGATCCCGCTCAGTGGGAGCGTTTACAGCGTCTATGGCGCGAGGCCACGCCGACCGTCACCGCCCAAGGTCTGGTAGGGCAAGGGGCCTCAGCTCAGGCACCCTCAGCGGTGGGCTCTGAACCAGCGCCAGAGACACCAGTCGTGGAAAAGGCAGGCCGGCTCGTAGATTCTGGCCTGCCCCGGAGTGACTCCCCCCCTTCCGCGGGCGAGGGTCTGGGTCTAGGGGTGCCATCCAGCCAGCCGGTCCCCAAGACCGAGGATCTGCTGCTGGATGATCTTAGCCAGTCGCTGGGTCTGGGGGCATCCGAATCCAAGCCTGATGATGCCCTATTCGTTGATCTCCAGATCCCGAGCAGCGAGTCCAAGCCGGCCCCAGCCGAGCTTACCTCGCTCGAGGACGAGTTGGACCAAATCCTCCAAAAGATCGAGGCGGGTCAAACCCCAGACCTCAAATATCCGGAGCCTGAACCCATTCCCCAGCCGACCGGATCCTCGCTGGGTATCGATTCTGTCCCAAGTCCTGAGCGCGAAAGTGTCCCCTCAGATCTATTGTCCTCCCAATGGCAGGTCGATTCGGGGATCTGGGATGAGGTTGCCACCAAGCTCGATCTTGCCCGTGCCTATATCGAGATGAACGACAAGGAGGCCGCGCGCGAGATCCTCGAGGAGGTGCTCAACGAGGGTCGGGAGGAGCAGCGCCAAGAGGTGCGGGAGTTGCTCGAGCGACTCGATCGTCCAGGGTAATGGCGCCAGATAGCAGACGGATCGCCCTCGGGATTGAATACGACGGGATCGGCTTCAAGGGTTGGCAGATCCAGCCGGGGGTGCGCACGGTCCAGGCAGTACTCGAGGAGGCGGTCGCACGGGTCGCCGATCATCCGCTCCAGCTCCAGGCGGCGGGACGTACGGATGCCGGTGTCCATGCCATCGAGCAGGTCGTGCATTTCGATACCCGGGCCAGGCGCAGCGAGCGCGCCTGGGTCCTGGGGATCAATACCCATCTGCCGCCGGATGTCGCTGTGCACTGGGCCCATTCAGTTCCCCCTGACTTCCATGCCCGTTTTAGCGCCACGGCCCGGCATTATCGCTATCAGATCCTGGTGCGACGTACCCGTTCGCCGCTGATGCGGCAGCGCGCCGTCTGGATCCATGAACCCCTGGACCTGGAGCGGATGCGGGCGGCGGCCCAGGCATTGGTCGGCGAACATGATTTTTCCAGCTTTCGCGCCCTTTCCTGCCAGGCGAAAAGCCCAATCCGCCGGGTGTTTTATCTGGATCTCGACCAGCAGGAGGGGCTCATCGTCCTTGCCATTGGCGCCAATGGGTTTTTACATCATATGGTGCGCAATATTGCGGGTGTCCTGATCACCATCGGGCGCGGCGAGGCGCCGGTCGAGTGGACCTCTGAGCTGCTGAGGATAAGGGACCGCAGGCTCGGCGGGGTCACGGCGCCGCCTCAGGGGCTTTATTTTGTGCGCGCCGACTATCCCGAGCGCTTTGGCCTGCCGCAGATCAGTCAGCGTGCCCCGCTTGCGCGGTTGCGCGATGATTCCGAATTGGCGCAGAGTCCATGACCCCGATGCGCACCCGGGTCAAAATCTGTGGTCTGACCCGCATCCAGGATGTCGAGGCGGCAGTCGCTTCCGGGGCCGATGCAATAGGCCTGGTCTTTTATCCGCCCAGCCCGCGGGCGGTGACCATCGACCAGGCAGCAAGACTGTGCAAGGTCCTTAGACCCTTTGTCAGCGCGGTTGGCCTGTTCGTCGATGCGCGGCCCGATGAGATCGAATCCGTACTTGCCCAGGTGCCGCTCGACCTCCTCCAGTTCCATGGCGATGAATCGCCCGAGTTTTGCAGCCGGTTTAACCGGCGCTGGATCAAGGCGATCCGCATGCGCCCGGGGATCGATCTTGAGGCCGAGCGGGCACGTTTTGCGGGGGCGGAGGGTCTCTTGCTTGATGCCTATCACCCAGCTCGCCCCGGCGGTACCGGCCAAAGGTTCGATTGGGATCTCATCCCACCTCAGCTTGCGCCCGAGATCATCCTGGCCGGAGGTCTTGATCCGACCAATATCGCCGAGGCCATCGCGCGGGTCCGGCCCTATGGGATCGATGTCAGCGGCGGGGTGGAGTTAGCCAAGGGGATCAAGGACCACCAGCTGATCGCATCCTTTATGCAGGGCGTTCGGGAGGGCGATCGGCGGCGTGCCGGTTTTACATGATCCATGATGGGGGGTGTCACCCACCATCCAGTCTTAGCGAGGTCGATAATGTATCCATTTCCCGATGAACGGGGGCATTTTGGACCCTATGGAGGGCTCTTCGTCCCCGAGACCCTGATGCAGCCGCTTGAGGAGCTGAGTCTGGCCTATGAACGCTATCGAAACGACCCGAGTTTCCAGGCCGAACTTGCGGCTGATCTGCGCGACTATGTCGGACGGCCTTCGCCTCTCTACTACGCCGCCCGGCTCAGTCGCGAGCTCGGCGGGGCCCAGATCTATCTCAAACGCGAGGACCTCAATCATACGGGCGCCCATAAGGTCAATAACACCGTCGGTCAGGCGCTTCTGGCACGGCGCATGGGCAAGAGCCGCATCATCGCCGAGACCGGCGCAGGCCAGCATGGGGTGGCAACGGCCACGGTCGCGGCGCGCCTGGGGCTTGAATGCGTGGTCTATATGGGCGAGGTGGATGTCGCTCGCCAACAGGCCAATGTCTATCGCATGAGGCTCTTGGGCGCCGAGGTTGTGCCAGTGCGCTCGGGGTCGCGTACCCTCAAGGATGCGCTCAATGAGGCGATGCGCGATTGGGTGACCCATGTCGATCGCACCTTTTATATCATCGGCACCGTGGCCGGCCCTCATCCCTATCCCATGATGGTGCGCGACTTTCAGGCAGTCATCGGGCGCGAGACCAAACAACAACTACTGGAACGCACCGGGCGACTGCCCGATGCCCTGATTGCCTGCGTCGGCGGCGGCTCAAATGCCATGGGCCTGTTTTATCCATTCCTCGAGGACGAGGAGGTTGCACTCTATGGGGTCGAGGCGGCAGGGGAGGGGCTAGAGACCGGTCGCCATGCCGCGCCGCTCAATGCTGGACGCCCCGGGGTCTTGCATGGTAACCGGACCTATCTCATGGAGGATGAGGACGGTCAGATCCTCGAGACCCATTCGATCTCAGCCGGGCTGGATTATCCAGGGGTGGGTCCTGAACATGCCTGGCTGAAAGACACAGGGCGTGCGACCTATGTCGCGGTGACTGACCGAGAGGCCCTGGCCGCCTTTCATCGCCTCACCCGCACCGAAGGGATCATCCCGGCGCTCGAATCCAGCCATGCCCTGGCCTATGCGGAGCAGTTGGCACCGCGGATGCGTCTCGATCAGATCATCGTGGTCAATCTCTCTGGGCGCGGCGATAAGGATATGCACACAGTCGCTGAGCACGACGGGTGGACATTATGAGCCGGATCGCTGAGCGTTTTGCCGAATTGCAGGCCCAGGGGCGCCGGGCCTTGATCCCCTATCTCACCGCCGGCGATCCTCGGCCCGAGTTGACCGTTCCCCTCATGCATGCCCTGGTTGAGGCGGGCGCCGATCTTATCGAGCTTGGTGTCCCTTTCTCGGACCCCATGGCCGATGGTCCAGTGATCCAGCGCGCCACCGAACGCGCCCTCGCTCAGGGGGTGCGCCTGGGCGATGTGCTCGGGATGGTGGAGGCCTTTCGCCGCTCTGATCCCCAGACGCCAGTGGTGCTCATGGGCTATCTCAACCCCATCGAGCGCATGGGCTATCAGACCTTTGCCGAGCGCGCGCATGCTGCTGGGGCCGATGGGGTACTCATCGTCGATGTCCCCCCTGAGGAGGCTGAGGAGCTGGTTGGGGTCCTCAAGAGCCAGGGCTTAGACCTCGTCTATCTGCTTGCCCCGACCTCAACCGACGAGCGCATCCGGCGGATCGGCGCGCTTGCCTCTGGATTCGTTTACTATGTCTCGGTCAAGGGGGTGACCGGGGCTGGTCATCTGGATCCAAGCGATGTCGCGGCCCATCTGGCTCGGATCAAATCCATGATCGCCCTCCCCGTCGGGGTGGGCTTTGGGATTAAGGACGCCGAGACCGCCGCGCAGATCGCTAGGATCGCCGATGCAGTGATCGTCGGCAGCGCGATCGTCAGCCGGATCGAGTCCTTGGGCGAAACACCAGAGCGGATCCCAGCTGAGATCGCCGCCTTTCTCAAAACACTGCGCCAGGCGATCGACGAACCCAAATAGGGTAGCGCGGTGCGCACCCTGCCATGCCCACTCATGCCGCGCCAGGCCGGGACGGAAATCCAGAACCCTCTGCCCCGCCAGGGCGTTCTCTGGACCCCGCCCCGACCTGCGTCGGGATCAAGGGGGAGAGTAGGGCCCCGGCCTTCGCCAGGTTGCCCGGGTGTGCGCCGGGTTGAGGGGGGAGTCATGCCGGCGCAAGCCAGGGCGGAAATCCATTTGTCTGGCCTATCATTTGGCCAACCCAACCCAACTAACCGAGATGGAAGATTCAACCAAATCACAGCTCCAAGCGCAGGCCAGCGCCACCATGCGTCAGGCGATGGACAAGGGCAAACGCTGGTTTGAGAAGCTCATCCCGACGCGCATCCGGATTAATGCCAGCACCAAGCGGACGGTACCCGAAGGCCTTTGGACCAAGTGCCCAGGGTGCAATGCCATCCTGTATCGGGCTGAGCTCGAACGTAACCTCGAGGTCTGCCCTAAATGTGGGCATCACAACCGAATCAGCGCCCGCCGCCGTCTGGAGGTTTTTTTAGATCCTGAGGACCGCGAGGAAATCGGTGCCAACCTAGAGTCGGTCGATCCGCTGCGGTTCAAGGACCTCAAAAAATACAAGGACCGGCTGGCCCAGGCCCAGAAACAATCGGGCGAAAAGGAGGCCTTGCTTGTCATGCGCGGTCGGCTGAAGGGTGAACCCATCGTGGCTGCCGCCTTTGAATTCAATTTCATGGGTGGATCCATGGGCTCGGTAGTCGGGGAACGCTTCGTGCGCGGTGTCGAAACCGCGATTGCCCAAGGATCACCCTATGTGTGCTTTGCGGCCAGCGGCGGGGCGCGCATGCAAGAAAGCCTGTTTTCGCTGATGCAGATGGCCAAGACCAGCGCTGCCCTTACCAAGCTGCGCGAGCAGCGCCTGCCCTTTGTCTCGGTCCTGACCGATCCGACCATGGGCGGAGTCTCGGCAAGCCTGGGGATGCTGGGTGACCTCAATATCGCCGAACCCAATGCCTTAATCGGGTTTGCCGGGCCCAGGGTGATCGAACAGACAGTGCGCGAGCAATTACCCGAGGGCTTTCAGCGCAGCGAATTTCTGCTCGAGAAGGGCGCACTCGACATGATCATCGATCGGCGGGATCTACGCGAGCGCATCGCCGATCTCTTGGCCCTGCTCATGCACCGGCCGCGTTATTGTCGGACCGTCGTGCCGGTTCATGCGCCTCTGGCTTGAGATGACAGGGGTGCGCTAGCGGCACCTTCAATCACCCCGACGAGGGTCGAGGCGAGGCCCAGAAGGCCTGTCAGGCGGGTCTGATATCCTTAGGCCAGCATCATGGGTGGGCTCTGACCATGACCAGCAAAAACCTGAAAACGCTTGCCGATTGGCTTGCCTGGCTGACCCAGATTCATCCGAACCGCATCGCCCTGGGTCTCGAGCGCGTCCGCGCGGTCTGGTCGAGGCTCGGCGCCCTGCGCCCCGCTTGCCCCATCATCACCGTCGGTGGGACCAATGGCAAGGGCTCGACAGTGGCGATCATCGAATCGATCGCCCGCGCCGCCGGTTATCGCTGCGGTGTCTATAGCTCACCGCATCTTTTGCATTACAACGAGCGGGTGCGGATTGAGGGGCAGCCGGTCGCAGATGAGGCACTATGCGCTGCCTTTGCCCGCGTCGAGGCAGCGCGCGGTTCGGTCCCGCTGACCTATTTCGAGTTTGGGACCCTGGCTGCCCTGGATCTATTCGCCCGCGCCGGGCTTGATCTCGTTGTGCTCGAGGTGGGGTTGGGGGGACGGCTGGATGCGGTCAATCTCATCGATGCCGAGGTCGCGGTGGTCACCAATATCGGATTCGATCATACCGAATGGCTAGGCGAGACCTTGGAGGCCATCGCCCGCGAAAAGGCGGGGATCTTTAGGCCAGGACGCCCGGCGATCATCGGCCAGCGCGATGCCCCGGCGAGCCTGCGCAACGAGGTAGGGCGCATCGGTGCCATCCCGCTCGAGCTCGGGCGGGCCTTTGCCTGGCAGCAGACGGCAGCCGGTTGGTCCTGGACCGGGCGGGTGAGCGAGGGCAGGGCAGAGGCGCTGCTCAATCTGCCCAGACCGGCCTTGCCCGGTGTCTTTCAGCTCGATAATGCCAGCGCCGCCCTGGCTGCCTTGCGGGCGCTCGCCGATCCTTTGCCGATTCAGCGCACCGCGATCGAGCAGGGGCTGCGCGCGGTCCATTTGGCCGGACGCTTTCAGGTCTTGGCCGGTCCGGTCACCTGGATCCTGGATGTCGCGCACAATGGCGAATCCGCCGCTGCCTTGGCGGCCAATCTACGCGATCTGTCCTGCTTAGGCCGGCTGCGGGCGGTATTTGCGATCCTGAACGACAAACCAGCCGAGCGGATGGCTGCCCCTTTGGTGGAACTCATCGATCGCTGGTATCTGGGGCAGACCGCGGATGAGCGGGCGTTGCCGGCAGAGACATTAGCGGTGCGTCTGGCTGGTCTTCTGGGCCAGGACAGATGTCAGATCTTTGGGGATATCGCCTCGGCGATCGACCAGGCCCTGGCCGAGGCAAGGGCGGGCGATGGATTGGTGATCTTTGGATCATTTACCACAGTCGCCGCTGCCCTGAGACACCCAGCCTGCCCCTCCGAGGCTAAGCGGGGCATACCCTAATCGGTCTAGCGCTGAACCAGAAAGGTCAACCCGGCGCAGGTCGGGGTCCAGCAACGACCGCCGGCAGTTGCTCCCCCACTTATGCCCTAAAGGCCTCCAGGGCATAGGGGCCGGGGTCCAGGGTCGGCTCCCGCCCCAATACCAGATCGGCCATCAGCCGAGCAGAGGCAGGACCCAGGGTCAAACCATTGCGAAAATGACCCGCATTGAAATACAGCCCAGCGATCCCCGGATAGACGCCGATATAGGGGATCCCGCTCGGTGAGCCTGGACGCAACCCAGCCCAGTGATCCTCGATGGGGGCGCGTTTGAGCACTGGAAAGAGCTGGATGGCGTCCTGATACAGGGACTCCTTGGCCTCGGCGGTGGTCTGCTTGGTAAATCCAGCCTCCTCGAGCGTACTGCCAAAGAGCACCTGCCCATCGCGCCGCGGGATAACATAGCGCCCTTGGTAGAGTACGATCCGCCGGATTTGGTTTTGTTTGGCATGAAAGAGGAGCATCTGACCGCGTACCGGACGGATCTCCGGCGGATTACCCAGTTGTTCGAGGAGCTTGGCCGTCCAGGCCCCAGCGCAGATCACCACCTGCTCGGCCTGGATCTGCGCCCGAGGTGTGCGCACCCCCACAACCTGCCCACCGCGCACCATGAGCTCACAGACCTCCTCGCGTTCGCGGATCCTGACCTGGCGCTCGATGGCACGCCGGATGGCCTTGGTGAGTAGAGGGGGACGGATCTGGGCCACCTCGGGTAGATACAAGGCCTGGTCCGGTTGGATCCCAAGCTCGGGCTCAAGGGCGCTCAACTGGGCGGCATCGAGCCGCTCAATCCGCTGGGCGTGCCGTTGCGCCCAGATGATCGCCCGTTCGGGATCATCTGGGTTGAGGACCAGCATTCCGCTGACCGTATATTCGGGATCGATACCTGTGACGGCGACAAGCTCGGCGACGAGTGTCGGATAAAGCCTTTGGCTGAGACGGGCCAGGACATCTACCGCCTTAGGCGCGCCCCAGGGATCAAGCGGCGAGAGGATGCCGCCACCGGCCCAGGATGACTCGCGCCCGGTTTCGCCCATCTCGACGAGGGCTACCTTAGCGCCGGCCTGAGCCAGTTCGCGCGCCGTCAAGAGTCCGATGATGCCGCCACCGACGACCAGGATGTCAGACATCGATCGCTTCCAACCCCCATCTGGTTTTGTAGACTGGGCACCCTGACTTTCACCAGGTAGGGGGGTTATGGGTGCCTACGCGGGCTTGGCGATGAATCAAGCCCTTGACCCAGGTCCTCCCGGTGAAAACTGGGTCAGACAATGACCTGCCCATCCTACCTGTATGCTCGTTTCACGCCGGATGCCGACCCAAGGGGCGCCATGGGGCCCTATGCATACCTGTACCGCCTTATAGCTCGTGCGGCAGGGCAAAAACCACCTCCTCACGCATCCCTGGCTGTTCGAGGATGCTGAGCGCGCCCCAGTCTTTGAGCCGCCCGATCACCCCCTCGACCAGGACCTCGGGCGCCGAGGCACCTGCAGTGACCCCAACCCGCGTGCAGCCTGCCAGCCATTCGGGTTTGAGGTCCTCAGGGCCGTCGATCAGATAGGCGCGACAGCCCTGTTTTTCGGCCAGCTCGCGCAGGCGGTTCGAGTTTGAGCTATTGGGTGAGCCGACTACGAGCATCAGCTCGCAGCGCTGGGCAAGATCCCGAACCGCGTCCTGGCGATTCTGGGTCGCATAGCAGATGTCGCTTTTGTGCGGGCCTTGAATCTTGGGGAAACGCGCTTTTAGGGCCGCAATCATGGCGCGGCTGTCGTCGATCGACAGAGTCGTCTGGGTGACATAGGCCAGGCGTTCGGGGTCCGGGATCTCGAGGCTGGCCACATCCTCGAGCCGCTCGATTAAAAACATCCGCGCACCGTCCTTGGGGTCAAGGCATTGGCCAAGCGTCCCCTCGACCTCAGGGTGCCCGCGATGCCCGATCAGGACCACGCTGATCCCCTGTTGGCAATACCGGCCGACCTCACGATGGACCTTATTGACCAGGGGGCAGGTGGCATCGAAGAGCCGAAATCCCCGTGCCTCGGCCTCTTGGCGCACTGACTGGGGGACACCATGGGCGCTAAAGATCAGGGTGGCGCCATCCGGAACCTCGGCGAGATCCTCGACGAAGATCGCCCCGCGCTGACGCAACCCCTCGACCACGAAGCGGTTATGCACCACCTCATGGCGCACGTAGACAGGTGCGCCAAAGCGCTCGAGCACCCGCTCGACGATAGCAATCGCCCGATCGACCCCCGCGCAAAAGCCGCGCGGATTGGCGAGCTCGACGACAAATGCAGAGGGCGCAAACCCCTCGCCGGGCTGGGTTTGGGCGCCGGTGTCCAAGGCCTCAGCATTTCGCCGGTTAAAGCCATGGGTATTCATGATCGTTGAGGATAAATAAATCCTGGTCGCTAAAACAACGCAAAGGGGTTGGGGTTTTTGAGGTGCCGGCGTCTTGCCGGCCATTGCCAAGGCTCGGTTACGACACGGCCCTTGCCAGCTCGGCTGCTCGCCCGAGATAGCGCGCTGGGGTGAGCGCCTTGAGTTCCGACTTGACCGACTCTGGCAGGTTGAGCCCATCGATAAAGGCATGGAGCTGCTGCTGTCCGATCCGCTGACCCCGGGTCAGGGCCTTCAGCTGCTCGTAGGGTTCAGGCAGTCCATAGCGGCGCATCACGGTCTGGATCGGTTCGGCCAGGATCTCCCAGTGCCCATCGAGGTCCCGCGCCAGACAGTCGGGATCGGCCTCGAGCTTGGCCAGTCCCCGCTCGATGGCTTGAAGCGCGATGAGCTCATGCCCAAAGGCGGTTCCCAGGTTACGCAGGACGGTTGAATCGGTAAGATCGCGCTGCCAGCGCGAGATAGGCAGCTTGTCGGCCAGATGCCGGAAGAGTGCATTGGCAAGCCCTAGATTGCCCTCGGCGTTTTCGAAATCGATTGGATTGACCTTATGCGGCATGGTCGATGAGCCGACCTCCTCGGCCTTCAGACGCTGTTTGAAATAGCCGAGGGCGATATAGCCCCATAGATCGCGGCAGAGATCGATCAGGATGGTATTGCAGCGCGCCAGGGCATCGAACAGCTCAGCCAGGTAGTCATGCGGTTCGATCTGGGTGGTATAGGGGTTGAAGACGAGCCCTAGAGATTCGACAAAGCCCTGGGCCAGGGCCGGCCAATCGACCTTTGGATAGGCGAGGCAATGGGCATTGTAATTGCCGACTGCGCCGTTGATCTTGCCGAGGATCCTGACCTCAGCCAGACGCTGGCGCTGAGCCCGCAACCGATAGACGGTATTAGCAAGCTCCTTGCCGAGGGTGGTGGGGGTTGCGGGCTGGCCATGGGTCCGCGCAAGCATGGGCAGATCGGCATAACGATGGGCCAGGGCGCGCAACGCCTCGATCAGGGCATCGAGTACAGGCAACAGGGCCTGGTCCCGGCCATCGCGCACCATCAGACCATAGGCCAGGTTATTGATGTCCTCGGAGGTACAGGCAAAATGCACGAACCCGCTGACCCGGGCAAGCTCGGGATGGGCGCTGATCCATTCCTTGATAAAATATTCGACCGCCTTGACGTCATGGTTGGTGGTACGTTCGATCGATTTGATCCGCTCGGCATCCGCGAGCGAGAAATCTTTGATCAGCGCTTCGAGCCTAGCATTGGCCTCAGGTGAAAAGGGCGCCACCTCAGGGATGGCCGGATGGGCGGCGAGCCGTTGGAGCCAACGCACCTCGACCAGGACGCGGCGCTGGATCAGGCCATATTCACTAAAGAGCGCGCGCAGCCTGGTGGTGCCTTCGGCATAGCGCCCATCGATTGGGGAGACTGCGGTCAGGCTGACAAGCGGTAGCGACATCATCTGACTTCCGGTTCAACAGGCATAAAAAAGGCGCTGCATCGGGTTTAAGATGCAGCGCCCTGGGGGCTGGTGCCGAGGAGAGGACTCGAACCTCCACGAACTTTCGCTCACATGGACCTGAACCATGCGCGTCTACCAATTCCGCCACCTCGGCGTCCCCGGCAAGCGCGCCTTTGGGAGGCGGCGCCGGATGGAGCCAGGATACTAGTCAAGACAGAGTTTGACTGTCAAGGGTACACTAGGCCATTTAATACATCCCGATTGTCTAGACCCAGTGACCCAACGTCGAAAGAACCCAGAGCTGGCGCCCACCGATCCCTATCGCGAACGCGAGGCCAAAAAATACGCCCATCCGATCCCCAGCCGCGAGTTGATCCTGGAGACACTCCAGAAGCGCGGCCCGCTCTCATTTGAATCGCTTGCCAGGATGCTCGGCCTCAATGAGGACTATGAGCTCATCGCCCTCGAACGGCGTTTGGCGGCAATGGTGCGCGATGGCCAGATCCTGCGCAACCGCGCCCAGGCCTATTGTCCGGTCGATCGGCGCGACCTGCTCGTCGGGCGGGTTATCGGGCATCCGGATGGATTTGGCTTTATCCAACCGGACGAAGGCGGGGATGATCTTTATCTTTGCCCCAAGGAGATGCGTGCCCTCTTTCATGGCGATCGAGTGGTGGTACGGGTCGCCGGACGCGATCGGCGCGGGCGCCTTGAGGGGGCACTGGTCGAGATCCTCGAGCGCAATACCCGGCGGGTGGTCGGGCGGCTCTATCAGGAAAGCGGGGTAGGATTTGTCGTTCCCGACAATAAACGCCTGATCCATGACATTATCATTCCAAGCGATCGTCTGGGCGGTGCCGAACAGGGTCAGATCGTGGTCGCCGAGATCACCGACCAGCCGACCTATCGTACCCCTCCGATCGGCCGGATCATCGAGATCCTGGGCGATCATTTGCAGCCGGGGATGGAGACCGAGATCGCCATCCGAACCCATGATCTACCAGTCGCCTGGCCGCCTGAGGTCGAGGCCGAGATCGCCGGGCTCAGCGATGAGGTCCCAGAAGCGGCCAAGGCGGGGCGGGTCGATCTGCGGGATTTGCCCCTGGTCACCATCGATGGCGCCGATGCCCGTGATTTTGACGATGCGGTCTATTGCGAGGGTAAGCCCAAGGGGTGGCGGCTGTTGGTCTGTATCGCCGATGTCTCGGCCTATGTGCGCCGGGGAACCGCGCTCGATCGCGAGGCAAGATTGCGCGGTAATTCGGTCTATTTCCCCGACCGGGTGATCCCCATGCTCCCTGAGATCCTCTCCAATGGACTGTGTTCCCTCAATCCAGGGGTGGATCGCCTGTGCGTAGCCGCCGAGCTGTATATCAATCGGCTGGGCAAAACCACGCGGGCCAGATTCTTTGAGGCGGTGATGCGTTCACGCGCGCGGCTCACCTATGACCAGGTGGCCTCTATCCTGAACGGTGATCCTGAGCCTTGCGCCCAGTTTGCAGATCTTCTACCCCATCTTCATGAACTCTATCAGCTCTATCAGGCCCTACGCGCCCAGCGCCTGGCGCGCGGCGCGCTTGACTTTGACACCATCGAAACCCGCTTTATCTTCAATGAACAGGGTCGGATCGAATCGATCGTACCCCTGGTGCGCACTGAGGCCCATCGGCTGATCGAGGAGTGTATGCTAGCGGCCAATGTCGCCGCTGCCCGTCAGTTCCAGCGCTACCGGCTACCGGCGATCTATCGCGTCCATGAGCCACCGCAGGAGGATAAACGCAATGAACTGCGCGAGTTTTTGGCCCAGCTGGGTCTCAAGCTGCCCGGCGGGGATAAACCGGCGACGGCCGATTATGCCCGTCTGCTCGAACAGATCCAAAATCGTCCCGATCGCCATCTGATCCAAACCGTGGTGCTGCGCTCCATGCAGCAGGCGATGTATAGTGCGGATAACATCGGCCATTTTGGGTTGGCCTATGATGCCTATACCCATTTCACCTCACCGATTCGGCGCTATCCGGATCTCGTCGTCCATCGGCTCATCAAGCATTTGCTGGCGGGTGGCAAGGCTGCTGAACTCGATGAGACCAAGGCCGAGCTGCACCAGATCGCAAAGTGGTGTTCAGAGACCGAGCGGCGGGCCGATGAGGCCACCCGCGATGCCGAGCTGGCCCTCAAATGCGAATATATGCAAGACAAGCTGGGCGAGGTCTTTGCGGGGACCATCACCGGGGTCAATTCATTCGGTATCTTCGTCGAGCTCGATGCCATCTATGTCGATGGACTGGTCCATATCAGTGCGCTTGACAACGATTTCTATCACTTCGACCCCATCGGTCATCAGCTGATCGGTACCCGCAGCGGGCGGATCTATCGGTTGGGCGATCGGCTGTGGGTCCAGGTCGCAGCGGTCAATCTGGATGAGCGCAAGATCGATTTCATCCTTGCCAAGCCGCCAGCTGGCGCCAAGCGCCGCAGCCGGTCAGCGGAAGGCGAGAAGAAGGCGGGTCGCCAGCCCAGCACCCCGGTCTGCAAAAGGGCGCCGTCAGGATCAGGCAGGCAGGGTCCAGAGCGAGGCAGCAGATGACTGAGCGATCGCCGATCGGCGGCATCCATAGCGTGCGCGCGGCGCTGCGGTTTGGTGCCCAGGGGGTCGATGCGCTGTGGATCGAGCGGGGGCGGCGCGATCGGCGCCTGGAGACACTGATTGAACTCGCCCGGGCGGCAGGCGTGCGTTTACGTCAGGTCGAACGCGACGCCCTGGAGCGCGAGGCCCCAGGGGTTAACCATCAAGGGGTCATCGCCTGGGTCAGGGTCCCGGCAGCACGCCCAGAATCCGAGCTTTTTGCCCTGCTCGACCGGCTGGCGACCTTGCCCTTCCTGTTATTCCTGGATGAGGTCCAGGACCCTCATAATCTGGGTGCCTGCCTGCGTACCGCCGAGGCAGCAGGGGTGCAGGCGGTGATCGCGCCCAAGGATCGCGCAGTGGGTCTGACCCCTGTGGTCTGCAGGGTGGCGAGCGGGGCGGCAACCAGCCTGCCTTATATCCAGGTGACCAATCTGGTTCGGGTCATGAAGCAGCTCAAGGAACGCGGCATCTGGTTGGTCGGTGCGGTACCCGACTCGAGCCAAGAGATCTATGACCTCGATCTCACCGGCCCCCTGGGGATCGTCCTGGGCAATGAGGGCAAGGGGTTGCGCCGGTTGACCCGCGAGTGCTGCGATTATCTGGCGCGGATCCCAATGCTTGGGCAGATGGAAAGCCTGAATATCTCGGTCGCTGCCGGAATCTGCTTGTATGAGGCGCTGCGTCAGCGCCGGCTGAAACCTGGGTATCCTGCCCGCAAATCGATCGACGAGTGACTCCCATGCTGATCCTCAGTGGCGCAGCTGCGCATTCTGGGTTTAGGCTTGCCAGGCTCATAGCGAGGCTTCAGGCCGAGCTCGGCGTGCCCCTGGGCCTTGCCTCCGAATATATCCATTTCGTGCAATTGCGCCTCGAACTCTCTGCCTCAGAGCGGGCGATCCTGGATGAGCTTTTACACTATGGGCCCGCCTCCTCGTCCCTGTCTTGGCCGGCTGGACACCGGCGCTCCCTGCTGGTCATTCCCCGCCCGGGGACCATCTCGCCCTGGTCCTCTAAGGCCACGGATATCGCCCATCATTGCGGCCTAAAGGCGATTGAGCGCATCGAGCGGGGTGTGCTTTATACCCTGGGCTCAGAGGAAGGGGTGCTTGCCGATGAGGCGCTGCAACGCGCCGCTGAGCTTCTCCATGACCGCATGACCCAGGTCGTGTGCCTTGAGCTCGATGCAGACTCTCTGTTTGCCCAGTCCGAGCCGCGTCCACTCGGCTGGGTGCCGCTATTGACCCAGGGACGGCAGGCGCTCGAGGAGGCCAATAGATCGCTGGGATTGGCGCTTTCAGCGGATGAGATCGATTATCTGCTCGCGAGCTTCCAGGGGCTTGGGCGCGATCCGACAGATGTCGAGCTCATGATGTTTGCGCAGGCCAATTCAGAACATTGCCGGCATAAGATCTTTAAGGCCGAATGGACGATCGACGGCGAGCCCCAGCCCCATAGCCTGTTTGATCTCATCCGCCAAACCACAGAACACAATCCCCGAGGGGTGCTCTCTGCCTATCGTGACAATGCCGCAGTCCTCGCTGGCAGGCCCGGTCGGCGCTTTTTCCCCGATCCTCAGACAGGCATCTATCGCGAATCCGAGGAGTCTATCCATGTCTTAATTAAGGTCGAGACCCATAATCATCCGACCGCGATCGCCCCTGAACCAGGGGCAGCGACTGGGGCGGGCGGCGAGATTCGCGATGAGGGGGCGACCGGGCGCGGTGCCAAGCCCAAGGCTGGGCTGGCCGGATTTGCCGTTTCTCATCTCCGTGTACCCGGTTTCGAGCAGCCATGGGAACAGGATCATGGCCGACCTGAGCGCATCGCCTCGGCCTTGACGATCATGCTCGAGGGGCCGATCGGCGCAGCGGCCTTCAACAATGAGTTTGGGCGCCCGAATCTCGCCGGTTTCTTTCGCACCTATGAGCAGGCGCTCCCAACGCCTGAGGGAGGACTCGAGATCCGCGGCTATCACAAGCCGATCATGCTTGCCGGGGGGCTTGGCAATATCCGCGCCACTCATGTCCAAAAACGACCCTTCCCACCCGGAACCCCCATTGTCGTCATCGGCGGCCCAGCGATGCGGATTGGGCTTGGGGGCGGCGCGGCATCCAGCCTGGCAGCAGGCAGCTCGGATGCCGAGCTCGATTTTGCCTCGGTGCAGCGCGCCAATCCCGAGATGCAGCGCCGCTGCCAGGAGGTCATCGACCGCTGCTGGGCCTTGGGCGAACACAATCCCATCCTGGCGATCCATGATGTGGGGGCGGGTGGATTGGCCAATGCCCTGCCTGAGCTGGTCCATGATGCCGGGCGCGGCGGGCGCTTTGAGCTCGATGCGATCCCAACCGCCGACCCGAGTCTTTCGCCCCTGGAGCTCTGGTGCAATGAATCCCAGGAGCGCTATGTCCTGGCGATCGACCGCAACCGGCTTGAGCTGTTTCAAGCCCTGTGCGCGCGCGAGCGCTGTCCCTGTGCCGTTCTCGGCGAGGCCACCGCTGAGGAACAGCTGGTGCTCGAGGGTCGCCGGACCGGCGAGCGGCCGATCGATCTTCCGTCAAACCTGCTGTTTGGCAAGCCGCCGCGTCTGAGCCGGGTTGTCCAACGACGTCCGCCGCCATCCCTGCCGTTTGACCGCGACCGGATCACCCTCGCTGAGGCGATTGGGCGGGTCCTGCACTTGCCAGCGGTGGCCGATAAGACCTTCTTGATTACTATCGGCGATCGTAGCATTACGGGTCTGGTCGCCCGTGACCAGATGGTCGGGCCCTGGCAGGTGCCGGTTGCCGATTGCGCCGTGACCTTAAGCGATTATTCCGGCGAGACTGGCGAGGCGATGGCGCTCGGCGAGCGGACCCCAATCGCCCTGCTCGATGCCCCAGCCTCAGGGCGGATGGCGGTGGGCGAGGCGATCACCAATCTCTTGGCCGCAGAGATCTCTGAGCTCAGCGAGATCCGGCTTTCGGCAAACTGGATGGCGGCGGCCGGCTATCCGGGCGAGGATGCGCGCCTCTATGACACGGTCAAGGCAGTCAGTGCGCTTTGTCAGGCACTCGGGATTGCCATCCCAGTCGGCAAGGACTCACTCAGTATGCAAACGGTTTGGCAGACCCCCGAGGGCGAGCAGCGGGTGGTTGCGCCCTTGTCCCTGATCGTCTCGGCCTTTGCGCCCGTGACGGATGTCCGCCGGACCCTCACCCCCCAGTTGCGCACCGATTGCGGGGATACCGATCTGATCCTGATCGATCTCGGGCGCGGTCGGAATCGATTGGGGGGATCGGCGCTTGCCCAGGTCTATGGTCAACTGGGCGAGGTACCGCCCGATCTCGACGATCCAGATCTCATTCGGCGCCTGTTTGCTGCACTGCGCGAGCTGCGCGAGGCCGATCTGCTCCTGGCCTATCACGACCGCTCGGATGGGGGGCTGCTCGTGACCCTCTGCGAGATGGCCTTTGCTGGGCGCTGCGGACTGGACATCGACCTTGCCCCACTTGGCGCGGATGACCTGGCCAGCCTGTTCAGCGAGGAGCTCGGCGTGGTCATCCAGGTCCGGCATAGCGATACGGACACAGTCCTCCAGATCCTGGAAGACCACAGGCTGGCTGAATTCAGCCCGGTGATCGGGATGCTGGATGAGGGCGACCGGATCCGCATCCGTCGGCGCGGTCAGATCCTCTTTGAGGCAAGTCGCGCCGAGCTCCACCGTCTGTGGTCTGAAACCAGCTTTAGGATGCAGTCATTGCGGGATCACCCAGACTGCGCTGCCGAATCCTTTGCCCGGATCGACGAGCCAGACCCTGGACTCTTTGCCTCTTTGACCTTCGATCCCGAAGACGATATTGCGGCGCCCTATATCGAGCGCGGCCTGCGGCCGCCCATCGCGATCCTGCGTACCCAGGGGGTCAACGGCCAGATCGAGATGGCCGCGGCCTTTCATGCCGCGGGCTTTGCCTGTCGCGATGTCCATCTCTCGGACATCCTGGAAGGGCGGGTGGATCTGAGCCAATTTAAAGGGCTCATTGCCTGCGGTGGGTTTTCCTATGGCGATGTGCTCGGGGCGGGGGAGGGCTGGGCCAAGACCATCCTGTTTAACCCTAGGGCACGGGATCAGTTTCAGACCTTCTTTGAACGGCCGGACACCTTTGCCCTGGGGGTCTGCAATGGCTGTCAGATGCTGGCCCGGCTGAAAGACCTCATCCCGGGCGCAGCGCACTGGCCCAGATTTGTCCGCAACCGCTCCGAACAATTCGAGGCGCGCACCCTGATGGTCGAGATCCTGCCCACCCCTTCGATCCTCTTGGCCGGGATGGCCGGCTCGCGTCTACCGATCGCCGTGGCGCATGGGGAAGGGCGCGCCGAGTTTCGCGATGAGGCGCACCTCGGCTCAGCTCAGCCTTGGGTGGGCCTGCGCTATATCGAAAACGATGGCCGAATCGCCGAGCGCTATCCGGCCAATCCCAATGGCTCGCCCCTAGGGATTGCCGGGCTGACCACGACCGATGGCCGGGTCACCATCATGATGCCGCACCCGGAGCGGGTCTTCCGCACTGTTCAATATTCCTGGCATCCAGACGATTGGGGACCAGATGGCCCTTGGCTGCGTCTATTCCGCAACGCTCGGCGGTGGGTGGATTAAGCCCATCCCATCGCGATAGGCGCGTTCCATGCGGCTTACATGAGGGCTCTGGATCTCGGGGAACTCGGCGAGGGTGCGGCGTAGAGTCTCGAGACGGGCAGTCGCCAGGCTCGCAACCAGCGCCTCCTGTCGGCGGATCGACTCGATCTGGTCAGACTCCTCGGGGCCGAGGGGCTCTTGCGCCAACCGTTCAACTAAGGAGTCGATCAGGACGCGCCGGCGTTTTTGCAAACGCGCAACCAGCTCCCAATCCTCCCCACGTGCGGCATCCTCCAGCTGATCGGTGGCAGCGGCCAGTTCAGCGATCAGTTCTGAAAGGTTCGGCATTGACCTGAATCCCTCTTGCCCTTGCACCCCAGCGATCTGTCTCTGTAGACAGCCCCTGTAGATCATAGCGCGCCTGGGCAAGGGCGCGCGCCTGCTCATGGGGGCTGGGCTGAGACGGCAGCCAGGATGCGGATCGTCTCGACCAAACCAGCCTGATCAAAAATTCACCAGTCTCATTTGAGTCAGCGCAGGCAAACATACCTCGGCATAGATCGACCTGGGTGCAAAGCCAGCGATCCTTGAATCGACCCCAGAATGGATTCCGCGGTTGAGCCGATAGTAGATCATCCTGATCTCCTGCCGCTGTCGAGTCTAAGCCTTTGCCTGCGACCTCGACGCCAGACCAGATGGCCGCCGCGGCCGAGGCTTTGACCAGATGGTTGAACCGGCGGGGGAGGTTTTGGTGGATAAATAAGGGATTCATAGAGCCCCCAAGTAAACCTGCGTCTTTAGGTGCGGGAGGGATTGCGGATGCCCAACATGCACCCTGTGGTGTACAGTGTGAGGCAGGGTATGGCGGCTTGGGGATGCGGCTATCCCAGACGGGCGACACTACGCCTCAGGCAGAGGAGGGAGCTAGACTCCAGTATTACCTTTCATGCGTCAAGCTGGATCATAGCACTCATGTCGAATCCTCTGAGCCCAGGCCGCACCCTCCTTTTGGCCTCTCGGACAAGACCCGGCAGCGGGGCGAGGGCCACTGATTCCACTGGCCAAGGGCAGCAAGCGCCACCTTTACCCCGCCACCCCACTGGGCGAGTTCAGCGGCTTGCCCAGTCCGGTGGCTGCGCCATGCCCCTGACCCAGGATCGCCCTGGATCCGACGCCCAAGGAGAACGACTATTCAAGCGTGTCTGGGGTGCCTCGGGTCTGGAACTGGCTGCTCGATCAGGGAAACAGGCAGGATGCGGCCAGGCATCATCCCCTGCGCTGGCCTGCAACAGGCAAACGGCTGGCGACCTTGA
>CALALB010000080.1 GCA_937923175.1 uncultured Chromatiaceae bacterium | reverse complement strand
CCAAACCTCCTCAGCAAACCTCTCACTCTACCTTCTCAAAGATCTCAAACCTCTACACTACCCCCTCAGATCTCAATCTCCCCTCAGAGGCACCGCAGAGACAAAAGATCATACCTAAAACTACGCCGAGGTCAAGGGGGGGAATAAATTTTTTAGTCTAAACGCACACGTGCAAACCGGCGCTTGCCAACCTGATAGATGTGGTCACTCCCCCGAGGACACAGACGATGGCTGTCAGCAAGCCGCTCGCCGTCAATCCGTACTGCTCCTTGCTGCACCATCCTGATTGCCTCCGAGGTACTAGTCACCAGACCCGCCAGTTTAAGCAGATTGGCAACGGGTAGGCCACTTTCTCCCTCTGGACAGGAAAGCCGCAGATCAGGTATGTCCTCTGGCAGCTGCCCCTTTTGAAAACGCGCGATAAAAGATTCCTGGGCGCGGCGTGCCTGCTCGTTGCCATGAAAACGCCCTACGAGCTCCAGGGCCAGTTCGAGTTTAATATCGCGTGGGTTAGCACCCTCTGCCACCGCCTGACGCAGGGTCGCGATCTCAGATAGCTCACGAAAA
Organism: uncultured Chromatiaceae bacterium; assembly: GCA_937923175.1. GTDB lineage: Bacteria > Pseudomonadota > Gammaproteobacteria > Chromatiales > Chromatiaceae > Thermochromatium. Next base: position 10,446 of record CALALB010000080.1, on the reverse strand, counting down.
CTCAACAGCTCAAAATAACGCCACATGAGTTCATCGGAGATCGACATCAGTTTGCCGAACATCTCCTCTGGCGGTTCGGTGATCCCGATATAGTTGCCAAGTGACTTAGACATCTTTTGGACGCCGTCTAGACCCTCCAATAAGGGCAAGATCACGACGACCTGAGGTTCTTGTCCATAGTCCTCTTGCAGCTGCCGACCCATCAGCAGATTGAATCTTTGATCCGTCCCCCCCAATTCAATATCAGCCCGCAAAAAAACCGAGTCATAGCCCTGGATGAGCGGATATAAAAACTCATGGATCGCAATCGGCTGACCCGATTTATAACGCTTGGCGAAGTCGTCCCGTTCGAGCATGCGGGCAACGGTCTGGCGGGCGGCGAGCTGAATCAGGCCAGCAGCCCCGAGCTGGTTAAGCCACTGGCTGTTAAATAAGACCTGAGTCTTGTCAGGATCCAGGATGCGGAAGACCTGATCCTGGTAGGTCTGGGCGTTGCGCTCGACCTCCTCACGGCTAAGCGGCTTGCGGGTTGCGCTCTTGCCGGTGGGATCACCGATCATGGCGGTAAAGTCGCCGATCAAAAACAGGATCTGGTGACCAAGGTCTTGAAACTGACGCAATTTGTTCAGAAGGACCGTATGTCCTAAATGCAGATCTGGGGCGGTTGGGTCAAAGCCAGCCTTGACCCGCAGGGGGCGCCCCTGTTCCAACCTTTTGCGCAAAGCATCTTGGGGCAGGATCTCCTCAGTGCCCCGCCGGATCAGCGCGAGCGCTCGTTCGATAGGGTCCATCATGACTGGGTTGGTTTGCATCTTGGCGATCAGAAACAGGATCAATAACTATCAAGGCTACAAGTTACTTGCTCAAGCATAAAGCCTTGTGCACCGCGATCCGCTCTGACTACACTACACTCGATAGCCACTTAGGTTAAGCGCCCCACCAGGTCCAGGGATTAATGCGCGACTATAAATTTCAACGCACAAACTGGAGACCCCAGCGCCAGCGACGCTCGGGTATACGGCTGCTGATGCAGCTCCTGATCCTGCTTGTCGCTGCAGGCGCGGGTTATACGCTCTTCGACTATTTTGGCGGACGCCTCAGCATAGGGACGCACTCGGCCAATATCATCCCCCTAGCGATACCGCCGAAACCAACGGCTGGTTGATGGTCTCGAGCGGCGCCATGGCGGCAGACAGGGAGCGTTCCGCAATACCTCCGCGGACCTAACCATGACTCGCTCAACCTGCGGCTTGCTGCCTGATTCATCCAGGCCGGTTTCACCGCAGCAGAGGCTTCGGCCAGCGCCTGATTCTCCCCAGGCCTGACCCAGCGGAACTCGCCGTAGGCCGTAGGGCCGCCTCGGGCGGTCAGTCCATGGTTCACCAGGTCCCTTGCCGCATCCACCTCAAGATCCTGGTCTGTGCCCCAAACCGGACAAGTCCAAACATATGCCGACACGGCAGGGTTTCCAGTTGATGCCCAAAGGCCAACAGGTCTTGCTGCCGGCAAGGAAGCGTTCCGCAACCACGAGCTGCCCGCCCCTGCCATCTGGTATTCCAATTGCCGGTGAAACCCAAAGAAGCCCATCTCCGCACTGGAGCGTGCCGGGCTTGAGCTTGGCAAGATCCTGGCGCCGATAACCGCCTGCGGTGTGCTCAGGAACCAGCCTGTCCGAGGCCTCCCACCGGCGCAGGGTCACAATCGACACCCCTACTGCCGAAGCGGCCTCGCCTAGGCTGACCAATCCCCCCATTTTGGATCTGTTCAGGCCTCTGCAGGGGGGCTCTAGCTAGCAGGTCTAACCTTGGCTTAAGCGGAGAAGGATGACCCACAGCCACAGGTAGTTGTGGCATTTGGGTTGCGGATGACGAATTGCGCGCCCTGTAAGCCCTCCGTGTAATCGATCTCGGCGCCCACGAGATAGGGCAAACTCACCGGATCGATCAAGAGCTTGACCCCGTCTGTCTCGACCTCGGTATCGCCTTCTTGGATCTCCTCCTCAAAGGTAAAGCCATACTGCAAACCAGAGCAGCCACCTCCTTGGATATAGATGCGTAGCATCAAGCCGGGATTGCCTTCCTCTCGAATCAGTTCTGCAACCTTGGCTGCTGCTGATGAGGTAAAAACAAGAGGGGGTGCCTCTTGAGCTAGAACATTCATGCTGCCTCCCAAGATATCCGATCAGCCTTTAAAATCGCCGCCCCACTACCGCATTCGCCAGAGCGCAGCGGATGCAAACCAAGCTATGTCTTCTCTGACCCGTCTTCAAGACTGGTCGGGCAAAGCCCGGCGTATCTGAACCCTCAGGGAAGCAAGGCGAGGTCATTCAGACCCAGGGTTTCTGCAAATCCAAACATCAGATTCATATTCTGTATTGCCTGTCCTGCAGCACCCTTGACCAGGTTATCGATCACTGTTTGCACAATTACCGTCCGACCCTGGCGCGCTAGGGCGATACGGCATTGATTGGAGCCGCGCACCGACCGGGTATCCGGGCTGCCATTTGGCAGGATATCGATAAAGGGTTCGTCCGCATAACGGGCCTGATAAAGGGCAACCGGGTCCAAGGACTCATCGAGCAGACGGGCATAGAGGGTCGCCTCGATCCCTCGGATCATAGGGACGAGATGCGGGACAAAGGTAAGATCTCCCTCAACGCCTGCAAACAGGCGCAGGTTTTGCGCGATCTCGGGGAGATGGCGATGCCCGCTGACGGCATAGGCCTTAAAGCTTTCGCCGACCTCGGCCATCAAGAGACCGATTTCACCCTTGCGTCCAGCACCGCTCACCCCTGATTTGGCATCGGCGATGAGCCATTTGGGATCGATGGCGCTGCGCTCAAGCAAGGGCAGGAAACCCAAAGTAATGGCGGTGGGATAACAGCCTGGATTGGCGATCAGCCGAGCGCTGCGGATCGCCGGGCGATTGACCTCGGGCAGGCCATAGACCGCCTCGGCGAGAAGCTCGGGACACTCATGAGGTATCCCATACCAGCGCTCCCATTCAGCAGGGTCCTTGAGCCGAAAGTCTGCAGCCAGATCGATGATCCGCACCCCGCGCGCGAGAAGACCTGGTGCCATCCGCATGGCTGTGCCATTGGGGGTGGCAAAGAACACTAGATCGCAGTCCGCCAGCGACTCAGGATCTGGCTCGCTGAAACAGAGATCCAGGTGACCGCGCAGATGGGGAAAAAGCTCAGCGACCGGCTGACCTGCCTCGGTGCGCGAGGTGATGACCGCAAGCCTGACCGCCGGATGGCGTATCAACAAGCGCAGGAGTTCTGCACCTGTGTAACCGGTCCCACCGACAATCCCGACCTGGATCATGGGGGGGGTTAAGGGCGATCAACAACAACCACCGCCCGAGGAACCGCAGCCGCTGCCACAGCCGCCGATCTGGGGCAGGTTATTGAAGATAAAGGTGGCCTGACCGTCGCCGCGGTCGATGAAATCGATCTCGACGCCCCGCAGATATTCAAGCGTTCCATCGTCCACCACGACCTTACAGCCCTCGAGCGACAGGACCCCGTCATCCTCATGGATTACCTCGGTGAAGGTCATGCCAAAGCTGATCCCGCTGCAGCCACCTGCAGTCGCAAAGACGCGCACCCCCTGAATGCCGCCTTCGACCTCGCGCAATAAATCGGCGATCTTTAGCCGCGCCGACTCAGTCAGGGTTAGATCTGCCTCTGTGAGCGCCAGGGACATCGCTCGCCTCCTCGCATCTGAAAATATGGACCAAACGAGGGATAAAGCTTAGCAGAAAGGTGGAGGCTGGAAATAGTCGGAATGACGATTACCCCCTGCCCCCGAAGCCCCGCCGTTCAGGGCGGGGATATCAGAAGCTGGTTCGCGCCCCTCAGGGGGTCTGGTATGCCTGCATGTCGGTGTCGATGAAAGTTCCCGCTGCCGAGGATACGGGTTGCTGGATCGGGGTGGACCTTAGGCAGAACGTGCCAGTGGTGGCCGCTACACCCGCTGGGCCGGTAGTGTTCTGGAAAGCGGCAAGAATCCGGCATGGGCGCAGGGTGTATGCCGAGCGTCGCCGCAAGCTCCAGAAAGCTGGCAAGTATCGGGCGTTAAAAAGGCTGGAATCCCGCGACCGGTGGATCCGTCATCCCCGCCAGCCCTTGCATCACCAAGGATTTGATGACGTTGGCGAAACGCCAGAACGCGGGATTGATGGAAGACCTTTCCGGGATCCGGGCAGCCGCCTGGGTTCGGTCTGTGATTGGAAACACGAGACGCTGAGACTGAAGGATCGGGCATGGATATACCCTGAATGCGGCACCCACCATGACCGCAACCCCAACGCGGCGCTCAATCTCAAACGGCTGGCAACCGGAACTGCCCTACCCGGGATAGTCCTCTGGCAATGGCTGGGGCAAGAGGTCTGTGCCGCAGTCGGGAAGCCGATGCCGGTCAGAGACGAATGGGGGAAGCCACACCCTGCGGCTCAGGAAGAAAACCCTGGGCACGATGGCGCAGGTTCTTGAAAACAGCTCAAAGATGTAATCGCGACTGGGCCTCGAGCATGGCGAGATGGCGTTGCGCATCGATCAGATGTTGTCCCCAATGCTGTTCGTAACCCAATGCCCACACTGCCACAGCCTGCTTGGGATCCCTCTCGAAGATCCGCAAACCCTGTTTGAGATCGCAATAGATGTCGGTCAGATCATCGGCGAGACTCCCCGTCATCGCTGCCATGCCTTCAGCCAGGTTATCGAACTCAAGCCAATAGGCATCGCGATCGGCCAGATTGGCCCGCAGTTGGCTAAAGAGTTCAAAGCGCGCATCGAGATTGACCGGTTCAGGAACCACAGCGAGGCTAGCGCCCTGAAACCGGGCTAGAAGCAGATTGATACTGGCATGGAGCCTAGGCAAGAGCTCAGCAATCTGGCTGAGCCATGGCCCTTGGCTAGCTGCCTGGGTCTCGATGAGCTCGCAATAACGGCGCGCATCCCGGATGAACTCAGGTGGAATCCTGGTGCGCGCCGCCGTTCGGTCGATAGAGGTCATGGCGTCCATGCCAAAGAGTGTAGTCGATTCTGTGACAGATTGCAGACAATAGGGGGTATTGCCATTGATCATAAAACGGCCCGTTCGAAATCATCCTTGCCAGCACCGCATTCTGGACATTTCCAATCAGCCGGGACATCCTCCCAGCGGGTTCCGGGCGCAATCCCATCATCCGGCCAGCCTTTGGCCTCATCATAGATCCAGCCACATACAAGACATTGATAAGTGCTCATGACTGATTCTCCGCGCGATAAGGATCCATGGATTGGATTGGAGACGAGATCTAGCCTTGACTTGCTAGACGAGGATCGACGCAAACAGCTCGCCATACCGCTTTGGCATACCGGGGTCAGGGGCAATGGATCGGATCGATGAGCCCTCCCGTGTGTTATGCATCGGCGGTCACGACCCAAGCGGCGGGGCTGGGATCCTCGCCGATGCCGAGTCAGTGCATGCCGCAGGCGTCTTCCCCTTGACTGTTATCACCGCCCTGACCGAACAGGATACCTGCGGGCTATCTCAGCTGCATCCCCAGCCGCCCGAACAGGTGATTGCGCACTGCCGCAGGTTATTGGCCGAAAGCCCTCCTCAGGCCGTTAAGATCGGTCTGATCGGAGATGCCGCCACCGCCCGGGTGCTCGCTGAGCTCAGCGAATCCCTCGACTTGATCCCGATCGTCCTGGACCCTGTGCTTGCAAGCGGCGCCGGTCAGTCGGTTGCCGATCCTGAGCTGCTCGCTGTCCTGCGCGCTCGCCTGATCCCCCGCTGCCGGCTGATCACCCCTAACCTGCCCGAGGCGCAGCTCCTCAGCGGGGCAATCGCCGCCGAGGAATGTGCTGAGCGCCTGCTTGGGCTGGGTGCAACCTGGGTCTTGATCACCGGTACCCATGCCGAGACGCCGGCTGTTATCAACCGGCTATTTGGCGCCGATGGCTCTGAACATGCCTGGGAGTGGCCGCGTTTGCCAGGTCAGTATCATGGTTCGGGCTGCACCCTGGCTGCGGCGATTGCGGCACGCCTTGCCCAGGGACAAGGGATGGTCGAGGCGGTCGCTGCGGCCCAGGGGTATACCTGGCGGGCGCTGGCCGCGGCCATCCAAACCGGGCGCTGTCAGCTGACGCCCAATCGTTTGGGTGTCCTTCTGGCCAAACACTCCCGGGTATGCCATGGGCAGCCTCAATAAGGCGAGCAGTCGCATCCCTGGCAAGCGCCATGACCCAAAGCCTGTATGATCCCCGCCTACGCGGCCTGTATGCCATCACCCCCGATCCACCGCCCAAGCCTGGGCTGCTCGCCCTCCAGGTCGAGCTGGCGATTCGGGGCGGTGTCCGCCTGCTCCAATATCGGGATAAATCAAGCGCCCCCAGCCTGCGTCGGCGCTATGCCGAGCGGCTGCTTGCCGTTTGCCGGTCTGCCGGTGTCCCCTTGTTGATCAATGATGACCTAAGGCTGGCTGCCGAGCTGGGTGCCGATGGGGTACATCTGGGGCGCGACGACCCTGATCCAGCCCTTGCCCGGCGCCTCTTGGGCGAGGAGGCGATCATCGGGGTATCCTGTTATGACCAGCTTGAACGCGCCGCCTGGGCCCAGGAGTCTGGTGCAAGCTATGTCGCCTTTGGGAGCTTTTTTCCTTCCCCAACCAAACCGAACGCAGCACGCCCTGAGCCTAGCCTGCTAACCCAGGCGCGCCTGCAGCTTCGCCTGCCCCTGGTTGCGATCGGGGGCATCACACCACACAATGGCGGCTCATTGATCGCTGCGGGCGCCGATATGCTTGCGGTCGTCAGCGGTATCTTTGCCCAGGCCGACATCATAGCGGCCGCCCGTGCCTATGCCAGTCTATTTTGATCACTGAGGAGAACGATCGCGATGACCCGATCCCAAGAGCTGTTTGCCGCTGCCCAGCGCCATATCCCTGGCGGGGTCAACTCGCCGGTGCGCGCCTTTCGTGCAGTCGGGGGCGAGCCGATCTTTATCGACCGCGCCGAGGGGGCCTATCTCTTTGATGTCGATGGCAAACGTTATATCGACTATGTCGGCTCCTGGGGGCCGATGATCCTGGGACATGCCCATCCAGCGGTGGTGGAGGCGGTGCGTGAGCGTCTAGGCAAAGGGCTCTCTTATGGTGCCCCGACCGAGCTTGAGACCCAGATGGCCGAGAAGGTCTGCGAGCTGGTCCCCAGCATGGAGCTGGTGCGGATGGTGAGCTCGGGGACCGAGGCGACCATGAGCGCCTTGCGTCTAGCGCGTGGCTATACCGGGCGCGATAAGATCGTCAAATTCGAGGGCTGCTATCATGGTCATGGCGACTCGCTCTTGGTCAAGGCAGGCTCAGGTGCCCTGACCCTCGGCGAGCCGAGCTCGCCAGGGGTTCCCAAGGCCTTGGCCGAGCTTACCATCACCCTGCGTTATAACGATCTCGATCAGGTGCGCGAGACCTTCGCCAAGATGGGCTCCGAGATCGCCTGTATCATCGTCGAACCGGTCGCCGGCAATATGAACTGTATCCCGCCGCTGCCCGGTTTTTTGGAAGGGCTACGCGAGGTCTGCGACCAATATGGCTCGATTCTGATCTTCGATGAGGTCATGACCGGCTTTCGCGTCGCGCTCGGTGGTGCCCAACAGTACTATGGGGTTAGGCCCGACCTGACCACCCTTGGCAAGGTCATCGGCGGGGGGCTGCCGGTCGGCGCCTTTGGCGGCAAGAGGGAGATCATGTCTAAGCTCGCCCCCCTTGGCCCGGTCTATCAGGCCGGTACCCTCTCAGGTAATCCCATCGCCATGGCAGCTGGGCTTAAGACCCTGGAGCTCATCTCTGAACCTGGTTTTTTTGAGCGTCTTTCAGCCAAGGTCCAGTCATTGATGGAGGGCCTGAGGGCACGCGCTGCGGCGGCCGGGATATCTCTGACCACCAATCAGGTCGGGGGGATGTTTGGGATCTTCTTTACCGATAAACAGGTGACCAACTACGAACAGGCGACCGGCTGTCACCTCGAGCAATTTAAGGCCTTTTTCCACGGGATGCTCGAGCGCGGCGTGTATCTTGCGCCCTCGGCCTTCGAGGCAGGCTTTGTGTCGAGCGCCCATACCGACGAGGACATCCAGCTGACCCTTGCTGCTGCTGCTGAGACCCTCGCCGCGCTTGCCTGAAGCCCAAGGGACAAACCTACCCCGAGAGGGCGCGCTGCGCGCCCTCGGCCCCTTCTCAAAGCACTGCTGGATCGCGCCCTCGACTGTTCCGCTATCCAATCTGCCCACCCTGTGTGTTTGCCCTGTCCTACCGCTGCTGCCCGGCGGCTGCGCCCTGGTGAGAGTGGATCATGACCACGCTGACCCTTACCCAAGCCCTGGAACAGGCCATCGCCCACCACCAAGCTGGTCGGCTGCGTGAGGCCGAAGCGCTCTATCGCGCCATCTTACAGGTCGCGCCCAACCACCCCGATGCCCATCACAACCTCGGCGTGCTCGCCATGGGGGTGGGGCAGGCCAAGGCAGCGCTGCCGCACCTCAAGGCGGCGCTCGAGGCCAATCCTGCGGTGGCGCAATACTGGCTTTCCTTCATCCATGCGCTCATCGAGGCCGGCGAAGCCGCGGCCGCTCGGCAAGTGCTCGCGCAAGGGCAGGCCAGAGGTCTGCAAGGGCCGCAGGTCGAGGCACTCGCCGCGCGCCTGGCGGCAAACCCTGCTGCATACCCAGCGGGCGCAGCAACCCGCCAGGGCGAGGCGCAAAACGCACCACCGCCGCAGACGGACAAACCGTCCAAAGTCAGCCGCACCGGGACGGCGGCCAAGAACGCGCGCAGGGCCAAGCTCGGCAAGAGTGCGCAAGAATGGCTCCAGCGCTCGCACAGGGCGCAGCAGGCCGGCAAGACCGCCGATGCCTTGCGTTTCGCCGAACTCGCCGTGCGCCGCGATCCCGATCTGCTGGGCGGCTGGCTACAATTGGCGGCGTTACGCTACGAACGGCAGGATCTGGCTGGCAGCATCGAGGCGCTGCGCCACTGCGCCCGATTGGAACCGGGGAATGCCCGGCATTGGGCAAATCTCGGCGGGCTGCTTCATGGCACTGGTTGTCTGGACGAGGCATTGCGTTGTTCTGAGCGTGCCGTTGAGCTGGACCCGCAACATGGCGATGCCTGGAATAACTTAGGCACTGTGCTGCGCACCCTGGGGCGCAGCCAGGAAGCGCGGGCCGCCTACGAAAAGGCCCACGTGCTCAATCCGGATGAGCCGGTGCCACTTCTCAATCTCAGCCTGGTCGCAACCGACCTCCATGACCTTAAGGCTGCTCTCGGCTATAGCGAAAAGGCGCTGGCGCTGGCCCCGGATGATCCGCGCATCCTGACCGGGCGGGCCGTGACCTTGAGCAACGCCGACCGTTGTGAAGAAGCCGTGGTCTTGCTCGAGCAGGCCCTGACCAGGGAAGCCTCTTGGGAGCGGCGTTTTCGCTATTGGCTCATGCTGCCTTGGATTGCGCAATCCCATGATGAGATACGCCGCTGGCGGGCGCGCTTTGGCGAGGGCATCGCCGCCCTGCTCGCCGTACCCGGAACAATCGACAATCCCGACGACGCCTTTGGCGACTGGTTTCGCCTTGCCTACCACGGCGAAGATGATCGGCCCTTGATGGAAGGCGTTTGCCGATTGCTGCGCACCAAAGTGCCGCAGCTCAACTACACCGCGCCGCATGTTCACGACTGGTGCTACCCGCACGATCGGCGCATCCGCCTTGGCGTTTGCTCGCACGGGCTGCGCAACCATCCGGTCGGCAAGTTTACGAGCGGCTTTCTGCGCGAGCGCGACCGCACGCGTTTTGAGCTGTTCGTCATCCATACGCCTGATTCCCAACACGACCCACTGCGCGAGAAGATCAACGGTTGGGCCGATCGGGTGGTGGAACTCTCTGGCAGCCACGCGCAACAACTGGCACAAATCGCGGCCTTAGAACTCGATGCACTGTTCTTGCCCAATGTCACCGAAAAACAGCACATCTACTATCTTGGCTGCGCCAGGCTGGCGCCGGTGCAGTTTGCCAGTTGGGGGATTGCCTGTACCTCGGGCATCGATACTCTCGATTACTACCTATCGTCCTCGCTCATCGAGCCGCCCGGGGCCGAAGCGCATTACTGCGAGCGGCTGATTTTGCTCGCGCATCTGCCGACCTACATGGCCGTCGTGGTGGCGCCCAATGAATCGCCGCCGCGCGGGCATTGGGGGTTGGCCGCCGAGCGGCCGCTTTATTTCTGCCCGCAAAGCCTGTTCAAGTATCACCCCGACTTTGACGGTGTGCTGGCGGAAATCGCCCGCCTCGACCCCAATGCGCAGATCGTGGCCATCGAGGGCATGTCGGCCAACTGGACCAACCGCCTGCGCGAACGCTGGGCGAAGCACGCTCCCATCCTCAACGAACGGGTGATGTTCCTGCCGCG
>CALALB010000079.1 GCA_937923175.1 uncultured Chromatiaceae bacterium | reverse complement strand
TGGCCACCGGAATCAGTCGCCCCCCGCGCCAGCGCTGGGGTCTTGATCGATATGCCAAGCAGGCCCGCCGCCTGATCTGGGCCCCTGGTGTTTAACATGGGAATTACATGATCACGCAGTCTCTGCAGTGCTGGGGTCTGGTTCCTGTTTCAATATTCGCTGCACCAAAAACAAGGCGGCAATGGCGCGCGCCTCATCGAAATCGTCGCGTTGAAGCAATGCATCGAGTTCTCTCAGGGGCCAGGGCACGACCTCGATCGGCTCGGGTTCATCCCCCGGTAGCCGGCTAGGATAGAGATCCTGGGCCAGGACGATGAGGCTGCGATGTTGGATATAACCGGGGACCAGGGACAGACGGGCGATGATACGCAGACACCTGGCCCCATAGCCGATCTCTTCCTGCAGCTCGCGGTTGGCGGCAACCAGTGGCTCCTCGCCAGGCTCCACGACGCCTTTGGGGAATCCCAGCTCATAGCGCTCGCTTCCTGCCCCATATTCGCGGATCAGCAGCGCCGTCTCGGGATCGAGCAAGGGTACGATCAAGACCGAGTCGCGACCGCCGGGTATCCGTTCATAGCGTCGGCGTGCGCCATTGGCAAACTCGAGCTCGATCTCCTCGACCCGAAACAGCCGGCTTTGCGCAATCAAACGCCGACCAAGGATCTTGGGGGTTTGGGCCATCTCGCCGCACCCTCAGTCGATGCTCTCAGGTGTTTGGACGATCGGCGCCGCTGGGGCTGGTCCTGCGTCGCCGCTTAGCTTACGCCGCCGTCGGCGCCTTTTGTTGGCGCGCACCCCGGACTGGGCAACACCTGCTCCGCCGTTCATGGCGGGCGCCGGGTTTAGGGACGGACTGGTCAAGGCTGAGGGTTCGAGCTGGCCACGTAGCCGCCGGATGCGCCGGATGAGCGGCATATCCGGGATCTCGATCTCGGGTCCGATACGCTGCGGCCATTCATCGACCAGTCGCTCAAAAAACTCTTCATCCAATGTCCGCCAACGCCATTGGGTTGCCATGCGCTCGCCTTCACTCACCCCCGGTCCCTCAACCTGACCCTGGGTCTCGGCCGTAGCCAGCAGTCGAGGAGTCGCTGCCTCTGGGTCCTCAGCAGGCGATGGTGCTGCGACTGTCGACTGAGCAAAGGTGGCCGAAGACCCTGAGTGGGCAGCGCGGTTGCGCTGGCCCAAGGGGCGCTCAATCGCCTCACTGCGTTCGGGAGGCCGCCGACTGTTGGGATCGATGGGCACCAGGAGGCTTGGATCGAGCGGCGCAATCGGGATCTTGGCGCCGATATAGCGCTCGATATCGGGCAGACAAAAGGCATAGGTCTCACAGACAAAGCTCACCGCATCGCCGCTTGCGCCCGCGCGCGCGGTGCGTCCGATGCGATGCACATAGTCCTCCGGGTCCTCAGGCAGGTCATAGTTGACCACATGGGTGACATTTGGGACGTGCAGCCCGCGAGCTGCGACATCCGTGGCCACTAGGACCGACACGCGGCCCTCAGCAAAGTCGCGCAAGAGGCGCAACCGCTTGGGCTGGGGCACATCGCCTGAAAGCACCGTAGCCTCGATGCCATTGCCTTGGAGATAACCCCAAACACGGTCGGCCTCGCGCTTGGTATTGACGAACACGATCGAGCGTGCCTCGGACCAGCTGCGGATCAGACCGATCAGAAGCGGGATCTTTTCGTCATTCGCAGTGAGATAACAAACCTGGCGCACCTTGTCGGCAGTGACCTGTTCGGACTCGATCCGAACCAAACGGGGTTGATTCATATATTCATAGGCCAGCTCGGTGACCCGATAGGACAGGGTGGCCGAGAACAGCATCCCTAGGCGTTGCTCAGGCGGCGGCATCTGGCGAAGCAGATAGCGGATATCCTTGATGAATCCCAGATCGAACATCCGGTCGGCCTCATCCAGGACAACCACCTCGATGCCCTTGAGGTCAAAGACCTGCTGTTTGTAATAATCGATCAGGCGCCCCGGGGTGCCGATCAGGATCTCGATCCCGCGCGCCACCTCGTCGCGCTGCTGTTGATAACCAGTGCCGCCATAAACCACGGTCGACCGCAGTCCAGTGTGCTTGGCCAAAAGCAGAGTATCCTTGTGAATCTGCACCGCGAGCTCGCGGGTCGGCGCAATCACCAGGGCCCGCGGGCGGCAACGCCCCTCGGCGGGCGCGGCGGGTGGATGGCTGAGCAGGCGCTGCAGCAGGGCAACGAGAAAGGCCGCGGTCTTGCCAGTACCAGTCTGCGCCTGACCGGCGACATCCTGACCAGCCAAGGTCAAGGGCAGGGTCTCGGCCTGGATCGGGGTGCAATACTCAAAACCGGCATCATTGAGCCCGGCGAGGATGCGCTCATCTAGGGCAAAGGTATCGAAGCGAGTCTGGGTAAGATGGGTGGCAATCATGAGGCTATCCAAGGTCCGTTGAGATGCCTGAAAGGGGCGCAAGGCTTGCAAATCGTCCGCGCTTTGGATCAAATAGCATCCAAGCTTTATAGGCCGATATCAATGGCCATATATCCTTATCCCCGCTCTGTGGTGGATGGCTCACCCAAGCCTGAAGCGCCTGTCTGCATCCAGCCAATGATCATGCCTAGGGTCAATCAAAAGGGAGAACATGTTCAGTGAGCGATCGCATCGTCCACGTGACTGACGACACCTTTGAGCAAGAGGTTCTACAATCTCCCCAGCCGGTCTTGGTCGATTATTGGGCCGAATGGTGCGGCCCCTGCCGAATGATCGCTCCCCTGCTCGATGAGATCGCTGATGAATATGCCGGGCGGGTCAAGATCGCCAAATTGAATGTCGATGAAAATCCCAATACTCCGCCGCGTTATGGCATCCGTGGGATTCCGACCCTGATGCTCTTTCGCAACGGCGAGGTTGAGGCCACCAAGGTCGGCGCGGTTTCCAAATCACAACTGACGGCCTTTATCGACAGTAACCTGTAATCCCTGAAGGATGCCCTGGGCCGTAAAGCGGCCTATTGATCATCCCGCACAGGGCGCATCTGGTAGCGATGCCGCTTCCATGATTTTCCGCCCGATTCACCGTCCGACCCGATCCCTGGGTCGGCACATAATCCCTCCGCCGTAACCAATCCCAAATCAGAAATCGTGATGAATCTGACCGAACTCAAGAAGATGCCAGTGCATGAGCTCGTCGCATTGGCGCAATCCATGGAGATCGAAGGTGTTGGGCGTTCGCGCAAGCAAGACTTAATCTTCGCCATCCTCAAGGCCCAGGCTAGAAAGGGCGAGGATATCTATGGCGATGGGGTGCTTGAGATCCTGAGCGATGGTTTTGGCTTTCTGCGCTCGGCCGATGCCTCTTATCTCGCCGGCCCGGATGATATCTATGTCTCGCCCAGTCAGATCCGCCGCTTTGCCCTGCGCACCGGCGATACCATCTCAGGCAAGATCCGTCCGCCCAAGGATGGTGAGCGCTATTTTGCGCTGCTCAAGGTCAATGATATCAATTATGACAAACCCGAAAACGCCAAGAACAAGATCCTCTTCGAGAATTTCACCCCACTCTTTGCCCAGGAGCGGTTAAAGCTCGAGATCGGCAACGGCAGCACCGAGGACATCACCGCCCGCACCATCGATCTGATCGCGCCCATCGGCAAGGGTCAACGCGGTCTGATCGTCTCGCCGCCCAAGGCCGGCAAGACCATGATGTTGCAAAACATCGCCCAGTCGATCGCCCATAATCACCCCGAATGCTATCTGATCGTGCTCCTGATCGACGAGCGTCCCGAGGAGGTGACCGAGATGGCCCGATCGGTGCGCGGTGAGGTGATCTCCTCAACCTTCGACGAACCCGCCACCCGCCATATCCAGGTCGCCGAGATGGTGATCGAAAAGGCCAAGCGTCTGGTGGAACACCGGCGCGATGTGGTGATCCTGCTCGACTCGATCACCCGCTTGGCCCGCGCTTATAACACCGTGGTGCCTTCCTCTGGGAAGGTTCTCACCGGCGGTCTCGATGCCAATGCCCTCCAGCGCCCCAAGCGGTTTTTTGGGACTGCCCGCAATGTCGAGGAAGGCGGCTCGCTGACCATTATCGCCACTGCCCTGATCGATACCGGCTCGCGCATGGATGACGTGATCTATGAGGAGTTCAAAGGCACCGGCAATATGGAGCTTCATCTCGACCGCCGGATCGCTGAAAAACGCATCTTTCCCGCGATCAACATCAACCGCTCGGGAACGCGGCGCGAGGAGCTCCTCATGGACCCCAATGAACTGCAAAAGGTCTGGATCCTGCGCCGGATCCTGCACCCCATGGATGAGGTCGCAGCCATGGAGTTTCTGTATGACAAGCTCAAGGCCACCAAAACCAATGAGGAGTTCTTCAACTCCATGAAGGGCTAGAGGGCGCAAACCAGGCTGGTCTCAGACCCTGACTACTCGGCGACACAAAAACGGTTACGCCCGGACTTTTTGGCCTCATAGAGTTTGCAATCGGCGCGATGGACGAATTCATCGACCCGCTCGCCGCTGCTGTATTGCGCAACCCCACCGCTGATCGTGACCCTCAGACCATTCACCGGCCATTCGATCGACTCGATCGCTGCCCGCAGCCGTTCGGCAACCCCGATGCCCCCGGCAAGATCCGTTTGCGGTAGGATCACCAAGAATTCCTCGCCGCCATGACGCCCGGCGATATCGACCTCACGGAGGGTCGAGCGCAATACCCCGCTGACCCATACCAAGACATCATCGCCGACATTATGCCCGAGGGTGTCATTGATCCGTTTGAAATGATCGAGATCGAACAGCAGGATCGAGAGCGGCTGGCCATAGCGGTTGGCAGACTCGGTCTCTTGCTCTAGGCGCTGATAGAGATAGCGCCTGTTATACAATCCGGTCAGCGGGTCGGTAATGGAGGCGGCATGGAGCTCATGTTGGGTCGCCTTGAGCAGGCTGATATCCGCAAACCCGATGAGCCGGCCTGGAATCCCGTAAAAACGGACGGGGATCACTGAGGCCAAGACCCAGCGCTCTGCTCCCTCGCCCTCATCAAGCCGGATCTCCCGGCCCTCACCCGGTTGAGTGGGGAGTGCCTGTGCCAGTTGCTCCCAGAGTACTCCCCCCAATCGGCCATCTCCGGCTCCATCCAGTCCCAGGTAACCCCGGGCGGCCTCGTTGGCCCAGCAAAGATCCTGCTCTTCGGCGATCTGGAGCATCATCGGAAAGGGTGCGGCCTCAAAGACCGCGCGCAGGTTCTCCTCGCCCTCACGCAACCACTGCACAAGCTTGCGGACCTGCAGCCAGGCCAGCACCATGATGCAGGTGATGATTGCCCCGACTGCCAGCAGGGTCATCGCCAACTGATTGGCCAAACCCTCGGTGAGTTGCCGCTCAAAATATAGACGCACCCGACCGATGGGATAAGCCGCCCAGTAAGGCCTCAGTTCATTTTCGACGACGAAACATCGGTCCTCATCGCCTGTCCCATAGTCCAGGTTGAGCTCGGCGAGCGGCTCGGTCTCGAAAAAGACTTGAATGCGATGGATGATCGGTCTGCCGGTCGTACTGTCCTTGAGGTTCAACAATGGAGGCAGCATGCCCTCGAGTTGAGTGCGCAAGAGAGGCTCGCCCGTGTCCTGACTGAGCAGTTGCTCGACCTTATGGGTCCAGCCCTGGGCCAAGGCGATGACCCGCTCTTCGGAGGCAGCGCGCAGCCTCGGGACAAAGACCAAAAACCAATGCAGGGTGACGCTGACCAGCAAGGTCAGGCCCAGTACAGCGAAGATCAGATACAGATGGCGTTTGAGGCGCGGGACCAGACGTTGGGCGATTCGATGCGTCCGTCGATGCGATGCCATTGATCCCCCTGTTCTTCCATGCGCCCACAGCCCCCGCTGGTGGACCTATATCTGCCGGTCGCTAGATAACTGCTTAGGGCGATGCTATTTTGTTTTTCGCCAAAGTGTAATGAGGCGCACCGCCTGAATAGCTCAGGGTATTATAGCTCGGGATGCACCTAAACTTAACTTAGGCTTACCTTGGGCGATCCCCCAGCGTTCGAACCCAAACGCGACCTTGGCCAACCCCAGGCCTAATCGATCCAGATCACTATCCGCGCCGATTCTCCCCGCCCATCGACTACGCTCAGGCCGAGATAGCCCGGCCCCTCCGGCAACCAGTGGGTCTCGCGGGCAAAGGGTAAACGACTAATCGGCCGCCCATTGGCAAACCAGACGAAGGGCGGACTACCGCCGCGCACCCGCAGGACCAGGGGGGTCGGCTGATTCGCGCCAAAACCCAGATCGATCCGCACCCCGGGAGGCGGATAGGCGATCTGCAAGGTCTCTGCGGGATGCTGAGCGGCGGTTGCAGGCCCGGCTGGGAGATGCCGCATAGGCGCAGGGAGTTGGGCATACCTTTGCGGTTGCCCATCCGGCGGCGGTTCAGGCAAATGGACCCGCGGCTTAAGCTGGTCAAAAACGGCAAACAGGATGGGTGCTGCCGACTCGATCCCGACCAATCCGGGCACAGCCGCGCCATCCGCGCGCCCAACCCAGACACCCGTAACCCAACGCCCGTCATAACCGATCGCCCAGGCATCGCGGTGGCCGTATGAGGTCCCGGTCTTAAATGCGATCTCGCCGGTACGCGCGCGATCTGGTACAGGAACGCCAGCCAGGATTGAGCTCACCCACCAGGCAGCGCGTCTTGCAAGCACTGGCTGGGCGGGTTGCAAGGTCAATGCCGGCTCATCCAGCACCTCGTGCAGCTCGACCCTGGTCCCACCGCGGGCGATCGCTGCATAAAGCTGGACCAGATCCCACAGCCTCAAGCCTATCCCCCCCAAACCGATCGCCAGATTCGGCGCCGTGCTCTTGGGCAGGACGGGGTTGATCCCCGCCCGTCGTAGACGGGCGACCAGATGGGCGGGCCCGAGGACATCGAGCAGGCGGATGGCAGGGATGTTGAGCGAGGACTGGAGCGCTGCGCGCACTGACACCGTCCCCTGAAAGCTGCGATCGAAATTGTTTGGCGCATAATCGGCAAAACCGGTCGGCCGGTCCTCGATCAGGCTCTCAGGCTGGGCGATCCCCTCCTCAAAGGCCAGACCATAGATCAGGGGCTTTAGGGTCGAGCCCGGCGAGCGGATGGCACGGGTCATGTCCAGATAGCCCCAGCGGGCAGGATCGAATGGATCGGGCGCGCCGATCGCTGCCCAGACCTCGCCCGTTTGGTGGTCAGCAACCAGGATAGCGACCCCTAGTTGCTCGCCGAGTACCTGGGCGCGCCGCGCGGCAAGGCGCTCGAGAGAGGACTGCAGCCTGGCATCCAGGGTCAGGTGCAGGCTCGGGCGATTTGGATAGGCGCCCTGCATCCGCCAGGCGAGATGGGTAGCCAGCCGGGGTAAAGGACGGCGAGCGGTAGGCACGGACACGCCCAATGCCTGGTTAAGCTCTAGCCGATCGATCAGACCCAGGTCGTATAGACGCCTGAGGATGCGATCGCGGGCCTCTTTGAGGCCCGGCGCAGACCGATCAGGTCGGCGGCGTTCAGGTGCCTGAGGCAGGGCGATCAGGAGCGCCGACTCGGCTACTGTCAGGCGATTTGGCTCATGGCCAAGCCAGGCCAGGGCGCCCGCGCGGATTCCCTCGAGGTTTCCACCATAGGGGGCGAGGGTAAGATAAAGCCTTAGGATTTCATCCTTACTCAGCCTGCGTTCTAGGGCAAGCGCCAGACGGATCTGGCGCAGCTTGCCGGAAAGGCTGCGGGTCGGGCGGCCATCCAAGAGGCGGGCGACCTGCATCGTCAGGGTCGAGCCGCCCGAGACGATATGGCCTTGGGTCGCCCATTGCCAGGCCGCACGCGCCAAGGCCCGGCCATCGACCCCCGGGTGGGTGCGAAACCGGCGGTCCTCGATCGCTTGCAGCATACCGAGATAACGCGAATCGACCTGGCTAGGCTCCACAGGTAGACGCCAGCGCCTACCTCCCCTGTTGCTCTCAGACGGTCCCAAAGCTGCGCCCCCAGTCGGGTCGGCAAGCACCCCGACATAAAGCAATTGCCCTCTGCGGTCGAACAGCTGGGGGGATGTCTTGAGTTTTAGATCAGGGAGAGGGGTGGCGGTGATCCAAAGGGTCAACACCAGCCAGCCTGCGCCCAGAAGCACGCAGATGGATACCAGAACCAGGATCCACCGCCCTGCTGACAATGACCTACTGCCCTCGAGAACCTGCGCTCTTGGGTGCAGGGTTTTCTTACTGCCCAGACGGGTTTGGCTTCCCACCTGCGTCTCTGCCAGGGGTCACTTTCCAAAGTATCACAGAGACCCCTCTGCCCCAGCGCCGCCGTTACCGGACGGACTTGCCCCGGGTAGGGCCGTCAAGGTCGCCAGCCATTTGCCTGTTGCAGGCCAGCGCAGGGGATGATGCCTGGCCGCATCCTGCCTGTTTCCCTGATCGAGCAGCCAGTTCCAGACCCGCCGCACCCCAGGCGCGCTTGAATAGTCGTTTTAGGCGTCGGATCCAGGGTAATTTTGCGGGTCAGGGGCAGGGTGTGACACCTCGACTGGGCAAGCCGCTGAACTCGCCCAGTGGGGTGGCGGGGTAAAGGTGGCGCTTGCTGCCCTTGGTCATTGGAATCAGTGGCCCTCGCCCC
>CALALB010000078.1 GCA_937923175.1 uncultured Chromatiaceae bacterium | reverse complement strand
CGACTCGGACGCTGAAATGATCGGCGGCAGCGCCACCGGCGCCTCGATGACCGGGCGGTTGGTGCAGTACCAGTCGCTTTGGGTATGCCGCACCGTGACATAGGATGGCGTTCTCTGCTTGTCGATGCAGTCGAGGATTCTACCGCTGATGATTCCCGCCGCAGATGTCAGCAGTTCCTTGTAATAATCGGGTTTGGACGGCATTCCCGGAATATGCCGGGCCGCGCCCTCCACTTCCGCCCAGAGCTGGCCGGTATAGCGCCCGCCGCCTGCCACGGAACTGAGAAAGAGGATACCGAAGGCGTGATACCAGGGGCCCATCTTGTCTGCTCGATGCGGGTCTCCCTCCACCCTCGAGTTGGCCAGCTTGGCGGCAAGCTCCGGAGCACCCGGATTCAGTCGGACCACGAAATGCTCGCCCATGTCATAGACATCGAACGGCGTATCCTTCATCCGGCCTCGCCATTCGGACAGAATGTTCTTGTTCATGAGCTTGGCGGCCTCGTCCTTGCCCGGAAAAGGCTCAACATACATGAAAGCGGCCTGTAATCCGCCACCTCGCCCGGAATAGGCGATCTCCTTGAGAAAATTATGAGCGGTGAGCGTCGCGCTCGGATAGTCGCCGCCACACACGTCCAACGACATCCGCATCAAGTCGGCCGGCGTCAGGGAGCCGTCCTGGGCCTGGGAGACCCTGAGAGCCAGCGCCAATTCCCGGCTGATCATTCCCTTGCCATCCGAAGCCGGCACCGCACCGGTCTTGGTGTGTTTGACATAGGGATTCTGTCGGCCCGTCATGGACGGCTGTTCGGAATGAAAGAGCAGATAGGACAGCGAAGTGGAACTGTCCTCTTCGCTGCCCACGAGCGCCATCCCGTGATCGACGATGCGTTCGACCACATATTTGACCTCATCAAAGATGGCGGCGGAATGAGGCACGGAGGTCTGGTACAGGCGATTCACCCGGCCATTGCCGGCCTGCTCGCACACACGGGCCACCAGATCGTCCATCAACTGCTTGGCGACGGCGTCGGACTGGATCTGGTACGAATGATCGGGCATGGTCCCGATGCCGAGATCGACCGTGCCTTCACGCACGGGCGGAGATGGAATCTTGGACGGCAAGCTCCCGGCCTGCCCTGCCGGCTGCGCCCAGGATACGGAGACTACGATGAGGGTTCCGAGGCTCCCCCCAAGCATTCGGGCAAGAGATCCGCAAAGACAGCGAAGTTTCATGTCCACCCCCATCGAATATCAGGTCGCGTCCCCCGCAAGCCGGCACCGCCACTCCCTGGCCGCCCTCTATCTCATCAGCTCACGCATCTTCTCGGCAGTGGGATTCAGCACCACGCCGCGCTCGGTGACGATGGCATCGACCAGCGCCGCCGGGGTGACGTCGAACACCGGATTGCGCGCCGCACAGCCTCTTGGGGCGATGCGCCGCCCGCCGCACTCAAGAAGCTCCACAGGATCGCGCTCCTCGATCGGGATCTCGGCGCCCGAGGCGATGGCCATGTCGATGGTCGAGGTCGGCGCCGCGACCATGACCTTGATGCCGTGATACTTGGCCATGACCGCCAGTCCATAGGTGCCGATCTTGTTGGCCACGTCGCCATTGGCCGCGATGCGGTCGGCACCCACGATCACCCAGCCGATCCGACCCGTGGCCATGAGACTCGCCGCCGCGCAATCGGCTTGGAGCGTGACTGGGATGCCGTCCTGCATCAGCTCCCAGGCGGTCAGGCGCGCGCCCTGCATCCAGGGGCGGGTCTCGTCGGCATAGACGCGACGGATCTTGCCGGCGGCATGGGCGCTGCGCACCACGCCGAGCGCGGTGCCATAGCCGCCGGTGGCCAGAGCCCCGGCGTTGCAGTGGGTGATGATCTCGGTCGGCTCGGTGATGAGTTTGGCGCCCAGATCGCCGATGCGTCGATTGGCGGCGCGGTCTTCCTCGTGGATGGCGAGCGCCTCGTCGAGCAGGGCCTGGGCCGGATCACTGGTATCCAACCGCTCGATCAGGTCACGCATCCGCCGGATCGCCCAGAGGAGATTGACCGCAGTCGGACGGGCGGCAGCGAGACGTTCGAGATCAGGCTCGATCGCCTGTTTCCAGTTGGAACCTGCTTGGGCATAGGCC
Organism: uncultured Chromatiaceae bacterium; assembly: GCA_937923175.1. Lineage (GTDB taxonomy): Bacteria > Pseudomonadota > Gammaproteobacteria > Chromatiales > Chromatiaceae > Thermochromatium. The sequence continues at coordinate 890 of CALALB010000078.1, read as the reverse complement.
GCACGCCCGGCCAGTACCACGCCATAGGCGGCGCTCACCCCGATCGCCGGTGCGCCGCGCACCACCATGTCGCGAATGGCCGTGGCGACCTCGGCGGCCCGGTCATAGCTCAGGAACTCGGCGCGCTCAGGCAGGATGCGCTGATCCAGGAGATACAGCCGTCCATCCTGCCAGAGTACCGCGTCATCTGGGGTGGGTTGAATCGCTAAATCGCTCATCGAGGTAGTCTCAGGGTTAGAAATGCGTATATGTCAGGCCCTTCAAGATCTCTAACAGCAGCTTGACGAGTGTGGCGATCACCCTGACCGGCGAAAGGCCAAGGCACCAGCCAGGCGAGTCGGATAGTACGGCTTGCTCGACCTCGGCCTTCGGCTTACCGCGCCATCGTTTGATCCCCAATTTCAGGCGCAGCTTGGCCTTGCCTAGATGCTGGTGGGTGCCAAGATCAGACGGATGGCCTTTCTCAAACCTGGCAGAGCATTGACGACACGGCAGGTCCGGGCATGCCTAGCGGTCACCCTTCTCAGGTCTCATAGGGATCGATGACTGAAGACCTGGCTGACAATCGCTCGATGCATCGAGCGGCGACCTTTCGCTGCCGTTCCGCAATACCCATGCAAATGATCCATGACTCGCTAAACCCGTAACCTGCTTTCCGCTTCACCGCGACCGGTTTCACCACCCTCTTGCGGCTGCGACCAGCGCCTTCCTCTCCCCGGACTTCACATCCGGCGCAACCTGCCGCAGGACCGCTTGAGGCAACCCATCCGGACTGCAATGTTTCTCACCGCGTCAAGATCGCAGTCCTGCTGGCAAAGAACCGCTCCCCGACCCTGGCCTGTCCGCCCCCCAGCCCGGTCTCGTAGGCCAGTTGCCGGCAAAACCCCAAA
>CALALB010000077.1 GCA_937923175.1 uncultured Chromatiaceae bacterium | reverse complement strand
GCAACTCCGTTCCTACGCTAACCTCGTACCCAGCCATCGCTTCTTCTCCTTCGGTTATCGATCGTCTCGCAACGTCAATTTACCGAATCGAAGCGGTGGCTACCTACCCACCCGATTTACAGCAGTTTAGGGACTCAATCCGCTCGCCATAGGGTGGGTTGACGATCACCAACCCCTCCTCATCATCTGGCCCAGGTTCACATCGGGCCAGCTCACGGCGCTCGAACTGGGCACAGCCAGCCAGTCCGGCGCGTTCGAGATGACGCTGCGATAGGCGGATCGCATTGGTATCCACGTCATAGCCGCGCAGGGTCCCCAACCGCTTGATCCCTGCCCGCCGGCGCAGACGCGCCTCACTCAGAAGGCGTTGCCAAAGCACCTCATCATGTTGCAACCAGCCCTGAAAGCCAAAGGTCGAGCGCAGCAGACCGGGAGCGATATCGGCGGCCATCAGCGCGCCCTCGATGATCAGGGTGCCAGAGCCACACATCGGGTCAAGCAGGGTACCGCCGGCAGCCGCAATCTGAGGCCAACCGGCCCAAATCAACAGGGCTGCTGCCAGATTTTCCTTCAAGGGCGCAGTCAGACCCGACTGGCGGTAACCGCGCTGATGGAGTGATTCACCCGAAAGATCCAGGCTGATGATCAACCTATTCTGATCGCCATAGACATGGATGCGCAGATTGGGCGATTGACGATCGACGTTGGGGCGTCGGCCCATCCGCTGGACAAGGCGGTCGCAGATCGCATCCTTGACCCTGAGGACGGCATACTGCCGATTGGTTACCCCCTCAAGCGAGCCTGCGAATTGCACTGCCAGGGTCTGATCCGGGGTCAGATGATCCTCCCAGGGGATCGCGAGGGCACAATCATAGATTTCATCCGGTCCGTTGAGCCTGGTCTCATTGAGCGCGAGCAGCACTCGGTTGGCGATCCGCGACCACAAACACACGCGATAGCCATCCTCGAGCCGCCCGCGAAACCGAACCCCACCCTCCCCTTCGGAGATCTCACGCATGCCCAGTCGTTCAAGCTCTTTGGTAAGCAGCCTGCCCATATACTTGGGCGCGGTGGCAAAGAAGGCATAGTCGGACATGGGGATGAGTGATTGGGGAGTGGCCGGAGGACTGAGGGGGGCTTGGGATCAACTCGTGGCTGGTGCGCGGAGAGGGACTCGAACCCTCACGGAGTCATCCACTGGAACCTAAATCCAGCGCGTCTACCAATTTCGCCATCCGCGCGATCGAATAATTTTAATCTACTTTGGGCGCGAATCGATATGGGTGAGCCCGGATAAACCCCAACCGGCAGCCCAATTCAAGCCAAGCGCAGTCAACTGCCGTTTCGCAATACCTCCGCAGACCTAACCATTACTTGTTAAACCTGCGGCTTGCTTCCTGCTTTACCGAGGCCAGTTTCGCCGCCCTCTTGCGAGTGCGGCCAGCGCCTGACTCTCCCCAGGCTTGACCTGCGGCGGAACTTGCTGCAGAGCTGCTTATATGCCGGATGATTCAAGTCCAGGGACTGCGGATCAATAACCGCATTTGCGGGCAAAACGATCAGCAGCAGCGATGAGGGCACGACAGATCCCGGGTTCAAGGGCCGAGTGTCCGGCATCCGGGATGATCTGAAGCTCGGAGTCTTGCCAGACCTGATGGAGTTCCCAGGCCGAGCGCAGGGGACAGATCAGGTCATAACGGCCTTGAATGATGATCCCGGGGATGCCAGCCAGGCGCCCTGCCTCGCGCAAGAGCTGATTGTCCGCCAGAAATGCCTGATGGACGAAATAATGGCACTCGATGCGGGCAAGGCTCAGGGCCCGCTTGGGATCGGCAAAATAGGCCTCGACCTCAGGGTTGGGCAGCAGGGTCGCAGTGCGCCCTTCCCAGAGTGACCAGGCATGGGCGGCCTGCATGAGGACTGATTCATCCTCGTTCGTCAGGCGTCTGTAATAGGCCTGGACCAGATCGGACCGCTCGGCCTCAGGGATCGGGGCCAGAAAATCGGCCCAATAATCGGGAAAGAACCAGCTGGCACCCTCCTGATAAAACCAGCGGATCTCTTCGGGGCGGCAGAGAAAGATCCCGCGTAGGATCAACCCCAGGACCCGCTCTGGATGGGTTTCGGCATAGGCAAGGGCCAGGGTCGAGCCCCAGGAGCCTCCGAAAACCAGCCAGCGCTCGATCCCAAGATATTTCCGGATACGCTCGATGTCCGAGACCAGATCCCAGGTGGTATTGGCCTCGAGCGAGGCATGGGGGGTCGAGCGCCCGCAGCCGCGCTGATCAAAGAGCACCGCGCGATAACCGCCTGGATCAAAAAATCGGCGATGCAGGGGATCGCAGCCTGCCCCTGGTCCGCCGTGTAAAAAGACCGCTGGCAAGCCGTCTGGTCTACCGCATTCCTCAACATAGAGCTCATGCCCGCCATCGACAGCCAGCCGATGGACAGCGAAGGGCTCGGTGATCGGATAGAGTTCATGCACGGACATCTGGTTTAATCCCAAAGGGGCGCTGAGACATCGATACCTCTCAACTAAGGTATTCGCCCTCCCGGGATACTCGATTGAGGATCCCGAGAATCTCTCACTGGTGTGAATCTATCTGGGCCTTGGCCTGCAGACAAGCGCCGCTGTCCATTGATTGGATCGCTTTGGACAGCCTATCCCGGGATAAGTAGACAGGCTAGGCCAGAGGCTTGGGCTTGGCAGATCCAGTGGACTGGGGGGCGAGGGACTGAGTCTGAGTGCTAAGGCAGATCTGCAATGGGTTCGTAGAACCTTCGCCAGAAAAGCCGGGCCTTCAGGCGCGGGAGGGGTTGTGCCATATCCAGTCGCCCGCATCCCTCAGGGGATATGGGCGGCAAGGCAATAATCTGGGATTGGGCAAACCGCCGTTTGCGCAATCGGCCTGCTCAATGGCCAGACTGTTCGGTGCAGGTCGCAGAATCAGGACTGCAAATATATGCGGGGGTTGATGGATGCCCCTTGGGTTCATCTGAACATTGATCGGCGGTGGATCGGATATGTTTTGCGTTTAACCAGCGTCGCCCCGCCGCAAATAGGATAACCATGAGGAGCAAGGCAAATCCAATCTCCCATGAAAGGATCCGGCCTTTACCCAATTCATTTCCGATGAGGGTATAGGCGAGCATTCCCGGGAGGATGCCGATCGCATTGGCCAGCAGATAGACCCTGAGCGGCATCCGGGCGATACCGGCCAGATAGCCGATGAAATCGAGCGAGACGATGGGGGTGATGCGGGCGATCAACACGATCCAGAAGCCGCGCCTGCTTCCCACGGCGGTCAATTGTTTCCATAACGCTGTGGTCTTCCAGTGGCGTCTCAGCAGGTTCCCTGACCAATAGCCGATCGCGTATGTTGCCAGTCCACCGGCCATACCGCCAGTCCAGGATAGCAGTCCCCCCCACCAGACACCATAGAGTGCCCCGTTGGCAGCGGCGATCACTGAACCGGGTAACAGGGTCAATACCGATTGGATGATCATCAGCAGGATACTGATCAGCGGCGTCCAGCCCCCGAAGGTGCGCAAGACGGCAACCAGTTCCTCGGGCGATGCGGCATAAAACAGGCGCGCTGCCATTTCGCTCCAGCCAAGCGAGCTGATCAACAAACCAAGGCCGAGGATGCCGCCTAGGCTCAGCAGGGCCCAGCGCATCCCCCTGGCAGAGAGAACGATCAAGGGGTCATGCTCCAGGATCCCCACTCATGGCGCAAGGGGCATTGCGGTGATATTCATTGCCGTGCGCCCCAGTATCCCCAATCATGGCGCAAGAGACGTTGCGGCAGGGGTATGCGCATCCCCAAGGCGATTAGGGCACAGCGGGTGATGCTATGCAGCAGTTTGCGCGCTGCACCGCGCTTGAGCCTGCGGTCGTCGAGCGAATAGACGGCCAAATCAGGGGCAAAGCAGACGCGATGGCCGCGATGGGCCAGGCGCAAAAAGAGCTCGCTGTCTTCATTGACCGGGAGATCGCAGCGAAAGCCGCCGACTGCACCGAGTACCTGCCGCCGTACCGCCATATTCGAGCCCGAGGCCGCTGGAAAACCCAGACGATGGGCCAAGTGTTGGCCGGCAACAAAGACCGAGCTATACCAGCTATAGTCGGGGGTCGCATATTTGGGTCCATATACAGCATCGGCATCGCGATAACGGATGAATCGCTCGAAATAGCCGGGGGCAAAATAGACATCGGCGTCGCTAAAGATCAGCCATTCGCCCGAGGCGGCTGCGGCGCCGATCTCGCGCGCCTCGGCAATGCCCGCGGATGAGCGGATGATCCGGGTATTCTGGGGGCGGATGCGCTCGATGATCGCTGGCGTTTCGTCGTCGCTGGCATCCACAACCACGAGCTCTATTGCCTCAGGGAGAGAGGCCAGAAAGCGATCGATCAAGGCTGCTTCATTGCGAGTCGGGATGACAACGCTTAGGGTTTGGAGCACTGTTCACCTCCCTCATCAAGGCAGCAAGTATGCCTAAATCTTGTCTGGCACGATCGATATCTGGCCTAGACCTGATATTGTCGGGCGAATGCAGCGACGAAATCAGCAAAACGTCCCTCTGAGATAGCCGTACGCATCTGACGCATCAGGGTTTGGTAATAATGCAGATTGTGGATGGTGGCGAGACGCGCGCCAAGGATCTCATGGCAGCGATCGAGATGATGCAGATAGGCGCGGCTGTAATGGCGACAGGTATAACAGTCGCACAATGGGTCCGGGGGACTTGCATCGGTTCGATAGCGGGTGTTGCGGATGCGCAGCACACCTTGATGGGTAAACAGATGGCCGTTGCGGGCATTGCGGGTGGGGATCACGCAGTCAAAGAGATCGATCCCGCGCTGGACAGCGGCGACCAGATCCTGCGGTTTGCCAACGCCCATGAGATAGCGGGGTCGATCGGGGGGGAGCTGATCGGAGAGATGATCGAGGATGCGCAACCGGTCTGACTCGGGTTCGCCGACCGACAGCCCGCCCACCGCATAACCATCGAAACCGATGCGGAGCAGACCGGTCAGGGATTGCTCGCGGAGATGTTCATACATGCCGCCCTGGACGATGCCAAAGAGTGCCTTGGGATGATCGGCATGGAACTCGCGCGAGCGCTTGGCCCAGCGTAAGGAACGCTCCATGGAGACCCGGGCCTCTTCCTCGGTGGCGGGATAAGGGGTGCATTCGTCGAAGACCATCATGATGTCTGAACCCAGGGCGTGCTGGACTGCTATCGAGCGCTCTGGGGTCAGGAATACCGGGCTACCATCGACCGGCGAGCGGAACTGGACGCCATCCTCGGTGATCCGACGCAGCTCACCCAGGCTCCATACCTGAAAACCACCTGAGTCGGTGAGGATAGGGCCGGACCAGTGCATAAAGTGATGGAGTCCCCCCAGCTCCTGGATGACCTCGGCACCAGGGCGAAGCAGCAGATGAAAGGTATTGCTCAGGATGATTTGGGCGCCGGTTGCACCCAACTCCTCTGGGGTCATGGCCTTGACCGTGGCATAGGTGCCGACCGGCATGAATGCGGGGGTCTCGACCGTACCGCGCTCCAGGATCAAGCGGCCTCGGCGGGCGAGTCCGTCGCCCGCGATGAGCTCAAAGCGCACTGGATACCCCTCCCGGCCCTGGGGTCTGAATTGGATCGACCGGCCTCACTGGGCCAGCGCCGGTTCTGAGGGTAGACGCATAGAGATGCGCCGACTGGGCCAGGGTGCAAGCAGTCACCAGCGCCTGGCGTAGGCTGCCGAGATCGGCTCGGGCGGTTCCGGCCAGGTCAAGGGCCGTACCATGATCGACCGAGGTGCGGATGATCGGCAGCCCCAGGGTGATATTGACCGCCTGTCCAAATCCTCGATGTTTGAGGACCGGTAGACCCTGATCGTGATACATGGCCAGCACCGCGTCGCTGTCTTGCACACGCGCTGGGACAAAGGCGGTGTCAGCAGGTACAGGGCCGATCAGATCCCAGCCCCAGGCACGGCGTTCGTTCAGCACAGGCTCGATGATCTCGATCTCCTCGCGCCCGAGATGACCGCCCTCGCCGGCATGCGGGTTGAGACCGCAGACCAGGATCCGCGGCCGTTTGATGCCAAAACGGTGCCTCAGATCCTGATACAGGACATCGATCACCCGCCCGAGCGACTTGCGGGTGATCACGGCGCTGACCTGCGCCAAGGGCAGATGGGTGGTGGCCAGGGCGATCCTAAGGCCTGGGATGGCGAGCATCATCACCGATTCGCCCCCGCAGCGCTCGGCCAGAAACTCGGTGTGACCGGTGAAGCTGAAACCAGCGTCATTGATGATCCCCTTGTGCACCGGTCCGGTCACCAAGGCGGCGAAATGCCCCTCCAGACAGCCCGTACAGGCCTGGTTCAGGGTCTCTAAGACATAGACGGCATTGGCTGGATCGAGACACCCTGGTTTGACAGGGTGCGCCAGGGGAACTGGCCAAACCCTAAGCCAGCCGGCCCGATGGGGCCAAGGCGGTCGGGTAGGGTCAAAGGGCTCGATCCTAAGCATGAGTCCCAGAGCCGCCGCGCGCTCGGTCAGCAGATCAGGGTCGGCGATGGCGACCAGTTCAGCGGGGGCCGATTCGGCGGCGGCGAGACGCACGACCAGATCTGGGCCTATGCCGGCTGGCTCACCCGGGGTAATGGCTAGACGCAATACCGGGAATGCCTGGTTTGTTCTCATCCGGTTTCACCCTCTTGGTCGAGATGGATCTCGATATAGGCCTCATCGCGCAATTGACGCAACCATTCCTCGACTGCCTCCTCGGCCTTACGTCTCTGGAGGGCCTCGCGTGCCTTGATCCGCAGCAGATCCTCGCTGGCACTGCGATTGCGCCGTTCCTCGACCCTGAGGAGGTGCCAGCCAAAGGGGGTTTTAAACGGCTCGCTGAGCTCGCCAACCGCAAGCCGGTTCATCTGCTCCTCGAACTCGGGCACCATGCGTCCAGGCTCCGACCAGCCCAGATCGCCGCCTTTCAATGCCGAGCCGGTATCGTCTGAATGGGCGCGGGCTAAGGCAGCGAAATCCTCGCCCTTGAGGATCCGCTCGCGCAATTGCAGCAGACGAGCGCGTGCATCCTCATCTGAGACCAGCTCATTGGTGCGGATCAGGATATGACGGGCATGGGTCTGGACGATATCCCGGGGCTGGGCGGCCTTGATGCCGCTTAAGCGGATGATATGAAAGCCGCTGGGGCTACGCAGCGGATCGGTAATCTCGCCCTCGGCTAGGGTATAAACCAGCTCTGAGACCAGGGTCGGGACTGCGCCCATCTCAAACCAGCCGAGGTCGCCGCCCTCCAGGGCATTGGCCCCGTCCGATTCACGGGCAGCGACCGCAGCAAAATCGGCCCCGGCGCGCAATTCAGCGACCAGACGCTTGGCCTTGGTCTCGGCGCGTTTGACCTGCTCGGCGGTCGGGTTGTCGGGTAGGGCGATCAGGATATGTTGGAGACGCACCTGCTCGCGTTCGATCAAGCGGTCTTTCTCGCGCGCCAGAAAACGCTCGACCTCCTGTTCGCTGACCTGGACCCTGTTGAGCACCTCTTGGTTTTGCAGACGGCTGCTTAGGATCTGGGCGCGGGTATCCTCGCGGAAGTCGGCAAATCGGATGCCGCCGGCCTCGAGGCTTTCTTTGAGCTGATCGACCGACAGCCCATTCCGGCTGGCGATATTCTCGATCGCCTGTTGGAGTGTGGACTCATCGACCGAGATACCCAGTTGTTTGGCGCGCTGTTGCTGTAAATGCTTGAGGATGAGCCGATCGAGTACCTGTTTGCGAAGTTGCGAGGGCGGCGGTAGCGCCGTACCGCGCTGCTGGAGCTGGGGGATGGCCAGGGCCAGCTCGCGCTCCAGTTCGCTGCGGACGATGACATCATCGTTGACTACGGCCACGATGGCATCGAGCGGCTGAGCTGGTTTGGCAGTCGAGACGAGCAGCACACTCAGGCAGCCAAGCAGGGCTGCGCCTAGGCGCATCATGCTGGCCGCGCGGCGCTGGTCCCCTGGGCGTGGGGTCTGGGTGTGATATTCAGTCGGATTGATAGCCATAGATCCCTCGTTGCAAGACCCTGTCGATGGCATTGCCAAATGATCCAAGTCCGGCCAGCTCCATCTGCACCATGATGCTGGTAGTTGCTGGCGCGTCGGCATCCCGTTTGAGATGTTGGCTTAGGATGCGCAGCCGCCAGCAACACTCACCGAATTCGACCCCGGCGAATGCCTCGATCGTTTCGTCGTTTAGCAGCGAATACAGCCACCGTCCGACCATGCGGACACCAGGATTGAGCGGTATCCGGAACGCAAAATCGGCGTTTTCATATGCCTCGGCATCTTGGGTACCCAGATTGTAACGATAAGCCAGGCTCAGTAGGCGATCACTGGCCGGGGCATAGCGCAATTGGATGGTCTGTTTTTCCCAGGATCGCCCTTCGGCATCCGGATTCCATTGCAACCCGGCCTGGGCTGTCCAGTCGCGATCCAGACGCACCGCCAGCTCGCCGGCCAGGGCCGAGCGCCTGGGGTTGGGGGCCTCGGTGTCTTCGAGCTGTACCCGTTGCCCGGCAAGGTAATGGATCTGGCCGAAACTCAAGCGCCAGAGTTCATCGCCGTCGCCTTCCCGCAGGGTACGGGTGGTCAGACCCAGGGTCAGGCGGTTGTCGTCACTGATCCGGTCATAGCCGGTGAACCGATTGGGTCGAAACAGGCTGGCAAAGCTGAAATCAAGGGTGGTGGTGTCAAAGCGTGGGTTGTCCGTTTGATCGGCATAGCCCGTATAGACGTAATACAGACGCGGTTCGAGTGTCTGGAGCGCGGACTGTCCCAACCAGCTGGCCTGGCGTTCGAAGATCAGGGTGCCATCGAGATCAAGGCTGGGGATCAGATGCGCCAGCTGGCTAGCGGCGTTGGGGGTCTGCTCGATGAGGTCATAGTGGGTGTAATACAGGCGTGCCCGCGGGATGAGATGGCCAAAGCCGCGTCGCAGCGGCCAGCCGAGGGTGGGTACGGCGACCAGGCGGCTGCCATGGACCGCTGAGTCATGGTCGAAATAGTCGTAATATAGCCGTAGATCATAATCGATCCCGGTATTGAGTTGGGATGCGGCGGTCAGCTCAAGATGGGGAAGCTGACCATAGGGGCGGTTGGCCGGCGCGATCGAGTCATCTAGGGTCTGGAATTGCTGCAGGCGGCCCAGGGCGCGCCAGCCTTGGCCCTGATACTGGATCTCAGCGCGTTGGCTGAGGTTGCGCAGACTGGTGACATCGAGCCGGTTACCGAAATCGGTGAGATAGCGGTCATCCGAGACCGAGGCATAGTCGATCGCCGTCCACCAGCCAGCAGCTGGGCTCCCGCTTTGGGTCAGGCGCAGGGCGCCGCGTATCCCGGCATCTGGATCCTTGGCATCCTGGGGCAGGATCTCGCCATCGAACTCGAGACGCTCCCAAGGGCCCAGATAGCGCCATTCGGCCTCTAGCATCAGGCCGCGTGCGCTCATCAGGCGGGGGGTCAGGGTGGCATCCATCTGCGGGGCGATGTTCCAGTAATAGGGCAGGCTGAGTTCAAGGCCGTTCTCTTCAGAGCTGCCAATGGTTGGCATCAAAAACCCCGAACGCCGGCGCCCATCGATCGGAAAGGCGAGATAGGGTGTATACAACAGGGGCACATCCCAGAGACGCAACCAGGCATGGCGCGCCACCCCTTGACCGCTGGCCTGATCGAGACTGAGCTCTTGCGCCCGCAGCGACCAGGCATGGTTTCCGGGCGGACAGGTGGTATAGAGGAGGTCGCGGTAGCGGCTCCTCTGCTCATCGAGTAGCCAGGCCTCTTGGGCGGCCCCGCGCAGATTGGCCTGACCATAAAGCCGGTAGCCGATCGATTCGAGCCGCCCGCTTTTATGCTCCAGGTCATAGTCGGCCTGTTCGCTGATCAGCCGCAAACCCGGGTAGTCGAGGGTTATACCGCCGCTGGCGCTGATCCTGGCGGTGCGCCGGTCATAGTTCGAGCGGGCGGCACAGAGACGCACCTGGTCTTGGATGACCTCGATGTTGCCCTGGAGTTGGACCAGATCGCGCGCTCGGTCATAATTGACCAGGTCGGCGGTGATCTCGACCAGCCCGCGCCTGGCCTTATCCGGCGACGGTAGGGGCATCAGCCGACCCATACCGGGTTTGGGACCACAGCTATCCCAGCTCAGACCCGCATGCAGACGGCCCTCCTGGGCGCGTTCCTCGACGGATACGGCTGACCGGGGCGTTTGCTGATCTTCAGGCGGCGCGATCGCCAGTCCGGAGGGTGTCTGGGGGATCAGAGGCGCCAGTTCTAAAGCCCTTTGGGTTGGATGGCTGGGGTTTAGACGACTCCCCTTGGGAACTGGCAGGGGGGCGACGGGCTGGATGGCAGACTGGGTCTTGGGTCTGGATTCGTCAGCCTGGGTCGAGGCCAGTGTGGCCAAAAACAGCGCGACGGCCCAGGCGCTCGGTCTGAGTTCGGCCAGTTTGGGCATGCGGGGGATCGGCAGCAGGCTGGGGATGAATAGGGTGTTAAATTTTAACCATGGCATATCCGGGCTGCCCGAGCAATCATTGGTTGGGGTCGGCGCTGTCATTCCGGCGGAAGCCGGGGCGGGGCCAGAATCCAGAAATCCAAGGCAATGAAGGTCATGTCTGGGGCGGAACGCGAGGCGCTGTTACGGTCTTGGCTGCGTAGCGTGCTGGGTGAAGGACCCTTGGATCTGCGCCCGGCCTCCTCGGATGCGAGTTTTCGCCATTACTGGCGGGTCCGGTGGGACGATCGGACCTGGATCGCCATGGATGCGCCGCCCGAGCAGGAGGATTGCGGGCGCTATGCCGATCTCGCGCGTCTATTTCGGGCCTGCGGCGTTAATACGCCCGAGATCCATGCCGAGGATCGTGCCTTAGGCTTTTTATTGATCTCGGACCTGGGTGATCGCTTGTATCTCAGCGCGCTCGATGCGACGACGGCCGACCGGCTCTATGGCGATGCCCTAGAGGCCCTGCTGATCATCCAGACCCGGGTCCCAACCGCTGGCCTGCCGGTCTATGATGCGCCGTTTTTGCGGCGCGAGCTGGCCCTGTTTCGCCACTGGTTGATCAAGGGTCTGTTGGGTCTTGAGCTGACCGAGGAGACAGCAGCAGCCTTCGCTCGGGCCAAGGACATCCTCATCGCCAATGCCTTAGAGCAGCCGCAGGTCTGTGTCCATCGCGATTATCACTCGCGCAATCTCATGGTGACCGACCGAGACAACCCCGGCGTGCTCGATTTTCAGGATGCAGTGGTAGGACCTGTGACCTATGACCTGGTTTCACTCTTGCGCGATTGCTATATCACCTGGCCCAAGGAGCGCGTCTGGGATTGGGCCCTGGGTCATTTCGAGCGATTGCGCAGCCTTGGGTTATTGGATACCCAGATCCATGAGCGGCGCTTTTGCCGCTGGTTCGATCTCATGGGCGCCCAGCGTCATCTGAAGGCCGCCGGTATCTTTGCGCGCTTGAGCCTGCGCGATGGCAAACACGGTTATCTTGCGGACATCCCGCGTACCCTGGGCTATGTCGTCGAGGTATGCGCGCGCTATCCCGAGCTCCATCTGCTCGGTGCATGGGTCCAGGAGAGTGTCTTGCCGGGCTGTGTCCAGCGGCTGGCGGCTGACCCCCGGTTTTCACCGGGGGGACGTTTCCTTGAGGCGAATGATCTGGGATAGGGTCAGCGATTGGGCGGCTCCTGGCTGGGCGCATCCAGATCAAAAAGATCGGCCAGGCTGTCGAGCTCATCACGGGCGCGCTGTTGTTCAGTCTCCTGGGGCGACAGTTCAAGCTCCTCGACGAGGGGCGGCCTTTCAGCCGGTGGCTGGGTAGGTCGCGCCTCAGCAGGCTCTGATGGCTGGCCCTGGGTCATCTCTGCGGCCAGGGCGCGCAACATGGCATCGATGTCCTCGGGATCGAGGCGCTCCTCAGCCGGCTCCGCCATGGTCTCAACAGGCACGCTCGGCGTCTCGGGTTCTGGGGCCGGCGTCTGGGCATCGACTGGGGCGGTCTCGAGATCTACATCGATGTCGTCGAGATCAACCGCTTCGGCTATCTGGGCTGCCGGTTCAGTGGGTGGCGGGGCCGAAGCCTCAGGAGCCGCCGTTTCTTGTTGGTCCTTTTTGAAGGCAGCCATGTATTCCTGCATGAGCTGCTCGAGGGTCTCTTTGGTCTGTTCGAGCTCTTTGGCGAGCTGGGTCTTTTCGTCTTCAAGGTGCAAGACGGCACTGGCGCTGACCATGCCGGCTTGCGGCATCTCGGCGATCTCGGCCCAGGGCTTGACCACCTTGGCCAGCTCGGCGGGGATTTCCTTGAGTTTGGCCCCATCGCGGTTGAGATAGAGATTGAGCATGACATTGTAGAAGGCCCGCTCGCGGGCCAGATATTCATTCACCTTGTCCGAAAGGGCCTCGCCAGTCAGTCCATAGGTATTCTCGAACAGGCGGGTCAGGGCCTCGCGGTGGGTGAGTTCATGTGCCTCGATATGCTCACGGACTGCCCCGGCATGGACATGGTCCTCCCGCTGCCGCTGGTGCTGGCGTCGGAGGAACAGAAAGAGGATCAACCAGCTGATCAGGGCAAACTCGCCAGCCAGGATCAATGAGGCAAGCTCTAACTCGCTCATCTGGATTTCCTCAGCGGTTGGGTCCGACCCAGGGTTTGATTCAAGGGCCCCTTTCGTCATTCCGGCACAGGCTGGAACGGGATCCAGAGACGTCGGCACGGCCGGGAAGGTCTTTGCTGGACCCCGGTTTTCCGGGGTGACACTCTTTTGCACCCATGGCCGTCACATCTTGGAGACCTCGATAGAGACTGCGGACTGACGACCCATCAGCCACCAGGTTGGGCCCAGGACACTGGCCAGCAAGGCGTTTCCTGCAAGCAGATAGATCAAAAACCCTAGCCATGAGAAGGGCTCTTGACTGTCCTGATGACTGGGCTTAGCCGCCTTGGGCGGTTCGAAGTCGAGATGCAGCTGTCCCGCCTCTGGTTGGAGCTGGATAGGCTCACCGGTCAGGGTATGGCCCATCAACTGGCCGGTGATCTGATAGTCGCCTGGCTGCTGGACCGGAATCTTGATGGTCAGGGGAAAACGCCTGCCCTTGGGGATCTCGATCACCTCGCTGAAACCATGAGGCCCGCGGGTGATGAGATAGCCAAATAGACTCGTCGGCTCAACGGCATCCGGATCGGCGCTCAGCTTGACCAGGATCGCCGCCTGGGTCTGGGCCCGCCCACCAGCAGACACCCCAGACGGTAACTGCGACTCATAGCTGGCCTGCAAGGGTGCCCCTCGGATCTTCAGGCGCCGGCTGATCTGACGATGGAACGAGCCGCCGTCGATCAGGAAATCCAGCCGGTAGACCCCAGGGGTTAGGGATGCGGTCTGAAGCTCGGCACCAAAGCGGGCGCTTTGCGGGTCCAGGGGTAAGGGCTGTTCGAAGTTTGGTGAACGGGGGGAAGCAGGCACGTTCTCTTGAGGGTTTTTGGGGGGTGCCTGGGTTGGTTCAGGTTCAGACGTGAGCTGGACCGAGGCCAGGGCCAGCTGTAACAGCTCAAGCCGACGGAGGGGCTGTTGATGATCGGTCAACCAGGTCTCGACCCGCAAGCCTTCGCCCTGGGCGATGGTATTGGGCAGCGGGCCGGCCTCGATATCCAGATCAGTGACGATGACCACCCGATTGTCCGGGTCCTCGACACCGCGGATACGCCACTGACCCGGTTTGGGGTTTGCGATGGTGATGAGGTCATAGCCGATCTCGGCGCGCCAGCGCACCCCAGGCAGCAACTGATCGGCGCGGATGCGCTCACCCTCAGGGGTCGTCAATTGGGTCTGACTGCCCTCGGCCCGAAAGGTCAAGACCGTCAGTTCGCGGACCTGATCGTCGATCTCGAACCTGTTGCCCTTGATCGGGACTGTGGTCGGGGGGGCGCTCTGTTCGAGCACACGTAAAAACAGGCGCTGGAGGCTCTCGGCGGTCTCGGCCTTTTCCATCCAGCCGCCGGTTTGGGTCGCCAGGAGACGCATGAGCTGCTCGTCGATCTGATCGGAGAGACCGATGGCATGGACTCTTGCCCCCAGGCCCTTGAGCATTTCGATCTGTTCCGAGAGGATGCGCGCACGCGAGGCCGCGCTATCCTCGGGGTTTTTCGAGATATCGACCAGACCATCGGTCAGCAGGATCAGATGACGCTCGCCCTCTGGCGGTTTCTGGGACCAATCGGCGGTGGCGGTGCGGATCGCACCCTCGATGTCGGTGAATAGGCCCCGCGCATGGATGCGGTTGAGCCGCCCGCGCAAGCGTTTGCGCCATTCGTCATCGACCTTGGTAGGCGGAACCAGGACCTCGGTCTGTTCGGCGAATAACCACACCCCAGCCGTCGAACCAGCCGGGATCAGCTCGTTAATGAGCTGCAAGGCTGGGGCGCGCAGGTTGCGCGGATCGTTCTGGCGCATGCTCCCCGAGACATCGATGAGCAGCCGGACATCGGCTGGGGCAGACAGGGCGGTAGGGGTGGCGATCGATAGGGCAAATGCCAGTAGGATCAAGAGCAACCAGTGGCTGAAAGCTGGATGTCCCCCTTTCCCGGCACACCCCAGAACGAGGGGAAATGCCCTTGCCCAACGATCGGTCCGGGCAAGGGCTCTGGACCCTGAAGCGCCTAGGGCAGCCACAGCTCGAAACAGCCTCCAGATAGGATATGCCCGTTGGCGAGGCGGATATGCCCATACCGCTCGCCATGTCGGTGTAATTGGGCAATGCGCGAGGCGAAATACAATCCCAGCTGGGTATGTCCAGGTGTACCTGTCGCCGCCGCTATGGTCTGGGGTTGATACTCGGTTTGGGCAAGCATGGCGGCGGGGAAACCTGCACCGTCGTCCTCTACCCGGATCACCAGGAAATCATCCGCTTGTTCGGCGTTGAGTTGGATCTGGGTTCGGGCATAGCGGCGGGCATTACCGATCGCCCCTTCCAGTACCCCGCGCACCAGTTCCGGATCGAAATAACCCATGAGTTCCGGATCACACCGGCGGTCGAGCTGAAATCCAAGCGTCTCGCAGACTGAGCGGTTCTCGGCGACGATCTCATCTAGGAAGTCCTCCATGTGATTGTCTGTGATATTGACGCACAGCTGATCCTGACCGAGCTTGTAAAGCACCAGAAGCTGGTTGAGATTGGCATTGGCCCGTCTGGCCTCGTGCTGCAAAAGGCTCGCCTGGCGCGGGTCGGCGATCCGGTTGGCGGGGTTGCTCAGCAGATCCTCCAGATTGCTTAGGATCAGACCCAGAGAGTTTTTGATGTCATGGATCGATGAGGCAAGGATTGCCGAAAAATCGAGTTCATCCATCTGTTTGAGTTTGGGTAAGTTTGCGCAGTCTTTGATTGACCTCCCCGAGACGCCAATCCTCCGGGGCCAGGGTCTGAACGCGGTCGATATAACGGCGGACCTGATCGAGTAGATCGCTCACCACCCCGCGGTGTTCCATATACATGAGAAGTGCCTTGGCTGCATTGAGATTGATGGTCTTGTTACCTGGCATCTCCTCAGCGGCCTGGGTGAGCAGCCTGATCGCCGCCTCGAACTCGCCCTGTTTGATGAGCCGCACCCCCTCGTTATTGGTGCGCACCACATCGCCTTGCACCTCGCGGATTGCGGACTCGGCGTCATAGTTCAATCTCGATTCCTGACAGAGATGAACGATCTGGGTCAGGATCTCCTCATCGTCGTGGTTATTGGCGATTGCCTGGCGCAATAGACGCGCCGCCTTGTCCTCCTGCCCGAGCTCGGCATAGGTACGGGCCATCTCGAGGGCGTGTTTGGAGGCATGAGCGGTTTCGTTGAGATTGGCCAGGGCATGTTCAGCCTCGGCCAGCGCTGCCTGGGCGCCGGTCTGATCGCCGAGCCGGTTTTTGATGATAGCAGTCGCAGCGGCTTGATAAAGCCTGGACTCGGGATGATCGGGAAAGGCCTTAGGGATCTGTTCGACCACCTTGAGCGCCTCATTGGGCTTACCGGCAGCCGCCTTGCTCTTGGCCAGCCCCGCAAAGAGTACCGGATGATTGAAGACTGAATGTTTGGCCATCGCGACGGCGTGCTCATAGGCTGCCTCGGCGGTCTCGGGATGATGATTGGCAAGGGCAGTCTCACCCAAGAGACCCTGGCGCTGGATGTTGCGCGGTGACAGTCGGGCGGCTAGTTTTAGGGTCTCCTCGGCCTCGGCATACTGGCGCTGGGCCATTTGGGTCTTGGCGAGCCAGTCATAGGCAGCGACGAAATTGCGCTCTTGCTCGATGAGCTGACGGAAGGTCTCAGCAGCCTGGGTGAATTGTTTGCGTTTAAACTGGATCTTACCGAGACCGAGGCGCGCCCAGGGCATCTCGCGCATGGCCAAGACCTGCTCAAGCGCGCCCTGGGCCTCATCGAGGCGGTTGGCGTCGATACAGATCTCGCTTTTGAGCTTGAGGAGCTCTCCAAGATTGGGCGGATGCGCAGCGATCAGGGTATCCAGCTCGCGGATGGCTGCAACTGGATCCTTGGCAAGCAGGGCCTGATTGACCTTGCGCAGATTGGCCTTGCGCTCAAAAAGCTTGATCAGGCGCGTTTGTAAAAGCTCTTTGGTGAAGGGCTTGGACAGATAGCTATCGGGGGCATATTCCACCGCACCCATGACCATCTCTCGGCTGTTTTCCGCGGTGATCATGATAAAGATGCTATCCACCTTGAGGAGCTGGCGGACCCGCGCCTCCTCAAGCACCTGCTGACCATCCTTGCCTGGACCCAGATTATAGTCACACAGGACCACGTCATAGGGGCGGGTCTGCATCTTGGCGATGGCCTCGCTGCCGTGACGCGCCTGGTCGATATGTACGGCACCGAGCGAATTGAGGATCCGCTTGAGCGCTGCCCGCATATCGGCAAAATCATCGACGATCAAAAAATGCTTGGCCGCAAATAGATCCACCATCTCAGCCTCCCCCGGTTTTCACCGGGGTGAC
Source organism: uncultured Chromatiaceae bacterium (assembly GCA_937923175.1). GTDB lineage: Bacteria > Pseudomonadota > Gammaproteobacteria > Chromatiales > Chromatiaceae > Thermochromatium. The sequence goes on along the minus strand of CALALB010000077.1, from coordinate 5,253 downwards.
GTTGTTTGCGCTGGGATGGCTCCCTGCCCGTCACCCCGGCGCAGGCCGGGGTCCAGAAAAGACCGCTGGCAATGCGGATGTTCCTGGATTCCGGCCTACGCTGGAATGGCATGCCTGGAGTCCGCCTTGGTCGCCCTAGGCGCGCGCGATGGCGCGCTGGCCGATATCCCGCCGCCAGAAGGCCCCCTCCCAGTGGATACGTTCAACCGTTTGATAGGCGAGGCCCTGAGCCTGGGCGACATCCTCTCCAAGAGCGGTTACACAAAGCACCCGCCCGCCATCGGTGAGGATGTGTTCACCCTCCCTGCGCGTTCCGGCGTGAAAAATCTTGACCTCGGGCGGAAAGGATTGATCCAGCCCCTGGATGATCTGACCCTTGCTGACCTCGCCTGGATAGCCCGCTGCCGCCATGACCACCCCGAGGGCCGCGCGCGCATCCCAGCTTGCCTCGACCTGATCGAGTCGCCCCGCAAGGGCTGTGCTACAGAGCTCAATGAGGTCCGACTGCAAACGCATCAGGATCGGCTGGGTTTCGGGGTCGCCGAGGCGGCAGTTGAACTCGAGCACCCTGGGGCTACCGTCTGGGGCAATCATCAGACCCGCATATAAAAAGCCGACATAGGGACAGCCTTCTGCCGCCATTCCCTCCACGACAGGTTCCATGACCTCGCGCAGGATGCGTTCGTGCATCTCTGGGGTGACCACTGGGGCAGGTGAATAGGCACCCATGCCCCCCGTATTCGGGCCCTGATCGGCATCGTCGCGCCGCTTGTGGTCTTGGGATGAGGCAAGGGGCAGGATATTTCGGCCATCGACCAGGGCAATGAAGCTTGCCTCCTCCCCGCTCAGACATTCCTCGATCACTACCCGCGCCCCTGCCTGTCCGAACTGTCTCCTCTCAAGCATAGCGCGCACCGCAGACTCAGCCATCTCCAGGTCCTGGGCAACCATCACCCCCTTGCCGGCAGCCAGGCCATCGGCCTTGATCACCACGGGTGCGCCGACCTGACGGAGATAGGCAAGCGCCTCTGTAAGCTCGGTAAAGACGGCATAGTCTGCGGTCGGGACGCCATGACGGCGCATGAAGTCCTTGGCGAATGACTTGGAGCCCTCGAGTCGGGCGGCAGCCTGCGAGGGACCAAAACAAGCTAGACCGGCAGCAGCAAAGGCATCGGCGATTCCAGCAACCAAGGGCGCCTCTGGGCCAACGATGGTGAGATCAATCGCCCGAGTGTGGGCAAACCCGCAGAGTCCCTGGATGTCCTGGGCTGGAATCGGGACATTTTCCACGCCGGGCTCGCTCGCCGTTCCCCCATTGCCAGGGGCCACATAGACCCGCTCGACCAAAGGGGATTGGGCGGCCTTCCAGGCCAGGGCATGCTCGCGCCCGCCGCTACCGATGATCAAGACCTTCATCATGCTCGAGGCTCCTGGATACTAGGGTGGGCGATGGGGGGAGTGAGTCATTCCGGCGCGTCACCCCGGTGAAAACCGGGGCCACAAACGGAATCCATGGCCGCCAACCCCGCCTGCAGAGACCCCTGGACCCCACCCCGACTTGCGTCGGGGTGAGGGTCTGGGGTGATGACTGAGTGGGTAAGTGGGGTGATGGGGGACGGAATGAAGGAATCTGGAATATGGGTGCGCGTCCTGCGAAATGGCAGGATCCCACGCCTTGAGCCGCGGATAAAATCGATGATCGAGACGGTCTCAGGGTCAGAATAGAGGTCAGCGATCTGGGCAAGCGCCTCCTTGAGCGGCAGGCCAGAGCGCAGGATCAGGCGATAGGCCCGTTTGATCCGGCTACGCTGCTCTTGGGTAAACCCTTTGCGTCTGAGACCTACGACATTGAGCCCGATGATCTGCGCCCGATGCCCATTGACGAGCAGATAAGGCGGGACATCCTGAGGCACCCCAGAAAGCCCGCCGACCATGACGTAAGAACCGATGCGGCAGAACTGATGCACTGCCACCTGCCCCGAGAGAAAACAATGATCACCCACCTCGACATGACCGGCGAGGGTGGCGCCATTCGCGAAGACATTGTGGTCCCCGATGATGCAGTCATGCCCCGCATGGCTAAACGCCATCCAATAATTGTAGCTGCCAATGCGCGTGCCGCCCTCTGATTTCAGGCCACAGCTGATGTTGACCGATTCGCGAAAATGATTGTGATCCCCGATGATGAGCGGCTTGGCGCGCTCGGGCTGATAGCCGAGATCCTGGGGTGCCGCCCCTAGGCTTGCGCCATGATCGATGCGGTTATAGACACCGAGCCGGGTATTCCCATAGATGCGCACGCAGCTGCCGATCCAGCAGGCCGCGCCGACCACCGCACCTGACTCGATGACCGTATAGGGGCCGATGGTTGCAGTCTCATGGACCTCGGCGCCCTCCTCGATGATTGCAGTCGGATGGATCGGCATCGGTCAATGCCTAAAGTGACGCATCCCAGTAAAGACCATTGCCAGGCCATGTTCGTTTGCGGCGGCGATGACCTCTGGGTCGCGCAGCGAACCGCCTGGCTGGATGACCGCCTGGATCCCCACGGCTGCGGCCTGATCGATCCCATCGCGGAATGGAAAGAAGGCATCCGAGGCCATAACCGCGCCTTTAAGCGCCAGTCCAGCCTGTTCGGCCTTGATGACCGCGATACGCGCCGCGTTGACCCGGCTCATCTGGCCTGCGCCGATCCCCAGGGTCATCCGGTCGCGGGCATAGACGATGGCGTTTGACTTGACAAATTTGGCTACCCGCCAGGCAAAGAGTAGGTCGGCGAGCTCCTCCTCGGTCGGGGCGCGTTGGGTGACAGTGCGCAGTGCATCGATGAGCTGAAGATCTGCATCCTGGACCAATAGCCCGCCGGCGATGGCTTTGAGATCCAGACGTTCCTGCGGTTCATGGCGCCAGTCCCCGCATTCGAGAACCCGGATATTGGGCTTGGCAGCAAGGGCTAGGCGTGCCCCCTCCTCAACCCGAGGGGCGATGATGACCTCGACGAATTGACGCTCGATGATCGCGCTTGCGGTCTCTTCATCCAGGGGACGATTGAAGGCGATGATCCCGCCGAATGCTGACTCGGGATCGGTGCGATAGGCCCGTTCATAGGCCGACTCGAGGCGATCAGCGAGCGCCACCCCGCAGGGATTGGCATGCTTGACGATGACACAGGCGGCTGACTCGTCGAACTGTTTGACGCAGGCAAGCGCGGCATCGGCATCGGCGATGTTGTTATAGGACAGCTCCTTGCCCTGGAGCTGATGGGCAGTGGTCACCCCGATCGCCTTGAGCGGCTGATCAACATAGACGGCGGCGGCCTGATGCGGGTTTTCGCCATAGCGCAGGGTCTGCTGACGCCTCAGGTGCAGGTGGAGTGTACGCGGAAAGCGCTGATCTGGCTCCAGCTGGCGCGCGAGATAATTGGCAATCGCCCCGTCATAACGCGCAGTATGTTCAAAGACCTTGAGCGCAAGTTCAAAACGGGTCGCATCGCTCACCGCGCCTGTGGCCTGGATCTCGGCGGCAAGGCGCGGGTAGTCGACGGGATCGACCACAACCGCAACATCCCTATGGTTCTTGGCCGCAGCGCGCAGCAATGCAGGTCCCCCGATGTCGATCTGTTCGATCGCTGTCTCGATAGTGCAGCTGGGATCGGCGACAGTTTGCGCGAACGGGTAGAGATTGACCACCACCAGATCGATCGGCGGGATGCCGTGGTGTTCCATCACCGCATCGTCGATCCCCCGCCGCCCCAGGATCCCACCATGGATGCGCGGGTGCAGGGTCTTGAGCCGTCCGTCCATCATCTCAGGGAAGCCGGTGTGATCCGACACCTCGACCACGGTCAGGCCGTGATCGGCGAGCAGCCGCGCGGTGCCACCGGTGGACAGGATCTCGACCCCGCGGGCAGCAAGCACCCCGACAAAGTCGAGCAGTCCGCTTTTATCTGAAACACTGATGAGTGCACGTCGGATGGGTTGCATGACGGATCCAATTGGGGTTGGGAAACGCAATGGACTTGGCTGGTCCTGATCCGAGCATTGTGCACCATTTGGGTCAGCAATCCCAAGGGACTCGCATCGATTCGCGGGTTATCCCGTGCGCAGCCAGACGCTTACGCAATGTATTGCGGTTTAAACCGAGCATGCGCGCTGCCTGGGTCAGATTGCCCTGGCTGTGGTGCAGGGCGATCTCAAACAACGGGCGCTCGACCTCGCGGATGACCAGGTCATACAGGTTTTCAACGGTATAATCGGCCATCTGCTCGAGATAGGTCTGGATGGCTAGGCGCACGCATTGGGCCAATGGCTGACTCGAGGCCAAGCTCTTGGCAGGTTGATCTGAATCGGGGGATGCCGGTGGGATGGGGGCAGCAGCGCGCTTCATGGGGAGCGGTTCTCCATCGAGCGATATGGATCTGGGATACCGCCGGCCCCGGTTTTCACCGGGGCGCCAGCATCCCATGGCGGATAGATCATGGCGGGTGGCCCTGGAGACGCTGGCTAGCGAGGATGGCGTGCACCAGTTCAGGCTGTTCGCGCGCCGAGGTGCTCCGCTTGATCCTTGGGCCCAATCCCTGTTCCCCGCCTAAACGCTGACAATACCAGGACAGCTGCTTACGGGCGATCCGTACCCCCCGCTCCTCGCCGTATAGCCTATGGATGGATTCAAGATGTTCGATCAGGCAGGATGCGAGGTCGAGGCAGGCGGCTTGTCCCTTGCCGTTGGCCGGCCCGAGGGCGGCGCGGATCTCGGCAAAGATCCAGGAGCGGCCTAGGGTGGTGCGGCCGATCATGAGACCATCAGCCCGGATATGGTTTGGCACGCGGCGTGCGGATTCAGGCGAGTCGATATCCCCGTTGGCGATTATGGGGATCTGGATGGGCTCGCGGAGCAGGCGTACCGTCTCATGTTCAGCAGGCCGATCATAGCCGCAGGTGGCGCTGCCTCCGTGGACCCTCAGGGCCGCGATCCCTGACCCTTGCGCGATCTCGGCAATCCGCAGGGCATTGCGGGTCGCAGGCGACCAGCCGGTGCGAGTCTTCAAGTTTACTGGCACCTCGACCGCCCGCACGACCGCTTCTAGTGTATTGTTCGATTCTTGTGGGAACTTAATTGCCGCACCCGACTCCAACTTGCTACTTTGGCATGAAGTGGAGCGCGAACGTGAGAGTTGCACCGGCGATTGTTCTGACCGACGAGCAGAAAGCGGAGCTGACCAGGCTGTCGCGCTCCGGGCGCACGAGCATGCGG
>CALALB010000076.1 GCA_937923175.1 uncultured Chromatiaceae bacterium | reverse complement strand
CGGTGGACATGATGAGCGCGAGCAGACCCTCAATCAGCTCCTGGTCGAGATGGATGGCTTCGAGGGCAACGAGGGGGTGATCGTAATTGCCGCCACCAATCGCCCCGATGTGTTGGATCCGGCCTTACTGCGTCCAGGACGGTTCGACCGCCAGGTGGTGGTGCCACTGCCCGATGTGCGCGGGCGCGAGCAGATCCTCCGGGTCCATCTGCGCAAGGTCCCAGTGGCTGAGGATGTCAAGGTCTCGGTGCTGGCGCGCGGTACCCCGGGCTTTTCAGGCGCGGACCTTGCCAACCTGGTCAACGAGGCCGCGCTCTTTGCTGCCCGCGCCAATAAAAAACTGGTCGAGATGAGCGACATGGAAAAGGCCAAGGACAAGATCCTGATGGGTGCCGAGCGCCGTTCCCTCGTCATGACCGATGAGGAAAAACGGCTGACCGCCTATCACGAATCGGGCCATGCCATCGTCGGGCGGCTGGTCCCGGATCATGACCCGGTACACAAGGTCTCGATCATCCCGCGGGGGCGCGCCCTGGGTGTGACCCTGTTTTTACCCGAAGACGACCGGTTCAGCTATAGCAAGCAGCGTCTCGAAAGCCAGATCGCCAGCTTGTTTGGGGGGCGTTGTGCCGAGGAGATCGTTTTCGGGACCGATAGCGTGACCACTGGGGCCCAGAATGACATCCATCGCGCCACCGAGATTGCCCGCAACATGGTCACCAAATGGGGCTTGTCTGAACGTCTTGGGCCATTGGCCTATAGTGAGGAGGAGCAAGAGATTTTTCTGGGGCATTCGGTGACCCAGCATAAAAACGTTTCAGATGAGACCTCGCATCTGATCGATGAGGAGATCCGGCAGATCATCGATCGCAATTATGCGCGGGCGCGCAGTCTGCTTGAGGAGCATCTCGACAAGCTCCATGCCATGGCCGCGGCCCTGATGAAATATGAGACCATCGACTCGGCCCAGATCGATGACATCATGGCTGGCCGTATGCCCCGTCCGCCGCGCGATTGGGAGGATGACGAGCCGCGCCATGCCTCGGATGCGGTCAAGGCCCAGGCGGAGGGCGATAGGGGTTTTGATGCTGGAGGGGTCGGCCAGGCGGCAGGAGGGGGACACTGAATGCAAAGGTATTTCGGCACCGATGGGATCCGGGGGCGGGTCGGGAGCGGCTGGATCACCCCGGATTTCGTCCTCAAGCTCGGCTGGGCAGCGGGTCGAGTCTTGGGAAACGGGCGCGGGATGGTCCTGATCGGCAAGGATACGCGCATCTCAGGCTATATGTTCGAGTCGGCACTCGAGGCTGGATTGGTTGCCGCCGGCGTCGATATTAGGCTCTTAGGGCCTATGACCACCCCTGGCGTGGCCTATCTCACCCGCACCTTTCGCGCTCGCGCGGGGATCGTAATCACCGCTTCGCATAATCCATTCGAGGATAATGGCATCAAATTCTTCTCCGCTGAGGGTGACAAGCTTCCGACTGAGCTGGAGCTTGCCATCGAGTCCGAGCTGGAAAAACCCATCCAGAGCGTCGAGTCGAGATGCCTGGGTAAGGCCAAGCGCATCGAGGATGCCAGCGGGCGCTATATCGAGTTTTGCAAGGGTACGGCGCCAGCGAGCCTTGATCTGCGCGGCCTGAGGATCGTCGTTGATTGCGCTCATGGCGCGACCTATAATTCTGCGCCCTTTGTCTTTGAGGAACTCGGTGCAACCGTCATCCGCCTTGGCACCGAGCCGGATGGCTTTAACATCAATCAGGGCGTTGGCTCTACCCATCCCGAGACCCTGTGTGCAGCGGTGACCCAAACGGGGGCGGATCTCGGTATCGCCTTCGACGGCGACGGCGATCGCGTCGTCATGGCCGACGCCCAAGGTAGGCTCATCGACGGCGACCGGTTGCTCTATATCATCGCCAAGTCGCGTCTCTTCAGCGGCGCCTTGCGCGGCGAGGTGGTAGGCACGGTGATGAGTAATCTCGGGCTTGAGCAGGCCCTCAAGCGTCTCGGCATCCGCTTCACCCGGGTCAAGGTCGGTGACCGCTATATCCTGGAGCATCTCAAGGCAACCGACAGCATCCTCGGAGGCGAGCCCTCGGGTCATATCATCTGCCGCGACCGCGCAACCACAGGGGACGGGATTATCGCGGCACTCCAGGTACTTGCCGCCCTCAGGCAATTTGACACTCCCCTAGCCGAATTGGCGCAAGAGGTTGAGCCTTATCCTCAGGTGCTCGTCAATGTGTCCACCCCCAGTCCCCGTCAGATACTCGACCGCCCAGAGGTCCAGGCGGCTGTGGCTGCGGCTGAATCCGAGCTCGGCGGCTGCGGGCGGGTGCTGCTGCGCCCCTCGGGGACCGAACCGCTGGTGCGCATCATGGTCGAGGGCATAGATCGCGGCCAGGTCGAACGGATCGCCAGGGATCTCAGCGAGACCGTGCAGGGTCAGGCCGAGTTGGGTGAGCAATAATGGAAGGGATGGTCTGGGGCCACAGGTGGGCAAGACTGGCCCGCACTAAAAAATCTCTCACTCAGGTTAGGCGCAACCGGCGCAATGAGCGATTGGAGAAGATTGGACGATACGCAGGATCCGCGCGATCTGGGCCTAATGCACCTTGAGTAAGATATCCAAACGATGGGCGATATCCTCGACTGTCCAGGGATTTCTCCAGGCCATCTCTGCTGATATTCAGCTTAAAAACCGATTCTGATCCCGACTGATCTCATCACGCCCGTGCCTGTCGTCAGAAAAAGTGCCCTCGTCCCCTATTCCGCGGCCCGTATGTTCGACCTCGTTTATGACGTGGCCTCCTATCCCCAGTTTCTGCCCTGGTGCGATAGCGCTAGCGTCCTCTCTGAAACCGAAGACCGGATCTGCGGTCAGATCAGCGTGAACCGCTTAGGGATCCGCCAGACCTTTAGTACCTGCAATCGTTTTGAACGTAACCGTCTGATGCATATCGAGCTGGTGGATGGACCGTTCCGTAAGCTTAAAGGCGCCTGGCGTTTTACCCCCTTGCGGGAGGATGCCTCCAAGGTCGAGCTCGAGCTTGAGTTCGAGTTTTCGGGTAGTCTGATCGATAAGGCGTTCGGCGGGGTATTCAATCAGATCGCCAATACCCTGGTGGATGCCTTTTGCCAACGTGCCGAGGCGCTCTATGGCCGGGAGTGATTATCTCAAGATCGCCGTGGCCTATGTTGGAACCCAGGGTCAGGCCCTGCGTCCGCTTGAGGTCAGACGGGGGACCAGCGTTCAAGCAGCGATCGAACAATCTGGGATCCTGGCCCAGTTCCCCGAGATCGATCTCAAGGTCAATCGGGTCGGTATCTTTGGTAAGCTGGTGTCCTTGGATCAGGCGGTCGACGAGGGCGACCGCATCGAGATCTATCGCCCCTTGATCGCCGATCCCAAGACCGTGCGCAAACGCCGGAACCCTTAAGCCGACTATTCGGCAGGCTCGAGACCAATCCCCTTGAGCGCCTTGCGGAGTATCCCCTGGCGCGGTTCCCGATCGGGCACGTCCACCAGGATCTGCTCGGGCGCGTTGGCCTCGCGCCGCCCCGGGTTGGGTCGGCGGTCGCCCTCGATACGGACGAGTCGATCGTCCTTGAAATAAAGCGTCAGGGTGGATTGCTCCCTCGGCTGATGCCCACGTTGGATGGTATAGGTGTAATCCCAGCGGTCGGTATGAAAAAAGTCCACCAGCGGCGGTGTTCCCAACAAGAAGCTCACCTGCTGCTTGGTCATGCCGAGTTCAAGCGCATTGATCATCTCCTCAGTCAACAGGGTCCCTTGCTGGACCGTCATCTTGTATACAAATGGCAAGCCTTCCAGAACAGAGCTGCGCTCGGCCTCGGGTGTGGCCGAGTGCGCGCAGGCGGTGAGCCCGGTGGCGATCCCGCTGAATCCCCACACAATCACGATATTTCGCATCTTGCCCAGGTTATGACTTTGCGCTAAATCTGGTCATCATACAGCAGCCTTATTGTTCAAGCACGCGGCACCAAGGCCAGAAGGGGTGGGGAACATCGTCCATTGGAGAATCACCAGATCAAACAGGCGGGGCTGAAGGTCACGGCGCCGCGCATCAAGATCCTCAGCATCCTTGAGCGCAGCGATAAACGTCATCTCAGCGCTGAGGAGGTCTATCGGGAACTCCTCAAGCAAGGCGAGGAGATCGGCCTGGCCACGGTTTATCGGGTCCTCACCCAGTTCGAGGGGGCGGGGCTGATCTGCCGCCGCCATTTTGAGGGGGGGCAGGCGGTTTTTGAACTGAGCGATGGTGCCCATCACGATCATCTGATCTGTATCAAATGCGGTGCCATCGTCGAGTTTACTGACGCCTCGCTCAAAGAGCACCTCAAATCCATCGCCCACGGCCATGGATTCGAGATCAAGGATCAGTCTTTGGTGATCTATGGGATCTGTCCTGAGTGTCAGGGCAGACGCTGAATCATTTATCGACGTCTAGATACTCACGCTCGATGGCCGTCTCTAGCGCCTGGCTGCCCTTGAGGAGCTCCTCATAGACATGGCGAAGCTGGGTCAGGTGTTCGATGTCGGCAGCGTTTGGAGTGTTATCCGGTGCCTTGAGCGCGGTGTCATAGAGTGCCCGCAGATAGCGGGCGCGCGCTTTGGCGACCATCAGCATAACGGGTTTCAGGTCGGCAAGCTTGAGTTTGGCGAATGCTGGATTGATCGTCTGGCGGTTGATCTCTCGCAGCTCGGATTCAAAGGCGATCAATAGGCGTCTGTTTTCAGTGGACATAGCAGGGTACTCCTCGAGCCCAGAACCGGCAGGTCGACTCCTCATCTCCTATGACCCAATTTAGAGTGCTGGATTGCTGGCAGATGCGATCTGGGTCACGCAGACGAGGGGGGCAGCTTGGCCGATATGATTAACGGCCTTTGCTGAGTGAACCTTGAGCCCTATCCCACTAGATGTTCGATGAGTTGCCGGACCTTGCCGATGCGCTCTTGGGGCTGGGGGAGGGGACAGCAGAATTTCAGGGTATTGCCTCCTTCCAAACGATAGGATTGAGGTTCGCTTTGCAGCAGACAGATAAGCCGTTCAGGTTCGATCCGCGGCGCATCAGTAAACAGAATCCGCCCGCCGGCTGGGCCCGCCTCGATCTTACGGATACCCAGGGGTTGGACCTGGAGCCTTAAATCGGTGACCGCAACCAGATTGCGAGCGGGTTCAGGCAAGGGGCCGAGACGATCGATCATCTCGACCTCGATCTCTCTGAGTTCCTCGCGATCGCGGGCGCTGGCCAGGCGCTTATAGAGCACCAGGCGTGCCTGGACATCCGGAAGATAATCGCTGGGTAAAAGCGCTGGGATCCCGAGATCGATCTCGGCGCCATGATCGAGCGGGCGATCGAGCTCAGGCAGGCGCCCGGCCTTGAGCGCCGCCACTGCGCGTTCCAGGAACTCCATATAGAGGGTGAATCCAACCTCGTTGATCTGGCCCGATTGGTCATCGCCCAAAAGCTCACCCGCGCCGCGGATCTCGAGATCATGGGTGGCCAGGGTAAAGCCGGCGCCCAGCTCGCCCATCGCCTCGATCGCCTCCAGCCGTTTCTTGGCCTCGGCGGTCAGGGCCGCGGGCGGTGGGGTAAGGAGATAGGCATAGGCGCGATGATGCGAGCGCCCGACTCGCCCGCGCAGCTGGTGCAATTGAGCCAGGCCCAATTGATCGGCGCGGTTAATCAGGATGGTATTGGCGGTCGGGACATCGATACCGCTCTCGATGATCGTGGTACAGACCAGCAGGTTGAATCTCTGGTGATAAAAATCGCGCATGATGCGTTCGAGTTCGCGCTCGCGCATCTGGCCATGGGCAACCGCGATCCGCGCCTCGGGGACCAGGGTCGCGAGCCTTGCGGCCTGTTGGTCGATGGTCTCGACCGTGTTATGTAAAAAATACACCTGACCGCCGCGTTTGAGTTCACGCTGGATCGCCTCCTGGATCAGGGTATCGTTCCAGGGGGTGACGAAGGTCTTGATCGGATGGCGCTCGACTGGCGGGGTGGAGATGATCGAGAAATCACGCAGCCCCGACACGGCCATATTGAGGGTACGCGGGATAGGGGTGGCAGTGAGGGTCAGGACATCGACCTCGGCGCGCAAGGCCTTCAGATGCTCCTTGTGTCTGACCCCAAAGCGGTGTTCCTCATCGATGATCACCAGGCCCAAGTCCTTGAAACGGATCCCGGACTGCAACAGCTTATGGGTCCCGATCACGATGTCGATCGTTCCCTCGGCCAACCCCGCCAGGACCGCCTGCTGCTCGCGGCTGGTGCGCAGGCGCGATAGGCTCGCGATCCGTACCGGCCAGTCGGCAAAGCGATCCAGAAAGTTTTGATAATGTTGCTGGGCAAGCAGGGTGGTGGGGACCAAGACCGCGACCTGGCGCCCGCCCTGGACAGCGACAAAGGCCGCCCGCATCGCGACCTCGGTCTTGCCGAATCCAACATCGCCGCAGATCACCCGGTCCATGGGTTTGGGTGACAGGAGGTCAGCGAGCACCGCCTCGATGGCGCGTTGCTGGTCCGGGGTTTCCTCGAAGGGAAAGGCCGCAGCAAAGGCCGCATACTCTGGTCCTGGATCAGGTAGGGCAACCCCTGGGCGAGCGGCACGCCGGGCATGGATCTCCAGGATCTCGGCGGCCACGTCATAGGCCTTTCGCGCAGCGCGGCGTTTGACCCGGTCCCATTGATCGCCGCCCAGCCGATGCAAGGGGGCCTGATCGGGGGAGACACCCGTATAGCGCGAGACCCGGTGCAGGCTGCTCACCGGCACATAGAGCTTGTCGCCATTGGCGTATTCAATGGTCAGAAACTCCGCGGTTATCCCGCCGACCTCGAGGATTTGGAGGCCGCGATAACGCCCCACCCCATGCTCTTCATGGACCACCGGCGCCCCTTCGCTCAGTTCGGTCAGATTGCGGACGATAGCATCGCTGTCGCGCGCGCCTTCCCGCCGGCGACGTTCCTGACGTATCCGCTCGCCGTAGAGCTGGGTCTCGGTGAGGACGGCCAGATCCGGACCCTCTAACCACAGACCCTGGTCAAGGGAGGCGACGGTCAGCCCGAGCCGGACGGTGCCGTTTACAAAGTCGTGCCAACCACCGATCCACTCGATTGGGATGCCGAATCCCTTCAGTTGCTCGCGCAGCAGCTCGCGCCGTCCATTGCTTTCAGCGACAAAGAGCACCCGCCTTCCCGGCGCCTCGATGAATGACTTAAGCGCCTGGGCCGGATCGCTGGCGCGCACCTGCAGCCTAAGATCCGGCAAGGGAAGGGTCGCAAAGTTGACGGAGCGCTCAGCCGGGCGTCCAGAGGCTGGTTCGGTTTGGGTACGCGCGAGCGGAAGGCGGTTGAGCGCCCCCGCGAGTTCATCGGGACGCAGATAGAGCTGGTCTGGGGCCAAAGGGGGGCGCTCGCTGTCATGACAGCGCTGGGCATAACGCTCTTGCACAGTAGCAAAAAAATGCTCGGCGCTGGCCCGGCTGCCTTCCGACTCAATGACCAAGACCTGGTCCGGGAGATAATCGAACAGGGTGGCGGTCTGATCGAAAAACAGGGGCAGATAATACTCGATCCCCCCCGGCGCTTGGCCGTTGGAGACCTCGCGATAGATCAGGCTGCGTTGCGGATCGCCGGAGATCGCCGCGCGATAACGCCGGCGAAAACCAGCGATCGCCTCGGTATCCAGCGGGATCTCGCGGGCGGGCAGGATCCGGACCTGCTCGATACGCGCTTGCGAGCGCTGGGTCTCTGGATCAAAGGTACGGATGCTCTCGATGACCTCGTCGAATAGATCGATACGCAAGGGACGGTCGCTGCCCATCGGAAACAGATCCAGCAATGAGCCGCGCACTGCATACTCGCCATGGGCGATCACCTGCGAGACCCAGCGATAGCCCGCGCCTTCCAGGCGCTGGCGCATGGCCGCTAGATCGAGCCGGTCGCCCACACCCAGTACCAGGGTGTGCCGATCCACATAGTCGCGCGGCGGCAGACGCTGCATCAGGGTGCTGACTGGTACAATCAGGATGCCGCGCTTAAGCCGAGGCAGGCGGTGCAGGGTCAGGAGACGCTCCGAGACCAGTTCGGGCAGGGGCGAGAAGATGTCATAAGGGAGAGTCTCCCAATCCGGAAAGCCGAGGAGGGGCAGGCTGGGTGTCTCTAGGAAAAACCCCAGGGCGGATTGCAGCGCAGCGGCCTCCTGGACCCCCTCGACCACGGCCAACACCAAACCGGGCGAACGCTCAGCGGCGCATGCCAAGACCAGGTCGCGGCTGGCGCCATGCAGTTGGCCCCACCGCCACCGCTCGCCTGGATGCCGAGGAAGGGGGGGGTCAAGGGGCGAGGGGGCAGGGATCGAGTTCAGGGCAGACATGGACGGCTAAAAAACCAGTGAGTGGGCAAGATCTACCCTTGGGGAACAGAATCTGCCGCAGCGAGAATGCTCTATATTCGATTTTTAATATCTCGGGCAGAGTAAGACTGCATTTTTGAGTATCATCGCCAATCGCGCAAGCACGACCCATTCGTTCTCGAGGATCTATTGATATGGCAAAGACAATCCTCACCGTCGATGATTCCCCGTCCATCCGGCAGATGGTCTCCTTTACCCTCAAGGAGGCCGGTTATGTGGTCACCGAGGCGGTTGACGGTCAAGACGGCCTAAATAAGGCACGCGCCACCCAGTTTGACCTGATCTTTACCGATCAAAACATGCCAAAGCTGGATGGTCTGAGTCTGATCAAACAACTGCGCGCCCTGCCGCAATACAAATCCACCCCGATCCTGATGCTCACTACCGAATCGAGCGATGCCATGAAGAATCAGGGCCGGGCCGCGGGCGCGACTGGCTGGCTAGTCAAACCCTTCGATCCGGCCAAACTTCTGGAGGTTGTCCGCAAGGTCCTCGGCTGAAGGCACTGGGCCTGAGACAAGAAGGCCTTAAGACAAGAAGGGGGAAAGGTTCATGGCTATCGACATGAGTCAGTTCTATCAGGTGTTCTTTGAGGAGGCCCAGGAGAACCTGGCGACCATGGAGGGCCTGTTGCTTGAGCTCGATGTCGAGGCCCCGGACCTCGAGACCCTCAATGCCATCTTTCGCGCTGCCCATTCGATCAAAGGCGGGGCGGGGACCTTCGGCTTCAACGATATGGCCGAGGTGACCCATGTCCTGGAGACCCTATTGGATCGGCTGCGCAAACAGGAACTCACCCCAACCGCTGAGATGATCGATGCCTTCCTGCAGGCAGGCGATGTCCTCAAGCTCCAGCTTCAGGCCCATCAAGAGGGCCGCGAATACGATGAGCTGAGCAAGGCGGCGCTCTGCGAGCGGCTCGAGCGCCTGGCACACGGCACGTCTGAGACCGGCCAGGCGCCAGCATCAGCGAGTCCCGGGGAGGGCCTCAGGCGTTGGCGGCTGTGCTTCGACCCAGCGGCGATCGGTCGGGGCGCGGCGGAGGAACGGCGGGCCCTATTCGAATCTCTAGGCGAGCTAGGCACCATCGCCGATCTAGGGACAGATGACCAGGGGCGGCAGGTTTGGCGGATTGAGACCAGCAGCAGACGGGCGGCGATCGAGGAGATCCTGGCCTTTGTGTGTGAGCCTGATCAGGTCTTGCTCGAGCCGGAGGGCAGCGAGGATCTGATTGCGCATCAGCCAGGCGCATCCCCAGGCCCTGGCGATTGGCCGTCCGAGTCTAGACCTAGGGCCGAGCCGGCCCTGCCGGCCGGCGCCCAACCGATTCAAGAGGGAGAGGGTTACGGCTTTTTCCCCGATGCCCCGGGGGCTGAATCGCTCATCGATCAGGAGCATGAGGGATTCGGCTTTTTTGGCGGCAGCCCTGGGATGGATCAGCTGGCTCAGGTTGCCCGGCGCGCGCGCCAGGATGCTGAACAGGGCTATGGTTTCTTCAGCGCAGCGCCTGGTGCCCCGCCCGATCCTAGTCCCGCCCCGCCCTCCCCCAAGCCCGTATCCCGCGACGGGGGGGCCATCCCGCCCCAGGTGCCCAAGCGTCCTGCCGTCACTGATTCATCGATCCGGGTCAGCGTTGACAAAGTCGATCAGCTCATCAACCTGGTCGGCGAATTGGTCATCACCCATGCCATGCTGGCCGATGCCTGTGCCAATCTCGATCCTGTGGCGCATCAGCGGATCATGGCCGGTCTGTCGAACCTGGAGCGCAACTCGCGCGACCTGCAAGAGGCGGTCATGTCGATCCGGATGATGCCGATCAGCTTTGTCTTCAACCGTTTCCCGCGGGTAGTGCGCGATACAGCTGCCGCCCTCGGCAAGAAGGTCAGTCTGCGCCTAATCGGCGAGGATACCGAGCTCGACAAGGGTTTGATCGAACGTCTGGCCGATCCGCTCACCCATCTGGTGCGCAATAGTATCGACCATGGGATCGAACGCCCCGAGGTGCGTTTGGCTGCCGGCAAACCCGAGACCGGTGAGATCATCCTGCGCGCCAGCCACCGCAGCGGTAGCGTGGTGGTCGAGGTGATCGACGATGGGGCTGGACTTAATCGCGACAAGATCCTCGCCAAGGCGGCCCGCCTCGGTATGCCCCTGCCTGAGAATCCCTCCGACAAGGAGGTCTGGCAGTTGATCTTCCAGCCCGGATTCTCGACCGCTGAGCAGATCACCGACATCTCTGGGCGCGGGGTGGGGATGGATGTGGTCAGGCGCAATATCGAAGAGATGAACGGGCGGGTCGAGATCGATTCGGTCGCCGGGCGGGGGACCCAGATCACCATCCGCCTGCCTCTGACCCTGGCCATACTCGATGGATTATCGGTGCGCATGGGGACAGAGATCTTCATCCTGCCCTTGACTGTCATCCATGAGTCGATCCAACCGCGGCCCCAGCAGTTCAAGACCGTGGTCGGCAAGGGGCGGGTGGTCCAGATCAATGATGATTATTTGCCCGTGGTGAGCCTGCATCAGGTCTTCAATAGCGGTCTCCCTGAACCAGGGCCGTCCGACTGTATCCTGGTCATTGTCGAGACCGGCGAGGGCCGGGCGGCGATCATGGTCGATGAGCTGGTCGCCCAACATCAGGTCGTGATCAAAAGCCTGGAGACCAATTATCGCAGGGTCGAGGGGATCTCGGGCGCAACCATCATGGGCGATGGGCGAGTTGCCATGATCCTGGATGTAGATGCCCTGGTGCGGCTCAACCGGCGATTAGGCTGAAGGCAAACCCATCAAAGACGAGGCGGAAGGTTTAAAGGCATGAGCGACGAACAGATGAGTGCAGCAAGCGAGGGCGCCCGCGAATATCTGACCTTTAAATTGGGCGATGAGGAATACGGGATCGATATCCTCAAGGTTCAAGAGATCCGCGGCTATGATGCCGTAACCCGGATCGCCAATGCGCCCGAGTTCATCAAGGGGGTGATCAATATGCGCGGGATCATCGTCCCGATCATCGACATGCGCTTGAAGTTCAATCTCGGGCAGGTCGAATACAACGAATTCACCGTCGTCATTATCCTCAACCTGAGCGGGCGGATCCTAGGACTGGTGGTCGATGGGGTCTCGGATGTGGTCGCCCTGCGCCGCGACCAGATCCAGCCGGCGCCGGACTTTGGCGCCGTGCTCGATACCGCCTATATCGAGGGTCTGGTATCCCTCGAGGGGCGGATGATCATCATCGTCGATATCGAGCGGCTCATGACCAGCCACGAGATGGGGCTGGTCGATCAGACCAGCGCAACCGCGGCCTAAAGAGGGTGGCATGGCAAAGGAGGTAAGGGGGCCGGTCCAGGAACGCGAGTTCGTCTTCACCCAGCGCGATTTCGAAAAGATCCGGCGCTTGATCTATGACCATGCCGGAATCGCTCTGGGCCCTGGCAAAAAGGACATGGTCTATAGCCGGATCGCAAGACGCCTGCGTGCCCTGGGTCTGAAGACCTTCCAGGATTATCTCGATGCCCTGGACACCCAGCCCGATGAATGGACCCAGTTTGTCAATGCCCTGACCACCAATCTCACCGCCTTTTTCCGCGAGGCCCATCATTTTCCAATACTGGCTGAGCATGTGCTCGAGCTCAAACGCCGCGGTCGACAGCGGATCAGGCTGTGGTCCTCGGCCTGCTCGACCGGTGAGGAACCCTATTCAATGGCCATGACCCTGGTCGATGCCTTCAAGACCTGGAAGCCGCCGGTCGAGATCCTGGCGACCGATGTGGATACCAATGTCCTCGAGCAGGCAGCCGAGGGGATCTATCCCTGGGAGCGGGTCGAAAGGCTTTCTGAGTCTCAACTCAAGCGGTTTTTCCTGAAGGGCAAGGGCGCTAGAGCGGGATGGGTACGGGTGCGCCCTGAACTGCGTGCCCTGATCGAGTTTCAACCGCTCAATCTGCTTGGTGAATCCTGGACAATCAGCACACCCTTCGAGGTGATCTTCTGTCGCAATGTCATGATCTATTTCGATAAACCCACCCAGGCCAAGATCCTGGCCCGGTTTCATGCCTTGTTGCAGCCTGATGGACTGTTGTTTGTCGGGCATTCCGAAAGCCTGACCCATGTCACGCATCTATTTCGGCTGCGGGGCAAAACCGTCTATGTCCCACTCCAGGGGGCCTAAGACATGACTGGTGCACCACATGGTTTTGAAGAGGTTCTAGCACCAACCCTGTATTATGACCGCCATTTTCAGATGGACGCGGTCAAGATCCTGCCTGGCGAGTACTATGTCTCGGCGCGCGAGATCCTGATGGTGACGGTCTTGGGATCCTGTGTCTGTGCCTGTATCCGCGATCGGGTCAAGGGGATCGGCGGTATCAATCATTTCATGCTGCCGGACGACAGACGCGATGACAATCAGCGCTTCGGACGCTCATTACGCTATGGCGACTATGCGATGGAGATCCTGATCAATCAGCTTATCAAGCTTGGCGCCAAGCGCTCCAACCTGGAGGCCAAGGTCTTTGGTGGCGGCAATGTCTTGCCTGGCTTCAAAAACCATGTCGTGGGCGAGCGCAATGCCCGTTTCGTCCTCGATTATCTGACAACCGAAGGCATCCCTATCGTGGCTCAGGATCTTCTAGGCAACTATCCGCGCAAGGTCTATTTTTTTCCAACCAGCGGGCGGGTCTTGGTCAAAAAGCTCAAGACCTTGCACAATGACACCATCATCGAACGCGAGCTCAACTATAGCGAGATCCTGCGCCGGGCCAAGGTCGAGGGTGAGGTGGAACTGTTCTCATGAATCCTAGTGGGATCAAGACCGAGTCTATCCAGACATTTGCCATGGCCTATTGGCCCCCTCTGTCTGTAGGTCTGGTGCTCCTGTTTGGGGTGGCCCCGGGCTGGATCCCTGGATGGCTGGGGGTGATCCTCTTGGCCCTGGCCTGGCCGCTTTGGTTGGTGCTGGGTCACAAGCAGTCTAGGCTCGTGCCTGAGCGATCCTCTGCGGCAACTGGTATCGCCGCGGATGAGCACCGTTTCCTCGACCTGATCGTGCAAACCGACCAGTTGATCAGCCCGTTGCTGACTGAGCTCCAGGAGCTGCTCCAGCAGGCCCGATCGCTGATCGCCCATGCCGCAAGCGACCTCAATGCCAGTTTCAAGGGTCTATCAGAGGCATCTCGGTCTCAACAGCGTCTGGTCTTAAATCTGATTACCAAAAGCGATCAGGGCGGGGCGGGGCAGTTTATCAATATCGACGATTTCCTTGCGGCCAACAGCCAGTTATTGGCGCAAAACGTCGAGCGTCTGATCGAAATGAGCAAGCACAGCCTCCGGGTTGCCCATCAGATCGACGACCTCTCAGCCCAGATGGATCATATCTTCGAGCAGCTCGATGGGGCCAAACGGATCGCGCGCCAAACCAATCTCTTGGCGCTCAATGCCGCCATCGAGGCGGCGCGCGCCGGTGAGGCCGGACGCGGTTTTGCCGTGGTCGCGCAAGAGGTCCGTAAGCTCTCCCAGGATGCCGCCGAATTCAATGATCTGATCCGCAATCAGATCCAGCAGGCCCAGCTGGTCTTTGCCGAGACTCGGGAGATCGTCGGCCAGATGGCCTCTCAGGACCTGAATGCCTCGATCACTGCCAAGGGCTCGATGGATGAGATGATCGCCCAGGTCCAGCAGCTCAACCAACGGGTTGACCAGGGCCTCAATGAACTCAATGGAATCGTGGAGCGTTTCCAGAATAGCGTCGATGCGGCGATCCGTTTGCTCCAGTTTGAGGATATCACCCGTCAGGTCCTCGAGCGCGCCGAGATCCGCTTCCGTCTGATCGAGCGTTTCCTTGGCGAGTTGCGCCTGATCCCGCTCGATCGCCTGCGCACACCCGAGGATCTCGCCCAGGCAAGGGCCCGTTTGGAATCCTTACAAGCCGACCTGCATGCCACCGCCCATGCCTCAGTCAGTCAACACTCGCTGGATGAAGGCGGTGTTGAGTTTTTCTGATTTCACAGGCAGTTAGACCATGATCCGCGTGTTGATCGTCGATGATTCGGCTCTCATGCGCAGCCTATTGACCGAGATCCTCAGCTCAGCCCCGGATATCGAGGTCGTTGGGAGCGCGCAAGATCCCTATGTCGCGCGCGAGCGGATCAAGGCGCTCAATCCGGATGTGTTGACCCTGGATGTCGAAATGCCGCGCATGGATGGCCTGACCTTTTTGCGCAACCTGATGCGTCTGCGCCCCATGCCAGTGGTCATGGTCTCATCGCTCACCGAGCAGGGCGCCGAGGTGACCCTGCAGGCCCTGGAGCTAGGGGCGGTTGATTTTGTCTGCAAACCCAAGGGGGTAAGCGCCGAGGGGATACGGGATTATGCCGAGGATCTGATCGAAAAGATTCGGCTCGCGGCAACTCTCAAACCCAGGCCGCATCCATCTGCAGCCGCGGCCTCTGGTCTGGCTCAGCGCAAACTCGCCGCTGGGGCGGTAAGCGTTCAGCTCTTGGCGATCGGCGCCTCGACCGGCGGGACCGAGGCGATCAAGGAGGTCCTATTGCGTCTGCCCCCCGATGCCCCAGGCGTGGTCATCGCCCAGCATATCCCGCCGGGTTTTAGCGCCGCCTTTGCCCGGCGCATGAATCAGCAAACTGGATTGGTCGTCAAAGAGGCCGAGGATGGTGAGCGCATTCGGCGCGGTCATGCCTATATCGCGCCAGGCGACTACCATCTCAGGGTTAGATGCGAGGGCAGCCACTATGTCTGCAGGCTTGATCAGAGCGAGCCGGTCAACCGTCATCGCCCGAGCGTCGATGTGCTCTTTTGGTCGGTGGCCGAGGCTGCGGGGGCGAAGTCCGCGGCTGCCCTGCTGACCGGCATGGGGGCTGATGGCGCCGAAGGGCTCAAAACGCTGCGCGAGCAGGGCGCCTATACCATTGCCCAGGATGAGGCCACCAGCGTGGTCTGGGGGATGCCTGGAGAGGCAGTCAGGCGCGGCGCGGCCATCGAGGTCTTGCCGCTTCCTGCGATTGCCACAGCCCTGTTACAGGGGCTCGAGATGAAACACTAGACGTCAAATGCCCACAAGGGGGTTATTTATGGGCGTGACTGCACGTATCGATCCTGACCAGCGTACCCTGACCATTGCGGTCGAGGGGCGATTCGACTTTTCCCAACACCGCGACTTTCGCAATGCCTATCAAAATGTCACACCGTCCAGCATGCAGTTTGTCGTTGACCTGTCGCGCGCGACCTATCTGGACAGTTCAGCGCTGGGGATGCTTTTGCTCCTGCGCGAGCACGTCGGCGGCGATCCGGGCAGCGTGCGCATCACCGGCAGTAACGAGGAGGTGCGCCGGGTGCTTAAGATCGCCAACTTCGACAAGCTGTTCACCCTTGATTAGGGTCCTTACTGGACGATGAAATCGGTGAAATAGATGGCGCTGATTGCAGGTCTGCCCGTTTGTTCCATCATCACCTTGCGCAGGGCCTCTAAGAGTTCGACCCGTAGCTGATCGCGGGCCTCAGCGGTGACCAGTTGCTCGCCATCGCGTCCGCCGAGCAGGGTGATCATGCGATCGCGCAGGCGGGGCATATGTAAGGTGATGAGCTCGGCATCCGACTGGGTCTCGATATAGAACTGGACGCTTAATTTCAGATGGCGCGCCTTGCGCGGGTTGGCAAGATTGACGATCACCGGCGGCTCGACGGCCATATAGCCCGGATAGGGTGAGGTGGCTGCGCCTCCCTCCTTCTTGCCCGCGGATGCTGCAAGTGGGGCAAATCCAAGGCAAAGTGCAAGGAGAAGAGCGGTCGGACGTGCTGCAGACATCGAAGACATCATGGCTGGGGATTCCCTTAGAGACAGCTGAGCTCTAGGCGAAAGAGCGAGACCGCCTGGACAAGCTCGTGCGCCTGTTCCTCGAGGCTTTCAGTTGCCGCTGCGGCCTGTTCGACCAGGGCGGCGTTCTGTTGGGTCATTTCATCGAGCTGGGTAATGGCCTGGGTCATCTGGGCGATCCCAGCCGACTGATCCAGGCTCGCCCGGGCAATCTCAGTGATCCGCTCGGCAATCTGGTGGAAACGGGCGACGACCTCTTCCATTTCAGCACCGGATTGATGGGCGAGTTTGACCCCTGACTCGATCTTATCGATCGAATCGAGGATCAATTGCTTGATCTCTTTCGCCGCCTGGGCGCTGCGTTGGGCCAGATTGCGCACCTCGGCGGCGACCACGGCAAACCCGCGCCCTTGTTCGCCGGCCCGGGCCGCCTCAACCGCGGCATTGAGGGCCAGGATATTGGTCTGGAAGGCGATCGAATCGATGACCCCGATGATCTCGGCAATCCGCCGGCTTGAGTCCTGGATAGCGTTCATGTTATCGACCACCGCCTGCACCGTCCTGCCGCTGTCTTGGATGCGTTGATTGGCGATCAGGGCAAGGGCATTGGACTGCTGGGCGGTTTCGGCATTCTGTTTGACGGTTGCACTGAGTTCCTCCATCCCGCTTGCGGTTTGTTGGAGCGAGTGGGCCTGGGATTCGGTCCGCTTGGAGAGATCGGAATTGCCAGCCGCGATCTCCTGGGCGGAGCTGCTGATCGAGGTGCTCGCCTCGCGGATCTGGCCGACGATCTCACGCAGGCGCCTCAGGGTCGTATTGGTCGCTGATTTTAACTCGCCAAAGGTGCCGCTATAGTCGCGCTCTATCCCCTGGGTCAGATCGCCCTCGGCGATGGCCTTCAGGACACGCGCCAGGTCATGAAGACCAGCGGAGATGATCTCGAGGAGTTGATTAAAACCAGCGCTCAATTGCCGAAAGAATCCGCTCTTGCCTGCAAGATCGAGACGCGCGCTGAAGTCGCCCTGGATCGCCGCCTCGATCAGGGCGGCCAGCTCCTGTTCAACCCGTATCTCATTGGTGCGGTCGGTCCATTCGATCACGGCCCCCAGCCGTTGCCCCTGGCCATCGACGACTGGATTGATCACTCGCCGCAGTATGCGGCGCCCGAGGTGAACCTCATCGACATGCTCTTGGGTAAGCGCGGCAAGCGCCAGCTTATCAGTGCGTCCCTGCAGCAGTCTCCAGGGTTTGCCCAGCAGCTGATCAGCCTGGAACTCGGGAAGCTCAGCGCGGATCTCTGGCTCGACCTCACGCAATAGGCGGTTCATGGCAGCATTTAAATAGAGGATCCGTTCATCCGGGCCGACAACCATGACCTGAGTGGTGGCTTTGTCCAAGGCGCTTTGGATCCGCTGTGCCTCGGCAGCCAGGTGTTGCTCGCGCTCGATGCGGGCACGCAACTCCTGCTGCATATGTTTCATCGAGGCCAGTAGGCTGGTGGTATCGCCCTGCCTGAGGGGGATGGCGGTATCGAGTTTGCCGCCGGCGATTGCCTGCGCGGTCTCTACGGCAAACCTGAGCTCACCGCCCATCTGGCTGAGAATACTGCGCAAGATAAGCCAACCGAACAGGATGCTCACCAACAGGACCAGGCCCAGCACGGCGCCGGACACGACCAGGGCGCGCTGGGATTGGCCAAACAACTGCTCGGAGATCTCGAGGATGTCGCGCCCCAGCCCTTCTTCGACCCCGCGCAACCGATCGATCTTGGCCGTGATCTGGTCAAACCAGGTTTCGGGCGAATAGCTCAGCTCGGCATTTGGGCCAGTGTTGCGCACCAGGGCCTCGATGCCCTCGACCTCGCGGATCACCGGGTGATCGAGCGCTGCCTTGAGGGCAGCCTGGTGTTTGGGTGGGGCAAAGGCCATGGCTAGGTCCTTGAAATTCTCCTGATCGCTCAGCAGGCTGATGAATAGATCATAGTTTTGCTGGCTGATCTGACCGGCACTGAATGCAGCCGAGAGCAAGGCGCGCTCCTGACCTATATGTTCCTTCAAATAGGCCAAGGCGCTTTTGGCATTGGTCAAACGGGCCAACTGCGCCTGGGTCATTTCATTGCTTGAGCGCAGCGCCGCCTGCAAGAGCGCCTTGATCAGGGCAGTGTAATTCTGGATGACATCGCGGGTGCGGATCTGGCGCTGATCGACCTGTTGGCGCAGACTGACTCGTTGCTCAAGGCTGGCGATGGCCGGTTTGATATGCTGTTGATACTCTGGTGAGAGCTGCGAAACATTGACAGCAGCGAGTGCGCTGCCGAGTTTTTCGATCTGCTTGTCTACAGCCTGATGCTGAGCAGGTAAGCGATCAGCAAAGCGGCTGCCCTGGCTTGCCACGAAAGCGGCTGACATGCCGCGCTCCCTTTGCAGTTCATGAACGGCCTCGCCGAGGGCAATACTCAGACCAGTCAGGGCCTTGGTTTGGTGCAGCGCTCGAATCTCGTCGAGTTGCTGCATGATTGCCGCGACGGTGAAAACCAACAGGGCCAGAATCGGAACCCCGGCATACAATAGCAAGCGGTTTTTGATGGAGAGTCGTTCAAACATAGGGGATTTGAAGGTCTACAAGACTGGGTAATGGGTCCAATCATGGCACAGTTGACCGACCAAATCAGCATCCAGGCTCGCCGCCCCGATGTGGCTGAGGCGATGCGTGCTGCCCTCCGCGAGATCCGGGTGCGCCTGCCCTTTGGTCTAAGCCAAACTGAGCTCTGCACTGGCGACTGCCAGGGTTGTTCGCGTAAGCTGCTCGAGTTTCTCGACAGCGAGCTGCTGGATTGGGAAAGGCGCCTGGATGCCGGTATGCGGCCAGGTTTGGCCGATCTGTCACGGTTGATCCGCACGGCGCGCAAGGTCGAGCAGGTTTTGAGGCGAAACGGTCTGGTTGCGGCTGAACGGTTCTAAATGAGAGTAAGCCCTAATGTCTGGTGCACATACCCTTGACGGTCTGGTCGGACGTACACCCCTGGTGCGCCTGCAACGTCTGCCGGGCACCACGAGCAATGCCATCCTGCTGAAGTTGGAGGGCAATAACCCGGCGGGTTCGGTCAAAGACCGCCCCGCGCTCAATATGATCCGCGCCGCCGAGGAGCGCGGCGCGATCAAGCCGGGCGATACCCTGATCGAGGCCACCAGTGGCAATACCGGTATTGCCCTGGCGATGATCGCCGCAGTCAAAGGCTATCACCTCAGACTCATCATGCCCGAGCATATGAGCCTGGAGCGCCGGGCCATCATGCGCGCCTTTGGCGCCGAGATCATTCTGACCCCCAAGGAGGGTGGGATGGAGGTGGCGATCGATCGAGCCGGCGAGCTAGAGGCGCGCGGTGAAGGCTTTCGGCTCGATCAGTTCTCCAATCCTGACAATCCAGCAGCCCATTACCAGACGACCGGTCCAGAGATCTGGCAGGATACCCAGGGCCAGATCACCCATTTCGTGAGCGCCATGGGGACGACCGGGACCATCATGGGCACTGGGCGCTATCTCAAGGAGCAAAACCCGAGGGTTCAGATCATCGGGGTCCAGCCGGAGGAGGGTTCAAGCATCCCTGGGATTCGCCGTTGGCCGAGCGAATATCTCCCGCGTATCTATGACCCAACCCGGGTGGATCGCCTCATCGACGTCTCCCAGGCCGAGGCCGAAGAGATGGCGCGTCAGCTGGCTGCCCAGGAGGGGATCTTCGTTGGAGTCTCATCAGGCGGGGCGGTCGCAGCGGCCCTGCGGCTTGCGCAAGAGGTCGAAGATGCCCTGATCGTTGCGATTGCCTGTGACCGCGGTGACCGCTATCTCTCGACTGGGGTCTTTCCCTATTGAAACCCATGCTCATCGACTCGCACTGTCATCTCGATCGTCTGGATCTTGGAGATCGACCCAGCAGCTTGGCTGGCGTGATAGACGCCTGCCGCAGCTCGGGTATCGTCCGTCTACTCTGTGTGGGGATCGATCTCGAGTCTTATCCAGCGATGCGCCAGCTGGTCGATCCCTATCCCGAGATCGATGTCGCGGTCGGGGTACATCCCAATGCCGAGGAGATGGCAGAACCAAGCCTGAGTCGCCTAGTCGAACTTGCCCAGGATCCGCGGGTGGTCGCGATCGGCGAGACCGGGCTCGATTATTATCGATTGCCAGGCGAGCCCGGGGGGCAGCAAAGACGTTTTCGGGTCCAGATCGCCGCGGCGCGCGCCTGCAACAAGCCTGTGATCGTCCATACCCGCCAGGCCCAGACCGATACCATCCGTATCCTCAAGGAGGAAGGCGCGGATGCAGTCGGGGGTGTTTTGCATTGTTTCACCGAGGATTGGGAGATGGCGCGCGCTGGGCTGGATCTGGGGTTTTATCTCTCGTTTTCCGGAATCCTGACCTTCAGGAATGCCGATAACCTGCGCGCGGTGGCGCGCCGCGTACCCGCGGATCGGCTGCTGATCGAGACCGATGCCCCCTATCTAGCCCCGGTCCCGCATCGGGGCAAGCCCAATACCCCTTTATATCTGACCTATGTCGCCGCTTGTCTGGCCGAACTGCGCGGGCTCAGGCTCGGCGAGCTGGCTGAACAGACCGCTGAGAACTACCGGCGTTTGTTTCACCGCCTCGTTTAGCAGGCCCGGCCTTCGGCCTCCGAGCTGGCTGGGGTGTCTCCTGCAGGCCAGCGGGTAGGGCTAACCCCGGCGTCGGCGCAGCAGATAGGTATCCATGATCCAGCCTTTGGCAGCGCGCAGCTGCGCCCGGGTATGGACGAGGGATTCCCAGACCTCATCAAGTTGGCCGGCAACCAGGGTTTCATCCGGACAGCCCAGATAGCCGCCCCAATAGATCTCAAGGTCCTGGCCAAGCAGACGCTGAAAGCTGCACTGGCCATCCAGCATGACCAAGGCGTTATGGATCTGCGCCGGGTCGGTCTCGGCAAGCTGGCGTCCAGTGGTGATCAGGATCTCCTCGCCGACCCGGTTGAGCGGGATCCTGTGACGCGCCGCAAGCAGCTGCACCGCGCTGATACCAGGGATGATCGCAAACTCCAGTTGACCCTGGAGGCGGGCACCAAGCTCGGCGATGAGCGAGACCGTCTGGTCATAGATCGCCGGATCGCCCCAAAGTAAAAGCCCGCCGCGCTCGCCGTCGCGGAGCTCCTCTGCGATCAGCCGCTCAAAAAGCCCTAGTTTGGTCTCATGCCAGACGCGCACCGTCTTTTGATAGCCATCTGGCAGCGCCTGACGCTCGGGACTTGCGGCGATCACGAGTCGATATCCACCCTCGGGGCGATAGCGCTTGAGGATCGCCTGGCGCATCGCCAACAGCTCGTCCTTGCCGCGCCCATCCTTTTCCAACATAAAAAAGACATCGACCCGTCGCAGGGTTTCGACAGCCTGGATAGTGAGATATTCAGGGTCACCTGGCCCCATGCCGATCAGATACAGCTGTTTCATCGATTAAGATTAGGGTCTTGCGTCTTGATCGAAATGCGCGATTGGCGCATGCTCAGGATTTTAGGGCAAGGGTATGGATACCCGAAGCGGTATCTGCCATCGACCTTCTAAATAAACAACCCGGAGCTTGAGATGCGCATCCTTTTTGTCCACCCCAACTACAGCGCCGGCGCCGCCGACATCGCAGGTAACTGGTCACCGGCCTGGGTTGCCTATCTCGCAGGTTATTTGCGATCAGGCGGCTATCGAGATTATCACTTCGTCGATGCCCTGGTGGACAGGCTGGACGATGAACAATTGCGTGCTGCCATCCGCGAGGCCCAGGCGGACATCATCGCCACCACAGCCATGACCCCCATGATCTATACCGCCCAGCGGGTGTTGCAGATCGCCAAGGAGGAATGCCCCAAGGCGATCACTGTGCTCGGCGGCATCCATCCGACCTTTATGTATGAGCAGGTCTTGAGCGAGGCCCCTTGGGTGGATGTCATCGTCCGCGGTGAGGGCGAGGCGGTGATGCTGAACCTGGTGCGCATGGTCGATGCTGGGCGCTGGCCGGATGGGCGCGCTCAGATCAATGGCATCGCCTATCTGGACGAAAATCACGAGGTCGTTGCCACCCCTCCGGAACCCTCGATCAAGGATGTGGATTCCATCTGGCCAGACTGGGGGATCCTCGACTGGAAAAAATATATCTATATCCCCCTGGGCGTGCCGGTGGCGACCCCCAATATGGCGCGCGGTTGCCCCTTTACCTGTAGCTTCTGCTCCCAGTGGAAATTCTGGCGTGACTATCGGGTGCGCAACCCCAAGCGCATGGTCGATGAGATTGAGGAGCTGGTGAAAGTCCATGGGGTCGGCTTTTTCATCCTGGCCGATGAGGAACCGACCATCAACAAGAATAAATTCGTTGCCTTCTGCCAAGAGCTCATCGATCGCAATCTAGGGATCCATTGGGGGATCAATACCCGAGTGACCGATGTGATGCGCGATGAGGAGCTTCTGCCTTTCTATCGCAAGGCGGGTTTGGTCCATGTCTCGCTTGGGACCGAGGCCGCGGCCCAATTGAATCTTGACCGTTTCGTCAAGGAAACCACGGTCGCCCAGAATAAACGGGCGGTTCAGCTGTTGCAGAAGAATGGGATCGTCACCGAGGCCCAGTTCATCGTAGGTTTGGAGAATGAGACCCGCGAGACCCTGGAAGAGACCTATCAGATGGTCATGGACTGGGGCGCCGATATGGCCAACTGGTCGATGTATACCCCCTGGCCGTTTTCGGACATGTTTGCCGAGCTGGGCGATCGGGTCGAGGTCTTCGACTATTCCAAATATAACTTCGTTTCCCCGATCATGAAGCCGGATGCCATCGATCGCGCCGAACTGCTCGACGGGGTCATGGCCAATTATCGGCGTTTCTATATGAAGCGGATGCTGTTTCAGTATCCCTGGGTGCGCGACCCCTTCCGGCGCAAATATCTGATCGGCTGTATCAAGGCCTTCTTAAGGAGTGCCATGCAGCGGCGTTTCTATCAGCTTGGTCAGCAGAACTATTGGGGTCCGCTCTTTAAGAAATTCATCCGCTTCGAATATGACAAGACCAAGGGTCCGATCCTGGTCCCGGATCACAACGCCTGGAAGAAGGCCCCGCCGGCCAAGCGTCCGGCGATCAGTGCGACTGGTGCCGCCCCTCAGGCCTGCGCAGGTGGCGCCAAGGCGTGTGGTGGGGGCACTGAGCAGCTGACTGAGGACCAGATGCGCCAATATGATACTGACAGCAAGCCCAGGACCGCGCCCAAAGCCTGTGGCGGTGGAACCGAGCAGCTGACTGAGGACCAGATGCGCCAGTACGAGAGCGCTTGATCTCCGAGACCCACTTGCGGCTGGGTCGGTGGCCAGCCGCAATGAGACGCTCGCTGGGGGCTATCCTGAGCGCTCGGCCCCAAGGGGTACGCCTTGTACCCCCTGAATGATTGGGACACTACATGATTCGTATCCGCGAGGTTGGCCGCAGGTCAGCTTCGAGGTTTAGCCATGAGCGATCTCCCGACCCTCCCGTTTGAACTTCCCCCGCTCGGCGAACATGGCCCGCGCCGGGCGCGCGCCCTGATGATCCAGGGCACGGCCTCGGATGTCGGCAAAAGCCTGGTGGTGGCAGGGCTATGCCGCGCCTATACCCGCCGAGGCCTGGTTGTGCGCCCATTCAAGGCGCAAAACATGAGCAACAATGCGGCAGTCACGGCTGATAGCGACCTGCCCCCAGGTCCGGATGGGACAGCCCAGCCGCGCGGCGAGATCGGGCGCGCCCAGGCCCTGCAGGCGCGCGCCTGCGGCGTTTCCCCCTCGATCCACATGAATCCGGTGCTGCTCAAGCCCCAAAGCAATGTCGGCTCCCAGGTGATTTTGCGGGGGCGGGTGCTCGGCAACTGGCCGGCGCGCATCTATCACCAATTGCGTCCCTCATTAATGCCGGCGGTTTTGGATTCATTCGCAAGGCTGGCTGCCGAGGCCGATCTGGTCCTGGTCGAGGGTGCCGGCAGCGGTGCCGAGGTCTATCTGCGGCACTGCGACATCACCAACATGCATTTTGCCGAGCGCGCCGATGTCCCAGTCATCGTGCTCGGAGATCTTGACAAGGGCGGGACCATGGCCGCCGTGGTGGGGACCTGGCTATTGCTCGATCAGGCCGATCGCGCGCGGGTCGTCGGCTATATCGTCAACAAGTTTCGCGGCGATTTCTCGCTGTTTGCCCCGGCCTGTGAAACCATCACCGCGATCACCGGCTGGCCGTTTCGCGGGGTGATCCGCTGGTTCGAGGGCGCCTCTAGGCTGCCTGCCGAGGACTCATTGGCCCTGGAACGTCCCGCTGAGAGTCAGGAGGGAGTCCTGAAGATCGCCGTACCGCGTCTGTCGCGGGTCGCCAATTTCGATGACCTCGACCCCCTGGCTGCCGAACCCGGCGTGGAGCTCCGCTGGATCCAGCCGGGGCAGGTGATCCCTGCCGACACCGATGTCGTGATCCTGCCTGGCTCCAAGGCCACCCGGGCCGACCTCGAGCTTTTGCGCCGGCAGGGTTGGGATATCGATATACTCGCCCATGTTCGCCGCGGCGGGCGGGTGATCGGCATCTGCGGCGGCTTGCAGATGCTCGGGCGCATTGTGCGCGATCCCCAAGGGATCGAGGGTACGCCAGGTGAAACCGCCGGCCTGGGTCTGCTTGACCTCGAGACGACCATCGGTCCGGAAAAGCGGCTTGCCGAGATCGATGCCTTGGATCTGATCAGCGGCTGCCGCGTCCGCGGCTATGAGATGCACATGGGCCAGACCACGAGCCTAGGTCCAGCGCGCCCCTGGCTGCGGCTCCAGGACAGCGGCGGGCGGATCCACCCCGAGGGCGCAATCAGCGCCGATGGACGGGTCATGGGCAGCTATATCCACGGGATCTTCGGTTCCGATGGGTTTCGCGCCCATTGGTTAAGGCAGCTCGGCATCGAGGCGGCGCGTTTGGATTTTGAATCCCGCATCGAGTCGGCGCTTGATGCGCTTGCAGATCATCTCGAATCCTGTCTCGATCTCGATGCACTGTTGGCGCTGGCGCGCTGACCTGGGCAGTCCGCCGATCTCAGTCGATCCTGGTGGCCCCCAGCAACCCCAGCCCCGGGGCTGGATTGGATCCCCGTCATGATCCGGCTGCCAGGCGTCTTAAGACATAGGGCAGAATCCCCCCGTGGCGGTAATAATCGGCCTCATTCGGGGTGTCGATCCGCACTCTGGCCTGGAAATGGATTCTGCTCCCATCGTTCCGGGTGGCCCAGACCTCGACCAGCTTGGCCATGCCCTCAGCCAGACCCAGTATGTCAAAGGTCTCAGTGCCATCCAGACCGAGCGTTTGGGCATTTTCCCCGGCAGCAAACTCGAGTGGCAGGATCCCCATGCCGATGAGGTTCGTGCGATGGATGCGCTCGAAGCCCTCAGCGAGCACTGCCCGCACCCCCAGCAAGCGCGGCCCTTTGGCCGCCCAATCGCGCGACGAGCCCGAGCCATATTCCTTGCCGGCGATGATGATGACCGGCGTCGATTCTGCCTGATAGCGCATGGCTGCCTCATAGAGGCTCAGCAAGGCGCCGCTGGGTTGATGCCGGGTGAAGCCCCCCTCGGTCTCGGGGATCATCAGGTTCCTGAGTCTAGGGTTGGCAAAGGTCCCGCGCATCATGACCTCATGATTGCCGCGCCGTGCCCCTAGGCTATTGAAGTCTTCTGGCGCGACGCCCTGTTTGATGAGATAACGTCCGGCGGGTGAATCCGGCTTGATCGATCCAGCCGGCGAGATATGGTCGGTGGTAATCGAATCGCCAAGGAGCGCCAGACAGCGCGCCCCGCGGATATCGGCGATCGGCTGGGGCTCCAGGGTCATGCCCTCGAAATAGGGCGGACGGCGAATATAGCTCGAGGGCGGCCAATCATAGAGCATGCCGCTGGTGGTGGCCAATGATTGCCAGCGCTCATCCCCTCGGAAGGGGTTCTGATAGGCCGCTGCAAAGGACTCCGGGGTGACATGGGCAGCGATGGCCGCGGCAATCTCCTCTGGGCTGGGCCAAATCTCCCTGAGATAAACCGGCTGTCCAGCTGGATCCCTGCCCAGCGGGGTGCGTTCGAGATCCAGGTCGATGCGGCCGGCGATGGCATAGGCCACGACCAAGGGCGGGCTGGCCAGATAATTCATCCGCACCTCTGGATGTACCCGGCCTTCAAAGTTGCGGTTGCCTGAGAGCACCGCTACTGTGCAGAGCGCATGGTCAGCGATCGCCTGTGAGACCGGCACCGGCAAAGGGCCGGTATTGCCGATGCACACCATGCAGCCATAGCCGGCTAGATGAAAGCCGAGTGCCTGCAGTGGCCCCAGCAGACCTGCCCTCTCCAGATAATGGGTGACCGCCATCGATCCTGGGGCAAAGACGGTCTTGACCCAAGGGGCGCGTTTGAGCCCGCGCGCCACCGCCTTGCGTGCCAACAGGCCGGCGGCGAGCAAAACGCTGGGGTTTGAGGTATTGGTGCAGGAGGTGATGGCAGCGATCACCACTGATCCGTCCCCTAGCTCGAGCTCTTGTCCCTCGATCGAGACCCGCGTCGGCCCTTTGGCGGGGAGGTTGCGCTCGGTTTTAAGCGCTGCCAACGCCTTCGGGAAATGGGTGGGTAGATCGGCAAGCGCCACCAGATCCTGGGGGCGGCGCGGGCCGGCAAGCGAGGGGACGATGCTGCCCAGATCGATCTCGAGGATCTCGG
Organism: uncultured Chromatiaceae bacterium; assembly: GCA_937923175.1. Lineage (GTDB taxonomy): Bacteria > Pseudomonadota > Gammaproteobacteria > Chromatiales > Chromatiaceae > Thermochromatium. Next base: position 15,644 of record CALALB010000076.1, on the reverse strand, counting down.
AATAATCGGGCTCAGGGGCACCGCTGTCATACCAAACCCCCTGGGCCTTGCAATAGGCCTCGATCAGGGCGATCTGATCCGCTGACCTGCCAGTCAGACGTAGATAATCGAGGGTGATCCGATCGATCGGGAATAGACCGCAGGTGGCGCCATATTCGGGGGCCATATTCGCAATCGTGCTCCGCTCGCCCATGGGTAGCTCAGCGATCGCGGGTCCATAAAACTCGACGAACTTACCGACCACCCCGTGTCGGCGCAGACGCTCGGTGATGGTGAGCACCAGATCGGTGGCAGTCACCCGCGGCTGCAACCGTCCGGTTAAACGCACCCCAACCACCTTGGGTACCAGCATCGAGATCGGTTGGCCGAGCATGGCTGCCTCGGCCTCAATCCCGCCGACCCCCCAGCCGAGCACCCCCAGGCCATTGACCATGGTGGTATGCGAGTCTGTCCCGACACAGGTATCGAAATAGGCCAGGGCAGCCCCCTCGCCTGGCTCGCTGAAGACCACCCGCGCCAGGTATTCGCAATTGATCTGATGCACGATGCCGGTATCCGGGGGGACGATGCGCATCCCCTGAAACGCCTGCTGACCCCATTTGAGAAACTGATAGCGTTCTTGATTACGGGCAAACTCGAGCTCGGCATTCAGGGCAAAGGCCGCATCCGAACCGAAATGATCGGCCTGGACCGAATGATCGATGATCAACTCGACGGGTACTAGGGGATTGATCCGTTGGGGATCGCCGCCCAGGGCGCGCATGGCATCGCGCATTGCCGCCAGATCGACCAAGGCCGGCACGCCGGTGAAATCCTGCATCAAGACCCGGGCTGGCCGAAACTGGATCTCCTGAGCGGGTTCGGCTTGCGGATCCCAGGCGCTGAAATAGGCGAGATCGGCTTCGGTGACGGTTTGACCATCCAGGTGACGCAAGAGGTTTTCCAGCAAGACCTTAAGCGCATAGGGCAAGCGGGCGCTGTTGGGGATGGCATCGATCCGGAAGAACCTATAGGTCCGGTCACCGACCTGAAGGCTAGAGGGGGCATGAGGGTTGGGCATAGAGACTCCATAGCTGGGAGGCATAACTTTACAAAAATCATTGATCATAGCGTTCGGGGACGAAGGATGCCATGGGGATGGCCGCTGAGGCCTTGATCCAGGCTGATTGCTGGGTTTGGAGCGAGACGAAGAGGGTAAGGCCAGATCTTACCCAGATTCTCGCAGAGGCTGGGTCATGAGTAGCGCAGCGGTTCAATAGACCAAGCGTGCCGCCCGGGTTAGCTTAGCAAAGCGCATCCCGCGCAATCCGCTCAATTCATGGCTGAGCTGCTCGATCTCGGCTGGTTTGCCATAGAGGATGATCGCCTCCAGACAGTTGTCATGATCGAGATGGACATGGGTGGTGGCGATGACATGGACATAGCGATGATGCTGGATCTCCAGAATGCGTTGGGTCAGGGTGCGATCGTGATGGTCATAGACCAGGGTCAAGACCCCGGCGACCTCGGTAGCACCGCTTTCCCAGGTCGATTCGATCAGCCGCTCGCGGATCAGGTCGCGCACCAATTCCGAACGCGAGGCGTAACCCTTGGCGATCACCCGTTCATCGAGCGCATCAAGGAGCGATTTGGGCAGCGACACGGTAAAACGAATGGTTGCTTCCGAGTCCATTGGCGATGGGTCACAAAAACGCTGAATCCTGGGCTCGCTAGTGCAGCCCAGGATAACTTGGGTTACCGAGCGATTTCGAGGTCAAGGCTCGATTGGGACAAGGGCTCCTGGGCGGTCCATAATAAACTGATCTCCACTTAAGCATGAGTCGATCCAGCCATGTCAGATCCCAGCTTGATCGGGCGCATCATCAATATCCAGGAAGGGTGTCTGATCGCCACCCTGTTTCCCTCTGCCGAGGGTTTCCCAGCGGCCCGCACCCTCGAGGATGAAACCCTGCCAGTCGGACAACTGGGCAGTCTCGTGGAGGTACGCGACCCAGCCGGGCATCTCCTCGCCGAGGTCGCCCGCAGCTATGAGGAGACAGTCGGGATGCGAACCGTCCAGGGGGAGGCTCAGGGGGCGGCGCGTCAGGTTAGCATGCGCGAGCGGCGATTGGAGCTGACTGCACTCGCCGAGATCACCCCCGAGGGTCGGCTCGAACCTGGGGTCAGCCGTTATCCGCTGATCGGGGCGAGTGTCCATCTGATCCCTACCCATCGCCTGGGCGCCTTACTGGCGCGCAAGCTCCAGGTGGGCTTGGAGCTTGGCCGCCTGTCAGCACGCCCCCAGCTGAAGGTCGCCTTTGAACCGACAACCCTGTTTGGGCGTCATCTGGCGATCTTAGGGCAATCAGGCGCCGGTAAATCCTGGACCCTGACCAGCCTCATGCAGCTTGTGGTCAGGAGTATGCCCCATGCCCATCTCATTCTGCTCGATCTACACGGCGAATATGGCTGGCGCGGGCCGGACGGCGGGCGCACCGGCGTGTTTCCTGAGGGGACAGCGCGCTATCTGGATGCCCGCGAGCTCGAGATCCCCTATTGGCTATTGACCTATGCCGAGCTGATGGATCTATTCGTCGACCGCGCCGACCCCAATGCCACGGTCCAGATGGCCTTTTTGCGCGAGACGATCTATGCCTTGCGCAAACAATCCAATCAGCATCTGGGGATCGACCGGCTCTCGGTGGATTCACCCGTTTATTTCCCGATCGAGGAGCTCTATCAACGCTGCAAAAAGGCCAATGAGGAAAAGCTCGAGTTCGGCAAGGTCAAGGGGCCGCTCTTTGGCGCCTTCGACGATTTCCTCGTGCGTTTTTTGGCGCTTTATAACGATGGACGCTATGACTTTTTCATGCGTCCAAGCCGGCATAAAAGCTCGGCCACGCTTGAGGGACTCTTGCGCGACTTCGTTGGACTCGGCGAGCCCAAGCGTCAGGTGACGGTCATTGATCTTAGCCCGGTGCCTGTGGAGCTGCGCCCAGTGATCTCGGCCCAGATCGGGCGCCTGGCCTATGAGTTTAATTATTGGAACCCCAGGCGCCATGAATTCCCCATCCTCCTGATTTGTGAGGAGGCGCACCAATATATCCCCAAGGAGTCCGATCTGCGCTTTGTAGGTACGCGGCGGGCGATGGAACGTATCGCCAAGGAGGGACGCAAATATGGGGTGACCCTCTGTATCGTCAGCCAGCGCCCGACCGAGCTTTCGGCAACGGTGCTGTCGCAATGCGGCAACTATCTCTGTCTGCGCATCTCAAATGCCGATGACCAGGAATATGTCCGGCGTCTGCTCCCGGCAGGGGCCAAGGGTCTTGCCGACAAGCTGGCCTCATTGCGCCGCGGCGAGCTGTTGACCCTGGGCGATGCCTCACCGCTGCCGACCCGCATCCAGGTCGAACCGCCTGCGCCCCCGCCGATTAGCGCCGATGCCCCCTTCTCCCAAAGCTGGATGAGCGGGCCAGATGATTTGGATGTCGCTACCATCGTCAACCATTGGTGGCAGCAGGTGCGCTGAGCCCCAGCCGGTTTAGGGCAGGGGGCTTAGGGCGCCAGCCGCTCGATCAGCCAGCCGCCATCTGGTTGACGGAGATACCGAAAGCGGTCATGCAACCGATTCTCGCGCCCCTGCCAAAACTCAAACATCTCGGGGACTACCCGGTAACCGCCCCAGAAATCGGGCAAGGGGACCTCACCCTGGGTAAAACGTCTGGCCATCTCGGCGAATTTGGCCTCGAGGACAGCGCGCGAACGGATAACCTGGCTCTGCGGCGAGGCCCAGGCGCCGATCTGACTGCCGCGCGGTCGGGTGGCAAAATAACGCATCGACTCGGTCATCGAGATACGCTCGGCAGGGCCCGTGATCTGGACCTGACGGGCCAGGGCCACCCAGGGAAACAGCATGGCCACCCCTGGATTGGCCGCAATCTCGCGCGCCTTGCGGCTGGTGTAATTGGTAAAAAAGACAAAGCCGCGCTCGTCATAAAGCTTAAGCAGGACAGTGCGCGCCGAGGGGCGGCCCTCGGCATCGACCGTGCACAGGGTAAAGGCATTGGGTTCTGGCAGGGCAGCAGCGATCGCCAGCTCATACCAGACTTGAAACTGGCGGACTGGATCCGGATCCAGGTCAGCACGTGATAGACCGCGTTCCATCAGCTCGCGGCGCAAGGTCTCGGGATCGAGAGAGTTCATGGGCTCAATGATTCAACAGTCGTTTGCTTAAAAGGCTATTGTCGCATGCGCCAGGATACCCTGACCAAGGCTACCATCCTCCTGATGACCTTGGGGATCACGGCCCTGTTCTTGGCCATGATCCAACCCTTTGTGATGACGCTTGTATTGGCTGGGATCGGCAGCGCCCTGATCCATCCCTTTTATCTCGGTCTCCAGAGACGACTGGGCGGCAGCGCCCCCCTGGCGGCCCTGCTGACCATTTTTTTTATGACCATCATGATCCTGATCCCGGGCGCCCTGGTGGTCACTGTGTTGATCAGCCAGGCGCTCGATGTCAGCCAATTGATCCGGATCTGGGTGCGCGCCTTCATCGAGGATCCGCGCGGTCTCATGACCTGGCTTGAGCATTTACCGTTTTATGAGCAGGTCATGCAACACCGCGACCTGATTTCGCAACAGATGGGCCAGGGGGCGACCCTCATCAGCAAGATTTTGGTGGATTGGGTCTCTGCCTTTGCCTTCAAGGCCATCCATCTGCTCCTTTTGACCTTTGTTTTTCTCTACAGCCTGTTTTTTTTTCTAATCGATGGTCACAAGCTGATCCAGAGGATCCTGTATTACCTTCCACTCCATAGCCGCGATGAACAGATCCTGCTCGATAAGTTCAGCTCGGTGACGCGCGCGACCTTCAAGGGGACGGTCCTGATCGGTATCCTCCAAGGCGGACTGGCCGGGGTGGCCTTTGCCATCGCCGGGATCAGCGATGCGCTTTTCTGGGGCACAGTGATGGCGGTCTTGTCGATCATCCCCAATGTCGGCGCCTCCCTGATCTGGGCACCAGCCGTCGCCATCCTGATCGCTCAGGGCAAGATCCTGACCGGCATTCTGCTCGGGCTCTTTTGTGGGCTTGTCGTAGGTACCCTGGATAACCTGCTGCGACCCATCCTGGTCGGCAAGGATACCAAGATGCATGAGCTGATGATCTTTTTAAGCACCCTCGGCGGGATCCTGATGTTCGGTCTACCCGGGCTGTTCGTTGGACCGATCATCGGTTCGCTGTTGATCTCGATCTGGGAGATCTATGGGGTCGAGTTTGCCGAGGTATTGCCGAGGGTCGATGGGTTCCCAAACGACCTGGACCGAAGCGCCCTAGCCGCATCCAATTCGGCCCCAGCCAAGCCGATCCGCTAGAGGATCGCCCGCCCCGCGCCCCTGAAATAGCGTTTAGGACAGAGGATGGAGGGCTGAGCGACGAGACCTCGGCGAAGTCCTATGCCGCATCAGTCCCATGCCCTGGACCCTAGGCCCCTGGCTCAAGCTGGCTGGGGTGGCCTTTGTTTAAGACCCAACCGTTTCAGCAAGCGGGCCAGGGCCGATTCGACCAGGGGGCTCAGCCTGCCTTCGGCATAGTTAAAGGAGGCGCCGGCAATGGTGATCAGGGATGAGCGGGGGGCCACCCCATACAGCCATTGACACCAGCCCAAGAGTTCGGTCGGGCTGAGGACATGGGGCAAGGGCCCTCTCTCGGTTGCCGGTTGGAGACGCCGACGGCGGATCGCCCCTGCAGGTCCGGCCAGGGCAGCATCGATGAACAGGGCGCGCCTATGGCCGGCGAGGTTGGCGGCAAGCTCGATGGTCAGACAGGGTCGGGCAATCACCTCGATCCCCGGGATATCCCCTTGCCGTTCGATCCAGTCCAAGAGCCGCTCGGCAGCCAGGAGCCCCACTGCATCATCGCCGCGCAATGGGTTGCCATAGCCGATGATCAGCATCCAGGCACCTTCCTCCGGACCCTAACGCACCAAGCGCTCGAGGAGTCGTCCCCTGGTATCCCACAGCTCGATCGCCAGGGGCATCTGGCCGGCGGCATGAGAGGCGCAGGACAGACAGGGATCGAAACAGCGGATCACTGCCTCGACCCGATTGAGCATCCCCTCGCTGAGCCTACCCCCCTCGACATAGGCTGCGGCGACCTGGCGGATGGCCTGATTCATCGCCAGATTGTTATGACCAGTGGCGATGATCAGATTGACCCAGGTGATCAGACCATCGTCATCGATCCGATAGTGATGGATGAGGACTCCGCGCGGGGCCTCGGCAACCCCGATCCCTTCGTAGCGGTTGCTGCGGGCGCGAGCGCGCACCCGTTGGTCCAACACTACTGGGTCTTTGAGAAGACGTTCGATCATCTCCAGGCCATAGATGATCTCAACCAAACGTGCATAGTGATAATGAAAGCTGCTTGAGATAGGGCCTTCTTCCTGGAGCAGATGGAACTCGGCGAGCGCCACATCGGCATAGGGTGTGCCGCAGGACTGGATGTTGTTGAGCCTGGCCAGGGGCCCGACGCGATAGATTCCCTGCGGGTAACCCAGGGGTTTGTAATAGGGCGATTTGAGATAACTGAAGGGTTCAACCGCCTCGCCGATCAGCCGCGCATAGTCCTCGGGCGGAACCTGGTCCTCGAGGATTCGGCCCTGGGCGTCCTTGATCCGCAACAACCCATCATAGTGTTCGAGCGTCCCGTTCGGGCTGACCAGACTCAGAAAAAGGCTGGGGAAGTTGCCGAAGCGTTCGGCCTCATCCTGAAAACGCGGGAGCAGGGTCTTGTAAAAGGCATAGGTGCGTTTGGCAATCTCCAGGGCCTCGGGGATGAGCCTGAGGATTGCATCGCGCTTGTCGGCGGTCAGGGGCTCAGCAACCCCCCCGGGTACCACCCAGGCGGGGTGGATCCTTTTGCCGCCCAGGGTCTCGATGATGCTCTGGCCGATGGCCCGCAGCCTGATCCCATCGCGCGCCAGCCCCGGGTTCTGGCGCAGCACACCAAATAGATTGCGTTCCTTGGGGTCGCTATCCCAGCCCAGCAATAGATCCGGCGAGGAAAGATGAAAGAACGACAGCGCATGCGACTGCACCAGCTGGGCCAGATTCAACACCCGTCTGAGTCTCTCTGCCGCCGGGGGGATCCTGACTGAGAGCAGGTGATCGCAGGCCTTGTTCGAAGCGATAATATGGCTGACTGGACAGATCCCACAGGTGCGAGCGGTTAAGGCCGGCATCTCCCGGTAAGGGCGCCCCTCGCAGAATTTCTCAAATCCGCGAAACTGGGTGAGATGGAGCCTGGCCTCTGCGACCTGGCCCTGATCATCGAGCGCGATACTGATCCGGGCATGGCCCTCAATACGGGTGACTGGCTCGATGGTGATGGTGCGGCTCATGGCTAAACCTCGTCGGCTCGCGGAGCATCTCAAGAAACTGGTTTGAACCGATCCCGGCCCTCAGGCGCCAAAGCGGGTGACCCTGGCCGGTTCGGGCATCCGTCCCGCAATCAGTTCACTGAGCACATACCAGATGGTATCCGCACTCGGCGGGCAACCAGGGACGAAGACATCGACGCTGACCTCATGATGGATCGGCTTGACCGGACAGCGCAGGGCCGGAACCCCGAGACTTGGAATCTGGGGATTGCAGGTGACATTTTCGCGATAGGCGCGATCGAGCACGGCCTCTACCCTGAAGGCATTGCGCATGGCCGGCACATTGCCGGTGACCGCGCAATCGCCCAGGCTGACCAACAGCCGACAGCGGGCGCGAAAGAGTCGCGCCTTCTCGAGATCCTCCTCTGAACTGATCGCCCCTTCCAGGATTCCGAGATCGACCGTCTCGGGCAAGGTCTTGGCATCGACCAGCGGGCTATAGACCAGCTCGATGCGGTCGGCAAGCGCGATCAGGCGTTCATCCAGATCCAGGAATGACATATGACAGCCTGAACAGCCATCGAGCCAGGCGGTAGCCAGGGTGATCTTGGGTTCGGTCATCGTCGCTCGTTCCTCATTCTCCAAAGACACCCCACCCTAGCGGGCCCGGCGGCGGGCGAGGATCGGCAGGAAATGCCGATCCTTGACCATCTCACCCGCCGAGGTCCCCTGTTTGATCAGCGCACCTGTCGGGCAGACCTGGACACATTTGCCGCAATTCGTACAGGTCTCGCTCTGACCCCAGGGGATGGCGAGATCCGAGATGATCCGGCATTGGCTGCCTCGTCCCATCACATCCCAGACATGCGCCCCCTCGATTTCGTCGCAAACCCGCACGCAGCGGGTGCACAGGATGCAGCGGTTATGGTCGAGGCGAAACAGCTCATGCGAGCTATCGAGTACTTCATGGGCCTGACGGTAGGCAAAGCGTATATGGTCGATCCCAAGCCGCTGAGCGAGCGTCTGGAGCTCGCAATGGCCGTTGGAGACACAGACCGCACAGACATGATTGCGCTCGGCGAACAACAGCTCGATCAGGGTGCGCCGATAGCGTCGCAGGCGCTCGCTGTCGGTTTGCACCTCCATACCTTCCGCAGCCCGGGTCGCACAGGAGGCGACCAGTCGGTTTTGATTGACGAGCTCGACCATGCATAGCCGACAGCCCGCCCAGACCGATAGACCCTCGAGATAACACAGGCTGGGGACTGGGATCCGGTGCTCGCGGCAGACCTCAAGCAGGGTTTCGTCCTCGCGCGCTGAGAGATCGCGACCATCGATCTTGAGGGTGACGACCCGAACATTCGAGCGGGCAGTTGATAGCGGCATCATGGACCCCCGTTCGTTGAATTAACCTGTGCCCCTTTGCGTTTGGGGTTTGCGCAAGGGTTGGTTCTGAAGCTTGGCTTCATACTCATGGCGAAAATAACGCAGGGTGCTTAAGACCGGATTTGGGGCGGTCTGACCCAGGCCGCACAGGCTCATGGACTGCACCACCTCGCAGAGCTCCTCCAAGAGCGCGAGGTCCTCAGGGGTCCCCTCGCCGCGCGCGATCCTGTCTAGCAGCGCATGCATCTGCCAGGTCCCGGTGCGACAGGGGACGCACTTGCCGCAGGACTCGCTCATGCAAAACTCCATGAAGAAGCGGGCGACATCGACCATACAGGCCGTTTCATCCATGACGATCATGCCGCCTGAGCCCATGATGGTGCCGAGCGATTTCAGGCTGTCATAGTCGACCGGCGTATCGAGATAATCGGCAGGGATACAGCCGCCTGAGGGCCCGCCGGTTTGCACGGCCTTAAACCCTTTGCCGTCTGGGATCCCGCCGCCGATCTCTTCGATGATCGTGCGCAGCGAGATCCCCATCGGGACCTCGATGAGTCCGGTGTTCTTGATCCGCCCGGCCAGGGCAAAGACCTTGGTCCCCTTGGACCCTTGGGTCCCGATTGAGGCAAACCAGTCGCTGCCCCGCCGGACGATCGAGGCGATATTGGCGAAGGTCTCGACATTATTGATCAGGGTTGGGCAGCCCCACAGGCCAGATTCGGCGGGATAGGGCGGCCGTGGGCGCGGCTGGCCGCGTAGACCCTCGATCGAGGCCATCAGCGCCGTCTCCTCGCCGCAGACAAAGGCGCCAGCCCCTAGGCGCAGTTCGATGTCGAAACCGAAGGGGGTATCAGCGACCCGGGCTCCGAGAAAACCAGCCCGGCGGGCGGCACGGATTGCGGTCTCCAGACGCGCGACCGCCAAGGGATATTCAGCGCGCACATAGACATAGCCCTTGCTGGCGCCGATGGCATAGGCGGCGATCGCCATACCTTCCAGCACCCGATGCGGATCGGACTCGAGGACAGCGCGATCCATAAAGGCCCCGGGATCGCCCTCATCGGCATTGCAGATGACATATTTCTGGGCGCCCGGCATCTTGGCGACTGTGGACCATTTCAAACCCGTGGGATAACCCGCGCCGCCACGCCCACGCAGCCCGCTTGCGGTCACCTCGCGGATCACCTCGGCAGGGGTCATCTCGGTAATCGCCTGGATGAGGGCGCTGTAACCGCCGTGGGCGATCGCCTCGGGCAGGCTCTCGGGATCGATCAGACCCGAGCGCTCCAACACAATGCGCACTTGACGCTGGAAAAAGGGCTGATCGGTGGGACAGCGCAGGCGCTCGACCGGTGCGCCCCCGCTGCTTGCCAGGATCTCCGCTGCATCCTGGGGGGTTACGGCGCGATAGAGCACTGACTCGTTCAGAGGTGCGTGCCGCTTTGCCACCGCCACCAGGGGGCCTGCTGAGCATAGACCCATACACCCGACCCCTTTGACCTTACAGCGCCCATTGCCTTGGCCTGCACAGGCCGATTGCAATGCCTCTAGTACTGGCAGCGAACCGGATGATTGACAACTGGCCGCCACACAGACCCGGATCTCCTGCTCGTGGGTCTCCTCAGCGTGATAGCGCGCGGCAAGCGCCTCGAGATCCTCAAGATGCATGGATCAGCCCCTCCAATCGAGCAAGCAGGGTCTCTGGGGTCTGTTTGCCCAGGACCTCGCCGTCGAGGACCACCGCAGGGGCCAGCCCGCAGGCCCCGACACAGCGGGCATTCAAGACCGACAATGCGCCGTCCTCGCTGGTCTCACCTGGCCCCAGCCCGAAGCGCGCCTTAAGCCCGTCCAATAAGGCGGTGGAGTTTTTGATATAGCAAGCGGTCCCCATGCAGACCACGCAGGCATGGCGCCCGGGCGGTTTAAGGGTAAAAACGTGATAAAAGGTCGCGACCCCATAGACCTTGCTTAGGGGCAGATCCAGGGAGGCGGCGACAAAACGCAATGAGACCTCATCGAGATAGCCGAAGGCATCCTGAACGCTATGCAGGGTCTCGATCAGGGCATGCCCGGCATAGCCATGGCGACGCATGGTGGCATTGACCAGCTTCCACCTCGGGTCATCGCTGGGGAGGGGAGGGCGAACAGGAGGGGGTATCATGTTTCTCCAGTGCCTTGGGGATGATGTGTGCGCTGACCAAATCGGGGCGCGTTTCCCGCCTGAGTTGCTAGGCTTGTATCATCTCGCCTCATCCATCAGGCCCCGATCGCATCAAGCTCAATCATAGCCCTTATTGATGACATCACTATGGACGAAATCGAGCTTCCACGCAAAACCCGCCGCGGCATCTATCTATTGCCCAATCTATTTACAACAGCGGCGCTCTTTGCCGGATTCTATGCCGTACTGGCCGCGACCCAAGGGCGCTTCGAGGCGGCGGCGCTCGCGATCCTCTCGGCTCAGATCCTCGATGGCTTTGACGGGCGGATCGCTCGCCTGACCAAGACCCAAAGCGCATTCGGTGCCGAATACGACAGCCTCTCCGATATGGTGGCGTTCGGCGTGGCCCCCTCCCTGGTGGCCTATCATTGGGCGCTGGCGAGCTTAGGCAAGATCGGCTGGCTGGTGGCCTTTATCTATACGGCAGCAGCGGCGCTGCGTTTGGCGCGCTTCAATACCCAGATCGGCATCGCCGATAAACGCTATTTCCAGGGATTGGCCAGCCCCCCAGCAGCGGCGATTGTTGCCATGGGGATCTGGACGGCGCATGACTTTGGCATCGCGGGGCAGGATGTCGCCTGGCTTGCGGCGCTCCTGACCGCAGGCGCAGGTCTATTGATGGTCAGCAATTTTCGCTATCTCAGCTTCAAACGGATCGATCTCCAAGGGCGTGTTCCTTTTCTGCTCGCAGTCCTCATGATGCTCGGCTTTGCCCTGCTTTATCTCAATCCACCCTTGGTCTTATTCAGCCTGGCACTCGTCTATGCCAGCTCTGGCCCGATTTGGACCCTCATCCAGCTTAGACGCAATCGCGACCGGCGCCGGCGCGCCTCTGCCTCCTAAGGTGTGTCTGGGTCTGCATGGATTCCCCGGAGAATGACCTATGTCCAATGTCCTATATTCAGCTCATCCCTCATTGCTGCGCAGCCGACCCTTGGCAACCCTGTTGACCCTGTTCCTCATGGTCTATGGATGGCTGTTATTCGGGCAAGGTGACCAGGCGGTGCCAGCCGGACTCTTTGCGCCAGTTCTTGACGATGCAGCGCTCAGGCTGATTGGCCTGATCATCGGCGCCCTGGCCTTGCTGCGTCTTCTGGGCTGGTGGCTGGCAAATCTGGCCGACCGGCTCGAGATCACCTCCGACGAGATCATCTGGAGCCATGGCCTGCTGAGCAAGGCCTATACTGAGATCAATATGTCCTCGGTACGCACCGTGCAGGTGAATCAAAGCCTGCTCCAGCGTCTGCTGAATGCCGGCGATCTGACCATCTATACCTCGGGCGATAGCCCAGAGTTGGTCGTGCGCGGATTGCCTGATCCAGGCCGTATCCGCGCCTTAATCCGCTCGCCTGGATCTTAAGGCTAAATCGCTTGGCAGGCGATCGGCGCATCCTCATCGACCTGGGCAGTCAGCGCCTAATCCTGATCATCGGCGGATCGGAGAGGCGCTGGTATCCAGTCTCGACCGCCGTCAACGGTCCAGGTGAACAAACGGGCAGCGGCTGCACCCCCAGAGGATTGCATCGGGTGCGCCTAAAGATCGGCGCCGATTGTCCGATTGGGACTGTCTTTGTAGGTCGCCGGCCGACCGGCGAGCTCTATAGCGAGGCCCTGGCTGCTGCCTATCCGGGGCGGGATTGGATACTCACCCGCATCCTCTGGCTGACCGGCTGCGAGCCCGGACGCAATCGCGGCGGTGAGGTCGATACGCTCAGGCGTTTCATCTACATCCATGGTTGCCCTGACTCGGCGCCGATGGGGGTGCCTGGATCCCATGGCTGTATCCGGATGCGCAATCTTGATATTGTCGAGCTTTTCGACGCCATCCCCCAGGGCATTCCGGTCGAGATCCGCGGAGGGCCTCCAGGGTCAGGGTCATCGACTGGTTGCCATATCCGTTCGGCCAGACCCTGCCCAACTGAGCCTTAAGTCTCAAACCCTCAACCCATGTCACAGCGGCGCATCACTTCTTCGGCCAGATGGGCGAAATCCTCGGCGCCGCGGCTTTTCGGCGCATAGACGCGGATCGGCTGGCCTGCGGCCATCGCCTCGGCCAGCCGAATGTCGCCGCGAATCGCCGGCGGCAGCTTCATCTCCAAGGCGCCTACTACCTCCCAGTACTACCTCGATCTCAAGCAGGACGCCGACTACGACGCCCAGATCGAGAAGCGCGCCGAGGCGATCGTCTATGCGCTGATGCAGGCCACGGGGATGGTCAATGACCATCTCGTCAGCTGTCCGCGCCATGCTGAATTGACCAGCCTTGCAGAATCCTTCGAACGGCACGGAGCAAAGTGACTCACAGGATCATCCCTGCCCCGACCGTATCGTTGCTCGCCTCATCGATGACGATGAAAGCCCCGGTGGCGCGGTTTTCTTCATAGCGATCAGCGAAGATCGGCCGTGCCAGACGGAAGTGCACCCGGGCAATGTCGTTCATCCTGACGGTATCCGTCGTCACGTGATGCAATGTGACGAGATCGAAGGTTTCCATCCCGCCGGTCAGCCTGGCGCGGACATCCCGTGTCGTATGATGGATCAGGTAGGTGCGACGCGCATCCAGCGGTTTTTCCGCAAGCCAGCACAGCTCGGCGGCGATCGTATCCGAAACCTGCGGGAGCGCTTCTGGTCTGGCGATCATGTCTCCGCGCGAGACATCGATGTCGTCCTCGAGCAACAGCGTGATCGACTGACCGGCGATCGCCGCGGGCAATGACACACCGCCTTGCTGGATAGCGACGACGCGCGTCGTCCGGCCACCGGGCAGGACCGTCACGGTATCGCCGACGGCGATCTCTCCGGATTCGATCCGGCCCATGTAGCCACGATAATCGTGCAGCCGTGGATCGTCTGATTGCCGGGGCCGGCAGACGTACTGCACCGGAAAGCGGAACGGCTCGGCATGTTCAGTATGCGCGGCGGGAGCGTTTTCGAGGATCTCCAGCAGGGTCGGCCCCTGATGCCAGGCGAGGTGATCGCCCCGTTCGACGATCATGTCGCCCTTCAGTGCCGAAATCGGCACGAAGCGGACGTCGTCGATGCCGGCAAGCCGGGCAAAGTCGAGATAATCGCTGCATATCCCCTCGAACACGCTCTGGGCATAATCACAGAGATCCATCTTATTGACGGCGACGACGAGGTGCCCAATGCCCAGGCGGTGGGCGATGACGGAATGGCGCCTTGTCTGCGGCAGCACGCCGTGACGGGCATCGACGAGGATGATCGCCAGATCGGCGGTCGACGCAGCGGTCACCATGTTGCGCGTGTATTGCTCGTGGCCCGGTGCATCGGCAATGATGTATTTGCGCGTTCCGGTACTGAAATAACGATAGGCCACGTCGATCGTGATGCCTTGTTCGCGCTCGGCGATCAGGCCGTCGGTGAGCAGTGACAAATCGATGGCATCGAGCCCGCGCTTGCGCGAGGTGTTCGAGATGACGTGTAGCGTATCCTCGAGGATGGACTGGGTATCGTGGAGCAGGCGGCCGATCAAGGTGCTTTTGCCGTCATCCACGCTACCGCAGGTGAGGAAGCGCAGCACGCCATGATCGATTTGTGGGAGAGATTCAGGACGATTCATCAAAAATAACCTTCCTTCTTGCGCAGTTCCATTGCCGCTTCCGAGGTCTGGTCGTCGAGACGTGTGGCGCCCCGTTCGGAAAGCATCATCGTTGCCGTCTCGGCGATGATCTCCTCCACCGTGGCGGCCGTGGATTCGACGGGTGCCGTGCAGGTGATGTCGCCGATGGTGCGAAAGCGCACGTTCACGATTTCCACGGTCTCGCCCTCGCGCGCGGGCGTCAGCGGAGTCACTGGACGCAACACACCGTTTTTCCTGACGATGGCGCGTGGATGCGCGAAATAGAGGCTGGGCAGTTCGAGCCCCTCGCGGGCGATGTACTGCCAAACATCCAGCTCGGTCCAGTTGGAGATCGGGAAGACGCGCATGTGTTCCCCCTTGTGCACCCTGGCGTTATAGAGGTTCCAGAGTTCAGGGCGCTGATTCTTCGGATCCCACTGGCCGAAGGCATCACGGAAGGAGAAGATGCGCTCCTTGGCGCGGGCCTTTTCCTCGTCGCGCCGCGCCCCACCGATGCAGGCATCGAAGCCAAATTCCTCGATCGCTTCGAGCAAGGTGACCGACTGGTGTCGGTTACGGGATTCGTTGGGTGATTTGAGCACCACGGTGCCGCGAGCGATCGAATCTTCGACCGAGCGTACGATCAGGCGCTCGCCCAGCTCGGCGACGCGGCGGTCACGAAACGCGATGACCTCCGGATAGTTGTGCCCGGTATCGATGTGTAACAGAGGGAATGGGAAGCGTCCCGGACGGAAAGCTTTTTCAGCCAGGCGCAACAGGACGATGGAATCCTTGCCGCCCGAGAACAGCAATGCCGGGTTCTCGCACTGTCCCGCCACCTCGCGCAGGATGTGGATGGCTTCCGACTCCAGCCAGTCGAGGTGACTGAGCACATGGCTCGCACCAAAGATCGTTGTCATCGGGCTGCCGTCCTTTCCGTACCGGCCCTGACGAGACGCCCATCGACCACATGCAGGCCGCATTCCTTCGTCGCCGGGTTTTCCCACCACCAGCGACCGGCGCGAATGTCCTCGCCCGGTTGCACGGCACGCGTGCATGGCGCGCAGCCGATGCTCGGATAGCCTTGGTCATG
>CALALB010000075.1 GCA_937923175.1 uncultured Chromatiaceae bacterium | reverse complement strand
GCGCATTGGGCTTTCGCCTTGCCGCATCTTGCCTGTGTCCCTGATCCGGCACTTGATTCCAGACTCGCCGCCTAGGCGCGCTTGCAATAGTCCATCTGCTCAGGTGGCGGATCCAGGGCGATCCTGTGAGTCAGGTGCATCTCTGAACTCGCACGGCTCGGCTCGGGATCAAGACGGCAATCGGTGGTCGGCCACTGGAATCAGTGGCCTCTCGCGCCCCCGCTGCCGGGTCTTGACCGAGACACCCAGTAACCTCGCCGCCCTGCCTATGGTCAGGGTGTTTAATAGGCAAAGGATGTTACACTATTGCGTAGTATATACGATGCCAGTGCCTGGCTCCATCCTGCCCAGAACCGGCTATGTCTAAGCCCAAGGGCGCCTTTGCCGACTCCAATGCACCGCAAGGTCTTCATCCCCCGGGGACCTGGGGACAAGACCGATGATAAGCCGGCAAACAGTCAAGCCGTACGGGCGAGACTGCAGCCAGCAACTCTACCTGCAGCCCTCACGGATACAGTAGGCTCCGGCCGAGTTCCAGCCCCTCAATGCACCGGCCTCGTCAGTTCCAGTGCCCGATTGTCGCATACAATAGTTGTCTTGTTAGCTCAACTACTGCCCAATGGAGGACAGATGATGACGACTGTGTGCATCCCTAGCCAAACCCCGAGGGCGCCCAATGAATGAGATCCTGCTTGCCCCCGAGGATCTGGGACCGTCCAAGGGTTTGGATTCAATCGCCTTACTGAGCAGCGAGGAGCGCCTCCAGGGTCGGCCTAAACTCTGTAGCGACTGTGGGCTATGTGATAGCAGCCTAAAAGGGCGGATGGCCTCAACCTGCATCTTTGTGCGCAATCAAACCGAGACGATCGAGGAGCGTCTGCATGGCCGCCGTTCTAAACCGGATGATGAGTTGCGTTTCGGGATCCATCGCGCCCAATATGCCGCCCGCTGCCTGAAACCCCATCCCAAGGCGCAATGGAGCGGGATCGTCACCCGCCTGGGGGCGCGTCTGCTCGAACAAGGGTTGGTTGAGGCGGTGATCACAACCGCGGCAGCGGCTGGGACGCGTTTTCAGGCCGAGCCAGTACTCGCACGCACCCCTGAAGAGGTCCTGGCGACCGCAGGGAATAAGCCTTGTCTGTCGCCTAATCTGCGGCTGCTCGATCAGGTGCGCGACCAGGGGATCAGCCGTCTGGCCTTCATCGGCACGAGTTGCCAGGTACATATGCTACGCGCCCTTGAGCCCGAGCTTGGGTTGGATCGGCTCTATATCATCGGCATCCCGTGTAGCGACAATGTCACTTATCCGGATCTGCAATATTTCCTAACCCAGATCTCGCGCTCGCCCGAGACCGTGGTCCATTATGAGTTCATGCAGGATTTCAGATTGTGGCTGCGCCACGAGAATGGATCCATCGAGCGGGTCAATTTCATCGACTTCCCGATGGATAAGCTCCATGGGATCTTTCCCTCGGCCTGTTTGTCTTGTTTCGACTATGTCAATCGTTTGAGCGATCTGACCATCGGCTATATGGGGGCGCCGCTCGGCTGGCAATGGGTTCTGGCGCGTACCGAGGCCGGCGAGTCATTGTTCGAGTTGATTCGCCCGGAGCTTGAATTCGGCGAACTCATCTCAATTGGGGACCGCACCCGCGCCATGCCGCGTTATATCCAGGGTCTGACCCGTCCACCCGGATCCAAGCGCCCACCTTTTTGGGTACGCAAGCTGGTTGCATATCTTCAGCGCACCCGCGGTTCCAAGGGGCTTGAGTTTGCGCGCGCGATCATCGAGATGAAGCTGTTCCGTAATCTCAACTATGTGCGCAGCAAATTCCCGCGCTTCGAGGCGCGGGTGGTCCCTGGGCATGTCTATCGAGCGCTTGCACCCTATGCCGAGACCTATCGGGCGGTTTTTGGTCTTGATCTGAAACCGCCGGCAGAACGCCCCTAATGGTGAACGAGATGCCTTGGATCATCTCGGGGCCTCAAGGCGCCATCCGGTCATTTACCCCGCTGCACCAGCCCTTGTAGGGCCAGGGCTGGGGGCGGGCATTTCCAAGCATGATCTGGAGGCTTACCACCCTGCTGCGCCCGGGAGGGGCGCAGCAGGGACCTTAGTCTGTTGTCCTAATCCCGAGCCGCCAGGGCTGCAATGCGTTTTTCAAGCGGCGGATGGCTGCGGAAAAGCGCCAGCAGCCCTTCACCCACCCGACCCGAGATCCCGAAGGTGGCAAACTCGGCAGAGGGCAGACCCTGGGGCTCATAGACACGCTGTAGGGCCCGCAGCGCTGCGATCATCTGACCGCGACTGGTTAGGGCCGCACCGCCGGCATCGGCGCGATATTCGCGATAGCGCGAGAACCCCATCACGATCATGGTCGCCAAGATCGAGAGCATCAGCTCAGCAACGATTGAGGCCAGGAAATAACCCGGCCCATAACCCCGTTCGTTTTTCAGGATCACCCGATCGACGATGATGCCCACGATCCGCGATAAAAAGACCACAAAGGTATTCACCACCCCTTGAATCAGCGCCAGGGTGACCATGTCGCCATTGGCGACATGGCTGATCTCATGACCCAAAACCGCCTCCACCTCCTCTCGGTTCATGTGGTGAAGCAGGCCGGTGCTAACCGCAACCAGGGCCGCATCGCGGTTCCAGCCGGTAGCGAATGCATTGGGCTCGGACGAATCGAAGATCCCGACCTCAGGCATCCCGATCCCTGCGCGTTTGGCTTGACGGGCCACGGTCTCAACCAGCCAGTGCTCAACAGGGGTGGTGGGGTGTTCGATGACCTGGACCCCCATCCCTTGCTTAGCCAGGGTCTTGGAGAGAAATAACGAGATGAGCGAGCCGCTAAAACCGATGATCGCAGCCATGATGAGCAGCGCGCCCAGATCGATACCGCCGGCCTGAAGGAGTAGTGCATCGATCCCCAACAGGCGAAAGACAGTGCTGATGACCACCAAGACCGCGGCATTGGTTGCGAGATACAAAAGGATACGCAGCATAGGATTGACCTCGTCTCGAACGTACCACCAGGCAGGAGAGGACCGCCTGGATCAGGCAGGGATCCACCTGCGCCTGAACAGACAAACGCTGGATTATCGCAAATTATCGATTTCCGGGCAGGCCAGAGTTTCGCAGGAGCCAGGCCCCGGCCTTGACCATATCCCCTCGCCCACCTGCCCTAGTTTCAACCCATCCTATCGGTCAAAAGGGACCTGGGTAAATTCAAAAACCCCTTGGCACCCCTGATAGCCAGAAGGAGTGCCCTGCAAATCCATCGGGTAGGTGACGGGAGCTGGGGGTTTTACCGGATCGCTGAACTTGGGCATCTGCTGCATGTGCCGATTGCCCAGGGGT
>CALALB010000074.1 GCA_937923175.1 uncultured Chromatiaceae bacterium | reverse complement strand
GTAGGGCGCCAGCAGTCTAATGGCTGTAGTGGCCCATATCTTGCCCGATAGAGCGATATTGTCTGGCATACAGGGTATGAAGCCAAGTCTGAAGACCCAGCCTGTGCCCACGCCGGAGCAAGCGGCCTTGCTTGAGGCGTGCGCCAGGAAGACCGCAAACAGGATCGCCTTGCAAAGGCTCTGCTATCCGGATCTGGGCGAATGTTTCGGCCTGACGGCGAGATCGGCGTCGACCTGGGCTCAGATCCCTAAGACTGGAGGTTAGAGTGAGCCTCTTGGTGGTATCTGGAGTCTATTGGGTCCTGGATGATATGGGACCCTGGGCCGGCTGCTCGCCAGAACCAGACGTGGCAGCTCGGGCAGATGATAGGATAATCTTTCGCCAATCCTAACCCCTAAGACCCAGCTTGATCCTCTGCCCATGGTCAGCACATTTTTCTCCGGTGCCGGTTACCTGATCCAGGGTCTGCGTCTGCTGATGCGACCTGGTATCAAGCGATTCGTGCTCATTCCTTTGGGAATCAATGTCTTGGTTTTTGCCGCAGCCATTGCAATAGGGATCCAGCAGTTCAAATATTGGATGGGGCTGCTGGAGTCCAGTCTGCCAAGCTGGTTGGACTGGCTCGACTGGCTACTCTGGCCGCTCTTTATTCTCTTCCTGGTCCTGGTGGTCTTTTATACCTTTGGGATAGTCGCCAATCTGATCGCTGCGCCCTTCAATGGGCTCCTGTCCGAAAAGGTCGAGCGGTTGCTCAGGGGGAAGCCCATTGTCCAGGAGGGCGATCGGGGGCGTTTTTGGGCCGAGCTGATCCAGAGCCTGCTCGATGAATTGGGCAAATTGGTCTATACCCTGGTGTGGACCATCCCCTTTTTGATCCTGCTGGTTGTCCCAGTGGTCGGACCAATCCTGTGGTTTGGCTATACTGCTTGGATGCTTGCGATCGAGTACAGCGGCTATCCCATGGGCAATCATGGGTTGCGCTTCAAGGAGATGCGCCGCAGGCTACGCCAGCATCTCGGACTCAGCCTGGGCTTCGGTGCTGCCGTGGCCTTATTCTTGATGCTGCCCGGTGCCAATCTCCTGGTGATGCCTGCGGCTGTAGCCGGGGCGACTGCGCTCTGGGTTCGCAAACTCTGCCCCGCCGAGACCTATCCAGGGCCGCATCAGTCGCGGGTGGCCACCCAGGCAGTTTTGTTGCTGATCGATCATCTGTCAGGGCGGATGAGCGGTCAGATCCTCTCTGGGCCATTCACCGGTCAGTCGCTCGATTCCATCGAAACCGGCGCACTCATGGATCTGTTGATGGGTTATGTCCGACGCGATCCAGAGTCAGCGGAGGCGTTGGAGGTTTATCTGGTCCACGAGCGGGGCCAACGCCTTCCCGAAATCCCGCGCCGCCCCCCTGCCGATGAGCGCCCGCCGGCGCCGCCTGGTCTCGATGAGCACGAGGCCTACGCGATCCTCGGGCTAGATGCGGGCGCAGATCGCGCGGCCATCGAATCGGCCCACCGGCGTTTGATCCAACGCCTGCATCCAGACCGCGGCGGCTCGGCCTATCTCGCCGCTCGGGTCAACGAGGCGCGGCGGGTGCTCATGGAGCGGCGCGCAGCAGATCGACGCGATGCGGTTTGAGAAACCGCGCCCCTTCGGGGGTCAGATGGCGCTCGAAGGCGGCGCGGACCTGGGTAATCCTGTGTTCATCCAGATCCAGCTGGGTATGGGTTACCTGCAAAAAACGTGCGGCAAAGGATTCCCAGGTTGGATAGAGTCCTTCAGACTGATAGAAGACCTGGTGCTCCCAAACAAATAGTCCAGCATGGACAGCGCGCTCGAGCGCGGCATAGGCAGCAGCGCGCGTCTCGCGTTCGTCATGGATCAGACGCATGACCTCGTTAAAGGGGCCCCAATAGACGGGTTCAGAGACATAGAGATAACCACCCGGAACCAAAACGCGGTGGATCTCGGTCAGGGCCAGATCCATCCGGGTGACTGGTACATGATGCAATGATTTAAACAGCAAGACCCCATCATAGGTCGCATCTGGATCGGCGATCGAGTCGGAACTGCCGAGCCGGAACTCCACATTCGGCAGATCGGTGATCGCCAGATTCTTGTCATGCTGGATCCGATCGACCTCGGTCGCCGTGATATGGCGGGCGCCAAGACGGGTGGCGAGCTGGCGGGTGATCCAGGCAGCGCCGCAACCGAGCTCGAGGAGTCGTTTACCCCTGACCTCGATGAGCTCAGCGACCAGATCGAGCTCGTCGCAGAGACGATAGGCGGCAGGATCAGTCTCAATCATCCGCCGCTGACCCAGGGTTTGCCCTTGCTGTTGGTGCATCTCCACACTATTCCCCAGTCTCATGCTTAAGGAGTTTGCTGTCTTGAACGATCCCCGTAACCGTATCGACCTATGGTTGTCAACCCTCTTTCTCTATGTCGAAAAGTTCGTGCTTGTCGGTGTAGGTGGGTTGGCGCTCATCGGCATCGGCCAATTGCTATTGACCATCTGGCAACACCGCGAGATCCGACTCGAGGACCTGCTGATGATCTTTATCTATATCGAGATCATGGCGATGGCCAATGTCTATTTCATGCGGCGCAGCGTGCCCTTTACCTATCCCATGTTCATCGCGGTGACGGCGTTGTCGCGGTTGATCGTCCTCCAAGGCAAAGAGACCGGCATGAATGGCCTGCTGTATGTCAGCGGCGCCATCCTGCTGATCAGCCTCGCCATCCTAATCGTCCGTTTCAGCCAACAATACAGCGCCGAGTTTCTGGAACAGCGGGGGAAACAGCGCACCGATCATGAGGCCCATCACTGAGGCATCAGCCTTGAAACCGGCCTCTCTATGATCGAACCTCTTGCCTATCTCGCCATCGGCGCGCTTGCGGGTCTGTTGGCCGGTCTCTTTGGGATCGGCGGCGGGGCTGTGATGGTTCCAGCCTTGATCCTGCTCTGGGGGTTTCTGGGGATCGGCGGTGACTGGACCGCCCATCTGGCGGTCGGGACCTCGTTGGCAGCCATTATCGGGACGGGTCTGGCCTCGACCCTTGCCCATCAGCAGCGCTGCGGGGTGCGCTGGGATCTGGCCTTGGCACTCGCACCAGGTATCCTGGCTGGTGCCCTGGCAGGATCGATGCTAGCAGGCTGGCTGTCGGGGATCTGGCTAAAACGTCTCTTCGCCGCCTTTTTGACCCTTGTGGGTGTGCATCTGATTCGACCCTCTCGGCAAGTCGCTCGCTTGCGCCCGCTGCCCGGACGCTGGGCGCTGATCAGCATCGGTGGCGGGATCGGGATGCTCTCCAGCCTGGTTGGGATCGGCGGGGGGACCCTCACCGTCCCATTTCTCAATCGCCACGGGGTAGAGCTGCGCCAGGCGGTCGGGACCTCAGCGGCCTGCGGGATTCCGATTGCTCTCGCTGGCACGACCGGCTTTGTGCTCAACGGCTGGGGCCAATCCGGTTTGCCCCAGGGCAGCGCCGGCTTCGTTTACTGGCCGGCGGTTTTGCCAATACTGATCGCAAGCCTACCCGCAGCACCCCTGGGCGCGCGTCTGGCCCATCATCTGCCGGTCGCTAGCCTCAAGCGGCTCTTTGGCGTCCTTTTGCTTTTGCTCGCCGTACGTTTGGCCCTAGCGACTTGATCCATCTGGACCAAGCACCAGACGCCGATAGACATAGATCTGACCGTTTTGATCGCGCAGGGCCAAGCGCCCCTGATCCAGGGCAAACTCAAAGGACTGGCTAAACCCTTGCTGTCGATTGGTCAGTTCGACCCGGTTGCCCACCACCCGGATATCCCCGTCGAGCGAGCCGCGACAGGGTGCATATAGCCGATAGAACCCACCCTGGACGATCAACAACCCCCCTTGATTGTCCTCCCAAGTCCCTTCGAGGACCGTGGTGGGCACGGCGAAACCGCCTTGCCATGCCTGCCAGGCTGCATTGGGGGCGCTCGGCATGGCCTGACCGGGGGGCCAAGGCGAGAGGGGGACAGATGGAGGAACGGGGTTCTGGGTCACATTCAGGCCCATGCTCTCCATCATCCGGGCAATCGCCTGGGCCATGGCCTCGGCCAGGGTCTGGTGGGCCAGGGCCGTTGGGGATGGGCTGAGCGCAAGCAGGATGGCCGCGAATATCCCCAGGGATCGCGGATAGGCTTGCATGCAGGGAGCGGGCATGAATGACGGGCAACCATAAATCGGGCGCCTAGTTTAACCCAAATCGGCGATGAGCCATCTCTGGACCGAGTGAGGCATCCGCCCCAATCAGGCGAGCTCAAACAGTCGGGGATAACCGCCGGGACATCAGTAAGCCAATGATGACTCCAGCTCCTGATCTCGATGACCTCCCCAATTGTCGCAATGCTGGTGTCTTAGATCCCGTGTTTTTCCCTGACCATGCGGTCAAGTTGTTCTATCACACCGCTGCTGCCGGCCTCCATCTCGCGCAGGGCCTGCATGATCGCCATCTGGGTCTGAGTGTTATGCCCCCAGTCGCCGACAAGATGGCCCAGGACCTGATGGGCGCCGTGGTGAACCTGACGATGCGGCGCCTCCAGCGCCCGATAGGCGGCAGTGTTGCCGAATAGGCCCTGCCCCTCGCCGAGATACCATTTGCCGAGACGGCATGATCGATGATCGACGAGCAGCGCCTGGGTATGTTGCGCATCGCCGCCGCTGCTCAGCGATAGATAGGCCTGCTGTTTGTAGATCATATGATCCATCTTGACCAGGGTTATAAAGCTTTTGTCGCGGACCAACAAGGCTTCCTGCTCGGTCTGGGAGGCCGAGTTCGCGAAATTCCCGAAGGTCTCGGCGAGTGCATTGATCACCTGGGCTGACTCCTTAGCCATCCCTTGCATCTGGGCCGCATTGACTTGCATGCGGTCATTGTCCTGGATGAGCAAATGCATGATCTGGCCGATCGATTGGGAGGCGGTACGGGTCTTTTCGGCGAGTTTGCGCACCTCGTCGGCCACGACGGCAAAACCGCGTCCCTGTTCGCCGGCCCGCGCGGCCTCGATGGCTGCATTCAGGGCAAGGAGATTGGTCTGCTCCGAGATCTCAGTAATCAGGGTCACCGCCTGATTGATCTCATGGCTGCGGGCATTGAGTTGGGCGATTGCCTCGACCACCTCATGGATGCGCTCCCCAATCTCGGCGAGGTGCGCCTCGACCTCGGCGACCTTGACCTGGTTGCGGGCGGCCTCCTGGGCAGTCTGGGTAGCAGCCTCGGCGACCTGCTCCATGCGTCCGCTGATATCCACCAGGTCGGCCTGGGTCACGGCCATATTGTTGATCAGGTTCGATGAGTTGAGTTGGCCGGCATTGGAGAGCAAGAGGTTTTTCATCTGCGAGCGGGTAAAGGCGGCCATGCTCTCCAATAGGGCATTGTGCGATTCCATGGCAGTGCGGAATCCACCATGTAAACCCTGCTTTTGCCCAAGCCGCTCATACCGCCCATCCATCTGGGCGCGGAATGAGCTCTCAGCCTCACGGAACCAGGTCTCGAGCTGATCGAGCAAGTCATTGAGCGCCCAGGAGAGACGCCCAACCTCATCGCGATCATTGGCAATACCGGTGATCCGATCGCCGAATTGACCGGTAGCGATCTTGACCGCCAGCTGTTCGGCCTGAGCAAGCGACCTCAGCAACCGCTTGATCTCCCTGCCCGTATAACGACACCGCCCCGACCGTAACCACGAATCCCAAGAGCAAGGGATGAAAACCTGCAGCGACCGTGACCACGAGAAGCCCAAGCATGACCAGGACGAGCTGGCCCCACAACAACAGGTCAAATTTAAAGCGTAAGGATAAATTGTTCATAGCCGTTTCCCTGCGTCGCCCTGGCAAGCACGGACTGGCCGGCAGCAATGGCCTCGCCTGCCCCCTCCGCCTGCTCAGCGACCAACATCTCGGCATAGAGTTGAGCGGCCGCGCGTACCGCCTCTGGGCGCGGTTTACGCCGCACTGAGGTATAGCCGATGATCGTCCCGGCCGCATCCTTGTCCGGGGTCACGGTCGCAAAGACCCAGTAATGGCTACCATCCTTGGCCATATTCTTGATGTAACCAAAAAACTCACGACCCGCAGTAATCGTATCCCAGAGCAACCTGAAGATGGCGCGCGGCATCTCTGGATGGCGGATGATATTGTGCTGGCGCCCAATCAGCTCGGACTCGGTATATCCCGAGATGGCGATGAAGAGGCGATTGGCATAAAGGATTCGGCCTTGGGTATCGGTCTTGGTGACGATGAAGTCCTCATCGCCCAATGAGCGTTCGATCCCCGTCGGGGTGATCCTAGGTTTCATCATGAACTGGTCTCAAGAGGATGACAGTCGTTGGATGCATGCGCTCTACCGGTTTTGGCGCAAGGCGGTGTTGCGGATTGAGCCTTAGGATCCTGAAAACGTATCATTCATCCCTCTGTCATCCAAGCCATCAGCATGCGTCTGATCCGCGGTCTGCATAATCTGCGCCCCGATGACCGGGGTTGTGTCGCGACCATCGGCAATTTCGATGGGGTGCATCGCGGCCATCGCGCCGTCTTTCAGCGTCTCCTGGCTGAGGGTCGGGCGCGGGGACTGCCGACAACCGTCATCACCTTCGAGCCCCAGCCGCTTGAGTTCTTTGCCCCGCATGCCGCCCCACCCCGTCTGACGCGGCTACGGGAAAAGCTCAAGGCCCTGCGCGCCTGTGGAATCGAGCGGGTGATGATCCTCGAGTTTGGGGCACGTCTGGCAGGGATGGAGGCCGAGACCTTTGCCCGGCGTCTTTTGATCGAGGGTCTGGGCGTGCGTTTTCTGTTGGTCGGCGATGACTTTCGCTTCGGTCGCAACCGGGGCGGCGATGTCGCCCTCTTGCAGGCACTGGGTCAGGTGGGTGGATTTGCGGTCCAAAGCCTCCAGGCCATCAGCGATCCAGGCGGGCGGATCAGCAGCACCCGTATCCGCGAGGCCCTCGCGCAGGGTGATCTCGAGCAGGCCAGACAGCTGCTCGGCCGGCCCTATACCCTTGAGGGCCGGGTCATCCATGGCGACAAACGCGGCCGGGGTCTTGGGTTTCCCACTGCCAATATCGCCCTGCACCGGCGGGTCAGTCCAGTGCAGGGGGTCTTTGCCGTGTGGGTACATGGGATAGGGGCCCGGCCTTGGCCTGGGGTCGCCAATATCGGTACCCGCCCGACCCTGGGCGGAAGCCGTGCCCGGCTCGAGGTCCATCTGTTTGATCTCGACCGGACGCTCTATGGCCGGCATCTGGAGGTCGAGCTGGCGCTTCGTCTGCGCGATGAGCAGCGTTTTGATTCCCTAGCAGCGCTTAAGGAACAGATCCGCCGGGATGTCGAGGCCGCGCGGGCGTTTTTGCAGGCACACAGGCCAGGCATGCCTGCAGAAAGCGGGGGGGATGCATCGCCTGGGTGAAACGGCCACCCCGCTAAAACTCTACCACCCAGACGACAACCGAGGCGCAGAGGGCCCTTTGGACAAGATTCATGGCCCTGGAGTCCGTTCCGGCCTGCGCCGGCATGACCTCCATCCGTCACCCCGACGAAAGTCGGGGCGGGGTCCGAGGACCTTGCCGACGAGGTTGATGGTCCTTGAGTCTTTCCGGCCTGCGCCGGAATAAGGTTTTTTGATCCGCCTTAAGCCACAATGCCATGTCGGAATCAGGCACGATGGATCACCCAGCCTTGCCTGCCAGCAGGATGGAGTCCAGATCCCAGGACGGCTATCGACTCATCGCCTGGTCCTTTTTGCGTCTGCTTGGCCTGATCTATGCCGCTGCCTTCACCTCGCTTGCGGTCCAGATCCTGGGCCTGGCAGGTAGCCAGGGGATCTATCCGCTCGCCGAACAGCTCTCTTGGGCGACCGAGCGCTACGGCCCCTGGCGCTGGCTTGCCTATCCGTCATGGTTTTGGTTGGCCGCGGGCGACTGGGCCCTACTTGCCGTCGCCTGGGGTGGAGCAGTGCTCGGTCTATTACTGACAGTCTGGCCTTGGATCAGCGCGAGACCCAGCCAGCGGCCGCCAACTCGGTCAATTGGTCGCCTCCTGTCTTGGATCAGGGGCTCTGGACCCTGGGGCGAGCGGGTCCTTCTGGGCCTGCTCTATCTCGGTTATCTCAGCCTAGTCCAGGCTGGCCAGGTGTTTACTAACTTTCAGTGGGACTTTCTGCTGCTGGAGGCCGGATTTTTGGCCCTGTTTCTGCCAGGGGCCAGGCTTTCCGCCGGTGCCTCCCTGGGCATCGCCGGCACGCCGCTGATCGTCTGGCTCTTCCGCTGGCTGCTCTTTCGGCTGCGCTTTGAGTCCGGACTGGCCAAGCTGCTCTCAGGCGACCCCAGTTGGCGCGATCTGACCGCGGTTCGCCATTATCTCGAAACCCAGCCCCTCCCCCATGTGGGGGCCTGGTATGCCCATCAGCTCCCCGATGGGCTCTTGCGTTTGGGAACCCTGGGGACCCTAGCGGTCGAGCTGATCCTGCCGCTTTTCATCCTGATGCCGCGTCCCTGGCGGCTTGCCGCTGCCTGGATCACCATCCTCTGGCAGATCCTGATCATGGCCACCAGCAATCATAATTTTTTCAATCTGCTCACCATCGCCCTGTGTCTGTTTCTGTTAGCGGATCGGGACCTCGGCTGGTTGCGCGGCGCTGTTCAAAGCTTCGTCCCTCACCCGAGATATCCCGGCCATCGCCTGCCTGCCCTGACCCTGGCCGCTGCCCTGATCCTGGTCCCCTTGAGCCTGATCAATGCTGCCGAGTTGATCCTGCGGCGTCCGCTCGAACCGCTCAGCAGCTGGACGGCCTGGATCGATCGGTTCCATATCGCCAACCGCTATCATGTCTTTGCGCAGGTCACCCAGATGCGCATCGAGCTCGAGATCGAGGTCAGCACTGATGGGCAGTCCTGGGAGGAGCTCGACTTTCGCTATCGACCAGATCGGCCCGAGCAGGCACCTCGGCTGATCATCCCCCATCAGCCCCGTCTAGATTGGCTGATTTGGTTTGTACCCCAGCATCCCGGCTTTCTGGAGCCATTCGATCGGTTGCTTGGGCGACTCCAAGAGGGATCGGATGCAGTGATCCGCCTACTTGCGCATCCCCCCTTAGAGGGCCAGCCGGTGCGCTTCGTGCGGGTGAGGGCCTGGCGCTATCGATTCACAACCCCCCAGGAGCGGACGAGCAGCGGCGATTGGTGGCGACGCGAATCCTTAAGCCCTTGAGCAAGGTCACCCCAAAACAGCCTGGACCAAGACCTAGGTATGCCGTACCGCTCCTGCGCCAGCTGATGCACTCCGGGCCCCCAGACCCACCCTAGTCATAGATCATCTCGGACCAGCGCCCCTGTTCGATCATGCGCTGTTTGAGCTGTTTCCAGTCATCCGCAGAGCCTGCTTGCTTGCTCATCACCCGCTCGAAGGCCGGGATCACCTTGCTCAGGCCAGACAGAAAGACATAGGTATTCGGCTCTTGCATCAACCGCCAGGCCTCGACCGCATGTTCTGCAAGCCCCAGTTCAAGCGCCTGGGATGAGCTCATGAATGGGCGGGTCCCCAGGGCACGGAAGGCCTGGAAGGTCTTTTGATCGTAGTAATGCGCTAGATCGGTCTTTTCATCATTGGCATACATGAGATCCAAGCCGCTGTGCCCGCCATAAAACAGGCGCACCTGACCTTTCCAGTCACCGCGCCGCTCATAAATCAATTGCACGAAGGCGCGGAACGGCGCAATGCCGGTACCAGTGCCGATCATGAGCAGGTTGGCGCGATTATCCAAGGGCATGCGAAACGGGCTGGGATAAGGTCCGCTGATGGTGATCCGATCGCCAACCTTGGCATCACAAAGATAATTGGAGGCAATCCCAGGATAACGCTCGCCGCTCAGCTCATCGAGATAAAAACAGCGCCTCACCAGGATATCGACATGCACGCCGTTGCCGACCGGAACATGACGGGCGTTGGCGATCGAATAACGGCGGATATGCAGAGCATTGCCAAAGGGATGCGGGCCCGGGACCAGAACACCCAGGGTTTGACCTTCGACAAACTGGAATGCCGGGTCCAAGACCTCCAGGGTGATATGACGGACCTCGTCAGTGGTCTGGGGGGTGATGCGTTGGGTTGCCTTGACGACCGCGGGTGCAGTCGGGCCGAGATATCTGATTGCTTCAGCCATCCGTTTGCTCCTCATGGGTGCGCAGAGGCACCCCTGGATCTGTCAAAGGGTTTTACTGAGATCCCAAGACTGGCGGGTGGGCAACTGCGTACTCGATTCCGCCCGAGCGCAGCCACCGCCAGAAAAGTGCTGGCAACAGTGACAGCCGCCTGCGAGATCGCGATAGGGACCCAGCTGGGGATAACGCGCCTGGAAGCGCGCATAGAGATGCTCGACCCCAACCCAGCAGCCGAGCACTGCCAAGACAAGCGCAGGTGCGAGCAGGATCTCAGCCATGACTGCTCCCTAGGCCGGCAAATCCCATAAAGGCCAGCGACAAAAGCCCAGCCAACATCAGGGTCAGGGCTGCCCCCTGGCTGACCTCGGGCAGACGCGCCAAGGCCAGACGCTCGCGCAGACCCGCCATCAGGAGCAGGGCAAGCATAAAGCCGACCCCTGCCCCTCCTGCATAGACCAGGCTTTGGATCAGGTCGTATTCCCGAGCGGTCTGAAACAAGGCAACGCCCAGAATGGCGCAATTGGTGGTGATCAGCGGCAAGAAGATCCCCAGCGATCTAAATAGGCCAGGGCTGGTTTTTTTGATGAACATCTCCACGAGCTGGACCGCCGAGGCGATCACGGCGATGTAGCAGATCAGGCGCAAGAACTCGAGTCCGAGTGCAGTGAGCAGCCAATTGATCCCATAGGCCGAAAGCGAGCCCACCAACATCACGAATAGGGTCGCCAGACCCATGTTCCAGGCCATCCTCTTCTTTGCCGAGACCCCGAGGAATGGACAGATCCCCAGGAACATGGCGAGCACAAAGTTATTGACGATCGCCGCCTGCAAGAAGATCAGGGTCAAGGGCTCAGCGGACATGGATGGTGGCTCCGCTTGCAACGAGATCCCGGCGTGCCCGGCGCGGGCCTAGCCAGTTGAACACCAGCAGCCAGCTGCCCAGGACAAAGAACCCACCTGGCGGCAAGGCCATGATCACCCAGGGCTGAAAGCCTTCGGGTAGGACCGGTACCCCAAGCAGGGTCCCCTGGCCCAGGATCTCGCGCACCGTCCCCAGGGCCAGCAGGGCCAGGCTGAATCCCAGACCCATCCCCAGGCTATTGACGAAGGTGGTATGCAGACGCTGCTTGGAGGCATAGGCCTCGGCACGGCCCAGGATCACGCAGTTGACCACGATGAGCTGGATGAAGGCCCCAAGCGCCGCATAAAGCTCCAGGCTGATCGCCTGGATCGCATAATCGACCAGGGTGACAAAGGTCGCGATGATGACGATATAGCTGGCGATCCGCACCTGTTTGGGGATCCAATGACGCAGCAGGGAGACCAAGAGGCTCGAGCCAACCAGGACGAAGGTGGTCGCAAGCCCCATGGCAAGGGCATTGAGGGTCGTGCCGGTCACCGCGAGCACCGGACACATCCCAAGCAGCATGGTAAAGACCGGATTCTCCTGCCAAAGCCCGCGCAAAAAGGTATCCGGGGTCAGGCGTTCCGGGGTATTGAGCAGCTCTGACATGATTCGGTTCTCCTCAGGGGGAGTTCAGGCGATCGATATTGCGCTCAATCCAGGGGATAGCGCGGTTGGCCGCGCTATCGGCAGCGCGGGCCAGGGCGCGCGAGGAGATGGTCGCTCCAGCGAGGGCATCGATCTGCCAGGGCTCGGTCTTGGTACCATGGCGAACGGCGACGATCGGATGGGCAAGGCCGGTACCCTCGGCATTGAGACGCGCATCGAGCGCCCTGAAGTTTTCCAGAAACTCGGGATCAACGCCGAGCCTATCCCCAAAACCCGGGGTCTCATTGGAGCGCAGGACCTTGCTGGCGGTGATACAGCGGCAATCGGGGCGATAGGCAAACATTGCCTGAACTGGCCCGGCATAGCCTGCCCCAGACCCGATGATCGCGATCCCTAATAGTTTCCCGGCCGGGTCATAGGCCGCATAGAGTGGCATCTCGCCCTTGACGCTCGGCGCACCCTCCGCGATGCCATTGGCACTCAGGTGCAGGGCGCGAAGCTGGGTTGCCCCTGGCAAGACCCCAAACACCGCCTGTTCGGTGCGCAGGCGATATTGCTCGGCGATGATCGGGGCGGTGAGCTGATCGACCAGGGACACTGCAAGTCCGGCAAAGAGCGCCACCCCGCCGAGTGCCAGCAGCAATCTCAGGGGGGATACAGCATAGCCCGGCGGTTTTGGCGCTGATCGATCCGCCTGGGGA
This sequence comes from uncultured Chromatiaceae bacterium, assembly GCA_937923175.1. Lineage (GTDB taxonomy): Bacteria > Pseudomonadota > Gammaproteobacteria > Chromatiales > Chromatiaceae > Thermochromatium. The sequence continues at coordinate 38,688 of CALALB010000074.1, read as the reverse complement.
ATCGCTCGATGGAGCTCGCCAACCGCTCCTTCCATCCTCGACGAGGTGCCAACCTCTGGATGGGACTCAGTCGCTAGGCTGGCCATCAGCCCTCCCCCGTCCCTTCGATCCATAGACCCGCGGCTGGGTCCAGTCCGAGACCCAGGGGCTGAGGGCATTGGCGATCAGGATGGCATACATTACCCCCTCGACCAGTCCGCCGAACAGGCGGATGAGCACTGTCAGCACCCCGATGAATAGCCCATAGATCACCACCCCTGCTGGGGTCACCGGTGAGGCCACCATGTCGCTGGCCATGAACCAGGCCCCCAGCATCAACCCCCCTGAACAGAGCACAAAGGCGGGGCTGGGATACAGGCCTGGATCGATCAGCCAGAACGGCAGCGCAATGAAGACAGCCCCTGCCATGACGCTTGCGGGGATGCGCCAATCGAGCATCCGCTGCCAGGCCAACCATAGCCCGCAGATCAGGATCAAGAGCGCCGAGGTCTCACCGGCTGAGCCTGCGACCGTACCGGCAAAGAGATCCCAGACTGGGGTCTCGAGATGTTGAAATCTCTGCACTGCCAAGGGGGTTGCCCCCGTCCAAGCATCGAGCTCAAGGCCCTTGATCCAGTCAGCGATTGGAATCGGCTGCATGAACGGCGGGGTGAGGGTCGAGGGGATCGGCTCGGTAAAACGACCCGGGGCAAAGGGCGGACTCCAGGTGGCGATCGCCTTGGGGAATGCCGCCTGGACAAAGGCCCGCCCGACCAGGGCAGGGTTCATGACGTTATAGCCCAGGCCACCAAATAGCCATTTACCGAGGGCAACCCCAATGCATGCTGCAACTGCTGCCATCCAGAGCGGAAATCCAGGCGGCAGGGTCAAACCCAATAACAGACCGGTGATGATCACCGAGCCATTCTGGAGGGTATTGCCCTGACCCGCAGCCCGGGCCAAGGCCCATTCGGTCAGCGCAGCGACACCTGTGGTGGTCAGAAGCAGCAGCAGGACGCTGAGCCCGAACTGCCAGACCGACCAGGCGGCGATCGGCAGCAGGGCCAGGATCACCCCGCGCATGATCTGATCGACGGTGAGCACCCGCTTAAGATGCGGGGAGGTGCGGATTGCAATCCCTCGATTGGCCATGCCCCTCAATGAGACCTCTTGGCTTGCCGACGGCGCTCGGCATCGCGATTGATCGACTTGGCGATGCGGAAATACTGGGTCAGCGGGATGTTAGATGGACAGACGAAGGCGCAGCAGCCGCACTCAAAACACTGATCCAGATGATGGTGCTCGGCCATCGCCTGATATTGACGCGCCCTGGCCAGTTCACCCAGCAGTGAGGGATTGAGGAAGACCGGGCAGGCGCGCACGCATTCGCCGCAATGGATACAGGGATAAACCGGGCGGGCAGCCAGCGCCGGGTCCTCTGGATGCAATGCGATGACCCCAGAGACCCCCTTGGTGATAGGGACATCGAGCGAGGCGACCGCCATGCCCATCATGGGCCCACCCAGGATGACCTCGCCGAGCTCACCCTGCAGTCCCGCCTGTTCGAGCAGAAACCTGACTGGCGTCCCGAGCGGGACCAAGAAATTACCTGGGTTTTTGATCGCCGGCCCGCTTAGGGTGATCACCCGCTCGATCAGCCCCTGAGCCTTTGGAATCAGCTCGCCCATCTGGGCCAGGGTACCGACATTAAAGACCGCAATCCCGAGATCCGCTGGGATACCGCCCTCTGGGACCTCGAGACCGAGCAACGCCTTGATGAGCATCTTTTCGGCCCCTTGGGGATATTTGGCCTGGACCGCCAAAACCCTGATCGGCAGATCGGGTTTGCGGCCCAGATGGGCGCGCAGCCGGATAATGGCATCGAGCTTGTTGTCCTCAACCCCAATGATGGCGCATTTTGCACCCGTTGCCTTCAGGGCGAGGCGAATCCCGCGGATTAGGGACGCGGTCTGCTCGAGCATGATCCGGTGATCGCAGGTCAGATAGGGCTCGCACTCGCAGCCATTGACCAAAAGGGTATGGAGGCTGCGTCCCGTTTGGGGCCTAAGCTTGACATGGCTGGGGAATGCCGCCCCGCCCAAGCCGACCAGCCCTGACTCCTGGACCGCCTGGATGATCTCTTCCGGGCCCATCCGTTCGGGGTCGCGTGCGGGACCAGCCTGGACCTCCTGGGTTGCGGCAGGGTAGACCTTTAAAAAGATCGCTGGCGCCTTGGGACCCTCGGCGGTTGGGGCCAGACCAATGGCGCGGATCACCCCGGTCGCCGGGGCATGGATCGGCACTGACCCAAAACCATCAGCAACCGCGATCAGCTCGCCGCGCATCACCTCCTGTCCAACCTGGACGATCGGGATGGAAGGCGCACCCTTGTGCTGCTGAAGAGGGATGATCAACTCGGCTGGAAAGGGCAGACGGCGGATCGGTTTGGCTGCCGTCAGCTCCTTGTGTTCGACCGGATAGACGCCATGGGCAAAGGTCTTATGCCAACCCAGCAGGCGCCTGAATCCGAGCTCCAGACGCGCGATGAGGCCAGCGCGTGCGGATGATCCATCGAGATCCGGAAGATGCGAACCCTGCCTAGCCCAGGCATTGCCTGTTGTCCTGGAGTTCAAAACCGGCGACCCTGGCATACTGGATAATGGCTTCATGATGCTCTGGACCCTGCTGCGACCCTAGATCTATCCCAGGGCTCAGGGGAGGCCCTGCGACCCAACCTACCCCATCTGACCTACTGATATTTGGCCGCGCGCTTGATCAGCTGCTCGACCCCCTGCTCGCCTGGGTTCCAGGGCAATCCCGGATGGATACAGCCAGCTGGGCATTGCTCGGCGGCCTTGACGATATCCCGATAGGGTCCACCCTTGGGGTCGGCGATCTCGACCCTTTTGGCGGCGTTATAGCGAAAGATCCTGGGATTGATCCTGATGCACTCGTCGCAGGCGGTACAAGCCGGGGTCTCGACCCAGGCAGACTCCCAGGCAGCTGCTGCTGGACTGGCGCCATTGCCGCCCGAACCATTGTCTCGGCCTACCGTCGGAGGCGCTGCCGTCTCAGCGGCCCAGGATTCAGACAGGCTGCCGGCGACCTGAATCCCTCCCTCCCCTGCGAGAGCGAGCAGGATGCTGGCCAGGCGCTGCGCGATCTCGACCTTGGCCTGAGCGCGGATCGCCTCGACATCGACACGGCCGAGCAGACCACAGAGTCCTCTCAGCTGGCGCCAGAAGGCCCGGCGTTCCTCGCAGCTTTGCACCAGTTCGGGGGCGACCATCACCCGCATGAGACGGTTTTTGTGATCCAACCCCCAGATATAGGGATGCAGGCCCGCACGCCCCTCCTCAGGGAGGTCGATGAACTCATGGAGCGGTAGGAGGCTGTCGTTCCAGGCGTCCTCCGGGATCTTGCGAAAGTGCTTGCGGAAGCGCCCCTCGGTCATGGCGAAATCGGCAAAGGTGAAGGGCACCTCTAGGGTCACCGGCTTGCCCTGTCCATCGACAGCGTTGAGCGTCCAGGTCACCCAGTCGGCATCGGGTACAGGGTTGCCGTCGATCGAGCAGCACTCCTCAAAGCTCGTGCCTGCATCCGGGTCAAAGCGGAATAAGGGATAAGCGCGTGACTCGACCGCCAGGCGCGCCTGGCGGTCGGACAGGGCATCCCCGATCCCATGTTCGGGCTGACAGGGGGTATAGAGATTGAACAAGGCCGGACGCCTGGAATTGAGCCCATCGATCAGGCCCTCTAACAGATGGTTCAGGTGTGAGGTAGCGCTGGAGAGCACGAATGCCGAGCGATGCGCCATGCCGATCAGACCCATCTCCTTGCGGATCTCCTTTTTGCCCTTCCAGGTCTGACCATAGGGGGCCATATCGGCAACCTGACCCCAAAATCCCGAGGTGCAGGACTGACCGCCGGTATTCGAATAGCTCTGGGTGTCGAGCACCAGGATCTTGATCGGCAACCCAGCCAGCAGGGCACGCGAGAGGTTCTGGAAGCCGATGTCATACATGGCCCCATCGCCCCCGACCGCCACCACCGGCGGGCACAGGCGCCATTCCTCCTCGCTAAAATCGCGCCAGGTGAAATGATCGAGCCGGCAGGCGGGATCTGCAAGGTTGAACCGGCCTGCAAGCTCCATCCGCGCCTGGCGAATCGCCTTAAACCCCTCGGCCATCTTACGCATATGCCCCTCGAACAATCCCAGGGCTATCGAGGGCGAATCCTGAAACAGATTGTTCGACCAAGGGAAGGGATAGGGGTTGTAGGGAAAGGTCCCACCCCAGACCGAGCTGCAGCCGGTGGCATTGACGAAACCCATGGCGGCCCGCGGTCGTTTGGCGGTGTATTGGTCGCGCAACCGGCGCAGCTTGGCCAATAGATCCGTGACCCATTTGAGCCAGTCTGGATCCACGGGATCTGCAGCTCGGTCGATGAGTTCGGAGGAGAGCTCGGCAAGGGTCAGATCGGTCTCTTGATGGGCCTCGAGCACCCGCTGGATCGCTGCAGCATTCGAGAGATCCATGCCCGCGGCGAGTTTCAGGCGCACCTGAGTCTCGAGGCGCGCGATGAGATCCTCGAGCTCAGCCACATGCCGCTTAACCCGCGGCTGCATCAGGGCGGTGACAGTGGCGGTGAAGAGATGCACCGCGGTCTTTTCCCCACAGCCCATGCAGGCGCCATCGCCCCCGACCATCGATAGATAATTGGTCTTATCGAGGAGCAGGGTTGCCAGCGCCCCGATCTTGTCATCAAGCGACTCGATACGGATGAACTCGGGGGCCGTATTGGGCAGCTCTAGCCACAGGGCCCAGCGGGTGCGCAGATGCTCGACGGCCTCATCGGTCTGCTGCGCGGCGACCAAGGCGCCGTCCTTGCAGACCTCGACGCATTCCATACAGCCTTTGCAGGTGTATGGATTGACCGTGACGCTGAATAGCCCACCGCTGCCTAGCTGCTGCTTCTCGCGATTGGTCCAATAGGGACGGGTGATGGCGAATGGATAATCGCCCAGCGCCGCGCGCATCAGGGCAAACTCGCGCTCGGCGCATGACTTCTCCGCCGCATCCCCCTCGAAGGCGGCCAGGGTATCGAGGATTGCCCGATCCAGAAGGGTGCGCACATCGGCACCCTCCCCTTGAGAGTCGATCAGGGTACGCAGGCGTTTTTCCAGGGCACGCGACTCACGCCGCAGAAAGCGGGTCGGCATCCCGTGTTCGACCCGGTTGATCGCGGTGGCCAGAATCTCGCTGATCCGGCTGACCAGCCCAGGGATGGCGCTATCCGGGCAAACCGTCACGCAACTCCCGCAGGCGGTGCAACGTTCGGGGATAAAGCGCGGATATTCAAAGCGGATCTGGGTGAGGTCGCGATAGACGCCGGTTGCCGCCGGCAGCAAAGATAAGGCCATCTGCGGGTCGGCCAGATTGTCATTGGCCCGGCCCCGGGCATAGAGGATGCCGGTTTGCTCCCAAAAGCGATGGGCATCGCTGATCCTCCCGCTGCCTTCAGGCAGGGTTTTTAACAGGATCGGCAGGGGCGGCATCCTGCGCCGCAAGGGCTGGTCCGAGTCCAGGGGCTTCTCGGTGATCTCGGTCAGTTCATCGAACCCGCGGCGTACCACCCGCAGATTGTCCTGGACCACCCGTTCCCCCTTGGCGCCGAACTTGGCACGCAATTGCTCCTCGATCGCGGCAAAAAGCCCCGTCTCAGTCAGCCCCAGGCGTTCCATGACATTGGATACGGCAAAAAAGGCGCCCTGAAATGCCGCACCCTGCATCCTGAATTGCAACTCTGGGTTGGTCGCCTCCTCCCGGGCGATCTTGAATCCATCCAGATAATAAACCCGGATCCCGTGCTCGACGATGAATTGGCGGGCCGCGGGCGGACAGCCGGCCCAGACCTGTTCCGGGCTGTCTAGGTTCGACTGGATGATAAAACAACCGCCAGGTTTAAGCCCCGCCAAGGGGTTGGAATGGGTGAAGACATTGGGGTCTGGGCTTAGGACCACATCGACCTGGGTATATTCGCAGTTCAAACGGATCGGCTCAGGGGCGGCGGCGAGAAAATAGGTCGTGGGCTGACCCTTCTTCTCCGAGCCATACTTGGGATTGGCCCGGATATGCCAGCCGAGTAGCTCATACAGGGTCATCGCTAGGTTCTTGCCGGTGGTCACCGCTCCCCAACCACCGACCGAGTGCATGCGCACCGTGATCGCATCCTGAGGCAGTAGATTGGGGTTTTCGCTGCCGCGCAGGGCGAGCCGCCCGATCTCGGGGTAGGCATCCTTGAGCGCCTGGATACGGATCTCATCCTGGGGATCGACTGGCTCGCGCACGAAATCGATCGAGAGATAAAAGAACCGGCGCTGTCCACCCCCAGGCAGCATGTTCTCGACCGCAGCGATCAAAGCCTCAGGTTGCAGATCGCGCGAGCCCAAACCATAACAGCCCGAATAGAGCCTGGGCATGTCGCCTGATCTATAGGCTGGATAATCTGGATAAGGCAGGGGTTCGTGTTTGCCGACCATGCCGTTTTCCAGACATTTGGTAAGCGCGGCGCGCAGCTCGACCAGGATCGGCAGGTCCTCGGCCAGGGGCTGATCGACCCGCTCGAGCACCGCCACCCCCTGTTTGCCCCGGATCATCCGGGCCAAGAGTTCACCCGGAAAGGGGCGAAACATGGTAAGATTGAGCACCCCGACCTTGAGCCTGCGGCTTTCGCGCAGATAATCGGCCACTGCCTCGGCCTGAACGGTCATGCTGCCCTGACCGAGGATCAGATATTCGGCATCCTCCCAGCGATACCCAGAGACCCGGGCATGGCGGCGCCCGGTGAGCGCCTCATATTCGGCCATGACCTGATCGGCAAGCCTGGGGATATGATCAAAGAAATAGGGCCTTTGGGCCGCAACCGACTGCATATAGGCGTCTTGGTTTTGCACCGTGCCCGAGCTCAAGGGGTCATCGACGTCCCACAGTGCTGGCACCCGCCGGCGGGTTGGCCCAAAGAGGAGACGTTGGGCGGGGGTAGGACATTCGATGAGGTCATCCGGACGCCCGCAGAAGGTCTCGATCAGGGCTCGTTCCGGGGCCTGAATCGGCTCGATCAAATGGGTGGTTAGGAATCCATCCTGGGCAACCGCCGCCGGGGTCAGGCTGAGCTCCGCGAGCTTGCGGGCGATCAGATTGAGATCCGCAGCCTCCTGGGCATTGCGGGCAAAGACCTGGATGAAACCGGTATCATCGATGCAGTGATAATCGTCGTGCGCACAATGGACATTGAGGCTAGCCTTGGTGATAGCGCGCGCCCCGATATTCAGCACATAGGGCAGGCGCTTGCCGACCGCGGCATACAGCGACTCGTGCATAAAGGCCACGCCCTGGGCCGACGAGAAATTGGTCGCCCTCAGACCAGTCATCGCCATGCCTGCAGTCACCGCAGCAGCGGCATGTTCGGATTCAGGTTCGATAAAGATCAGGGGTCGGCCTGAGATATTGAGATGTCCCTTGGCGACCTCCTCGGCCCAGATCTCGCCCATGGGGGTAGAGGGCGTGATCGGATAGGCGCCGGCGGCATCCGAGGCCTCGCGCTCGCACAGGATCACCGCCGTATTGCCGTCCACTGCCATCCGGATACCAGGATATTTGGGTTGTCTATCGTCTTTTCTTCCAAACATGGATCTTCTCAACTGCTGGGGGCTCGGGTGTAGCGCCCACCTAAAACCCGGGTCTCTTTGCCTACTGCTGGCCAACCCCGGTTTTCACCGGCTTGAGGTTTCTGCCGGTGTTTAATCTTGCCGATCAGCCGGGGCGAGGCCTATTGGCCGCCTTCTCCGTCAACCACTGCCAACTGACCGCTATAGTGCCGGCTCAGCGACCTTGGCGCCCTTGCGGATTACCCTGCGCGCCTTCAGACCCTTAACGACTGTCCCATCGGGCTCGAGCCAGAGGATGGCACCGGTCGGACAGCGCTCGATAGCGACCTTGGAGGCCAGATCGTTTTTGGCATAGTCGATCACCGCCAGATTGTCCTGGATCTGGATCAGGCCCTCGGGTGAATCTTGGGCGCAGCGCCCACAGCCGGTGCAGGCCACCTCGCATTGCTGCTCGGCCTGCTCACCCGGATCGAGATTCTTGCAGGCGACCCAGAGCCGATGGCTGACTGGATGCAGGCTGAACAGACCCTTGGGACAGATGCTGAGGCAATCGCCGCAGGCGGTGCAGCGCTCCTCGCTCACCACCGGCAGCCCCTGGCGATTGAGAGACAGCGCCCCGAAACGGCATACAGACACGCAATCGCCAAAACCAAGACATCCCCAGGCGCAGCTGCGCCCTCCCCCCGAGACCAAGGCAGCCGCGCGGCAGGAGGGGAGACCGCGATAAAATGCGCGTACTGCAGCCACATTGCCCCCACCTGCACAGGCCAGGCGCGCTACCCAGGGTTCGCGGGTCTGGAGTTCTACCCCAAGAAACTCAGCGATACGCTGATTTCCCGACCTACCATTGACCGTACAACGCGCTGGCTCGATCTCGCCCTTGACCAGCTTCTCGGCAAAGGGGCGACAACCAGCCTCGCCGCAGGCCCCGCAATTGGCATGGGGCAACAACTCCTCGACCTGATCGATCCGAGGGTCCTCGAACACATAAAGCCGTCGATTGGCCACCGCCAGGAGCAGGCCAAGCATCAGGCCCAAGGCGGTCATCAAGCCAGTGGCAGTGACGATGATCTCCATCGCGGCAGCTACTCGGCTACAGGGTTTGTTGGTCACTGCTTCGCCTGTTTGGCAGCAGTTCGGTCAGGATGGGGCGAAACAACGCGCTCGGTCGAGGAGGGCGGGCCTCAGGGTGGCTCGCTCCTCATAGCGGGGGGAGTTTACGAGATCGTTTCTATTGAGATTAAAAATTATTTTAATCTTTAGTATTTAATGACAGGGATGATCCATCGCCGGACCTAGACCAAGACAGCGCTCGCCGCGGTCGAGTCAGAGTGAATGCTCGATTACCCCGGTGATCAAACCGGCAGCCAGGGCCTCGGAGAGCGGGATCAGGAGAACCCGGTCATTCGGGACAGCGGCAGCGGCGATCGCGACATCGGCATCCACCCCCATCTCGCGTAGATATAAAAAGGCATCGGCGACATAGAGTTGACCGCCCTCATGGCTGCTGTAACGGCGGGGAACGCGGCTCTGATGAACGCCAAGCCTGGCATTGGGTGTGGCATAGCGCTCGACCCCCCCGGCCAAGACATCGATACAGGCTGAGACGCAATAATCATCGACCGCGGTGCGCAAACCATTGGCGCGCAGATAGCGTCCGAGCTTGCGCGCCTCATCGACCGACCCGCCTGGGCTATTGATGATCAAACCGATAGCGCGGCGCTCACGTAGCTCAGTGATCATGCGCTGGGCAAAGCCAGGGGTGATCTCAGCCCCATCGACCCTTAACCAGGCAAAGCGCAGCTGGCCATCCGGTTCGAAACGGACCAAGGCCGGGGTCGTCCTGGTCAGCTCACCCAAAAGCTCACAGGCGCGGATCGCTTGCCCCACCAGCTCAGCCGGTTTGTGTTCATAATCCCTGATCAGACGGTTGGCGCGCTCGATGATGGTTTGGATGGGGATCCGATATTGATCAGCGGCGAGGATAACCGTGACATCCGTGGACGCGACATCATTGGTTTGGCCGACGCGCAGCAAATGACAGGAGGCGGCATCGAGGATCAGGGTCTCGAGATCCATCTGGGTTTCAGGGGGACGGACAGTGCTCAAACAACCGGTCATACCCAAGGCTGCCAAACAGCAGATGAACAACCAGGCGACTGAACGACCGAACTGACCGGTTATCCCAGATAGGGAGGCGAACAATCCAGCATGCTGGCGACTCTGCCTGGGCAGAGCCCGCGGATCTGGGCCTGGGTCAGGAAGGAATGAGTGATCTGGATCCCGTTCCGACCTACGCCGGCTTGCTCCGACCTGCGCCAAAATGACCGGACCCGAATCACGGCACCTGAATAGGGCATGAGGGGTCGGGCGAGATCCCCCAGTGCCTGCCAGCCAGGATCTATGCCCAATCCAGATCACCGCCGGCCCGCCCCGAGGTGATCCCCGGCTGGGATGAAACCTGGAGGTTGTTACCAGACCAGGGGCGGCTTGCCCCGCCCAGCCAGTCTGGACAGGGCGCCTGCAGTCGGACAAAGGGGGATTGCGCAAAGGCCTTCACCCCAGCGGACCTACTGAGGCGCTGTCTGCAGAGAGACGCCGGTGCCTGGAGGATCACTGGGTTCAGTTCCGGCCAAGGTTTTCACCGGGGTGACGTTAATGACAAGGCCGGAATGGGCCGGCCGGCGTTTTTCGCGGTTCCCACCCATTGCCCCGGCCCGGTCAACCATGGCTCAGCGCGGAGATGCCGTCACCGCCGCGGGTCTCGATGCCCTGGGCGTATAGATAGGACTTGACCGACTCGATGGAAACCTCGCGCCGATGAAAGATCCCGGCAGCCAACGCCGCCTCAACCCCGGTCTCTTTGAAGAGCTCGGCGAAATGCTCGACACAGCCGGCGCCGCTCGAGGCGATGACCGGGATCCCAACCGAGCCTTTGACCAATTTGATCAGCTCCAGATCAAAGCCTGCGCCTGTGCCATCGCGGTCGATCGAATTGAGCAGAATCTCGCCTGCACCCAGCTCCTCGCAGGCACGCGCCAGCTCGACGACATCCAGATCCCATCCCTCGCGCCCACCCTTGATGGTGCACTGAAACCAGCAATAACGTTCGCCCTGCGGCCCCGGCAGGCTGGTCTCGATAACCCGATGCCGGGTCTCAGCGGGCGAACGCACATAGACCCGCCGGGGGTCGATCGAGACGACGACTGCCTGATTACCATAGACCGCTGCGATCTGTTCGATCGCCGTGCGGCCCTCCCTGACCCGGCCGCGCGCCAGATAGTCCGAAACCGCCAGGACCGCATCCGAGCCGATCGAGACCTTATCGGCACCGGCGCGGAAATAGGCATGGGCAACGTCAAGCGCTGAATAGCGCTGCCCATCGGCATCGGTATAGGCGCGGATCCCGCCGCCGATGGTGAGCGGCACAAAGACCCGCTCTGAGGTTCGCCGCAAGACCTCAAGCATCGGCTGATCGGCAAGGGGCGAATCGCGAAAGGCAGTGATATTGAGAAAGGCGATCTCATCGGCGCCCTCCTGGTAATAGCGTTCGGCAAGCTCGATGGGCTTGCCCAGATTGCGCACCGCACGCCCCTCGGTCTTTTCACGCACATCGTATTGATCGCCCTTGGTGACCACCAGATCGCCCTGGTCGTTGGTGCGCACATCCAGGCAGGCGACGATACGCTTGGTCAGGCGGGTGGGCGTTTGCTGGGGATGCGGGCTGCTTGGCACCGTCGTCGCTTCGCCACTCAAAAAGTGACGCAACAAGGCCAGACCTGCCCGACCGCTTTTTTCGGGATGAAACTGGACGGCGCAGACCGCGCCGCGCTGGACGGCGCTCAAAAAGGGCTTGCCATAGTCAGTCAGGGCAAGCTGCCAGTCGGCATTATCAGGGCTCGGCAAGGCCCGGTAGGAGTGCACGAAATAGACCGGCTCGCCGCCATAGCCGGCAAACAGGGGCGAGTCATGCTGCAGGCGCACTGCATTCCAGCCCATATGAGGCACCGCTAATCCTGCCCCACCGAAACGCTCGATCCGACCGGGGATGATCCCCAGACCTGGCACCTCAGGCGATTCCTCGCTTCCCTCAAACAGGATCTGCAACCCTACGCAGATACCCAAAAAGGGCCGTCCTGCCCTCAGATAGGCCTTAAGCGGTTCGACATAGCCAAGCCGGTGCAGGCGTTCCATCGCTGCCCCAAAGGCCCCGACCCCAGGCAGGATCAGGCGTTCTGCCTCGAGGATCTGTTGCGGGCGTTCGATTTCGGTCAGGTCAAAGCCGAGGGCATGGATGGCATTGCGCAGACTGCGGACATTACCTGCGCCATAGTCAAGGAGTGCAATCATAGCGGTTGAGATCTGGCAATCAGCACAAGGGGGGGCGATACCCGAGTGCCTAATTGTATTGTATCTGAGGGCCGGTCAGGCGTATTCACAGAATGGCCATACCACTGGCAGACGCAATGGGTTAGCATGATGGGCGGTTCGGCGCCCGGTTGGGCATGGTCCCTTGATCGATCCCCCTTGGAGGAGGTCCACCGTGTTACAAGCCAAAGACCTGGGTCTGGCCTTGGTCATCGCCCTGGCATTCATCAGCGGGCCGGCAGCGCGCGCCGGGGAGCAGACGGTCCATGTCTACAATTGGAACGACTATTTTGCGCCGGATACCCTGACGGGTTTCGAGCAAGAGACTGGTATCCGGGCGGTATTGGATCTGTATGACTCGAACGAGGTACTCGAGGCCAAGCTCCTGGCAGGTTCCAGCGGCTATGACCTGGTCTTTCCCACCACCCATCCCTTTGCCGCGCGCCATCTCAAGGCCGGTCTCTATCAGCCGCTCGACCATTCCAAGCTCCCAGGCCTCGAGCGGCTTGATCCCGATATCATGGCCAATCTCGCCAAGGTCGATCCGGGCAATCGCTATCTGGTCCCCTATATGTGGGGCACCACTGGGCTCGGGATCAATCCGGACAGGGTGCACGCGGCCCTGGGTGAGGACGCCCCACTGGATACCTGGGGGCTGATTTTCGACCCTGAGCAGGCCAAGAAGCTGGCCGGCTGTGGGATCAGCCTGCTCGACGATCCAACTGAGGTCTTTAGCGCGGCCCTGACCTATCTCGGCAAGGACCCCAACAGCCAAGCGCCTGAAGACCTGGAGGCCGCCGCCGAGCTGATCAAACAGGTGCGCCCCTATATCCGCTACTTCCATTCGTCTCAGTACATCAGCGACCTGGCTAATGGTGCCACCTGTGTCGCACATGGCTATTCGGGCGACATCCTGCAGGCGCGCGAGCGGGCGGCCGAGGCCAACAAGGGCGTTACGGTCATCTATCGAGTCCCGCGTGAGGGCGCTGTGCTCTGGGTCGATGTCATGGCCATCCCCAAGGATGCGCCCAACCCGGAGGCCGCCCATGCCCTGATCGCCTATCTTCTTAAACCCGAGGTCATCGCTGCGGCCTCCAATCATATCTTTTATGCCAATGCCAACTCGGCAGCCACGTCCTTGTTGTCAGCCGAGCTGCGCGAGGACCCGGAGATCTATCCACCGCCCGAGGTGCGCGCCCGTCTCTTTACCCCAAGCGAGCGCAGCGAGCGCGAGATCCGCAACCTCAATCGGCTGTGGACGCGCCTCAAATCAGGACGCTAAGGGGTAAGCTGTGGCTAACGGCACCCCCAGCCGTCGCCCACTCGAGCCCTGGCAGGACCCAAAGGCCAGGCCCTATGTCCGCATCGACCGTGTCACCAAAAGGTTTGGAGACATCTATGCGGTCGATGATGTGACCCTGGAGGTTTATCAGGGCGAGTTCTTTTCGCTCTTGGGGAGTTCAGGGTGCGGCAAGACTACCCTGCTGCGTTTGCTGGCGGGCCTGGAATATCCGACCAGCGGGCGGATCTATATCGATGGCGTCGATGTCACCGAGGTCCCCCCCTATTTCCGGCCAGTGAACATGATGTTCCAGTCATATGCGCTCTTTCCGCATATGACGGTGGAGCAGAACATCGAGTTCGGTCTCAGGCAGGATCGTCTGCCGCGGCGTGAGCGGATGGAGCGGGTCAATGAGATGCTGGAGCTGTTGCGGATTGCCCCGCTGCGCAAACGCCGGCCCGATCAGCTCTCCGGCGGGCAGCGCCAGCGGGTGGCGCTCGCCCGCAGCCTGGCCAAACACCCCAAGCTGCTTCTGCTCGATGAACCCTTGGGGGCGCTCGACAAACGCCTGCGCGAAAACACCCAGTTCGAACTGGTCAATCTGCAAGAGCGCCTGGGGACGACCTTTATCACCGTCACCCACGACCAGGAGGAGGCCATGACCATGTCGAGCCGGATTGCGGTCATGGAGGCCGGCCAGATCCGGCAGGTCGATACCCCAACCGCGATCTATGAGTTCCCCAATAGCAGATTCGTCGCCGAGTTTATCGGTTCGGTGAACCTCTTTGAGGGCAAGATCATCGATCTGCAAGGGGATGATGTTCTCATCGAGGCCCAGTTTGGTGGCCTGATGCGCATGCGCAGCCTCCAGCCACATCCTATCGGTACACCCGTGGTGGTCGCGATCCGCCCGGAAAAGCTGCGCCTTTGCCCTACCCCTCCGAACAATGGGAGGGTCAATCAACTCCAGGGGGTAGTCGAGGATATCGCCTATCTCGGTGACGTCTCGATCTATCGCATCCGCACCCCTAGCCGACTGCTGGTCGAGATGACCCTGACCAATACCCAGCCGCGCACTGAGCAAGTACTGACCTGGGATCAGGAGGTCTGGGTTGAGTGGTCACCGACTAGCGGTGTGGTCTTGACCGATTAGTCCCATGAAACTGCAAGCCGTCAGCGATGATGAGCCCCGCCTTGGGCGGCTGATCAATATCGGCCTACCATATCTCTGGCTGGGGCTCTTTTTTTTGCTGCCCTTTGTGATCGTACTGCGCATCAGCCTGGCTGAGCCGGCGCTCACCCAGCCGCCTTATACGGCCCTTTGGGAATGGGTCGACGGGATGCTGGAGATTCGGCTGAACCTCAGAAACCTTCAGCTCATCTCTGAGGACTCATTGTATCTTCAGGCCTTGCTGAATTCGTTATGGGTCGCCCTGGTCGGGACCCTGGGTTGTCTTGTACTCGGCTATCCCATGGCCTATGCGATCGCGACTGCGCCCGAACGCCAGCGTGTCCCGCTGTTGATGCTGATCATCCTGCCCTTTTGGACCTCGTTTTTGATCCGGGTCTATGCCTGGATCGGGATCCTGAACGCCAATGGCCTGCTCAATGGGTTTTTACTGTGGCTCGGGGTGATCGATGAGCCCTTGAAGATCTTGCATACCCAGACCGCAGTCTATATCGGGGTGATCTATTCCTATCTGCCCTTCATGATCCTGCCGCTTTATGCCAATCTCACCCGGCTCGATCGGACCCTGCTCGAGGCGGCGGCAGATCTAGGGTGTCGGCCCTGGTGTGCATTCCGGCGGATCACTTTCCCTCTCACTCTGCCCGGGGTGATTGCCGGCAGCATGCTGGTCTTTATCCCTGTGGTCGGCGAGTTCGTCATCCCCGATCTGCTTGGCAATCCAGGTAGCCTCATGGTCGGCCAATTGATGTGGACCGAGTTCTTTGCCAACAAGGACTGGCCGCTGGCTGCATCCTTAGCGATCGTGCTGCTGGCGATCCTGGTCGTGCCCTTTGTCATTATGCAGCGCCTCCAACAGGAGAACGAGATGAACTAGGGTACAGATCCCAGGACCGCGCTGTTCGGCACACTCAGGTGGGCAATACGAAAACGAGGTGATCGAGATGAAGGGCAGATCCTGGCCATTGCTGAGCGTCTTGGCCTTTGGCTATGCGTTCTTATATATCCCGATCGTCTTATTGATCCTGTATTCGTTCAATGAATCGCGCCTAGTCACAGTCTGGTCTGGCTTTTCGCTCAAATGGTATGGGGAGCTTGTGCACAATCGCCAGCTTTTAGAGTCCGCATGGCTGAGCGTGCGGATCGCGGCGCTCAATGCCACGGTTGCTGTTGTCCTGGGGACCCTGGCTGCCAATGCCTTGGTACGCCACGGGCGCTTTCGCGGTCGCACCCTGTTTGAGCTGTTATTGACCGCGCCCCTGGTGATGCCGGATGTGATCATCGGTCTCTCGTTGCTTTTGCTGTTTGTCGCAATGCAACAGACGATCGGCTGGCCAGAGAGCCGGGGTTTTACCACCATCACCATCGCCCATATCACCTTCAGTCTGGCCTATGTCTCAGTCGTGGTGCGCTCACGCCTGCTGCGGATGGATCGCTCACTCGAGGAGGCAGCGATGGATCTCGGGGCGCATCCCTTGACAGTCTATCTCCAGATCACCCTGCCCCTGATCGCCCCGGCCTTGCTGGCGGGCTGGCTGTTGGCCTTTACCCTATCGCTCGATGATCTGGTGATCGCCAGCTTCGTCTCTGGCCCAGGGGCAACCACCCTACCGATGGTGATCTATTCGAGCGTACGTATGGGGATCTCACCCCAGATCAATGCCCTAGCGACCCTGATCGTCGCCCTGGTCGCGATCGCGGTCCTCATCGCTGGCCAGTCAATGCGCCGGCGTTGAATCTTCAGACACTGGCGCACTGGGGGAGCGGATTGAACCCTGGACTACCAGAGAGGATTCATAGCCTCAGAAACAAAGAGATGAACGCGACCACTCAAATCGAGCTCATTCAACCCGATGATTGGCATCTGCATCTGCGCGATGGACCCCAGCTTGCCGCGGTGGTGGGCTCGAGCGCCCGCATCTTTGCCCGCGCCATCGTCATGCCGAACCTCAGGCCGCCGGTGACTACGACCGACCAGGCGCTCGCCTATCGCGAGCGTATCCTGGCTGCCCTTCCTGCTGGCAGCCTCTTTCAGCCCTTGATGACCCTCTATCTCACCGATCAAACGAGCCCGGCCGAGATCGAGCGCGCCAAGGCAAGCGGTGCGGTCTTTGCCTGTAAGCTCTATCCAGCTGGTGCCACCACCCATGCGGACCAGGGGGTGACCGATATCTGGCGCCTGCAACCGGTCTTGGAGGCGATGCGCGCGCTTGGCATGCCGCTGCTCATCCACGGCGAGGTGGTCGATCCGCGGGTGGATATCTTTGACCGCGAGGCGGTCTTTATCGAGCAGGTCCTGCGCCCACTGATCGATCGGCTGCCGGGGTTGAGGATCGTGCTCGAGCATATCACCACCGCCGAGGCGGCCAATTTGGTGCGCGCCGGCCCAGAGACCCTTGCGGCGACCATCACCCCCCATCATCTGCTTTATAACCGCAATGCCCTGCTTGCGGGCGGCATCCGGCCTCATCTCTATTGCCTGCCGGTGCTCAAACACGAGCGTCACCGGCTGGCATTGCTCGAGGCCGCAACCAGCGGCGATCCCAGGTTTTTTTTGGGGACAGACAGCGCCCCCCATCCGCTCAGGGCCAAGGAATCCGCCTGCGGGTGCGCCGGGATCTTCAATGCCCATGCAGCCTTGGAGGTGTATGCCGAGCTCTTCGAGCAGGCCGGCGCCCTGGATCGCCTCGAGGGGTTTGCCAGCCGGCATGGGCCAGATTTTTATGGCCTGCCGCGCAATCCGGGGCGGGTCCGGTTGTTCCAAGACCCTTGGACCGTCACTCTGTCTTATGCATTTGGTGACGACCGGCTCATCCCCTTCCGGGCCGGCGAGCTGATCCGGTGGCGGGCCGAGCTGGTGCAATCAGATACGCATGATCTACCCTAAGTCAGCCGGCACAGAGCAGATCCGCTCACCCTTGATCAGAGAGGCACGGATCGGGGGATCAGAACTGGATCTCATCCCAAAAATCCGGCTGTTCGACCTCTGGGGGATACCCGTCATAAACCAGGCTTTGCCGGCGCTGGAGATAGGCATCGCGCACCAACAGATAGGGATCCAGGGCGGCCGTCTCGAGGATCTCGCTTGTCTTCAGCAGATCAGCGCGTTGGTCGATCACCTTGAGACCGATGCTGCTCCAACGCACCCAGTCATTCCTGCCCCAGAACAAGGGATCCAGTAACAGGTCCCCGCTCATCGCCATGAGCTCGCGCATACTGCTTGGCCCAATCAGGGGCAGGACCAGATAGGCCCCAGGCTCAAGTCCCCAATAACCCAGGGTTTGACCGAAATCCTCCTTGTAGCTCGGCAAGCCGACATTGCTGGCGACATCGACAAACCCCAATAGACCGATGGTCGAATTGATGAAGATGCGCCCAAGGTCGCTGCCTGCGCGCGCCATCTTAAATTGCAGGACATTGTTTGCTACCGAGCCGACGTCGGCGAGATTGTTGAAAAAGTTGGTGAGCCCGCGATCGACTGGCTCGGGGGCAATTCGTTGATATAGACGTGCGACCGGTTGGCCGAATGAGCGATCAAAATCTGTATTGAAGCGAAAAACAACGCGGTTGAAGGGTTCCAAGGGATCGCGGGGATCTGGGTTGCGTACCTTCTGGTAGGCGCAACCCATCCCAAACGCCGCGGATAGCAGGCATAGGAGCGCGAGCCGCCAGGTTCGATAAGGAATCCTCACTTGCCAAATCCCGCGCGCTGATCTTCAGGTTAGTCGAGATCCTATCACAGCCTGGACCTGGCAGAGAGGCTGTGCCCAAGAAATGCTCGATCACCAGTGATCTCAAAAAAACCGCTTAGGGGTCATTCGGGTGCGCACCAGAATCCTCAGCCATATACCGAGACCCTAGCGCCTATCTGCCGCAATGCCTAGAGGGGGGTTGTCGCGATAAGACAATTTTTTTGTTGTCTTCACCCTGTGGGCATTGGCAGACGCTCTGCTGGACCCTATGCTGTCGTCCATGAACGATCGATCTGAGATAATCCCCGGTATCGCGCAGCGCTTTCGCGGCTTTCTCCCTGTGGTGGTGGATGTGGAGACGGCTGGCTTCGATCCCCAGCGCCATGCCCTGCTTGAGATCGCTGCCATCATTATCGGCATGGGGCCGGATGGCCTGCTGGCACCTGAACCAACCCTGGCCTGCCATGTTCTACCCTTTCCAGGCGCTGAACTCGATCCGCGCGCCCTGGCCTTCACCGGCATCACCGACCCACATCATCCATTGCGCGGGGCGGTCTCGGAACGCGAGGCCCTAGAACAGATCTGCGCCCCCATCCGCAAGGCACTCAGGGCAACGGGTTGTAAACGCGCCATCCTGGTTGGGCACAACGCCCACTTTGACCTGGCCTTCATCAAGGCGGCGGTCGAACGCACGGGCTATAAATACAGTCCATTCCATAGCTTCAGCGTTTTTGACACCGTCAGCCTCAGCGGTCTGATGTTCGGCCAGACGGTATTGGCCAAGGCGGCCAAGGCGGCAGGTCTATCCTGGGAGGCAAGCGAGGCGCACTCAGCGATCTATGATGCCGAACAGACCGCCCGCCTGTTTTGCACCATCGTCAATCGTTACCAGGTGCTCGACCCTCAGCGTCTCTGGGAGCGCGAACCTCAGAACAATGGCTCGGGTGACTAAAGACGGCTTCAAAAATCAGAAAAAATGCCTGAAGACCCAGATCTCAATCGACATCCCTAGCGCCGAGGCAGTCTCACCTAGGCTGACCAAGCTCTCCATTTTGGGGAGATGGATCTGGGAGGATTCAGTTCAATCTGTTCAGGCCCTACGCCCATGGATTGCCGGCGAGACGCCGGCGCCCCGAGAGGCTAGGATCTCGCTAGAGGATCTCCCGCCTGATCCAATCAACCCGTTTGACCATCACCCCGTAATAGGCGACTGGGATCAGGACCAGGGTCAACAGGGTCGAGACAAAGAGACCAAACAGCAGCGAGACCGCCAAACCCGAAAAGATCGGATCATCCAGGATAAAGAACGCACCCGCCATCGCTGCTACCGCGGTCAAGACGATCGGTTTGGCGCGGATCGCCGCCGCATCGATCACCGCCTGCGCAAGGCTTGCCCCCGCGCGCACCTCCTGATTGGCAAAATCGACGAGCAGGATCGAATTGCGCACGATAATACCGGCCAGCGCGATCATCCCGATCATCGAGGTTGCAGTGAACTGGGCGCCCAGGAGTGCATGACCGGGGATGATTCCGACCAGGGTCAGGGGGATGGGTGCCATGATGATCAGGGGCACGAGATAGCTGCGAAATTGGGCCACGACCAAGAGATAGATCAGCACCAGCCCTACGGCATAGGCCGCGCCCATATCGCGGAAGGTCTCATAGGTGACCTGCCATTCGCCATCCCATTTGAGGCTCAAGGCCAAGGGATTGCTCGGTGGCTGACGATACCATTGTTCCAGCCCAAGCTCCCGGCTCAGGGTACCCGCGATCTCGAAGAGCCCATAAAGGGGGCTATCGGTGCGACCCGCGACATCGCCGATGACATAGACCACGGGTAATAGATCCTTGTGATAGATGCTGCGTTCGCGCGTCCCCTCGACGACAGTCAGGATCTCAGCCAAGGGCACGAGCTGGCCGCTTTCTGAACGCACCCGCAAGGCCAATACCTGCTCGAGATCCGCCTGATCCGCCTCGCTGTATTCGACCCGAATCGGGACGGCATATTTGACGTTGGCGCCATGTAAAAAGCTCACATCCTCACCGTTCAGCACAGTCGCAAGCGCCTGGGTTATGCTTGCTTGGGCCACACCTAAACGCGCTGCCTTGGCGCGATCGACCACCAAGGTCAGCTTACGCGAGGCAAACTCGACCGAGTCATCGACATCCACCACCTCCGGGGTGCGCTCGAAGACTGCCCGCACCTGGCGCGCAACCTCGATCTGAACGTCATAGTCCAACCCATAGAGCTCGGCGACCAGGGGTGCCAACACCGGCGGTCCGGGCGGAACCTCGGCGAGCTTGGCATTGCCGCCATAATGTTTGGCAATGGCCTGCAGCGGCTCGCGCAGTCGTAGAACGATCGCATGGCTTTGAGCCTTGCGATGATGGGCATCGACCAGGTTGACCTGGATGTCGCCGAGATTTGGGCCCTGGCGCAGATAATATTGACGGACCAGACCGTTGAAATTGATCGGTGCCGCGGTCCCGGCATAGATCTGATAGTTTGCAACCTCAGGTACGGTTTCCAGATATTCGCCCATCTCGGCAAGGACCCTCAGGGTCTGCTCCAGGCTCGTCCCCTCGGGCATATCGAGGACGATCTGAAACTCGCTCTTGTTGTCGAAGGGGAGCATCTTGAGGATCACCAGCCGGGTGGCAGGCAGGGCGAAGGAGCCGAGGATCAGGAGCAAGACAACCAGGAGTAACAGCCAGCGGTTGCGTCTTCCCCCCCGCTCGGCGACAAATGGCCCGATCAGTCTGGTAAAGAGCTGTTTGAGACGCGATTGATGGCCGGTATGGTCGTGGGGCGCGGCTGTTGAGCCTTGTGTTTGCCCATCTGCGCGCCCATCGGTCAGCATTGCGGACGCAATGGGATGGGCGGGGCGATGCGCCCCGAGCAGCTGATAGCTCATCCAAGGGGTCAGTACGAAGGCCACCCCCAACGAGATCAGCATCCCAGTCGAGGCATTGATCGGGATTGGGCTCATATAGGGGCCCATAAGCCCAGTGACGAAGGCCATAGGCAACAGGGCCGCGATCACTGTCAAGGTGGCGAGGATGGTGGGCCCGCCCACCTCATCGACTGCCTTCGGGATAAGACGGTGAAGGGGATCCTGGCTTAAGCCGAGATGCCGGTGGATATTCTCGACGACGACGATGGCATCATCGACCAGGATACCGATCGCAAAGATCAGGGCAAAGAGCGAGACGCGATTGATGGTGAACCCCCAGGCCCAGGAGGCAAACAGGGTCAGCATTAGGGTCACGATCACCGCAACCCCGACGATGACTGCCTCACGCCGACCCATGGTGACCAACACCAGGAGCACCACCGAGGCGGTAGCGAATACCAGCTTGCTAATGAGCTTCTTGGCCTTGGCATCAGCGGTTGCGCCATAGTTGCGGGTAACCGTGACCTTGACCTCATCGGGGATGAATAGACCCTTTAGCTGCTCTAACCGATCGATGACCGCGCGCGCCACATTGACTGCATTGACCCCAGGTTGCTTGGCGATCGCGATGGTCACCGCCGGGCGCGGCTGGCCTGGGCTGACCCCGGATTCGGCAGCCGCAGGACCTGCGCCCATGACGACATAGCTCTCTGGGGTCTCGGGGCCGCGTTCGATCTCGGCGACATCGCGCAGATACACCGGACGCCCACCATGCACCCCGAGGATCAGATCGCCGATCTCCTCGGGCGAGGTCAAAAAGGTTCCGGCCTGGACCAGGATCTCCTCGTTATCCGCAGTAACGCTGAGATGATCGGCGATGCGGTTTGCAGATTGCAGGGCGCGGCGCAATTGCTCGAGATCCAGCCCAAACCCTGCCAGCCGATCCGGGTACAGACGCACCCATACCAATTGTCTGGGGGCCCCGATCGTATAGATATCGCGTGTCCCAGGCACCCGTTTGAGCTCCTGCTCGATCGCATGGGCGACCTGGCCCAGCTCATAGCCCCCTACCTTTGGATCCTCTGACCAGAGGGTCAGGGTGAGGATGGGGACATCATCGATCCCCTTGGGCTTGATGATAGGGCTACCTACACCTAGGTTCGGCGGCAACCAGTCCTGTTTAGACATCACCTTGCTAAACAGACGCACAATTGCTTGGGTATTGTCCTCCCCCACCTCGTATTGGACCGTCACTACGGCTAGACCGGGGCGCGAGACCGAATAGACATGCTTGATACCCTTGATCTCTGAGAGGACCTGTTCGGCGGGCCCAGCGACCAGGTGTTCGATTTCGCTCGCCGAGGCCCCTGGAAAGGGGATAAAGATATCGGCGAAGGTGACATCGATCTGCGGCTCTTCCTCGCGCGGGGTCGCCAAGACCGCGAATAGACCAAGCAATAGACCCACCAAGGCCAACAGCGGCGTAATCTCGCTCGCTTGAAACTGGGCGGCGATACGCCCCGCGATCCCTAAACGTTCAGTCATGGCCCTTGCCCCCCGCGACATGACCCATCGGCGCCTGGTTTTTTAGACGCGTGCCCGCCGCGATTGGGTCAAGCGCCACCCGCTCGCCGGCGTTCAAACCCGCTAACACCACATAGCCGTCATCCAACGCCCGTCCCAGTCGGATCTGGCGAAACCGGATACGCCCGCCCTCGCCGATGACATAGACCGCCGTGACCTCTGAGCGCTGGACCACCGATTCCTTGGGGACAACGAGCTCGGTCCTTTCGCCCACCAAAAAGCCGGTCTTGACATACATCCCCGGAAATAGCCGCCCGCTGACCTCCGGGCCCGTAGGCAGCTCGACGCGCACCCGGAAGGTATTCGAGCCTGGGTCGGCAAAGGGAAAGATGGTCAAACGCTGCGACTCGATGCGCCTGCCATCTGGCAGATACACCCAGACACGCCGCTCGGCAGGCGGTTGAGACCGCACCGCAGCGATGATGCTTTGGGGCACATCGACCATTACCCGTAGCTCATCCAAGGACACCCCACTCATGATCGGTGTCCCTGGATTAACGCTCTCGCCGACCGAGACATGGCGCTGGGTGACGATCCCTGAGTAGGGGGCGCGGATCTCGGTATAGCTCAATTGTTCCTGGGCGCTTTGCAAACGCGCGGTGGCCGCCTCCAGCTCGGCCTTGGCGCTCTCAAGCTCGGCATGCGACTTCTCCATCGCTGATTCCGAGACATTCTTGGTGCGATACAGGCCCAGGGTCCGGTCATAATCATCCTGGGCCTGACGTAGCCTTGCGCTCGCCGCCTTGAGATCGGCCGCCGCCTGGGCCACCCGAGCGCGATGCTCGGTATCCTTGATCCGCGCAATGACCGCGTTCTTTTCCACCAGGTCATCGACATCATAGGGCAGCTCCTGGATCTGGCCCGAGGTCTGAGCCGAAACCGTGCTGCCGCGAACTGCCTCGACGATCCCATCCAGCCGATACTCGCGCGGCACGACCTGTACCTCCACCAGTGCGCTGGAAAGCGCCAGGGGCTCGGCCCAGACTACCCCCGGCAGAACCGCTATCCAGCCCGTCAAGATGATCATTCTGATCGGATACATGGCTGTCTCCATAATATTAGATTTTACTAATATATATCCTGCTCGAGGTTTTCGGTAGTGCCGTGGGCCTGTTTGCAGGTTGGCCGCATAGGCAAGGGATTGCAGGCTGGGCAGCAGCTGCGCGGGGACAATGCCCGCCCGATTGAAACCTGGCCAACTTGGGTTGATATTGTCCGGGCTGCACCAAAGGATCCTCACCATGCCCTCAGAAACCCTCGACCCGATCCCTGCCTCTGTTGCCCAAACCCTCGCAGGCTTGTTTGCCGAGCGGATCAAGCGCTCCCCCGACCGGATCGCCTATCGGTATTTCGCACGCAACTCAGGCTGGACCGATCTAACTTGGCAGGCAATGGGTGAACAGGCAGGACGCTGGCAGGCCTCTCTGGCAAACGAAGGATTGGCCAAAGGCGATCGTGTCGCCATCCTGTTGCGCAATGGGCCAGAGTGGGTCTTGTTCGATCAGGCGGCCCTGGCGCTTGGCCTGGTCACGGTCCCGCTCTATGCCGATGATCGTCCCGAGAATGCCGCCTATATCCTCAGGGATGCCGAGGTAGAGGTGCTGCTGATCCAGGACGCCGGGCGCTGGCGGCGTCTCGCTGAGAGCCTGGGCGACTCGCCCTGGCCGAGACGGGTCATCATCCTGGAACCAAGCGCAGCGGCCCATGAACTGGCTAGTCAAGACCCCCGGCTACGCCTTGCCGATGCCTGGCTGATGCAGGGTGCCTATGCCTTTGTCCCGGGCGCTTTCGACCCTGCTTCCCTTGCGACCATCGTCTATACCTCCGGGACCACGGGACGGCCCAAGGGGGTCATGCTGAGTCACCGCAATATACTCAGCAATCTCGAGGCAACCCTGACCCTGTTTCGGATCGATTCCGAGGATATCTTTTTATCCTTCTTGCCCCTCTCGCATACCCTGGAGCGGACCGCCGGCTATTATCTGCCGATGATGGCGGGGGCCAGCGTGGCCTATGCCCGCTCGATCACGCAGCTTGCCGAGGATCTCCAAACCATCCGCCCGACTGTGCTGATCGCCGTGCCCCGGGTTTTTGAGCGGCTGCATCGCCGCATCGCCGATCAATTGGCCACCCGACCCGCGCCCCTCCGCTGGCTCTTTGCCCTAACCGTGGCGAGCGGCTGGCGGGAGTTTTTATATCGGCAGGGCCGCACGCCCTGGCATCCACTGCTCAGGTTGGCGCCCTTGCTCAGGCGTCTTTTCGGCAAGCCGATCCTGAACCGACTCGGCGGGCGGCTGCGGGTGGCCGTCAGCGGCGGGGCCCCCTTGCCGCCTCAGATCGCCCGCATCTTTATCGGGCTAGGTCTACCGATCCTCCAGGGTTATGGGCTTACCGAGACCAGCCCAGTGGTCAGCGTCAATCCATTGGATGACAATGTCCCCGAGAGCGTCGGCAAGCCACTGCCGGGGATTGAGCTGCGCATCGGCGAAGACTCCGAGCTCCTCGTCCGCGGTCCCAATGTAATGCAAGGCTATTGGCGCAACCCAGAGGCCACGGCGCGGGTCCTGGATGCCGAGGGTTGGCTGCACACCGGCGATCAGGCGCGCCTCGCTGGACATCTCTATATCATCGGCCGCATCAAGGACATCCTGGTGCTGTCAAATGGCGAGAAGGTTGCGCCGGCAGACCTCGAGATGGCGATCGCAGAAGATCCCTGGTTTGATCAGGTGATGGTCCTGGGCGAAGGCCAGGCGTATCTCTCGGCAATGCTGGTACTCAATCGGGAGCGCTGGCCTGAGATCGCCCGCACCCATGACCTCGACCCCGATGACCCGGCCAGCCTCCAGGCCCTTGAGCTCCATAAAGAGGTCCTCAAACGCATCCGGGAACGCCTGAGCGGCTTTCCAGGCTATGCCAAGATCCGGCAGGTGTTGCTTAGCCTTGAGCCCTGGTCGATCGAGAACGGTCTGCTCACACCGACCATGAAGATCAGGCGCAACCAGATCATTGAACGCCATGCCGCAGCAATCGCTGCCCTTTATCGGAAATAGTCAATCTAATAGTTCAGAGCTATTGCCAGAGCCTAGAGACAGGCCCAAGGGAGGGACCGTGGACACCTCGCTGCACTTAAGATGAACGCGCGCGCCGAACGCTTTAACCGCACCCTCCCTGAGTCCTGGGTCGATCCACCAGGACCCCTGACCTTCCCCTCTTCAACCAGAAACCGGCCGACTGGCTCATCCTCTCCAACGCCCAGCAACCCCACCGCCTTGGCCAGAAACCACCCCTATTCTGCCTGCACCACCCCCAACCAGAGCGCCACAGGGGTGGACGCAGACAGGGGCCTTGTCAAGATCCAAGGTTGCAGTTACATTAAAAGGGCTGCCAGCACGCGGGTGTAGTTCAATGGTAGAACAGGAGCTTCCCAAGCTTCTAACGTGGGTTCGATTCCCATCACCCGCTCCACTCCCTTCCTCCTGTCCCCACCCATCGCCATGACCCAGCCTGCATCGGCGAAGATCGCCTCGCGGGTTCTGGCTTGGTTTGACCGCTGGGGGCGCCGCGATCTGCCCTGGCAACACGAGCGTACCCCCTACCGGGTCTGGGTCTCCGAGATCATGCTGCAACAGACCCAGGTCTCTGTGGTCATCCCCTATTTCGAGCGCTTCATCCGGGCATTTCCGGACGTGTCCGCGCTTGCCGCAGCCGAGCTCGACCAGGTTCTGGCCCTTTGGTCTGGCCTGGGCTATTACGCTCGCCCCCGCAACCTGCACCGCGCCGCCTGGATCATCCGCGACCGATATGATGGCATCCTTCCGAAAACCATCGCTGAATTGCAGCGTCTCCCAGGCATCGGGCGCTCGACCGCAGGCGCGATCCTATCGCTGGCCGCAAATCAGCCCCATCCGATCCTCGATGGTAATGTCAGGCGTCTATTTGCCCGTCTATTTGCCATCGAGGGCTGGCCGGGCCAAGGGTCTGTGCTCAACCAGCTGTGGGCGCTGGCTGAGCAGTGTCTTGCGCGCGATCGGCCCGGCGATTACAACCAGGGGTTGATGGATCTAGGGTCGTTGGTCTGTACCCGCACCCGCCCCCAATGCCCCGCCTGTCCACTTGCCGACCTCTGTCTTGCCCATGCCCAAGGGCGTCAATCCGAGCTACCCGCTCCGCGGCCGCGTCAAGCCCTGCCGACCCGTTCTACTAACCTGTTGGTGATCCGTAATCCCGAGGGTGCTATCCTGCTCGAACGCCGTCCATCTGTCGGTATCTGGGGTGGGCTTTGGAGCCTGCCTGAGCTCGATGCTCCGGATGCCCTTGCTGCCTGGTGCATCGACCAGCTCGGCGTGGGATGCAAACGCATTGTGAAACTCACCGAGCGCCACCACACATTTACTCATTATCGACTCAGGATGCAGCCGGTGGTGGTCGAACTCAGCGGCTGGCCGGCGCAGATTCAGGATCGCGAAGACCGGCACTGGGTCTTTCCTAAGGCAGGCGCCGCCCTGGGTTTGCCGGCGCCTATCGCCCGGCTGCTTGCCGAACTCGACGAAATCCATGAAGCGAGGTATCAAATCAGCTTAAGGCTCAATGACCCATGACCCGAATCGTTCATTGCATCAAGCTCGGTCGCGAGGCTGAGGGACTCGAGCGCCCACCCTATCCGGGTGAACTTGGGCAACGGATCTTTGCCCAGGTCTCAAAGACCGCCTGGCAGGAATGGCTGCGCCACCAAACGCGACTGATCAACGAATACCGGCTCAGTCCGACCAATCCCCAGGCAAGGCGTTTTCTTGAGGAACAGATGGAACGCTATTTCTTTGGCGAGGGCGCCGAGATGCCCTCTGGCTATACACCGCCGCGCTAGTCCACAGGTTGACAAAATAAACCGCTGATGCTGGAATAGCGCGCTCAGTCGTCCTGCCCAGGTAGCTCAGTTGGTAGAGCAGCGGACTGAAAATCCGCGTGTCGGTGGTTCGATTCCGCCCCTGGGCACCAGAGAATTATCAACAAACCCTGCTCGATTTCATGGCCCGGGCGCCCCTTTCATGATCGACGCCCGAGCGGATTGCAGCCAGGCGTTTTCATTTAATTCCATCAACCAGCGAGCGCCTCGCCCTGAGGCCCACGGGCATATCCTGAACCTTCCACGGATTGCCCCAGTTTGGAACCAGACCGAATTGCTCTCGTCTAGAGCGCGATGGGCGCATCCGCAGATGCCCTTCATCCGGAATTAGGCTCCTCCAATACTCAGGCCACCAGCCCTTGTTCGGCTGAGGCGAGGATTAATCGCCTCGGCCATGAACAATTTTCACCCCTGTTCGACCTCGGGAAAGGTAAACCGGATTTTTGGCTGAGGTAATCATCGCCGGCAAATGCCAGGGAGGTGTTGAAAGCGCCCACATCAGAAAGCGCAAGCGCCGGTGATCCTGGCCAAAGGCCCTTTTGGCAAACGGACATAGCACCCGAACGAGCTGAACGCGCTCCTGGGCCAAGGCAGGTCTGTCTCCTCGTCAGCCGGCCTGGTCCATTCATTCAAGGTGCCTGCAACCGTCCTGAGGGAGGCGAGTTCGAAAGGCTGCGCGCGGCCCAGGCGGACGCTGATCCCAGGCTCGGCCACCCAGACAAGTAGCTCACCCAAGTTGGATGGGGAAGACCGCGCGGATCCACCCAAGGGATGAGCCGTCCATCCAATTGTTTCGCAAAACACCTGGGTCATTGTGACTCAAGACGGATGCGGGGTGGGGTATAAAACTGGCGCTGCGACTCTTGGTTTATATCCCTTTGGATATTTTAGGTTTTTGGGTCAAGACCTGATCCAGCGCGCTGGAATTAAAGAGATGGAAATAGCTACCGATGACCTTTGTTGATGGCAGCGGCCAAAAAAGGCGCCATCTTGCGGCGGTTGATTGAGTGTAGGCGATTCCTGGGGTGCGGGATCTGAGGTAGGCCGAAGCGATGTTAGCGGAAAGGCTGGAGGAACAGACCGCACCATGGAGGCAGGGGGTTAGCAGAAGGGACATGAGTCAGGATTGCCGCAAAGGCTGCAACTCGGCCAGCTGGTTAGCAAACAGGGGATTTCGTTTGGAGTTCCTGATGGGACATCACCGGGATGGGCGCAAACCGGATTGAAGGCCTGAATGATGAGTTGTAGAGCCGCAGACCCTAATCCGGCGGGAGGAGACGATCATTCTCAGCGCTGCCTGGGCGGCAGATTTCCGCAAACACCCCCATGAAACCTTCCTGCCCTTTCCATGAGCCATCCTGACATTCTTAAGAAGGCGAACTATACTCAATCGACGACACCAGAACTCAGACCCGAGCTGGAATACGCAACGCGTACCGGTTGGGCCGATCAATACCATCCCATGAGGCGAACCATGCGGTCATCCCAGGGTGTGACCCTCATCGAGCTAATGGTGGTGCTTGCGATTGCGGCCATCATGTTGACTGTCGCCGTCCCGAGCCTTCGCGAGAGTTTTACCCGTAATCGTCTGACCAATCAGGCCAATACCTTTATGGCCGCGCTGAACCTAGCGCGCACCGAGGCCATCCGCCGCGGCCAGAGTGTCACCCTCTGCAAGAGCAGCGACGGCAACAGCTGCCAAACCACCGGCAAGAACTGGGAGATCGGCTGGATCGCCTTCGTGGATACCGATAAAAACGGCACCCGCAATACTGGTTCAGGTAGCACGGAGACCCTGCTGCGCGCTTGGCCTGCCCTGCCGAGCGGCTATAGTCTGCGCCCTAATGCCAATTTCGATAACTTTTTACGCTATAACCCGCGCGGCGAGGCCAATAATCAAGGCACCTTTGCGATCTGCTATAACAATCAACGCGTCGACGCCAAGGCCATCGTGATCACCCGACTGCGTCCGCGTCTAGGACATGACAGGAATGGAAACCGCATTCCCGAAAACGACGCAGGTGATATTTCAAGTTGTTTTACCTCATGAACAGACATCAAACCAGACACGCTGGATTTACCCTGATTGAGGTCTTAATCGCAGTCATCGTGCTGAGTTTAGGGCTTTTAGGGATCGCCGCACTTCAGGCCAATGCGCTTAAATCCAATCACAGCGCCGTGCAGCGCAGTCAGGCAACGATGCTGGCCTATTTCATGATGGATGCCATGCGCGCCAACCGGCAAGCGGCCCTCAACGGCAGTTATAATCTCGGCTCGGCTGCAAGCCCTGCCTGTAATGCACCTAGCGGCAGCACCCTGGTCGCCCATGACCAGGCCGCTTGGATCAACGCACTCAAGCAAAACCTAGGCAATGCCAATACAACCTGCGGCATCATCAATTGCAATAATACCGGTGATTGCTGGGTTGTGGTGCAGTGGAGCGATACCCGCGCTGGTGGCTCGGATGCCCAAAGGATTGAAGTGAGGAGCAGGTTATGAACACCCCCAGGTGTAATAGGGCGAGATCGGCTCGGGGTTTTACTTCCCCAGGTTTTACTTTGGTCGAGCTCATGATCGCCCTAACATTGGGCCTATTGGTGGTCGGCGCTGTGATCGGGGTGTTTATTTCCAATCAGGAGGTCAATCGCCAAAATGAAGGCCTTGCCCGGATGCAGGAAAGCGCCCGCTACGCCTTTGAGGTCATGGCGCGCACCATTCGCGAGGCGGGTGGGGTGGCGTGCGGCAATCTCGAGCCGGTCAATGTGCTCAATGATCCGAGCAACTACTGGTGGGCCGATTGGGGAAGTAGTCCAATCCGCGGTTACCCAGACAACGATAATACCTTCCCTAAGGCGTTCGCAGGTTCTACACCCAACGCCGCCGATCGCGTCTCGGGTACAGATGCACTCATTGTCATAAGCGGTACAGAGAATGACGGCGTCTATATCACCGACCATAATCCAACCGCAGCCCAATTCAAGGTCAATACCACCGCCCATGGTTTTGTCGACGGCGATATTTTGCTCGTGTGCGATTATAACCACGCCGCCATCTTCCAAACCACTAGCGCCAGCAGCAGCAATGACACCATCGTCCATAACAGCGGTGTCAGCGGTGTATCGCCAGGCAACTGCACCAAGGGCTTAGGCAGGCCGCGCCTTTGTACGACCAATGGGACCCCTTACACCTTTGCCAAGGGTGGATTCATCGCCAAGTTGGCGGCGTTTGGCTGGTATATCGGACACAATGGACGGGGGGGAAGGTCTTTATATCTTCTTAGGCTGCAAAATGCGAGCGGGACTGCGAATAGTACCGCTGAAGAGATTGCCGAAGGGATTGTCGACCTACAAATCGAATATCTAGGGCGCAATGCGGCAGGTACATTGGATACTCAATACCGCGATCTACCCCAGGATTATGACGGCAATGGCACGCCGGATTGGAACCGCGTCGTCGCTGCGCGGATAACACTCAAGACCCAGACCGAAGAGCGTCTCGGAACGGATACCCAGCCGCTCCAGCGCAACTGGTATACGGTGGTCAGTTTGAGGAACCGCCTGCAATGAGCCGCCTTCTGTTTAATCAACGATCCAATCCTTCGTCTATTTTGACAGCGTCAGTCTTCCGAGCCATTGGTTGCAGCAGAGGGGCCAGAGAGGACGGCGCTGTACTTGTCGTTGGCCTGCTCTTTTTGCTCTTGGTCCTCCTGGTGGGGATCACTGGTATCCAAAACGTGGCCCTCGAGGAAAGGATGACCGCAAGCAGTCAGGATCGCAATATCGCCTTTCAAGCAGCCGAAGCAGCACTTCGGGCCGGTGAGTCAGTAGCCGATGCCCAATCCAAAACCATTCCAGTCAACATTGGATTTCCCAATGGTGGCAAGTATACCGACGCCGATAATACCTGCCCCACCAGTGCCATTAATAACTGCACCGCCAGCTCCGGTCTCTGTGCCATCCCCGACAAGGATTGCCCACCGCGCTGGAAGCATCCGAATTTCTCGAGCTGGGTTAATGCCTCAGTGAGTCTCGGAGACCTTGCCGGCAATATGCCCCAGTATTTCGTCGAATATCTAGGCGGCAGTTTCAATTGTTCTACTGGTGGTCCCACGGATCCAAAGAGTTGTAAACGCTATCGGATTACTGCGCGCAGCAATCCCGGGGCGGGGCGAGCAACCGTAATGCTGCAATCAATCTATGCAACAGAATGAGGGCATCGTCATGAGTCATCTGTCTTTCTGCCGCCGTTTGAGCTGGGGCTTAGGCAGCGCCTGGCTGATGTCCCTGAGTCTGTATGCCAATGCCGAGATCTCCATCCCCTCGACCCCGCTCGGGGCGACAATGGCAGCCAAACCCATGACCCTATTGGTTGCCGGGAAGGATCATCGGCTATTTTATGAGGCCTATAACGATGCCTCGGATATCGATGGCGATGGGACCCTAGATATCCGCTTTAAGCCATCCATTACGTATTATGGTCTATTCGACCCCAAGGTCTGTTATACCTATAGCGGCAGCGGTAATAACGGCCTGTTTTCCCCCAGTTCTGCAACTGCTGATGGCAAATGTCCAGGCAAATGGTCTGGAAACTGGCTGAACTATATCACGACCAGCCGCATCGATGCCTTACGTAAAGTGCTTTATGGTGGCTACCGCGAGGTCGACAGCACAACCGAGACCATCCTGCGCCGCGCCTATATCCCTCAAGACGCCCATTCCTGGGCCAAGGAATATACCAGCGAGTCAGTAGACGGCTATAAGATCAGCGACTATACCCCACTCAGTCAGCCGAATACAGGCATGCGTCATTTCTTCGGTAACCTTACCAATAATGCCGATACCAATTGTGTGACCTTGAGCAACTGCAGCAATCTACCGCCGCTTTTGTCGGTTGTGACCAATAGCACCAAACGGGTATGGGATTGGGCATCCAAGGAGCGTCCAGTGCTTGATAATAGCCACGGCGGTACCCGCACTGATTATACAGTCAGGGTCAAGGTCTGCACCTCGAACTTTCATAATGGCTGTAAACAATATCCGAATGGTCAGTGGAAACCTATTGGGATCCTGCATGAATATGGTGAAAACGACGCCATGCTTTTTGGTCTCTTGACCGGAAGCTATAATAAAAACATGTCTGGAGGTGTATTGCGCAAAGTGGTCTCTTCATTTGCCAATGAGGTTAATCCGCAGACCGGTCAATTCACCGCAAACGCTACTATCGTTCAAAGTTTTAATGCGCTGGGTATCCGAGATTATAACAACAACCGGACTGACAGAGCCTATCGGGGCGGCTGGGTTGCGACGCGCCCAATGAATCAAGGTGAATTTGTCGACTGGGGTAATCCAGTCGGTGAGATGTTATATGAAGGCCTGCGCTATTTCGCAGGCAAGTCAGCGGCAACTGCTGCATATGCAACCAGCGGCTCCTATGATCAAGAGATCGGTTTACCAGTTGCCAGCTGGGATGATCCCTATGGATCCAATAGTTCGGCCCATGCATTGTGGTGTGCCAAATCGAATCTCATGCTTATCTCGGATATCAATGTGTCATTCGATTCAGATCAGGTTCCGGGCTGCGATAGCAATTTTGGAAGCTTCAGTGGTGACCTGTCTGGGCTGAATGTGAAAAACGAAGCGGATACCATCACTACCCATGAACCCGATACGACTGGACTCCATTTTATCGGCCAGTCAGGCAGCAGCTATGATAGCACCCCGAGCCCCAAAAATGTTGTTTCGCTCGGCAGCATCCGCGGGCTCGCGCCTGAGGAGCCGACTAAACAGGGAAGCTATTATTCAGCGGCAGTAGCCTATTTCGGGAAACGCGCTGATCTGCGCCCGGATCTAAACGATGGCGGACATAAACAGACAACAGATCTCTATGCGATTGTACTGGCCTCGCCCTTGCCGCGCATCGAGGCTAAATTAAGCGGAGGCAGCACCATTACCCTGGTGCCTTTTGCCAAATCAGTGGGCGGTTGTTTTAATATCAGTAGTCAAAAGGGTCAATTCCAGCCGACCAATCAGATCGTCGATCTTTATGTCGAAAATATCGCCAATTCAGGAAGCGGCGATTATAATCCACAAATCAATGGAGGGCGTTATTATGCAAAGTTTAGGATCAATTATGAGGATGTCGAGCAAGGCGCTGATCATGATATGGATGTGATCGCCGAATATACGGTCGAGGCCCAGGCAGACAACAGACTCAAGGTAACAGTCAGAACCACTTATGAGGCAGGTTGCGTCAAACAAAATGTCGGCTATATTATCTCGGGCAGTACTCAGGATGGTGTCTATCTGGTCGCCCAGGATGAGGCTGATGATATCTCCTATTTCTTGAATGTCCCGCCCAATCGGGCCCCAGGTTATTGCGACCAAACCCCAGCTCCAAGCGACTGTAAGAGATTGCCTTGCGCAACCGGCAGATGCTCAAATCAGCCGGGGGAAAGTGTCCGCATCTTCAGCCCGGGCTCATCCGCTGCCAGCCTACTGAAGGATCCATTGTGGTATGCAGCAAAATGGGGCGGATTTGTCGATAAAAACGGCAATGATCTTCCGGATCTCGGTTATGAATGGGATACCGACAACAATGGCGTTCCTGATACCTATTTCTTGGTGCAAAATCCGCTCAAGCTCAAAGAAACCTTGCGGCGCGCCTTGGAAGATATCATCGCGCGCAGCATGAGCGCAGGCAACATCACTGCCAATAGCACTCAGCTGCAATCAGACAGCCGGGTTTATAGAGCAACCTTCAATACCCAATACTGGTCTGGTGAACTAACTGCCTATCCGGTGACCAGCAGCGGTGTTGGAATAAACCCGGATTGGATCGCATCGGCCAATCTCCCGAGCCCCTCTGCTCGAAAGATCTTTATCACGCGCAAGGATGGCCAAACGAAGGAGTTTCTGTGGAATCAACTCGGAAGTGCAGACCAAACGGCTCTCGGCAATTCCAATATACTCGATTATCTACGGGGGGTTCGCACACAAGAACAACCGAGCGGCAATCTACGTAAACGCGAATCTACCAATGTCATAGGCGATATCGTCCATTCCTCGCCGGTTTATGTGAAGGATACAGATACAGTCTATATCGGGGCAAATGATGGCATGCTCCATGCCTTCAATGCGTCAACCGGCGATGAGCTTTTTGCCTATATCCCTAAAGCAGTGATCGATAATCTTAAAAGGCTTAGCGAGCCAAACTATAGTCATCGCTATTATGTCGATGGCGAGATTGCAATCTCAAATAAAGAGCTGACCGATGGGGTCAATTATCTAGTCTCTACCCTGGGTCATGGGGGCAAGGGTTTGTTTGCTCTAGATGTCTCCAATCCGGCCTCTTTTGGTTCGGCTGGATTCAAATGGGACTATTTCAATACAGCCGACAATGATCTTGGATTGATGCTCGGACGGCCAGTCATTGCCAAGATGAATAATGGTGACTGGGCGGTCATCGTGGGTAATGGCTATAATTCAACCTCAGGCAAGGCAGTGCTTTATATCTTTAAGCTCACCAATGGGGCTTTGCTTAAAAAGATCGATACAAATGTAGGTAGTGATAACGGCCTGGCCACACCTGGTATCTTCGATGCGGATCAGGACGGGGATATCGATTATATCTATGCTGGCGATTTAAAAGGGAATGTCTGGAAGTTCGATGTCAGCGGTTCCAATCCCATGCAATGGGATTCGGCATTTAAACAGGGTAACACACCAGTTCCCTTTTTCGTCGCCAAAGATGCAAACGGCAATCGCCAGCCGATTACCGCCCAGATCACGATCGCCATCGATAGTCTGGCCGATGATCCAAACTATGGTAAGCGTTTCATCTTTTTCGGGACTGGCAGTTACTTCCGCACTGCAGATTCCACAATGACCCAGGTGCAAAGCTGGTATGGCTTGATCGATGAGGATGCCCAGATTGCAGGACGCGCCGAGCTTGTCCAACGTGCAATCTACGAAGAAGGTACCTTCGAGGGCAAAGCGGTTAGGACCTTTGCCGAGGCCACACCAGATGATATGGAAGGCAAAAAGGGCTGGTATCTGGATTTTAATACCCAAAGCGGCGAGCGTATCGTGACCTCGTCTAAACTTTACCAATTTGTTCAGCCAACACTGGTTGCAAGCTCCATCATCCCCATCGATGATCCCTGTGTACCAGGAGGCAGGGGATATATCAATTTTATCAATCCATTTACAGGCGGGCGCCTGACTACCCATACAGTGGATATCAACAAGAATTCAGAGGCTGATGACAAACTCAACGATATCTTTATCGGGGGTGTGGACTTTGAGGTCGGTATGCCGGCTGAATTGACAATAATAGGCAACATCGGTGTTGTCAGTGGAACGGGGGGCCAGGACGATACATCACTCCCGAGCAGTCAGGCAAGAGTAGGTCGCCAGTCCTGGCGCGAAATCATTGCGGATTGATCCCATGAACCAGCGCGGTTTTACCCTTATTGAGCTCATGATTGTGGTGGCGATTGTCGCTATCCTGGCGGCAATCGTCTATCCCAGCTATCAGGCCCAGGTCATCCAAACGCGGCGGTCTACAGCAAGCGCCTGCCTGCTTGAGCTTGCCCAATTCATGGAACGCTACTACACCACCAAGATGACCTATAGCGGCGCTACCCTCCCGAGCACCCAATGCCAAACAGATTTGGCCGGCTACTATGTCTTTCAGTTTTCCGGTACCCCAGGCAGTGACTATACCATCCAGGCTGTAGCCCAAGGGGTGCAGGCAACCAAGGACGCGGCCTGTACGCCCTTGGCTATTACCCATACCGGCAGCAAAACACCTGCCGGGTGTTGGAAAAAATGACCTACCCTTCCTGGGCATAATCTCAATCCGCCAGAGACACATAGCTAGGGCACAGCAAAGGGCAGGGGCTGTGCCTCTTTTTTATCTCGCACTGTAGCGTCTCAGCATCTTAACCAGGGTGCGCGCTGATCATTCCTGATGAACAGTCCGGATTCCCGGTACTCAAACTCAAATCCTTTTGATTCGCCTTTTCGGGGTCTGGGTAAATCAGCGCAAAATAAATCCCGCCTCTCGATCATCCAAAGACCCGGACTCTGCATCCCAGCTGGTGTTACCAGAGCTTGACCACTCTCAGGATCGCGGGGCGAAGTCTGTCCCATTCCAGGTCGCGTGCAAGGCTTAGCATCCATAGGCTGCGGCGTTTGGCTTGGTAGGAACCCCTGCGGGGGTCCCGGCGTTCTCTGGCATACACCAGGCCGCTGCCTTGGCTTTGTGACTTGAGCACTCCCCCATTCGCAAAGAAGTTGTCCTGGTCTTAAACTGCTGGCAAGCCTGGCTTAGGCCGATAAACCAGCTGGCTATGGTCCAGCTGCTTGATGGCCCACCTGGCTGGGGCTGAGGCACCTCGGTTAAAGATCTGCCAGATGCGCCCCTCATTGCTGGCTAGGCAGCAATCAATGCCCAGGGATGGGGTCGCCTTGCGCAACTGATCATATAGACTTCAGGCTTATTAGCTTACGCAGATGACCAAATTTTTTTACCGAGCCGTTAAACCGGATGGCGAGCTGGTGGAGGGCGAACGGGAGGCCGAGACCGAGCTAGAGGTCATTCGTCAACTGCAAGCCGAGGGCCTGATCCCGCTTGAGGCGCGTACGCGCCGGCGTCTCGGTCTCTGGGAGCAACGTCCGCGGCGAAACCTGAGCCAAAAGGAGATTGGGCTGATCACCCGTGAGCTTGCGACCCTCCTCGAGGCAGGGATGACCCTGGATCGATCGTTGCAGATCCTGATCGATCTGACCAACCAAGAGCATCTGGCCAGAGTTCTAACCGATCTACAAACTCGGGTGCGCGGGGGGGCATCATTTTCCAGCGCCTTGGAGGCCCAAAATCGGCAGTTTCCGCCCCTGTATATCAATATGGTGCGGGCGGGTGAGGCGAGTGGAGCCCTGGAACAGGTCTTAGAGCGCCTGGCCGATTATCTGGAGCGTTTGGCCGAACTGCGTCAGACTGTGATCTCGGCCCTGGTCTATCCCTCGATCCTGGTGTTTGTCGCGTGCCTTTCGGTGATCATGCTGTTGGTCTTTGTGGTTCCTCAGTTTACGGTGCTCTTCGAGGATATGGGCGCTGCGCTGCCTCTGCCCACCCGGATTGTGGTGGCAGCGGGGGATCTATTCCGCAATTATTGGTGGGCGATACTCTGCGCCATTGCCCTGATCGCCGTCCTGCTTGAACGCTGGCTAAAAGACCCCCAGGTCAAGTTACAGCTCGATTATCGATTGCTGGGTCTGCCATTGATCGGGGATCTGGTGTGGAAGATGGAAACAGCGCGCCTGTGTCATACCCTAGCAACCCTGCTTAAGAATGGCCTGCCCTTGCTCAATGCCCTGAATCTGGCCAAGGAGGTGGTCGGCAACCAAAGACTCTTTGGTCTGCTCGTTGAGACGAGCGAGGATTTAAAGCATGGACGGGGTCTAGCGGGGCCTTTGGCCAAACGCCAGGCATTGCCAGAGCTGGCGCTCCAGATGATCCGGGTGGGCGAAGAGGCTGGGAGCCTGGATGTCATGCTCGCCAAGGTCGCAAGCCTCTATGAGCGGGAGACGCGTGCCAGCATCCAGCGTTTGTTGACCCTCTTGGAACCGGTCCTGATCATTGGGCTGGGGGTGATCGTTGCTGGGATTATCCTGTCAATCCTGTTGGCGATCCTGGGGGCCAATGAGCTGGTCGTCTAATGGGGTGACGGATGATAGCCGGCCGAGATCTGTCGGCATGTCCCAGCGACAGCGCGCCTGGATCGCGCTATCGGCAGCCATTAGCGCTGATTGGCCCTGGCAGGTCTGTAGATTTAGGGCCAGCAAAACCTACCCCTCTCCACCCAGGACAGCCATCCCAGCCCTCGGGTATCCAGCGCCCTTTTTGCCAAGGCTCTCGCCTTTATCGATTCTGACATTATCCTATAGCGACCTGTTCTGGCACTTGCAACCGAAAGGCTCGGAACAGGTTCTAGTGTATTGTTCGATTCTTGTGGGAACTGAATTGCCGCACCCGACTCCAACTTGCTACTTTGGCATGAAGTGGAGCGCGAACGTGAGAGTTGCACCGGCGATTGTTCTGACCGACGAGCAGAAAGCGGAGCTGACCA
>CALALB010000073.1 GCA_937923175.1 uncultured Chromatiaceae bacterium | reverse complement strand
CTGGTCAGCTCCGCTTTCTGCTCGTCGGTCAGAACAATCGCCGGTGCAACTCTCACGTTCGCGCTCCACTTCATGCCAAAGTAGCAAGTTGGAGTCGGGTGCGGCAATTAAGTTCCCACAAGAATCGAACAATACACTAGGTACCTATCAAAACCAGGGCGCATGCTATGATGTTTCGCCATGCTACCTGCCACAGCCCTGGCTCGCAGGCTGGGTGCGCCGGCGATCGGGGATGATCCGAACCCCTGTCATACCAGACACGCCCATGACCTATCGCGTTTCGCCTGGAAGGCACTATCCCCTAGGCGCTACGGTTGAAAGCCGGGGTGTCAATTTCTCAATCCATAGCCGATATGCGAGAGGGGCCGAGCTGTTGCTCTATGCCGCTGCGACAAGTCCCGAGCCCTTTCAGGTGATCGAACTTGACCCTTTGATCAATCGCACCTTCGGGTACTGGCATGTCCTGGTCGAGGATCTGCCACCGGGGGTCCATTACACCTGGCGTTTACATGGCCCCTATGATCCATACGGGCATGGTTGGCGCTTCGATCCGCGGGTCGAGCTGCTCGATCCCTGGGCGCGCGCGCTCAATCTCGGCCATTGGGATCGCCGGCGGCGACTGGACAAAGGGGTAAGACCCCATGATTCGCCGCGTGCCGTGGTGCTTGCCGATGATGACTATGACTGGGAAGGTGATACCCCGCTGTGTATCCCGAGCGAGGAGATGATCATCTATGAGCTCCATGTCGGGGGCTTCACCCGCCATCCAAGCTCCGGGGTCAGATATCCTGGGACCTTTCTTGGTCTCATCGAGAAGATCCCCTATCTCCAACGCCTCGGGATCACCCATGTCGAGTTGATGCCGGTGATGGCATTCGATGAACAGGATGTGCCTGAGGGGGTTTGGAACGCCGGGCTGCGCAATTTTTGGGGCTATAGCCCCTTGTCCCTGTTTTCACCCCATCCAGGCTATTGCGTTACCCCCGAGCAGGGGACCCATCGGCGCGAGTTCCGGGATCTCGTCAAGGCGCTTCACCGCGCGGGTATCGGGGTCATCCTGGATGTGGTCTTTAACCATACCTGCGAGGGTGGGGCAGGGGGGCCAATGCTCAGTTTCAAGGGTTTTGCCAACGAGACCTTTTATTGTCTTGATGCCCGCGACAAAGGGGTCTATCTGGATTTCACCGGGTGCGGCAATACGATCAATGCAAATCATCCCCTGGTGATCCATTTCATCCTCGCTGTCCTCGAATATTGGGTGCGCGAGATGCATGTCGATGGGTTTCGCTTCGATCTTGCCAGCGCCCTTACCCGCGATGGCGATGGTCGACCCTTGGCAAACCCGCCGCTGATCTGGGCGATCGAGCTTGCGGATACGCTCGCCGAGACCAAGGTCATCGCCGAGGCCTGGGATGCTGCGGGGCTCTATCAGGTTGGGAGTTTCCCGGGTTATCGCTGGATGGAGTGGAATGGGCGCTATCGCGATAGCATTCGGCGTTTTGTCCGCGGCGAGCGCGGTCTGGTTGCCGAGGTGGCAACCCGCCTTGCGGGGAGCAGCGACCTCTATGAGGCCAATCTGCGCCAGCCGATCAACAGCATCAATCTCGTCACCTGCCACGATGGCTTTACCCTCTGGGACCTGGTCTCCTATAACCATAAGCACAACCTGGCCAACCATGAGGACAATCGGGATGGGATGGATGACAACCTCAGCTGGAACTGCGGGGTCGAGGGGGAAACTGAAGACCCGGCAATCCTCGCCCTGCGCCGTCGTCAGGCCAAGAATCTACTCACCCTGCTCCTGCTCAGTCAGGGTGTGCCGATGTTGTTGGCTGGCGACGAGATCCTGCGCACCCAAAAGGGCAATAATAACCCCTGGTGTCAGGATAACGAGATCGGCTGGTTTGACTGGTCTCTGGTGGAGCAGAACGCCGCCATGTTGCGTTTTACCCGCGAGCTCATCGCCTTGCGCAAGCGCCATCGCAGTCTGCGCCGCCGTCATTTTCTCTCCGGTCGTCCCCAGCCGGGTGCTGCCATCCCGGATATCGCCTGGCACGGGTTGCAATTGCATAGACCCCCTTGGTCTGACCCAGATGCCCAGTTCCTGGCCTTTACCCTCGCCCCTGTTGAGCCGGACGAGCCCTGGTTACATGTCATGATCAATATGGGCGAGCAGGCGCTTTGTTTCGAGATACCCGAGATCGCCCCGGCGCGCTGGTATCTCGCCCTGGATACGGGGCGCCCAGAGCCCAGGGATATCTGCCCGCCTGCGGATCAACCTCCGATCGAAGACTGCCTGCAGCTAGTCCGCGCCCGCAGCATCCTGGTGCTTGAGGGTTGGCATCGGCAACCCGGGCCTGGGGCCTTGGGGGTGACCGCACTGGATTCAAACTGCCCAAGGTCATGACGACTGGACGCATCTTACATGCCATCGGTCTGCACATGCACCAGCCCCCGGGCAATCTGCGTCTCTTGCACGACGCCAATCCCTGGGAGGCCGAGCAGATCCTGCGTTGTTATGAGCGGGTGGTGCGTTATGCTGAACAATACCCAGATGTGGCCCGGTTGCATGTGAGCTTTTCAGGTGTCTTGCTCGAACAGCTCCTCGATCCAGAGATCGTGGATCTTTATCGCAGCTGTGTCGATATTCCGGCCATGCTCGAACGCTACCGCGCCGCTGCCAACATCGAGCTTTTGGGTACCGGCTATTACCATCCGATCATCCCCTTGATCCCCCGGGCTGACTGGTCTGAGCAGATTGCCCTTGGACGATCGATCATCGAGGAGGTCTTTGGGTATGCGCCGCGCGGTTTCTGGCCGCCCGAGATGGCCTTTTCGATGGAGATGATCCCTCTCCTGGCCCGGGCTGGGTATACCTATGCGCTCGTCGATAGCGTCCATGTGCGCCCTGCCGATGGGCTCAATGATACCCTTAGGCCTTATCGCGCCTGCTATGAGGGTCTGTGTCTGACTATCGTCCCGCGCGACCGCGATCTCTCCAATGCCCAGGCTCATGGGTTAAATCCGCGTTGGTTGCGCGATGAGCTCGGTTGGCGCGCTGCCGTTTCACCGCGTCCCGATGAGGATCGGCTCTTTGTCACCTGGTCGGATGGCGAGAATGGCGCTTGGTTCAGACAAACCCATGAACCATCCGGCTTTTTTGGCCATTTTTTGGCCCCTTATCTCCAGCAGTGCCGAAGCGGCGAGATCCAGGTACAACCGGTCTTGTTGCGCGATTATCTTGAGCCTCGGTATCAGCTTGCCTCTGCCCGGGTCCAGACAGGCACCTGGAGTGCCCAGACCTCAGGCTATGACAATTTTTTGCATTGGGTCGGCTCGGAACACCAGCGCCAGGCGCTCGCCGAGATCCATGACCTGAGCGCGCGCTACTGGTCGCTGCGGCGACTCTGTCCAGACAGCGATCAGGAGACGGCCCAGATCCTGGCACGCGCCCGCCAGCAGATCCTTGAGTCTGAAACAAGCTGCTTTTTATATTGGGGCGAGGCCTGGATCCCCTATCTTCAGATGCGTACCGGCGCTGCGAGCCGGGCGCTCGCTGAGGTCGCGTCCAGACTGGGTGCATCCCCCTCGGGCAGGGCCGATTGAGCGCCTTGCCGCCGATGTCAGATCCCAACCCGGTCTCCGTTGTCCCCTGTGGTTTGCGGCCCTTACGCCTGCCGCTCGCCCCCCAGGCGCGCCCCCTGCGGCTGTATCCGGGTACAGCAGGCGAGCTGCGGGTCTATTGGCGTCTCACCGCCGATCTACTGATACCCTATCGCGCCTATTTCCCAGCCGCGGATGGGCCGCTGACGTTGGTTTTACGCCTATTACACCTCGCAGCCGAGGGCGCGCCGGCTATATTCGGCGAACGCCATCTGAATCCCAGGGCTTTGGATCAAGCGGGTGAGACCAGCTTCCCTGTTCATGATGATCCAGGACCCTTTCAGGCCGAGCTGGGTCTGATCAATCCCCAGCACGGTTGGCTGTTACTATGCCGTTCTAACCAGCTCTTGCATGCCTGCGCGATTGGTCTAGAGGGATTGCGTCCGCCGCCCGCGGATTTAGAATCTGAGGAGGCTGCAGGCTCGATGCCTGGGCTGCCAGACCCAGGCAAGCTCGGTGCGCTTTGGGATCAGGGTCTGCTGTCTGAGCCGCCGCAGCCAACCGGCCCAGAGATATCAGCCCAATGCCCAGCATTGGGGCAGGGCAGTGCGCCAAACCCTGGCTATGGTTTGACCGCGCCTGCGACCCAGGGTCTCGTCATCGAGGCCGAGCTGCGCCTCCAGGGTTGGGGCCCACCCCATGCCAAGATCGATCTGTTCGGGCATCCCTATCGGCTTGGACCTGGGGGACGCTTTCAATTGAGAATCCGGATCGATGACCCTGAGATCATCCGCCAGATCCTGGCGCGTCACCCACCCCCAGGTGGCTGGCTGTAAGGGTCTGGATCTCGGTCTTCCAAGGATCAGCTCGGCGATGCGTATCCTCATGATCAGCAGCGAATGCGCGCCCTTGGCCAAGGCGGGTGGGCTGGGCGATGCGGTCGCCGGGCTGGCGCGCGCCCTCGGTCATCTAGGTCATCGGGTCGAGGTCCTCCTGCCGGCCTATGATTGTCTGAATCTGACCGGTCTGCCCGAGCCCAAGCCCTTGGAGATCCATCTTCGAGTCCCCTTTGCGGGGCGCGCGATCGATTGTCAGGTATTGGATCTGTCTCTGGATGGCTATGTCTGTCGGTTGATCGCCCCCCGCCCCCAGGATCCATTCTTTGCGCGGGCCAGGATCTATGGCGAGCCGGATGATGCCGAGCGCTTTGCCGTTTTTGCCTGTGCTGCCATTGCCTATGTCCGCGCACTCGGCGCAGGTGCGCGACCCGATATCCTACATTGTCATGATTGGCAGACCGGCTTGGTGCTGGCCTTGTCGAGAGAATATCGGCAGGATGCGCCTGTATCCCAGAATACCGGGGCGCTGGGCAAGCCCGGCATGAGCGAGACGAGCGCTACCCCTATCCCTATCTGTTACACCCTGCATAACATCGGCTATCAGGGGCGGTTTCGGGCGGATCTTTTGACCAAGCTCGGGGTCCAATCCGTCCCCCGGCGTCTTGCCCATTGGCTTGCCGATCACTCAGAGGCCGGGTTGATCAATCTGATGAAGGCAGGAATCGCCGCGGCGGATGCGGTCAATACGGTCTCGCCGCGCTATGCCTGGGAGGTCCAGTATACCGAGCAAGGGATGGGGCTAGAGGCCTGGCTGCGGCGTTATGCATTCAAGTTCGCTGGGATTCTGAATGGCATCGATGACTCTGTTTGGGACCCGGCGCGCGACCCCTTTATCCCGGTCCATTTCGACCTCAGAACACTGGGGCGCAAGGAGGGCAATGGCCAGGCCCTGCGCCAGCGGCTCGGTCTGGCCGATGATCCAGGACGCCCGCTGGTGGCGGTCATCAGCCGTCTGGATTGGCAAAAGGGGGTGGATCTCATCCTCCACGGGATCGAATATGCCCTAAGGGCAGGCGCCCAGGTTGCGCTTTTAGGGGCAGCGCTCGATCCCGAGATCGCCGGGCGTTTCGCCTTGCTCCAGGCGAGATATGCCGATTCGACTCAGGTGCGTTTGGTATTGGGCCATGACGAGTCGCTTGCCCATCTGATCTATGCAGGGGCAGACCTGATCCTGATCCCGAGCCTGTATGAGCCCTGCGGGCTGACCCAGCTGATCGCCATGCGCTATGGCACTGTCCCGATTGCCCGCCGGGTCGGCGGTC
The DNA here is from genome assembly GCA_937923175.1 of uncultured Chromatiaceae bacterium. Taxonomy (GTDB): domain Bacteria; phylum Pseudomonadota; class Gammaproteobacteria; order Chromatiales; family Chromatiaceae; genus Thermochromatium. The sequence goes on along the minus strand of CALALB010000073.1, from coordinate 8,748 downwards.
TTGCTGACACCATTCAGGATGCCAACGACTCGATCGCCCCTAGGTCGGCGCGCACTGGCTATCTATTCGACGAGCCGACCCCAGAGGCGCTGGAGGATGCGTTGGGGCGGGCGCTTTGGTTATGGCGCGAGCACCCCCGTGAGTTCGCCCAATTACGGTGCAATGGAATGCGGATGGACTGGTCATGGAGAAAACCGGCCCAGCGCTATCTTGAACTCTATCGCTACGCGCGTCAGACTCGCGGCTGTCGCTGAATCCACTGCAATCCCCTGGGGATTGCGCCAACCCTCTCATCCAAACAGCATGATGATCTCGAGTACCCCTGGAGACGGGCGGTTCGCCGATCCCTGCCAGACCTCTACCGCCCTTGCCCCTCAGCCGCCGCGTCTGATGGGCATTGTCAATGTCACCCCCGATAGCTTCTCGGACGGGGGGCGTTATCTGGACCCCGCCTCTGCCATCGCGCATGGCCTTAGGCTTTTGGAAGAAGGGGCGGCAATCCTCGACATCGGCGGAGAATCGACCCGCCCGGGATCTCTGCCTGTGCCGCCTGATGAACAAAAGCGGCGGGTCTTGGGGGTGATTCGGGGCTTGCGCGAACGGATCCCCCCCGAGGTTCCGATCAGCATCGATACCACCTCGGCCGAGGTCGCCCAGGCGGCGTTGGATGCCGGGGCCAACTGGATCAATGACACCTCTGCGGCAATCGATGATCCAGGGATGTTGCCGCTGGCTGCCGAGCGCCGGGTCCAGATCGTGCTCATGCACCGCCAAGGGACGCCCCGGACTATGCAGATTGCACCCCGGTATGCGGATGTGGTCGAGGAGGTGCGGGCCCACCTTGCCCAGCGCATCGAGGCGGCGCTGGCGGCGGGGGTTGAGCCTCACCAGATCCTGATCGACCCCGGGATCGGTTTCGGCAAGACGCTTGCCCATAATCTGGCACTCCTAGCCAATCTCGATCGCTTGGTTGCACTGGGCCCACCGGTGGTGTTGGGGACCAGCCGCAAGCGTTTTCTCGGCGAGCTGGGCCAACAGGCACAACCGGATGAGCGCATCATCGGCACCTGTGCAACGACAGCGCTTGCGGTCATGCAGGGGGTAGCGATCCTGCGTGTCCATGATGTCGCCGCCAACCGGCAGGCGCTCACCGTTGCCTGGGCCATTGCCCAGGCGCGTGACCTCAGGGCGGCAACTGCCCATCCCTGACGGGTTTGGCCAGACACCCTCGGTATGTTTTTATCTGGGATTAAACCGACCGGGCGCGATTCATCCCCCTATCCCCAGGACGCCCCCTATCGGCAAGGCCATACCCCTTGGCACTCGGCAGGCCATTGGTTTTTCCATCTCATCGGCTCGGCCCTTGGGCCGCCAGTGCAGCCTTTGGCGCTTGGACTGGCAGGCGCTGGCATCCTCGCGGCGACCCTGTTGGTGGATCTGCCCGATGTCCAGGATCTACGTTCGCTCGAGCTTAAGCAGCCATTGCGCGTCTATAGCCTGGATGGGCTGATGATCGGCGAGTTCGGGATCGAGCGCCGCCAACCGGTTGCCTTGCGCGATGTCCCGCCCCAGGTCATCCAGGCCTTTCTTGCCGCTGAGGACAGCCGTTTTTTCGAGCATCAGGGGATCGATGTCCAGGGGCTGATCCGCGCCCTGCGCGAGCTTGTGCTCACCGGGGAAAAGACCCAGGGCGGCTCGACGATCAGCATGCAGTTGGCCCGCAATCTCTGGCTGACCCCAGAAAAAACCTTCAGGCGCAAGCTGACCGAGCTGATCCTAACGCTCCAGATCGAAGAGACCCTGAGCAAGGAGGAGGTCCTTGAGCTTTATCTCAACCGGATCTTTTTTGGCCATCGCGTCTATGGCATCTCGGCGGCGGCCGAACTGTATTACGGTAAGCCGCTCGCTCGACTGACCCTGGCCGAGACGGCCATGCTCGCCGGTATCCCCAAGGCCCCCTCGACGCTCAATCCCATCGTCAACCCCATGCGCGCCCTCGAGCGGCGCAACTATGTCCTCAAACGCATGCTGGAGCTGGGTTATATCGATCAGGTCCAGTATGCCCAGGCGGTTGCCGCTCCTAATACAGCCAGCGCCCACTGGCGGGGTCTTGAGCTTGAGGCCGGGCATGTCGCTGAGATGGTCCGTGCCGAGATCCGGCGTTTTTATGGCGAGGCCGCCGAAGGCCGCGGCTATCAGGTATGGACGACCCTTGATGGACGTCTGCAACGGGCAGCTCAGGAGTCCCTGCGCTCAGCACTCCATCGCTATGATGAGCGCCACGGCTATCGCGGGCCCGAGGATCGGTTCAATCTCGCCGGCCTATCAGACAGGATGCTGGATCAATATCTCGCTGAGGTTACGCCTGTCCCCGGCCTGATACCGGGTCTCATCACCCGGATCTCAGGCGATCAGGTCGAGGTCTATATCGGGCATGCCCAAAGGGTTAGATTGGCGCAGCGCTCGCTCGCCTGGGCGCGCCAGCACCGCAATCTCGAACGCTGGCAGGGGCCAAAGCGGCGTACCTCTGATCCCCTGGCGGTGGGAGACCTGGTGCGGGTCAAGCAGAGCCCGCGCGGGGAGTGGGTCTTGGCACCGATCCCAGCGGTCGAAGGTGCCTTGCTCGCCCTAGATCCGCGCGATGGGGCGATCCGGGCCCTGGTCGGTGGCTATGCCTTTAGCGTCTCGCAGTTTAACCGTGCCGTCGAGATGCGCCGTCAACCAGGCTCGAGCTTCAAGCCATTCGTCTATGCCGCGGCGCTCGACCGCGGCTTTACCCCCGCCAGCCTGGTGCGCGATGAGGCCCTGACCTACAAGGGCTATCAGGGCTGGAGACCGCACAATGCCGATGGCAAGGAGCTCGGTCCGATCAGCCTGCGCCGCGCCTTGGCACTCTCGCGCAATCTGGCGAGCATCAATCTCTTGCAGGCGGTGGGATTGGAGAACGCGCGCGCCTATCTTCGGCGCTTCGGTTTCGATGACCAGGCCCTTCCCCGCGGTCTCTCCCTGGTCCTTGGGACCGGCGAGCTGGCGCCGGTCAAGTTGGCCGAAGGCTACGCGGTCTTTGCCAATGGTGGCTTTCATGTCGTCCCCTATTTCATCGAGCGGATCGAGGACGGCCGGGGTCAGGTGATCTTTCAAGCGCGTCCGGCCCGCGCCTGCGATGAATGTTGGTATCAAACGGGCGATACGGCCCAGACCCGCCCCTTGCGGCCCTTTCGACCTGCCGAGCGGGTACTCGACCCGCGGATCGCCTATCAAATGACCTCGCTCCTGCGCGAGGTCATCGAACGCGGAACTGGCACAGGCGCCAAGCGCCTGAATCGCCCTGATCTCGTCGGCAAGACCGGAACGACCAACGACATTCGCGACTCCTGGTTTGCTGGCTATCAGGCCGAGCTGGTAACCGTCGCCTGGATGGGTTTCGATGACTTCGGCAAACTGGGACGCGGCGAAGAAGGGGGCAAGGCGGCCTTGGGGATGTGGGTCGATTTCATGGAACAGGCGCTTCAGGATAGGCCTATTGCCACCCTTAAGCCCCCGCCTGGTCTGATCGCGATTCAGGCCGCAGGCGGGCCCAATCGACCAAAACAAATCGAGTGGATCCAGGAGGAGTTTGCCGATCTACCCTCCAGCCCCTGATCCCAAGGCGTAGCAAATGTCCGCGGGCGATGGGAACAGGCGCCGGCGGTCGTTGGGGCCGGGGCGCCACTTTGCTCGGGCTGATGCCTCTTGAGGATGGCATCGACCCGGGAATCGAGCGTCTTGGCATTCCATGCCACAGCCCAACTGTTGACTTGGTCGTCAACTCGGCAATCAGTGCAGGTCACCTGCATGACCGCTCGGGCTTCCTCCCACGAAGCCCATCGCCTCGCGCGCCGCATCCAGCATGTGTTGCAAGCGGATGGCGTCATCCTTGCGTATTGCACCTCGGCTTACTCGATGACTTTCTGCCGGAAATAGCGGCTGAGATCCTCCGGGGAGTCTGCAGGTCCAGCTTTCGGTCACCTAAAGAAGGCGGACAGTTCCCGCTCCAGGCGGGCGATTCCCAATCTGCAATCCTGACCGAGATGCGCTTCTCGTCAATCGCTTCGCAGCCATCAACCATCGAAGGGGTGCTATGACTCACAATTCCGACGCGTCATTCCGGCACCCCCTGGTTCGTCGTTCCGGCGTAGGCCGGAACGGAATCCACAACCCAGTACAAAGGCCAGAACCCTTGGCACTGCCGGCAAGGTCATTCGGTATTGCAGGTCGCCGATGCAGACCCCTGCAACTGGCTTGTTCCAGTTGTCTGGGCGCCTCGCGTCTTCAGACGCGGGTTATTCCCTCAAGCTTCCAACTGGCGCACGATCCCATGGATCATGCCCTTCAGCTGGGCGGAGCGGCGTCTGGAGCCATGTTGCCTGGCGAAGGACTCCAGACGCTCGCGTACCCCTTGCCTAAACCCATCCTCGGCAAGCTGCTTTAGCAGCCTATCGATGCCTGCGGCCAGCGCCGCCGGCTCAGTCCCCGGCAGCTGCAATACCGCCGTCTCGACATCGGCAAAAAAGCCCAAGGGGGTTACAGCGATTGGCCGCTGAGCGGCGATCGCCATACGCACCGCCGCCGACGAAGACTCCTGGGTATGCTGATAGGGAAAGACGATCAGATCGGCCAGACTCAGCCGGGCGATACATTCTGCATCGGCCAGATAATCGGTCTCCAGGCTGACCCGCTCACCCAATCCCAGGGCAGAGATCTCTGCCTGGAGCAAGCGCAGCTCCTCGGCCGAGGCCGCCTCCGAATACCAGGCATTGAGCATCAAGAGATGTAGATCCGGATGCGCCGCAAGCAGCCTGGGCATGGCCGCAAGCAGTTGGCGCAACCCCTTATGCGGCATAAGATACCCATAGGTGGCCAATACCCGCCGTCCCGCCAGTCCCAGCGCCTGGCGGCGCGCCTCCTGTTCGGCTGGGGTTAGTTGCGGCAGCTCATAGACACACAATGGCCACAAGGTCACATTGGCCGACAGCCCCCAGTCATTCAGCCGGGCGACATCCTCAAGCGTATGCACCAACACCCGATCGGCCCGGCCCAGGGGCCCGAGAAACTCAGGGCCCAGGATGGCGGGCGGGGCGCTGCGGGTATTGTGCAGATCCACCAAGACCCGGCGCCCATCCTGTTTAAGCGCATCGCAGAGTGCGGCAAGCCTCAGAGGATCGCCAAAGGCCCAGTGATACTGGATGACCAGGGCATCGAGCCGGTGGCGGCGGGCGATCTCGAGGATCGGGCCAACCTCGAGCGCCCCCAGCTGCCAGACCCGCTCCACATTGGGTTCGTCCGGATGTTCGAGCTCTTCGTTGAAGGGCGCCAGCACCAGGAGCGACTCGGGGGCAAAGGCCCGGCTGAGATAGAACGAATAGGCGGCGATCCCGCAGCGCGATCCCCAGGTGCTCACCCAGCCGACCCGCGCCTCGGGAAGGGGCCCGGGCTGGGACTCGATTCGGGCCAGGGCCGCTCGGGTGCGTTGGGCGACCTGGGCCCAGGTATAGCGCTCTTCCACCCGCGCGCGCGCCCGCTGCAGACGCGGGGCCAATGCCTGTGGGCTGGCCTGATAGAGCTCGCGCAATAGCTGGGCCAGATGCTCGGGGTCGGGCTCGGCCCAGAGCGAATCCGGCACGGCTAGATGGGTGCGGGCATAGGCCGGGCGCTGATCGATCAGCCAGGCCGTCTCCTCGTCGCAGAAATCCAGATGGCCACCCCAGCGGGTTGTGATCACTGGGCGCTCATGGAGCATGGCCTCGGCGATCGGCAACCCAAAGCCCTCGCCCCGGCTGGGTGCAACCACCACCTGACAGGCCTGATACAGGGCGGCCATCTGCCCTGGGGTCCAATCGTCCAGGATCACCTCCAGCTGCGGATAATGCGGATCGGCGGCGCGCCGGCTGGCCAGCTGTTCCAGGATCCGGTTATGGGGATTGGGGAAGGTCTTGATGATCAGGGCCACATCCTGAAAATCGCGGAAGGCGCGCCCATAGGCCTCGAGCAGCACATCGGCCCCCTTGCGGGGAAAACAGGACGACACATGCAGAAAACGAAAGCCGCCGGGCAAAGGGCGGGGCAGAGGCTCTGGGGTCAAGGCGCTCAGATGATCGATCCCATTGCCCACCACCGCAATCGGCACCTCCACCCCCGCATCCTGCAAAAAGCGGCGCGTCTGGGTTGACACCACCGTGATCAGATCCAACACCCGGTTGAAATCCTGGGCATATTGTTCCGGAAAGCCGGTCTCCTCCCAGGCATAATTGGCCAGGACGCGCCGCGCCCCGCGCAGATCGCGCACCCGCGGCGGCCAGGCATTGCGCAGGGCCACTGCCGGGGCCTGCAGCTGGCGGCTGCGTTCCCATAGCGCCCGCACCCGGGCGGGATCCTCGACCACAGCGAAATTGGGTTGGGGATCATCCCCCTGCTCATAGGTCAAGAGCGCCACTGTCTCGTCCGGCCCCTGGCTATCCTCGAGCGCCAACGCCAGCTGGCGATTGACGATCGCCAGGCTATAGCTCGAATCGAACACCCCCTCCACCCGCCACAGCTGTTTCTCCCCCGGGTTTGACCAGAGACGCTGGCCAGCGAGCGCCCGGCGGCGGGTCGGCGGATCCGTTGCCAGCAGCAGCAACAACCCGGCCAGCGCCTGGGGGCTGGCCTTGGCGACTGCCAATCCGCCGCCCGTCCAGCCATTGTTCCCCGCCGGCAGGCGGATTAGTGCCGGGATGGCAAACTGAGCGAGCCAAGGGCGATAGCGCTCCAACTGCCCGACCGGCAGCGCCAGGGCCTCCAGCTGGGCCAACCGGACCCATGCCTCAGGCGAATCCAGCGCCAGACTCTCCACGAACAGACCGGCTGGCAAGGCGGTGGGCGGCCCCTCTGCCCCTGACTCCGCCTGCTCAAACCACACCAGCCGCACCGGCCAGGGCGTCAGACGCGCCAGGGTCTGCAGGCAGGGCAGGGGGCCGGTATCTGCTGTCCCCGGCACCCAACCCAACACCAGCTCATCGGTCTTCAGCCATGTTTGCAGTGGGCTAAGCCCGGCAAAGGGCGTGCCTGTGCCCCCGCGCTCGGCATGCTGAACCATCGCTGTGTTTCCTTCTAACTAGGGAGTGCTGATCGCCTCACATCGCCAGACTCAGACCGGGACCCGGGCGATCAGCGCATAATCCTGCTCGCAATAGAGCAGCTTGTTCAAAGGATCCGCCGCCTGCGGCTCGTACTGCGGCCAGGGATGCAGGCGCTCGATGTGGATATCCACAAACCCGCAATGAACCGCCAAATGGGCAAGCAAGGGCGGCGGCAAGGGGCGGACATGGGTGGGGTCCAGCCAAAAGCTATAGGCGCCGACCTGGATGTTTTCTGGATTGGGCGTCTCCAGGATCACCACCCCCCCTGGCCGCACTGTCCGCCTCAGCTCGGCAAAGAGCTCGAGCAACCCTTCCCAGGGCAGATGCTCGACCAGCTGAAAGGCGGTGATGGCCGCATAGGTCTGATCGGCGAGCGTCCCCAGATATTCGAACAGATCGGCCTGATGGACCCTAAGACCCGCCCGCCGCGCCGCTGCGACCAGGCTGGCATTGGTATCCACCCCCTCGGCCTTAAAGCCTGCCTCGCTTAAGACCTTCAGCCAATCGCCCTGGCCGCAACCCAGATCCAGCACCCAGCCCGACTGGGGATCCGGTGTGGCCAGCTGGATATAGGGCAGATAGATCTGCTGGCGCGCCCGCAGCGACTCGGCATCGCCCCGATGTTCGGCCTCGAACGCCAGATACCAGCGGTCGCGCTGTCTCTGGTGCGCCTGCACCAGGGCTGACTGCCCTGTCGCCGGCGCCCCCAGCCGAGCGGCCAACAGATCGAGCTCCCGCTGCATAAACTCCCGATCCGCCTGCTGGTTCGCCCCCAGGCGCTTTGCTGTGGTCGCCACCTCGGAGAGCGCCTGTTCTAGCCAGGCCGTGTTGGTATGCAGCCGATCATAACGCTGGGCCAGCTCCTGCAGCCGCTTCTCGGCGATGCGCTGCTGGGGCTGTATCTCCCGCTGATAGGCCTTAAGCGCCGTTTGGGTTTCTTGGATGGCGATCTGCAGCCGATACAGCCGGCCCTGGATGGTGAGCAAGGCCCAGGCCAGATTGACCACATCCCGCACCCCTGGCAGGCGCTGGATCAGCCAAGACACTGCATAACCCTGCGCCCGCCAGCTCTGCCAGGTCGCATGCAGCCGGGCACGCTGGCGCGTCCACCACCCGGTTCGGCGGACCGGCCCAACCGCCCTCTGTGACTCCCAGGCCCGCTCTGCCGGCGGGCTGCTAAGCAATGCGGCCAGGCGCCTTTCGAGCCTGTCCAAATCATGGGTTGTGCTAAAGAGCTCCAGCTCTCCTGGCATCACAGGCTTGCTGTTTTGCTGGGCGAGACCTTCGTGGTTAGGACTGTTGGGAGATTGCAACTGCTCTGGCATGACTCGGGCTATGTTGGGTGAGTAAACCTCAGGCCCCCTTGACTGGCGCAACCGTTCTGGCATCACAGGCTCGCTGTCTTGGCGCAGTCAGCGATCTGGCTTTTTCCCTGGTCCATGGCCTGCTCGCTAGTGTAGTGTTGCGTTCTGTTTGGAACTTAAGCGCGCATTGGCCCGAATGACCTTTTGCAGGATGTCGCGCGCGCTCTTGGTCCAGATGAACGGTTTGGGGTTTATGTTGTGATGGGCCACGTAATCGTTGATCGCGG
>CALALB010000072.1 GCA_937923175.1 uncultured Chromatiaceae bacterium | reverse complement strand
CCAGTAATGGCTGGCGCTGGGGCAGGGAGGTCCGTGCCGCAGGCGGGAAGCTGAGGCCGGTCAGAGACGCATGGGGGAAGCCACACCCGGCGGTTCAGGAAAAAACCCTGGGCACGATGGCGCAGGTTCTTGAGAGCAGATCTTCTCCAATCCGCGTCTAGCGACCTATTCTGATCCGGGTCACCGAGGAGAGGGTGATCCAATTGCCCTGATGCAAGGCACTGTCTATCGCAAAACGGAGTGGCTCGATGCCTATGTCCAGCCCTAACCCAGACTCCCAAGACCAGTCTCTGGCCTTTGGCCTGATCGTCATCGGCGACGAGTTGCTCAAGGGCGCCCGCTGCGATGCGCATCTGGCGGCATTCAAGCGCCTCATCGGCGAGCGCGGTCATGAGCTGGCCTGGTACTGGCTGCTGCCGGACGATCTAGAGATCCTGATTGCCCATCTGCGGTTTTCGCTGGCACGCCCTGAACCGGTATTGGCCTGCGGTGGGATTGGGGCCACCCCGGACGACCAAACCCGGGCGGCTGCGGCAGCCGCGGCCGGGGTTGGGCTCAAGCGCCATCCTGAGGCAGCGCGTCTGATCGAGGATAGGTTTGGCGCGGCAGCCTATCCCAGCCGCATCCTGATGGCCGATCTGCCCGAGGGCGCTGAATTGATCCCCAATCCAATCAATCAGATCCCTGGTTTCCGCCTGAAACACCACTGGTTTTTCCCTGGCTTTCCCGAGATGGCCTGGCCCATGGCCGAATGGGTCTTGGATCGGAATTTCGAGCATTGCCCACAGCTGCGCGAAGCCGCGGTCTTGGTGCGGGGGGTGGCCGAGAGTCAGTTGATCCCGCTGATGCGGCAGCTCAGCAGCCGGTATCCCGAACTCAAACATTTCAGCCTGCCGCATCGGGGCGAAGACCCGCATATCCGTCTCGGCTTCCGGGGGCGCTCGGGGTTGGAGAGTGCGCTAGCTGATCTCAAGCAGGCGCTGGCGGCAGAGGATATCGACTACGAGGACGCCTTACCCGAGAGGTCCGGGATCTAGAGTCTATCGCCTGGTCTGATTTGGCCAGCCGAGAGCGCGACTTTGCCCTGAATGCCTGGGCCTGGCCTCAGGAGACCTTGACTGGCAGGGGATGCTGCTGGGGCGATGGGCTCAGCCGCCGGGAAATCAGGACGAAAAACAGAGGCACGAAGAACACCCCGATCAGGCTTGCCGCCGTCACCCCCCCGAGTACCCCAGTTCCGAGCGCGATCCGCCCGCCTGCCCCCGCCCCTTGGCTGAGGGCCAGGGGCAATACCCCAAAGCCGAAGGCCAGGGAGGTCATGACGATCGGGCGGATACGCAGCCGCGCTGCCTCGAGCGCAGCGCTGACCGCATCGCGTCCCTGCTCTTGCAGGGTGCGGGCAAACTCGACGATCAGAATGGCATTCTTGGCTGAAAGGCCAATAGTGGCCAATAGACCCACCTGAAAATAGATGTCGCTGGGTAGCCCGCGGCCGAGCGCAGCCAGGACAGCGCCTAGGACACCGATCGGCACTACCAGCATCACCGCGAATGGCACCGACCAGCTTTCATAGAGTGCAGCCAGGGCCAAAAAGACCACCAGGGCCGAGAGGGCATAGAGCATAGGGGCCTGGCTTCCTGCGGCGCGCTCCTCATAGGAGATCCCAGTCCATTCATGCCCGATCCCAGGGGGCAGGCGCCTGACCAATTCCTCGACCGCAACCATCGCCTGACCTGTGCTCAGACCAGGCGCCGCCTGACCTAGGAATTCATATGACGGCAGACCGTTATAGCGTTCTAGGCGCGGCGAGCCCAGAGTCCAGCTGCCCTCCGCGAATGCCGAGAATGGGACCATCTCCCCTGAGCTATTGCGCACATACCAGGCAGCAAGGTCCTCGGGCTGCATCCGGTAGGGGGCATCGGCCTGGACATAGACCTTTTTCACCCGTCCCTCGTGCATGAAGTCATCCACATAGGCGCTGCCCCAGGCAACACTCAGGGTCTTGTTGATCTCGGCCAAGGACAATCCCAAGGCGCCGGCCTTAGCGCGATCGACCTCGACCCGATACTGCGGCTCATCCTCGCGCCCATTGGGCCGCACTGCCAGCAGACGCGGATCCTGCATCGCCATCCCGAAGAATTGGCCGCGCGCCTCGGCGAGCATCTCGCGCCCCAGGCCGCCCTTGTCCTGGATCTGCACATCCCAGCCAGAGGCGGTGCCCAGCTCGATCACCGCCGGCGGCGGGAAGGCAAAGACCCGCGCATCGCGGATACGCGAGAATGCCGCCATCGCCCGACCGGCCACTGCCTTGACCTGGAGCTCTGGATGCCTGCGTTCAGACCAATCCTTAAGCCTCACAAAGCCGATGCCCATGTTTTGGCCCTGACCGGCAAAGCTGAAACCCGCGACCGTGATCAGCTCTTTAACCGCCGCCCGCTCATCCTTAAGAAAATGGCGCTCGACCTCCCTGAGTACCTCGCGGGTGCGTTCAAGCGTTGCCCCAGGCGGCAGGCTCGCCTGGACAATCAGGATCCCCTGATCCTCCTCAGGCAGGAATGCAGTGGTCATACGCTCATGCAGCAGCCACATCGCGCTGACCAAAACGAGATACACACCCAAAAACAGCAGGCGGCGCCGGATCACCCCAGCGACCCCTGTGAGATACAGCCTAAGGCTGCGCTGAAAGGTGCGGTTAAACCAGCCGAACAACCCGCGCTTGGCTCCAGAGGCAGGCGGTTTGAGCAGGCTTGCGGCCAAGGCTGGGCTTAGGCTAAGGGCCACCAGGACCGACAGTAACATCGCCGAGACGATGGTGACCGAAAACTGCCGGTAAATCACCCCGGTGGAGCCGCCGAAAAAGGCCATGGGGACAAAGACCGCCGCAAGCACCAGGGCAATCCCGATCAGGGCGCCGGTGATCTGATCCATGGACCTGCGCGTGGCCTCCCTGGGCCCCAGGCCCTCCTCATGCATGATGCGCTCGACATTCTCGACCACCACGATCGCATCATCGACTAAGAGCCCGATGGCCAAGACCATGGCAAACAGGGTCAGCGTATTGATCGAATAACCGAATGCCGCCAATACCCCAAAGGTTCCAAGCAGGACCACAGGCACGGCGATCGCTGGGATCAGGGTGGCGCGCAGATTCTGTAGAAACAGATACATCACCAGGACCACCAGGATCACCGCTTCGATCAGGGTCTTGACCACCTCGCCGATCGAGATCCGCACAAAGGGGGTGGTGTCATAGGGAAAGACTGCCTCCATCCCCGCTGGGAAAAAGGCGGAAAGCTCCTCGATCTTGGCCTTGACTGCATCCGCGGTTTTGAGCGCATTGGCACCTGCAGCCAGCCGAATCGCCATGCCAGCTGCTGGCTGGCCGTTGTGCCGCGCCATCCGGCCATAGATCTCGCTCCCCAGCTCGATGCGCGCCACATCGCGCAGCAGCACCTGTGAGCCATCGGTCAGGGTACGCAGGCGGATGGCACCGAATGCCTCTGGGGTATTGAGCCGCTCCTGGACATTGACCGTGACATTGAGCTGCTGACCAGGTAAGGCCGGCAGGGCCCCAAGCTGACCCGCGGAGATCTGGGCGTTTTCAGCCTGAAGTGCCGCGATCACCTCGGCGGGGGTGAGCCCATATTGATTGAGCCTGTAAGGATCCAGCCATACCCGCAGCGCATATTGACTGTCGAACGAGGTCACCTCGCCCACCCCGGGGATACGGCTGATCGGGTCCCGGACGAGGCTGATCGCATAGTCGGCAAGATCAGCATTGGACAGACGGCCATCGCGCGAGACAAAGGCCACCACCATCAAGAAATTGCGCACCGATTTGGTCACCTGAATCCCTTGACGCACCACCTCATCGGGCAATAAGGCGCTTGCCAGCTGCAGCTTGTTTTGCACCTGCATCTGCGCGATATCTGGATTGACCCCGTTGTTAAAGGTCAGGGTGATGGTCGCCACCCCATTTGACTCGCTGGTTGAGCTCATATAGCGCAGGCCATCGAGCCCGCTCATCTGCTGTTCGATGACCTGGGTGACTGCATCCTCGACCGTCTTGGCCGAGGCACCGGGGTAGAGTGCAGTGATCGTGATCGCCGGCGGGGCGATAGCTGGATACTGGGCGACGGGGAGGTTCACAAGCGCAAGGGTCCCCGCCAACATGATCAGGATGGCGATGACCCAGGCGAATACGGGTCGGTCGATAAAAAAATGGGCCATGGCTTAAGCAGGGTGTCTGGCTAAAGGGATCAGCGCCCGGTGGGATTAGACTGGGCCGGTGGGCGCCCAGCCGGGTCAAGGCTAGAGGGCTGGGTCTGCGCCTCGGTTACCGCTAGATCGAGCTCGACCGGTTTGGCCTGATCGCCAGGCCGGATCCTTTGTAGACCATCGAGGATCAAACGCTCGCCGGCTGCAAGACCAGATTCCACCAGCCAGTTCTCCCCCAGGGTACGCTCGGTTTGCAGTAGCCGTTGTTCCACCCGGTTTTCCGCATTCAATACCAGGGCATAGGGCCGGCCTTGACGATCGCGTTGGAGTGCGCGTTGCGGGACCAAGAGCGCGTTCTCGCGTCTACCGATCTCGACTCGCGCCCGCACAAACATCCCGGGTAGCAGAATCTGCTCTGGGTTGGGGACGAGCGCGCGCAGGATGAGGCTACTGGTCGCAGGTTCAACGCTCGTCTCAGCAAACTCCAGGCGCCCGGGGTGGGGGTGCTCATACCCATCGTCCAGGATCAGGATGACAGGGGGGCGCTCCTCGGCTGGGCGTTGCAGCCGCCCATCCTGGAGTGAGCGGCGCAGACGCAGAAGCTCAGTAGTCGACTGGGTGAGATCCACATAAATGGGATCGAGCTGCTGGATGATGGCGAGCGCCTGGGCCTGATTGGCGGTTACCAATGCACCCTGAGTCACCAGAGAGCGCCCGATCCGGCCGCCAATCGGGGCCTGGATATGCGTATAGTCGAGCTCGATGCGCGCCCGCTTGACCTCAGCCTCGGCGACTGCAACCGCAGCCGCTGCCTCCTTGCGCGCTGCCTCGGCATCATCATAGTCCTCTTGGCTGATCGCGCGCGCCTGCAGCAGATTGGAGGCGCGCTCTGCCTTCAGACGCGCGCGGTCCAATCCAGCGCGCGCCCGTTCCAATGCGGCTTGTGCGCTCTCATAGGCAGCTTGATAGGGTGCGGCATCGATCCGATAGAGCACCTGTCCTGCCTGAACCTGTCCGCCTTCCATAAAAAGGCGCTCCTGGATGATCCCGTTGATCCGAGGTCTGACCTCGGCGACCCGATAGGCCGTCGTGCGACCCGGGAGCTCAATGCTCAGGGTAACCGTTTGGGGTTTGAGCGCGATCACCCCGACCTCCGGCGGCCCAGGCGGACCCATCGGTCCCCCGCCCGGCGGATGCGGTTTGCCGCAACCAGCCAGTGCACTTAGGATCACCATGACCCAGACCACCTGGTCCATCCAGCGGTTAGACCATAGCCTGGGGAGGCTAGGCAATGCATATCCGCCAGACCTCGACTGAGAGACAGATAACATAGGAACTGGAATAGACTCGAACGATCAGTTTAGAATGAACGTTCAATCTAATTCCACAAGGGCAGTGCGTCAAGCGCGCCCGCAGGAGGGGACCCATGTCGCAGATAGAAACCGAAGCAGACCGCAGCGTGCTGCGCCGCCGGCAAATCCTCGATGCTGCCGCCGCCTGTTTTGCCCGCGATGGCTTTCATGCCACCAGCATCGCCGCCCTGTCTAAGGCCGCGGGGATGAGCCCTGGGCATCTCTATCATTTCTTCACTAACAAAGAGGCGATTATCGGCGCCCTGATCGAGCGCAAGCTCGAACGCTCTCTGAATCTGATCCAGCACTGCGCGGATGCCGAGGATCTCTTTCAGGCACTTGTCGAGCGGGTGGAATTAGGGTTTCAGGAAAAGACCAACCTGGACAATGCCGCGCTTGAGCTCGAGATCCTGGCCGAAGCGGCGCGCAACCCCCAGGTTGCAGCGTCCTTACATGCGGCAGATCAGATCAAACGGGCACGGATCATCGAGCTCATCCGCCAGGCAAGGCGTGGGCGCGGTCAGATGGATGAGTCGAGCATTGCCGCCGCCGCTGAGCTCTTGATGGCCCTATTCGATGGATTGGCAGTGCGCGCCATCAGTCATCCTGGGCTCGACCGCGCCGCGCTTATCCCCTCGCTCCAAAGGGCAGTGGCGACCCTGATCAGCGGTTAAGGCGTAGGACGCATCGCCCGTCCATTCCAAGACCATGCACAAACCCCTTCAGGTGGGCAATGCATCACCCCAGTGAAAACACCCTCATCCCGACGAACCTCGGGACGGTGCACCCCGGAGGAAGCGGGGGCGGGGTCTAAGGAACCCCTGGTGCTGCAGACAGTTCTGGATTCCGGCCTGCGCCGGAATGACTCCGGCCCGTCACCCCGGCGCAAGCCCGGGGGGCCAGATTCCGGCTTGCAACGGCCCGAGGAGAGGGGCTTGCCTTGCATGACGGCTGGGGGCCAGAGTCACACCCCGCGAGATGACCACCCTGCCGGTCTACCAATAAAAGTTCAGATCGACACTGCCGGTGGGAGGGATATTGACCTCCCGCGTCTGGACCAATCCGGCATTCTCAACACTGACCCGATAACGTCCCGGCAGCAGCTTGGCATAGAACCAGGGACCTTGGGAGATGACATCGAGCAGGACTGCACCCGAGGCGTCCTGGATGCGCACCCGGATGTCGGCCAGATAGGCCCCGCCGGTCTCGGCGAAGAGCAGGTGCAGATTGAATTGAGGCTTGACCTGGAGCATCTCCTCGCGCCCAGACAGACCGATCCCCCCGCTCAGATAGGGCACACTGCCCCCTGGCTCGGCCACCTGAGCGACCGGCGCGATCGGCTCGGGTGAGGGTAGCGGCGGCTCGGCGGCGTTTGGTCCTGGGGGCAGGGCGGGCGGCGCCGCGATGACCGCCCCCCCAGAGGGCACAGGGGGTTCAGCGGGTAGAATCGCCCCGCCGGGTAGGATGGTGCCAGGCGGCAGAGCCATCCCCTCTTGCAGGACTGTCCCCTCGGGCAACTGGGCCGCAGGCGGCGGCAGGGTATCGGGTGGGGCGATCACCCATTCGGTCTGAAGCCCCGGCTCGATGGGCGCCGGCGGTACCAGGACCTCTTGGGCGAGGGCAAGGCCTGCAGACAGGACCAAGGCCAACAGCAAGCCGACCCCTTTGGTCGGCTGGATCAGCATCAGCAAAGGATCAAGGCGTTTCATCATCTCTCCTTGGCAATTTCAGGATCTGGCTGGGTAAAGCAAACCGATTTCATCCGCCCATCCTGGGTGAAGGAGTCTGAATTCCTCAGCGGCAGCCAAGCCGCGGCAAAGAGGCGTCCTGCCGCAGTTGCGAAATTAGGCCGATCAGAACCCCAGAACCTAATGATAGACCCCAAGACAGGGAAAACCTGGGCATACCTCGGTGCCCAGGTTTCGAATAGGGCAGATCACAGAGACCGCGGCGACGCTTAGGCCGTTGGTAGCACGACGGGTGGTCGATAGACGATCTCGTCAGTGTTGCGTACCAGCAGATCGCGCAGCCGCAACCGCAGGAATATCCGCGCCGATTGGAATGATAGGATCAACATACCGATCAGCATCAAACTATAGAGCACCGCCCAAAATACCTCGCTGCCCCCAATCACATGCGCAGCCCATTCCGGGATCGTGATGTAGTCGGTCAGTCCCTCGCCGAATACCACTGCATCGATCTGTTCCTTGAACAGGGTATAAGGCAGATAGCCCAGATAAAACCCTGGCAAGGCCACCAGGGCAGTAGAATAACCGAGTCCCAGCCGGGCGTAGGTGCGCACCTCGCAGCCGATCATAAACACCGCCCCTATGGCAAGCAGCGGGCCACCCAGGATGTGCCCCCAATACAATCCAGCAGCGCCAGAGGCGTTTGGGATAGTGCCATAGCCGAGCAACCACCAGGTCAGGATAAAGAGGTTAAAAGAGACAATGGCGACCATGAATCCTTGCAAGGGCAACATACCCCGGAACATGTAGTAGGTGCATTGGGGCACCCCCCCTTTGCGATAGAACTCCTCTTTCGTGAAAGTCGCCTCCGGGGCCATCACTGAGCATTCGGTGCCAAAGCCGGTCTTGGCAATGCCGATGCCGATCAGCAATCCCGGAACCGCTAGCCAGAGCAGATCGTTCCAGCCGATCTGATTGACCGAGCTGGCGATCCAGCCAGTCAGGCCGTAATACACCGGCAGCGCTAAGAACAGGATTAAAAAGGCGTTCAGCAGCCAGCGGAAGGGACTGCGCCAGGGATTATAGCCAGGGGAGTAACCCGGTTGCGGGTTGTTTGGGTCGTTGAGGTTGCGCAG
This sequence comes from uncultured Chromatiaceae bacterium, assembly GCA_937923175.1. Taxonomy (GTDB): domain Bacteria; phylum Pseudomonadota; class Gammaproteobacteria; order Chromatiales; family Chromatiaceae; genus Thermochromatium. Next base: position 7,011 of record CALALB010000072.1, on the reverse strand, counting down.
TACCGTCGCCCGGGTCTCTTGATGCTTGAAATAGCCACCCAGCCCCATCTTGATGGCGATGAGGAAGGCAAGGAAGGCAAAGGGGATACCGCTGAGCAGCACCACCCAGGAAGCGATACTCATGGAGGGGATGCCGCCGATGAAATGATGCGTGGTGCAACCAGCGGCAAGCCGGGTACCAAAAGAAAAAAGGAAACCGCCGATGAAGGCCAGCAGCAACATTTGCCAATTATAACGGACCCAACCCCGCCCCTCGCCCTCAGCCAGGGCCACCAGGCGAGCACCGAGCAAGGCGGCCACGATGGTCCAGTGCACACCCGGCTCATAAACACGCCCTACCCAGTCGATTCCAAACAATGTCTCTTCCGAGACAGCAAACATCTGCGCCAAACCTGTAGTGACCACAATGAACATATCGGTGTGGTAATAAAACAGGATCTCGGCCAACCCCACTAACAAGCCCCCGAGCCAAAATGGCCACTGCCGTTTCCAGAGCCGTTTCAGCAGAGACTCATGCGAGATAGCCCCTTCAGCGATCGCCGTAGACATAAGAGCCCCCTATCAATAACTAAAGCGCCGGTGTTTTCCGGCGCACCAGATCAGGAGTATCCCTTACAATGATTCGCCTTTACCCTATTGGAGGTCCCTGCTAATCGGACGGGAGAGGGCAGCCCATTCATTCATAGAGCCGTCATAGAGCTGCACATCCCGATTCCCTAGCAACTCGCTCATCACAAACCATCCGGAGCTGGCTAAATGGCCCGTGTTGCAATGGCTGATGGTGGGCTTGTCTAGGGCAATGCCTAATTGCGTAGCGACCCTTTTGATCTCGTTGACTGGATAAAACGTGGAGCCTTCGGGGGACTCTTTGATATAAAGGGAAAATGGCAAGTTCTTGGCTCCGTCGATATGGCCCGGGGCCTTGACCTTGTCGGATTTATAGCGCAGCCCGAGATAGTATTCAGGGGTCCGCACATCGATGATCTGCCCGTTGCTACTCATGGCTGCAACCTCATCCAGGGTCGCCAAGAGTTCAGCCCGTTCTGCGCTGGCCTGCCAATTGCCGTTGCCGGGCTTGCTGCGGCCATATTCAAGTTTGCGCTTTTCGGAAGCCCATTTGGCTACGCCGCCATCAAGCAGGGCAACATTGTCATGCCCGAAATATTTGAGGGTCCAATACAGTCGGGTACCATCAGCCACTGCGGGTGCACTGTCGCCAGGCGTCGCGATGACTATGGCGCTGTCTTGATTGACCCCGCTGCGTTGCATCAGGGCCGTAAAGGAGGCAGCATCGGGCAATGTATCGAACAGCTCAATCCCCTCGAGCTTGTGCTTGACAGCGATCTCTTTCCACTCGATCAATGCGGCCCCGGGGATATGGCCAGACAACCCGCCGCCGCCACTCCCAGCCCCACAGGCCTGGATGCCGCCCACCTCGCCACCACCTGCCTTGCGGATGAAGGTCTGGGGATCGCGGCGTACATCAAGTATCACCACTTGATTTAAATGATCGGCAAGCCACTGGGTATCGACGAGCGGCCCAGGGATCTCTATTGCCCGCGCCAAACCCGGGAATACGCCTCCGACTGCCAGGGCGCTCAACAATAGTAGAACCCCGAGGGGGGACAGTAGCTGATCTGAGATCTTAGGTTGCAGCTGCATAGTGCTCTCCTCTTGCTCCTCTCTGTTGTTAGAATCACAGGCACTGCCAGCCAGGCAACTCGCTGGATTGGGCGCCTGCCCTAGTAGGATAGCCGTAAAATCATTCACTGGGGTTGGATGGCAAGCCGTATAGACCCTGTGGGTTATGATGTTATGAGGGCATTGCCTTCCTATTGGTTTGACAAGCCGCGATTGGCTGGGCCGCCAAGGTCTGACCCGGTTGGCCCATAGGCCGAGTAAAAGGCCGAAAGGAAAACCGATTTAGCAGATCGTCTCTGACTAACTGTCCCGCTCGCAACCTGGTCGTTGCCGTCGGCAGATGCGGCTGCAGGACGGTCGATCGGTTGGTTGGGCCTCTCAAGCCCCGCTCGACCCTCACCCTGGGTTCAGGCAGCCTGGTGATGCTCAAAAACCCTGGACGGAGACACACTCCTGCTCTTGGCCTGACCAGACCCCACATTCGAGTTCGATCAAGGTATAGGAGGCGGCAACGCCTTCCAAGCGCGCCTGTTCCAGTAAATCCCGAGCAGCTGGCTCGAGCACCCCCGCCCAGCGGTGTAACAGCGCTGGATAGACCCGCTGATGATAGTCATACCCTGGATCGACCTGCACTTTAACCCGAGCCCTGCGCTCGGCAGGCAAGGCGAGCGTCAGGGTTTGCCATTGGTCGGGCAATAACCGGGTATCAGCGAGCTCCCGCCAGCCGGTCTCTTCAGACCACTCCATCTGCCGGGCGATGACATGGTTGAGCAGGGGTTCAACCATCCCCTCGGGGGTGATCCCGGCCAGGGTAACGACCAGGCGCGGGGTCACATAGGTCGGCAGGGCATGACCTGCGCCCTGATTGCCGAGGTGCACCTCCAAACCTGCTGCGGTGCGGCGGGCGCTTAACCCCAGGGCGCGCCGGGTTAGTTCTGGATCATGGATACCGCTCATCCGGTGTCGCCCCCCTGGCATATGACAGGCCTGACAGCTGATGTCTAGTTTGGCATAGCGAGAGCGCCGCCACTCGGCGTAGGTATCCTGCAAGGGCTTGCCATTGAAACGCGGTGCCTTCTCGCTGAACTGGTGACAAGGGGCACAGAAATCGGACTTGCGAAATCTCGATTCCGCGATGACCGGACCATGGGGGGTAAAGGAGCGCGCTCGGGGTCCATAGCGTATGTGCGCGCGTACATGACAAGCCGTGCAATCCACTGGCGCCAATCCTGCACCCCCCTTGAGCCCTTCTGTCCACCACCGTGCTGCGGCTTCCTCGCGCGGGGCATGACAGGCCAGACAGCTGAGCACTGTACCCCCATCCAACTGATCCAGTTGTCCCAGCAGACCGGGCGAAACCGAGCGCGCATGCCAGCTTTCTTGCCAGTCTGCAAATTGCTGGACATGACAGATACCGCAAGCAGGGGCAGAGAGATCAGCGACCAGTTCGATCGTCTCTGCTGGCGGCGGACCCTGGGCCGGAATCGGCAGGGACCAGTAGTCTGCCCCCCCTTTAACCAGGGACGCAAGCGAGCAGACCAATAAGAATGCGCTACAAACAAGGGCTATCTGCAGCACCCATCCCTAACTCTTTGCCGAGAAGGGGCCTTGAGCGGCCGCCTCCGCGTTTCTGGGCCCTTGGTCTCCTCCCCCAGAGAAAAGGGGCAAGACCACCTTACTCCCATTCCATCTCCAGATAGGTACGCTGGGCTAGCTGGGGTAACCAGACCTCAGCATGGCGAAGATAGAGAAAATCAGCGCCATCGAAGGTCTTGACCGCCGTCTCCAGATCCATGCCCGCCGCCAGGGCCTTGCCCATATGTGAGCGCAGGGCCCTCAGTAAGGCACCTGTTTCTCGTTGGGCCTGGATCAGAGTGGTAACCCGCCCGTGCCCAGGGACTATCACCTGGGGTTGCAGAGATTCCAGCCTTTCAAAAGATTGCAACCACTGCTGAGTCTTGCTCACCGGATGCAGGCCGAGGATGCGATCCACATAGACGATGTCGCCAGTAAAGACAACGCCGCTATGCGGCAGCCACACCAGGCTATCGCCAGGCGTATGACCGCCACCGGCGTGCAGGACATGCACCCTGATACCGCCGCAATCCAGGATGGTCTCCGGACCCTCTACCCAACGGTTTGGCAAAACAATCTCGGTGCCAGCCAGTTTTTCCTTTAACACCGCGGCATTGGCTTGGAGTAGCTCTGGGCCGCGGGCCCGCATGTCTGATTCGGCTGCGATATGGGCAATGATCTCGGCGCCCTGGGTCTTGAAATACCCATTACCCAACCAGCGGTGATCCTGCCCGCCGGTATTGATGACCCAGCGGATCGGCTGGGCTGTTACCTTCCGGACGGCAGCGGCGATCTTCTGGGCACCTTGCCAGCTCGCCCCGCTGTCGATCAAGAGCGCCCCTTCAGGGGTAACAACCAAGCCGATATTGGCATTGAGCGCCTCATTGTCGTAGGTCCGGCCGCCGGTATCACCGATGTATGCATAAATATCAGGCGCAACGGCTGTAAAGTTGATCTCCAGGGCCAGGGCGAGTCCCGCGGACAGGGCCAGCGCCAATACCAGACCGATCCTGGCGAATTCAGGGGGCAACCAGGGCTCACAGCGAGTCATCCTCGATCCTCAGCGGATTTAGGTTGGATGAACGAAACACAATCCCTCAGGCCAATCTTCCAGCAGCCGCAGAGAATAATACGCCTTGCCTCGCGGCTGAGGCAGAGGATCAGTCTCATGGGGCAACCCGCCCGCTCCAATGCAAGGGAAACAGGCTTTCGATCACCCCTGAGCGATGCAAGACTGCCACCCCCAGTGGATGACCGCGATAGGTGACAATGGTCTGACCAGGTGGATGGGCAGCGCCCTGCGCAGCGGTCGGGGTAAAGGTCTCGCGGCGCAGATAGGCATCGCGCTGCTTCGGGGTCAATTCCAAACAGAACTGGGTTGCCGATCGCCCCAGGATCAGCGCCCCTGCCGTGGTTGGCTTTGGGGGCGAGAGATTGGTGCGATGAAACAGGATTCCATGGCCTGCAGCCTTGGGCCAGGCAGGCGGCGCATGATCAGCCGCCATCAGATGTAAGCCGCGCCGACCCTGGCGGTTGATGCGATAAGGCAGCCAATAATCCGCAGGCAGCCCATATTTGATGGTAAGGCCTGCCAACCATTCCTCTTCCCCCGCAGCGGTGAAGACCGCCTGCTCAGGCTCGGGTTCATGGGGAAGGCTTGGGTCCTTTTCCAATAGGGCCATAAAGAATCCACCCGTGTCATTGTGATGGGGCCAGATCCGCAGACAGCGCGCCAACTGCGGATCCAGCCTTTCCCCCTGCCATTCGGTGATCCCTGGGCTGACGATCAATCCAGGGATAGCGATCGAACGCAAGCAAACGCGCCCGGCGAATTCATCCAGGATAGCGGCGACCACCAGCTCGTTTTCTTCGGGGGCAAAGGTACAGGTCGAATAGAGGACCAACCCCCCTGGGCGGCAGCGCCGCACCGCCTTACGCAACAGGGCGCGCTGTCTTGAGCCAAGCCGCCCAAGATCGGCTGGATCCAGACGCCCCAAAAGCCTGGGGTGGCGTCTGAGCGTCCCCTCGCTGGTACAGGGCGCATCGACCAGGATGCGGTCAAACTGACCGCTGCTGCTGGGCCAATTGACTGCATCGACTTGGGTCGTGGTCACATTGAGCACACCCAGGCGGTCTAGGTTGCCCTGAAGCGCCTTGAGTCGCTCATAGGCGAGGTCATTGGCAACCAGAGTGCCGCGGTTGCCCAGGGCAAAGGCGATCTGGGCGGTCTTGCCGCCGGGCGCAGCGCAGAGATCCAGCACCCGTTGTCCCGGTTCAAGATCCAACAGGAGCGCGGGAAGCTGCGAAACCACCTCCTGGGCATGGGCCAAACCTGCGCAATACCACCAGTGCTGCCCAACCCTGAGATCGGCCGGCAGGCGCAGGGCGTTGGCCAGACCAGGGATCGGCTCGGGTGAGAGACCCTCCTCGACCAGAAGCTCAGCAAGCCCTGCCCCGGAGATACGGCTGGGATTGGCCCAGACGGCCACCGGCAGGGGACGGCAGAGCGCATCGACGAAGGCCGGCCAATCGTCGATCAGGTCGCGATAGCGTTTTAACCAAGACCCTTCGATCTGGGCAGGATAGAGTCTGGAAGCTGGTATAGGGGTCGCGGGCAAGCTCGGAATACTCGCAGATCAGTGATAGGGAAACCGAAATCCTCTCATTAGGATTCTCTGCATCCTAGAGCATGTCCACCCATCCAGCCCATTGAGCCGGCTTGGGCATACCGGCGCCCTTTGGTCATTTCGGTCTGGCATTGCAGCCTTGTCGTTCTGGCGCTGTCATTCCGGCGCCCTCTTTTTCGTCATTCCAGCGTAGGCCGGAACGGAATCCAGGAAAAGCCATCAGCGGCAGCAGGGGTTCCCTGGACCCCGCCCCGGCTTCCACCGGGGTGACGGCTGGGGTGACGAGTGCGTGCCAGTCATTCCAGCGCGTCATTCCGGCGAAAGCCGGAATCCAAGGCTGTGGGCACTGCCGGCAAGGTCATTCTGGACCCCAGTGTTCACCGGGGTGACGGGGTGGTGGCCTTCGCCGGGGTGAGGAGGTTTTATCTCTAGCGTTCCCCGGTATGACGGGTCTTGCAATGGCCCCCTTTCGGAAAACCCCAAAATAACCCTAGCGCGCCCCCGTCTCCGCTCGAGTCGCTGGACAAACTCGGCGATCAGGCGATCATAGAGCTCGTCTCCGAGCACCTGCTCCTTGACACCAGCATCCAGATTCGGATCGTCATTGACCTCGATCACCACCGGACCTGCCGGTGTCTCCTTTGGATCAACCCCATGGAGCCCATCACTGAAGAGCGCTTACTCCTCAGCGGCAGGGACAGACCTGATCGGCACGGCCTTGATCGCTCCGATCCGCCAACTCCCCCGCAGCCGAAATTCGACCCTGAGGATTGGGCAGCGGAAGGTCTCAAAGATCAGCCGCGCCAGCGGCTGCAATTCCTTGACATCGCACTGGCCAAAACAGATGGTCAGCTCATAGGCGGTGGGAACAAGCGCACCTGTTTTACGCCGCCCGAGCCCAAGACCAAGGGCGCCGTGCCGGAGTCCCAGCGCCGCTGGATCTCGGGGATGGCGAGCGTCTGATAATGGATGGGGATACCGCGCTGGGCGGCCTCGGTCAGCATGTCCTCATAGACCAGAGGCATGATCTGCTCTCGAGAACCTGCGCTCTTGGGCGCAGGCTTTTCTTCCTGCCCCGCCGGGTCTTATTGGCCGCGTTCGTTCCTGACAGACAGGACCTTCCCAACTCTCGCAGAGACCCTCTCTGCCAAAGCGCCGCCGTTGCCGG
>CALALB010000071.1 GCA_937923175.1 uncultured Chromatiaceae bacterium | reverse complement strand
AATCTCCTATCAAGAACCTGCGCCATTGGGCGCAGGGTTTTCTTCCTGCCCCACCGGATGAAACGCTGTATTGCGGGCGCGGGCATGGCGTGTGCCACCGTTTGGGCATCTCCATTCCCGATCTCGCAACGACAGACTCTCGCTTCCAACCCCAGACCGAGCACAGACGGCTGCTGGGAGACCAGCGCTCAGCGATGACCAGGCGGTAGCGTAGCATTTTGCCCTCGCCAGAGGCGCTTAGGGCTGCGCATGCGCGTCCCGATGGATTCTGGGCAACCACGGTCGATCATGCGCAGCAAGCCACTGGGGCTTGCGGTAGGTGATGGCATTGAACTGTCTGTTCAGAGCCAGCGCAGGGGATGATGCCTGGCCGCATCCTGCCTGTTTCCCTGATCCAGTGGCCCTCGCCCCGCTGTCGGGTCTTGTCCGAGAGGCCAAAAGGAGGGTGCGGCCTGTGCTCAGGGGGTTCGACATGAGTGCTGTGATCCAGCTTTACCAATGAAAGGTAATACTAGGGTCTAGCTCCTAAACCCTGCAAGGAATCGGTGATCTCTCAATGGAGACGTTGCCCGGCGCACCAGACCGTAAAATAGCGCTCCATGACCGCACGCGCCGGTGTTGGATAATCCAGTCGTTCGATCTGACTCATCCCCTCGCGAAAGAAAGCGGGCGCCTCATCGGGCAGATAGCGGGCGATGGCCTGAAAGGCCGATTCCATCAGCTCGGGATGGCGGATACGGGTGGCGACAATGGCGCGGTTGATCAGGAGCACGCGGCAGGGCTGGCCGGTCTGTTCGAGTTCGAGCGCACGCTCAATGCCGATCGCATCTAGGATCTCATTCATGAGTCCATAAAGCTCGATCAGCGAATCGATCTGATCCAGATGGTTGGCCAAACGGGCCAGGGCATTGACCACAGGCTCCGGACGGCTGAGCTCACAACCGCGGCGCAGCATCCACAGGCTCAGCGGTAGACTCAGGCGCTCGATCGCCTCGGCGTGCTGGGGCAGGTTCAATCGCTCGGCAACCCCGGCGAGCTGGGTGATGAGACGCAGGCTATAGTCCAGGATGAGTTCGGGTTCAGAGCCGGTCAGGTGCTGGATCTGACGGGTAAAATCGCCCCCATCGCCGTCGGCGGCTTGGAGAACCTCGATGATCCGCCCCAGACCGGTCAGCAATATCTGTGGGGACGGTTCGAGCTCCTCGCCAAAGGTGCATAACTCCTCGCTCAGCTCGGCAAGCTGCTCGGCGATATAGCTCAGACTGATCAGTGGCAGCATCATGCGGCCCTGTCTGCAAACGGGTTTAACGAAGGATAGCAAGGACTTGCGGTCTGTGTCCGGATCTAAGTGGATTGAGCGCATAACCGTCCAGGTTCGGTTAAACTAGCCCAATGAACAGACTCCCGGATCTACATACCCATTCTACCGCCTCGGACGGCACCCTGACGCCGTCCCAATTGGTTACCCGCGCCCAGGCCATGGGGGTGCGGCTCCTGGCCCTGACCGATCATGACACGACCGATGGCCTGGCCGAGGCCCAGGCGGCGGCCTTTGAGCTCGAGTTGATCCTGATCCCAGGGGTTGAGATCTCGGTGACCTGGAGCGGGATGACCGTCCATGTCTTGGGTCTGCGCATCGACCCGGCGAATCCCGAGCTGCAACAGGGTCTGGCACGCTTGCTGGCCTTTCGCGCCTGGCGGGCCGAGGAGATCGGGCGGCGCCTTGCCCAGCATGGGATCGAGGGGGCCTATGAGGGTGCGCGCGCCCTGGCGCAGGGGCATTTGGTGGGTCGTACCCATTTTGCCCGTTTTCTCGTCTCCTGTGGGCTGGCACCCGATGTCCGGGGGGTCTTTGGCCACTTCCTGACCCGCGGCAAACCCGGGTATGTTCCGGGCGACTGGGCCAGCTTGGAGGAGGCGCTCGGCTGGATTTGCGCTGCAGGTGGCGATGCGGTCATCGCCCATCCTGGCCGCTATCCCCTGACCGCCCATCAGCTCGCTCGACTCTGCGGCGAGTTTCGCGAGCTGGGCGGCCGCGGGATCGAGGTACTCTCCGGCAGCCATGATCGCAGCGCTGTCCTCAGGATGGCCCAGGTCGCGCGCGCCCAGGGTCTAAGCGCCTCAGGGGGTTCGGATTATCACGGGCCTGATCAGCCCTGGCTGGAGCTCGGGCGTCTGCCGCCCCTTCCTCCTGGCTGTGTGCCGATCTGGGGCGATTGGCCGATTCAGGTGGCTGGCGAGCACTCATGTGCCTGTACTCCCTGATATAAGCGCGCCGTGGCCCAATTCTTTCAGATCCATCCTGATAATCCCCAGCGTCGCCTGATCCGCCGTGTGGTCGAGATCCTGCTGGAAGGGGGGGTGATCGTCTATCCCACAGATTCATCCTATGCCCTGGGTTGTCAGATCGGGGAAAAATCGGCAATGGAACGTATCCGGCGCATCCGCCAGCTCGATGAGAAACACCCTTTCACTCTGGTTTGCCGCGACCTTTCCGAGATCGCGACCTATGCCAAGGTCGATAATCAGGCCTTTCGCTTGCTGAAGGCATTGACGCCTGGCCCCTACACCTTTATCCATGAGGCCACCAAACAGGTTCCACGCCGGCTGTTGCACCCCAGGCGCAAGGCGATCGGTCTGCGTGTACCGGATCATGCGATCTGTCGCGCCCTGTTGACCGAGCTCGATCAGCCGATCCTCAGCACCACCCTGATCCTGCCTAAGCGAGAGGAGCCGCTGACCGACCCCGCGGAGATGCGCGAATTACTTGACAAACAGGTCGATCTGATCATCGATGGCGGATTTTGCGGGTTTGAGCCGACCACGGTGATCGATATGACCCAAGAACCACCGGCGGTCCTGCGCCGCGGCAAGGGCAATGCCAGTCTATTCGAGGTACCCTGATGCAATCGACGATCCCAACCTGGGCAGCCATGATCCTGCCGACGATCCTGGCGATCACCGTGCATGAGGTGGCACATGGCTGGGTGGCGAGCCGACTCGGCGATCAAACGGCGCTCCGCCTGGGACGGGTGACCTTGAATCCATTGCGCCATGTCGATCCACTGGGGACCCTGGTCGTGCCGGCGCTGACCTATGCCTTCGGCGGACTGCTCTTCGGCTGGGCAAAACCCGTACCCGTGGATTGGCGCAACCTACATCACCCTCGCCGCGATATGGCCCTGGTCGCCCTTGCCGGTCCTGGCGTCAATCTGGTGATGGCACTGCTCTGGGCCCTGGTCATCCAGGCAGGCGCTCTGGCCTTTCCCTTAAGCCAGGGTCTCGGCCTGGCCCTGATCTACAGCGGGGTTTTTGGGGTCTTGATCAACCTCTGGCTGATGGCCCTCAACCTGGTCCCGATCTTGCCGCTCGACGGCGGTCGGATTATCCATGCCCTGGCACCAGCGCCTCTAGCCCGCGTCTTGGCTCGGTTTGAACCCCTGGGTCTGATCATCCTGCTGATCTTGCTCGCCACAGGTATCCTCGGCGCCCTCTTGCGGCCAATGGTCCAGACCCTCATCGGTTTGCTGCCAGGCGGTACCATCGTCCAAGATCTGGTTTTCGGCTAATCTTGCATCATCCCGACTGACCCTGGAGTTCGCCTTGACCTCTGTCCCAACCCAACATGCGCGTGTGCTCTCCGGGATGCGTCCCACCGGAAGGCTGCATCTCGGTCATTATCACGGTGTGCTGAAGAACTGGCTCGAGCTGCAGCATGAATATGAATGTTTCTTTTTCGTAGCCGACTGGCATGCCCTGACCACCCATTACGAAGACCCAAGCCTCATCCCTACCCATACGCGCGAGATGGTCATCGACTGGCTGGCCGCGGGCATCAACCCGAGTCTGGCCACCCTGTTTGTCCAGTCGCGGGTACCTGAGCACGCCGAATTACATCTCTTGTTATCCATGATCACGCCGCTTGGCTGGCTTGAGCGGGTACCCACCTATAAGGATCAACAGGAAAGATTAAAGGAAAGGGATCTCTCGACCTACGGCTTTCTCGGCTATCCCCTTTTGCAAAGCGCCGATATCCTGATCTATAAAGCAGGACTGGTGCCAGTCGGCGAGGATCAGGTGGCCCATGTGGAGCTGACCCGCGAGGTAGCGCGCCGGTTTAACCATCTGTTTGGACGCGAACCGGATTTCGCGATCAAGGCCGAGGAGGCTAAAAGGCGGATGGGTAAGAAAAACGCCAGGCTTTTCGATGGGCTGCGGCGGCGTTATCAGGAACAGGGCGATCAGGAGGCGCTTGAGGTGGCGCGCGCCCTACTTGAGGAACAAACCAATCTGACGGTCTCCGACCGCGAGCGCCTGTTTGGATATTTGGAAGGCAGTGGGCGAGTCATCCTCCCTGAGCCCCAGGCCTTGTTGACCAAGGCCTCACGGATGCCTGGGCTCGACGGGCAAAAGATGTCCAAGTCGTATCACAATACCATCGCCCTGCGCGATCCGCCGGCTGAGGTTGAACGGGCGTTGCGCACCATGCCGACCGATCCGGCGCGGGTGCGCCGCACCGACCCGGGTGACCCCGAGCGCTGTCCGGTTTGGCAGTTCCATCAGGTTTATTCGAGTGAGTCCACGCGCGCCTGGGTGCAAAACGGCTGCCGCTCGGCAGGGATCGGCTGTCTTGAGTGTAAAAGACCCATCATCGATGCGGTTTTGGCCGAACTGATCCCCATCCAGGAACGGGCGCGTGATTATGAGTCCCAACCGGATCTGGTGCGCAGCATCCTCAATGAAGGCTGCGAAAAGGCCCGGGCAGTGGCGCGCGAGACCCTGGAAGAGGTCCGCCATGCCATGGCGCTGGGGGTAAGCTAGTGTATTGTTCGATTCTTGTGGGAACTGAATTGCCGCACCCGACTCCAACTTGCTACTTTGGCATGAAGTGGAGCGCGAACGTGAGAGTTGCACCGGCGATTGTTCTGACCGACGAGCAGAAAGCGGAGCTGACCAG
>CALALB010000070.1 GCA_937923175.1 uncultured Chromatiaceae bacterium | reverse complement strand
CCTGGTCAGCTCCGCTTTCTGCTCGTCGGTCAGAACAATCGCCGGTGCAACTCTCACGTTCGCGCTCCACTTCATGCCAAAGTAGCAAGTTGGAGTCGGGTGCGGCAATTCAGTTCCCACAAGAATCGAACAATACACTAGGGGGCCCTGAGCGCGTCCGTTGCTGATTGGAGTAGGGTATCGGTCCTTGCCCCACCGCTGAAAGGGTTTCGTGATCTATGTTGACCCCTGAACAGCTTGCCGCCCTGCGGCGCGATCTTGAATTGACCGCTGAGCTCGGGGGCCGCCGCTTGGTATTGCGCAGCACCTGGGGGCTGTTTTCGCCTCGCGAGATCGATGAGGGCACGCGTCTCCTGCTCAAGGAGGTCGAGGTCAAACCGACCGATGACTGCCTGGATCTCGGCTGCGGTTATGGGCCGATCGGCCTGGGGCTGGCGGCGCTTGCACCCCAGGGTCGTACCCTCTTGGTCGATAAGGACTTTGTGGCGGTCGAGTATGCCAGACGCAATATCGCCCTGAATCGCCTTACCAATGCCGAGGCAATCTTAAGCAACGGTTTTGCTCAGATTGAGCGCGGCCGGCGCTTTGATGTCATCGCCAGCAATGTCCCCGCCAAGGTCGGCAAGGAGCTACTTGCGATCCTGTTGCACGATGCCTATGCCCATCTGCGTCCGGGCGGGCGCCTGTATCTTGTCACCCTCAATGGCCTGCGCGCATATATCAAGCGCAATCTGCTTGCTGTTTTTGGCAATTACGACAAGCTCAAACAGGGCACACATTACACCGTTGCCTTGGCAAGGCGGGAATAATCTCACTGCTCGCCCCGAACGCACGGCCCTGACTCCGCCAACCGGGGGCAGTCCCGCGACATCAAGATAGGCCCTCACACCCCAAACGGCGTGCGTTCAGAGCGGCGCGAATGCCTCGCAAAAGCCCGGTAGGCGCCCTTTGATCTCAGCACCCGAGGGCAGCTGGGCGCTCGGGTTATGTAACCAGGCGGCAAGATCGGCGAGCACCGTCTCACGCTGGAGGTCCCGGGTCAGCATGTGCCAGCCACGCGGATAAATGAGCACCCGGTGATCCGGTGAGTCGGGCCGGATGGCAAGCCAGCGACAGGTAGGATATTTGGGGATGATCTGATCCTGTTCGCCATAAAGAATGAGTACAGGCAGATGGGCAGGAGGCGGTGTCGCCAGGGCCTGGTCCATCAGATCGGTCAGACCCCAGAGGACCTCGACCCGGGCGTCCTTGATCACCAAAGGGTCCTCGCGCAGCCTCTTGATCGCAGCCTCGTCGTCGGTGGCACGGATATTCAGATCCCGTCCGGTCAGTCTGACCTGGGGGATGGTATGGGCCACCAGCCACAGCATCCCGCGCTGGATCCAGGGCATGGTCGCCCGCCCCCAGACCGCAGGCGCCATGAGCACCACCCCATCGACTGGGGTATCGGGGAATGCAGCCAGGGTCAGTAGGGCCACTGCGCCACCCATGCTCTCCCCGAGCAGATACAGCCGGATTCCGGGATGGCGCTCGCGAATCAGGCACGCGGCCAGATGGGTATCCTGGCTCAATCGTTGTGCGCCAAACCAACCTCCAGTGCCGATCGTCTCGCCAAACCCGCGTTGATCATAGGTATAAAGGGCAATGCCGCGCGCCGCTAAAAATGCCCCGGTCTCCTCGAATGAGCGCCGGTAATCATTGAAACCGTGTAAGGCAAGGACCAGTGCGCGCGGCCTGCCTGCAGGCAACCAAACCCGAAGCGGCAGGCGATAACCGTCCTCGGTGAGGATATGATCGGGATAGAGCGCGGCGGATGTGGGCGCACCCAGGTGGGTTTGCAGACGCGGGGCAGCACAGCTGGCGGCAAACGCCACAACCAGCACCAGCGCGTAACTCAGCATCCTAGGGGTTTCAGAACAGAGGCTTGGCTTCATCATCTCGAAGCATCCGGGGGATGTTTGAGGCGCTACCGGTCCTTAGGGCCATCCCGGGCTCCTAAGACAGTTGAGAGACCATGAAACGCTCCGGGCGCAAGCGATAGGGTTGTGCCCTGGGTAATCCCTGCCACCTCGTCAGGATCAGCAATCGGTCGACTGTCTATGAGGGACAGTGCTTGATCATAGCCGAGCCGGGAGTTGACGGTCTCGGATACGATGCCTACATTCCCAAATAAGGTCTATCGATGGAGTATTTGCACCATGCTGCAACCCGGCGATCCCGCCCCCGACTTCACCCTCCCCAATGCCGATCTGGAGCAGGTGAGCCTTGCCTCGTTCCGGGGGCGGCGTCATTGTGTGATCTATTTCTATCCCAAGGATGACACGCCTGGCTGCACCCTGGAGGCAACCGATTTCAATGATCTGCAAGCCGAATTCGAGGCCGCGCAGACCGAGATCATTGGGATCAGCCGCGATAGCTGTGCCAGTCACGGTAGGTTCCGCGATAAGCTCGGTCTGTCGATCCAATTGCTCTCCGATACCGACGGCGAGGTCTGTGAGTCCTATGGGGTGTGGCGCGAAAAGACTGTACGCGGTCAGAAACGCTTTGGCATCCTGCGCTCGACCTTTATCGTCGACAAGGACGGCATCATCCGGCATGCCCTGTATGACGTCAAACCCAAGGGCCATGCTGCCCAGGTTCTAGAACTGGTGCGTGCGCTCTAAGGGTCGATGGGGCTGTTGCGTTTATCTGGGCTTAAGCTGCGCGTCTATATCCTGGTCTTCTTACTCCTTTTTGGCTTGCTGCCCCTGAGCCTGGCGGTCGCGATCAATCTGCCCCTGGTCCTGGATCGGACCGCGCTGTTTTATCAGCGCGCCTATCTCCAAAATCTGCGTGCGGATTTTCGCGATCTCGACCAGCATCTGGCCAGCCGCCATGAGCTGATCCGTTTCCTGGCCAAGCTGCCCGAGCCGAGTCTAATCCTGGGTACCCGAGGCGATTCCGAGCAGATCGATATCGCCCGCGCCCGTTATACGACCTGGATCAACCAGATCCTGGCCGATCAACGCGATGTGATTCAGATCCTGTTTGCCGATGCGCAAGGGCAGGCGCGGTTCTGGCTAGTACGCGATGCCCGCACCCAGGAATGGCGTCCACTCCCCCAGCCGGTTCAGCTCCCGAATCATCATTTCATCGAGGCTGGGCTGAAGGCGCAAGGCGGGGTGGTCATGGTAAGCCCGATCCGCATCGATGCGCGCCGTGGACTGGAGGATCCGCGTCAGTTCATGACCCTAAATCTCGCCAGCCCCATCGGCGGCGAGCGCATTCACCCCGAGCCTAGTGCCTTGGTGTTGACCATCGATGTCGGCGGGCTGGCTCAGTCCTATCGCGATACACTCTGGGTCACTCAGGACGGTGGCTATCTGCGCCCCGGCGAGCCAATGGCTGGCCAGCCCGATGCCTTTGCTGCCTTCCCGGGTTTGGAGAGGATCTTTGCCGAGGGCAAGCTTGCCCTCTGGAAGGGCGAGCAGGGTCGCCAGATGCTCTGGGTGCCGATGTTCATGACCGAGGCAGGCTCGCCGCTGTGGGTAGGACGCGTGGTGGATCCCTCGCCGCTCGATGCCTTTCGCAATGAGCTGATGCTGAGGGTCTTAAGCATCATTGCCCTGTTGGTCTTGGCAGTGATGGTCTTGGCACGTTGGATTGCAGCCCGGGTCGAGCAGTTTGGTCACGAACTGCTCGGGGGGGTACATCGCATCCTGGCCGAGGGTCAGCCGCTGCAGTTTAACTGGTCAGGACCGCGCGAGCTGCGCGAACTCGGCGAGCAATTGACCGCGCTCGCGGCAACCCATGCCGAACATCTCCAGGCCGCGCGCGCCCATACCCATGAGCTCGAACAATCCAATCGCTATAAATCACAGTTTCTGGCCAATGTCAGCCATGAGCTGCGCACCCCATTGAATTCGATCCTGTTGCTGTCCAAGATGCTCAGCGCCGAGGGAAGCGGTTTAGCCCAGCCGCAGCGCCGCCAGGCCCAGGTGATCTACGAGGCTGGCCGCGATCTGCGCGATATGATCGATAATATCCTCGATATCTCGCGGATCGAGGCGGGGCAATTGACCCTCAACCTCGAGCCAGTCGAGCTTTTGCCGCTGCTTGAGGATCTCATCGAGCTGTTCAGCCCCCAGCTTGCCGAAAAACCGGTCGAGCTGAACCTGCGTCTCGATCCCCAGCTGCCCGAATATATTCACACCGATCGCGACAAGTTGCGCCAAATCCTCAAGAATTTTCTGGCGAATGCCATCAAGTTCACCGAGCGCGGCGAGGTGCGGCTGGAGGCGAGACTTTGTCCTGGGATGCCCAGGCCCCTGGTCCTGAGCGTGATCGATACCGGTATTGGTATCCCGCGCGACAAGCAAGCAATCATCTTCGAGGCCTTTCGTCAGGCGGATGGGTCGACGCGCCGGCGCTATGGCGGGACCGGCCTGGGGCTTGCCATCAGCCGCGAGCTCGCCAATCTATTGGAGGGGGCCATCGAGGTCGAGAGTGCGCCTGGTCTCGGCTCGCGCTTTTCGCTGTGGCTGCCTCTGACGCCGGAATCGACCGCGGCTTTGGGTGAGCCTCGCTCCAAATCAAACCTTCAGGATGGGCACCCAGCTGAGCTAACTGGCGGGCAGGAGACCGCCGCACCGCTTGCACTCGCCTCCCCAGGTGCGCCCTGGGCCCTGATCGTCGAACGCGAGGTCAAGACCCTGGTTGAACTGACCACTGCGCTTTCCAGGGTAGGGTTCGGGGCCCAGACTGCTGCCGATCTCGATGAGGCCTTCGAGACCTTGCGCGAGGAAGGGGAAGGGTGTGTCCTGGTCCTTGTCGCCGCCGAGCTGTTGCCTCAGGAGCCGAGCGCAGTGCTCCAGAATCTGCTCGACCCACTTCACTGGTCCGGATCCAGACCAACGCTGGTGTTGCTCGTCGAGGCGGGCGATGACCGGCAGAGACTGGTCGGGATAGGGCAGCGGCTGAACAAGCCGATCGAGCCGACAGCTCTAGAGTCGCTCCTAAACCAGCTTGCTCATCAGCAGCGCCGAGCGGATAAGCCATGATCAAACCGGGCTTTACCATCCTCATCGTCGATGATCATGTCCATAATCTGTTTACCCTGCGCACCCTGATCGAGCGTCACTTAGAGGAGGCCCGGGTCTTGGAGGCCCGCTCGGGCCAGGAGGCGATCGATCTGACCCTCGCCCATCCAGACATCGATCTCATCATCCTCGACATCCAGATGCCCGAGATGGATGGTTTTCAGACCGCTCGTCTGCTGAAGTTGCGCAAACGCACCCGCGATATCCCGATCATCTTTCTGACCGCGGCCTTTAAATCGGAGGAATTCCAGCGCCAGGGTTTTGCTGTCGGGGCGGTCGATTATCTGCTCAAGCCGATCGACGACAATCTGTTGATCAATAAGATCAGCGGTTATTTCCGCTTGATTGAAAAAGAGCGGGCGCTCAATCGCACCCTTGAACTCAAGGTTGCCGAGCGTACCCGCGAGCTACTCGAGGCGCGCCAGTACCTGGAAAACATCATCAACCACATGGGCGAGGCGCTGTTGGTCTTGGATCCTGAGGGACGGATCAAATTGACCAATCCCGCAGCCTGCCGCATGTTGGGCTACCGCGAGGCGGATCTGATCGGCATGTCGATCGGCGATGTCTTCGAGGAGGAGGGCGATGAGCAGGCAGGGGCATTTATGGGGATCTGGCTCGAGGCCTTGATCCGTACTGGTGCCTTAAGCAAGATCGAGGCGCGCTTCATCGCCAGCGATGGCCGGCGCGTCCCCATCCTATTCTCGCGCACAGCAATCAAGGATCCTGAGGGTCGGATCACGGATATCATTTGTATCGCCAAGGATATGACCGGTTATACGCGCATTGATGGCAATTGAATAACTCATAGATGGAACCATTCCAGTTGGCTTAGCGCTCCAAGATCTAAAGGATGTGGAGGTCGCAGAGAGCCTATCGTCTTGACGGGGGAGTATCAAAGATGAATGATTCGCGCCCAACCGATCTCTCCGCCCTGGATGAGGATACCACCCTGACCGCAAATGCGCTCAAGGCCATGGCCCATCCACTGCGCTGGAAGATCCTCTGTTCGCTCGGCGACCGCGAGCTTTCGGTCAGCGAGATCGTCGAGCGGACCGGTACCTCGCAAAGCAATATCTCGCAACATCTCGAACAGCTGCGCAATAAAAACATCGTGGTTGCGCGCAAGGAGGCTAACCGGATCTATTACCGAATCCGCAATGCCCAGTTGCTCGAGCTGATCGGGATCATGCGCGAGGTCCTCTGCCCGGCCAATCTCGATGATCGCCATCCCAGCCACTAGCTGGGTATCCTAGCGGCATACTGGCAATCAGCGCCTCAGCCTAGCCGCCTGATCCCCATCGCCGCCAGACCCTGACCACCCGCCCGGGTGAGTCAGATTTGGATGCGGTCAGAACCAGTCGATCCCCCAGTGCGCACACCCCTGATATTTGAATTCCCCGGTCTACAGGATGCACTATCCCTAATGGCACGGCTTGTCGAGGCACCCTGGGCGGTTTGGCTCGATAGCGGTCGTCCATTCAGCCGGCAGGGACGCTTTGATATCCTGAGCGCCGATCCAGTGGCGACCCTGGTCACCCAGGGCAACACGACGATATGGCGAACTGCCCAGGGGGTGTCCCATTCGCAGGCTGAGCCGCTCAGCCTGCTCGCCGAGGCCCTGGGTCCCAGGCGTCCCGGGATCGCCGGTTTACCCTTCAGCGGCGGGGCCCTCGGCTATTTCGGCTATGATCTGGGACGGCGCCTGTTGGGTCTGCCGGACCGCCCGCCCGAGGCAGACACCCTGCCCGAGATGGCCATCGGGATCTATGACTGGGCCCTGATCCTGGATCATGAGACGCAACGCACCTGTCTGGTCGGTTGGGATCAGAGGCGGCTGCGCCCCTGGCATGCACTCCTGGCGAAGGCTCGGCCTGGACCCGGCATATATCCACCTGCTCAGCCGGTCAGCTATACCGAAACATCCCTCTCTTCCGAGGCGTTCATCACCAATCTAACTCTGGATGCCTATTGCGCCGCGGTCAGGCATATCCACGACTATCTGGCAGCCGGCGACTGCTATCAGGTCAATCTGGCAGTGCGCTTTTCTGCGCCAAGCCCAGGCGATCCCTGGCTGAATTATCAGCGCCTGCGCCTGCTCAATCCTGCACCCTTTAGCGCCTATCTGCACAGCCCCTTTGCCCAGATTCTCTGCTCCTCGCCGGAGCGCTTTTTGCGACTTCGGCCTGATGGCTGGGTCGAGACCAAGCCGATCAAGGGGACGCGCCCGCGCGCAGACGATCCCCATGAGGATGCCCGCCTGGCTGAATCCTTGCGCCTGAGCCCGAAAGACCGGGCCGAAAACCTGATGATCGTCGATCTGCTGCGTAACGATCTCGGCAAGGTCTGCGTCCCTGGCAGCATTCGGGTGCCCGAGCTCTTCGTCATCGAGGGTTTTGCCCGCGTCCATCATCTAGTCAGTACCATTACCGGCAGACTGGCTGAAGGGCGCACGGCCCTGGATCTCTTGCGCGCCGCCTTTCCCGGCGGGTCGATCACCGGCGCACCTAAACGCCGCGCCATGGAGATCATCGATGAGCTCGAGCCCAATCGCCGCGGGGTCTATTGCGGGGCGATCGGTTATCTGGGATTCGATGGATCCATGGATACCAATATCGCCATTCGCACCCTGGTCGAGACTGGCGGGCGGGTATATCTATGGGGAGGGGGAGGGATCGTGTTCGACTCGGATGCTGAGTCTGAATATCGTGAGCTGATCCACAAGGTCGCCCCCTTGATTGAGCTGATTGCCGGTGTCTCTCTGCCCCTTTAAAGGGCGCCTCCTGCTGTCAACCCTTTATAATCAAGCGGCCAATCCGGCCAGCCGCAGGAGATTCACTGGAGATGCCATCCATCCCATCCAAATCCGACCACCGCTGGTGTTTTCGCCGGTTCGGCGGATTCGATCAGATCGCGATCGAGTCAGGGGAGGACATTCGCCATCTACCCGAGCTTGATCCGAAACTCTGGGCGGTTTTAAGCTGTCCGGTCGAGGAGCTCGAATGCGATGCCCGTACCCTCCAACTCCTGGATACCGACAACGATGGGCGTATCCGGGTCGGCGAGGTCCAGGAGGCGGTGCGCTGGATCTGTCGGCGGATCAAGAATCCAGGGGATCTCTTCGAGCATCGGGACAGCCTGCCGCTGGATGCGATCGATGACAGCACCGAAGAGGGACATCAGATCCTGGCCGGTGTCTTTCGTATTCTGGATCACCTGGGACGCACCGAGGCGGGGGGCATCAGTGCTGCCGATATCGCCGATACTGCCCAGATCTTTGCCGGTACCCGTTTTAATGGCGACGGGATCATCTACCCAGGTTCAACGCGCGATCCAGCGGTGGCCTCAGCGATCGCCGACATCATCCGCTGTGTGGGGTCGATCCCTGACCGCAGCGGTGAACCCGGGATCGACCAGGCGCTTTGCGAGCGTTTCTTTGGCGAGGCTGCTCAGTATCTCGACTGGTGGGCCGAGGCCGAGGCGGATCCCGAGCGTCTCCTGCCACTCGGTCGCGCGACCGAGGCAGCGGCCGAGGTCCTGATCGCAGTCGCCTCCAAGATCGATGACTATTTCACCCGGGTACGGCTTGTCGAGTATGATCCCCAGGCCGCCAGCCTCCTGAATCCAGCTCCCGACCGCTATGCTACCCTGTCTGCGCAGGACATCGCGCCCGATTGTCCGGCGCTGGCGGATTGGCCGCTGGCAAGGATTGAACCAGGCTGGCCCCTGCCGCTTTGCCAAGGGATCAATCCCCATTGGTCTGGGCGGATCGACTCATTCCGGGCTCAGGTTGTCGTACCGCTCCTCGGACCGCTGGAGGCGCTCACCGAGGATCAATGGCAGAGGATCAAGGCACGCCTTGCGCCCTATCTGGACTGGCGCGCCCGCCAGCGCGGCGGTGCCCTGGCCTCCTTGGGACCTGAGCGGATCAGGGAGCTGCTCCAAGGCCCTTACAAAGACGCGATCGCCTCCTTGATCGAACAAGACCTCGAGCTTGCCGGAATCTCCGAGGCCATCGAAGCGGTCGAGCGAGCAGTGCACTATTACCAGCATCTCGAGACCCTGCTCCAAAACTTTGTGACTTTGCGCGATCTCTATACCCCGGGGCGCCAGGCGATCTTTCAGGCCGGTACGCTCTATCTCGATGGCCGCGCCTGCAGCCTGTGCGTCCGGGTCGAGGACATCGACTGCCATGCTGAGCTTGCCCGCCACAGCGGGATCTATCTGGCCTATTGCCGGTGCCGGCGGCGCGCCGGCGCGCAGACCCAGACCATCGCCGCTGCATTCACCGCAGGGGATGCGGATAACCTGATGGTTGGGCGAAAGGGTCTATTTTACGATCGGCAGGGCCGTGATTGGGATGCGACCATCGTCCGGATTATCGAGCATCCGATCAGCCTGACCCAGGCCTTCTGGTCGCCCTATCAGCGGCTGGGCCGGCTGATCTCCCAGCAGATCGACCGCCTGGCCAGTGCACAGGCTCAGGCGCTCGACACCCAGGCTCAACCAGGGCTTGCCAGGCTGGTCATTGCCAAGTTTGCTGGGATCCTTGCTGCCATCGGTTTGGCGGTCGGCGCGCTCACCGCCCTGGTCTCGATCATCCTGGCTCTATTGGCATTGGATTGGTGGCAATTGCTTTTGTTTGGCCTGGGCCTGGGGCTGGCGGTCTCGGGCCTATCGATACTGCACACCTATCTGAAACTGCGTCGACGCAATCTGGCCCCTTTGCTGGATGCCTGCGGTTGGGCGGTCAATGCAAGACCCAAAATCAGCCCCCGCTTCGGTTCAACCCTGACCTATCAGGCATATCTCCCCAAGGGGGCGGTGCGGCTGTTTCAAGACCCCTTGGCCGAACCCAGCTATCCCTGGCGATCCATTGCCCTGCTCCTGTTAGTGATCGCGGCCTTGGTGGCAGGACTCTGGGCAGTCTCTCGACCAATTCCCTGGGGTTGTCTGGGTCCTCTATCGAAACAGGTCGATCAGGTCGAGACCCTTCCCCCGCCCAATTCACCTGCCCAGGGGCCGAGCGCAGGCGCCCTGCAGGTGCCCCAGACAAGCGCAATCGAGACCCCAACGCCGTCGTCGGCACCTGGGCCTGGTGCACTTCCGAGTGAGTCCGCGGATGAAACCCCCTCCCCGCCAGGGTCCATTGAGGATGCGCGACAGGAGGGGTCGCCCGCATCTGTGCCGACCGATCGATTCTCATCAGAAGGAGAACCAGCGGATGATCCAGATCTCTGATCTGATGGCCCAAAGCGGGGTCAGCTTTGGCACCAGCGGCGCCCGCGGTCTGGTTAGCCAGATGACCGATTGGATCTGTTATGCCTATACGCGCGGTTTTCTAGCCTATCTTGCGGAGATCGGCGCCTTTAACCCCGGGATGCCGGTGGGGATTGGAGGTGACCTCAGGCCTAGCACGCCGCGGATTATGGCTGCCTGTGCGCGCGCCATCGCCGATGCCGGCGGTCAACCGCGGAATCTCGGCCAGATCCCCAGCCCCGCGGTGATGCTCTATGGTTTTCGGAACCGCATCCCAACCCTGATGGTCACCGGCAGTCATATCCCGGATGATCGCAATGGGATCAAGTTCAATCTGCCCACAGGCGAGGTTTTGAAACACGATGAGGCCGGTATCCGCAGGCAAAGGCTTGAACAACTGCCAGGGTTGTTTAACCCAGAGGGTTCATTTGCGGTGGATCAGTCAGCATGCCTGCCCCAACCCTCACCCGAGGCGCTTGCGCTTTACCGAGCGCGTTATCTCGCCTTTTTCCCTGCGGGTTGTCTTTCGGATCTGCGCATCGGGGTCTATGAGCATTCCAGTGTCGCCCGCGAGCCTTTGCCCGAGTTGCTTGCGGCACTTGGGGCGCAGATCCTGCGTTTGGGTCGCTCCGAGTCCTTTGTCCCGGTCGATACCGAGGCCATCCGCCCCGAGGATGAGGCCCTTGCGCGCGCCTGGGTTCAGGAATATCGGCTCGCTGCGCTGGTCTCAACCGATGGCGATGGAGACCGCCCGCTGATCGCCGATGAACAGGGTCAGTGGCTGCGCGGCGATGTCATCGGCGTGCTCTGCGCCCGGGCGCTGGGGATTCGGGCCCTGGCCACGCCAATCAGCAGCAATACCCTGGTCGAGCGGTGTGGTGCCTTTGCGCGGGTTTTGCGTACCCGTATCGGCTCGCCATTCGTGATCGAGGGGATGCAGACCCTGAACGATGCCGGTTATGCACCTGTGGCTGGCTATGAGGCCAATGGCGGATTCCTGCTCGGTTCGGCCATCGGCCAAGGGGGAAGGGTGCTTGAGGCGCTGCCGACGCGCGATGCCTTGCTGCCGATCCTCGCCCTGCTCGCTGAATGCAAACGGCGGCGCCTGAGGCTGTCCGAACTGAGGAACGAACTGCCGCCACGCTTTACCGCAAGTGACAGGATCAAGGATTTTCCGACCCAGCTAAGCCAAGAGCGGCTTGCAGCCTTGCAGCAAGATCCAATGGCTATCGAGAGCGAGTTCGGTGCGGTCTTTGGTCCCTTGGCTGGGGTGGATACGACCGATGGCCTGCGGATGACCTTTGCAAACGGCGAGATCCTGCATCTTCGCCCCTCGGGCAATGCCCCGGAGCTACGCGCCTATGCCGAGTCCGATTCGCCAGAACGGGCCGAGGCGATGGTCCAATTGGCCCTGGCGCATGTGAAATGCTGGCGGTCTGAGGTTTGCCGACCCAGACATTGAGGCACCGCTGCTGCCTGACTGCCCGAGCCGCGTAGGGTACGCATGGCGTACCCTACCCAGGGTCAATCCTCCTCAATTGACCTTAGGATCGAGCTCGCCCTTGGCGTAGCGATTGGCCATGGCCTCGAGCGAAAGCGGCTTGATCTTGCTGGCATGCCCGGCAGTGCCGAAGGCCTCGTAGCGCGCCTTGCAGATCTCCTTCATCGCCTTGGTCGCTGCGGTCAGGAACTTGCGCGGATCGAAGTTCTTGCGGTCCTCGGCCAGATTCTTGCGGATGGCACCGGTCGCGGCCATGCGCAGGTCGGTGTCGATATTGACCTTGCGCACCCCGTGTCTGATGCCCTCGACGATCTCCTCGACCGGGACCCCATAGGTCTCACCCATATCACCGCCATAGTCGTTGATGATCTTAAGCCACTCCTGGGGCACCGAGGAGGAGCCATGCATGACCAGATGCACAGTCGGGATGCGGGCATGGATCTCCTTGATCCGATCGATTGCCAGGATATCCCCGGTCGGCGGACGAGTGAACTTATAGGCACCATGCGAAGTGCCGATGGCGATCGCCAGGGCATCGACCCCGGTCTTCTTGACGAAATCGGCCGCCTCGTTGGGATCGGTCAGGAGTTGACTATGGTCCAGATGCCCTTCGGCGCCAATCCCATCCTCCTCGCCAGCCTTGCCGCTCTCGAGCGATCCCAGACAGCCGAGCTCTCCCTCGACCGAAACCCCGCAGGCATGGGCCATCTCGACCACCTTGCGCGTGACCTCGACGTTGTATTCATACGAGGCAGGGGTCTTGCCGTCTTCTAGGAGCGAGCCATCCATCATGACCGACGAGAATCCAAGCTGGATGGAGCGCTGACAAACCGCCGGGGAGGTGCCATGGTCTTGATGCATGCAGACCGGGATGTCCGGCCATTCCTCGATGGCGGCCAAAATGAGGTGGCGTAGGAAGGAGGCACCGGCATATTTGCGCGCGCCTGCCGAGGCCTGGACGATGACCGGTGAGTCTGTTTCGGCCGCGGCCTCCATGATAGCGCGCATCTGTTCGAGATTGTTGACATTGAAGGCTGGCACTCCGTAACCATGCTCGGCAGCATGATCGAGCAATTGACGCAATGAGATCAGGGCCATGGGTTGTCCTCGCGTGATGTGATGGTTGATTAATCCTCGTTTAGGATGCGATGTTCGCCGACGCGCATGATCTTCATGATATTGGTCTGGCCCTCGACACCCGAGCGATCGCCCTTGGTGATAATGACCAGGTCACCATCCTGAACCGTGCCGCGACACAAAAGCTCCTCGATCACCTTGCTATTGACCTCGTGGATGTCGGTGCTGACGACATCGAAAAAGACTGGATAGACCCCACGAAAGAGGCGGATCTTGCGCTGGGTGGCAACCGAGCGCGTCAGGCCATAGATGGGGATGCCAGAACTGATACGCGACATCCATTTGACCGTCGAACCGGTCTCGGTGAGTGCCGCGATCGCCTTGACCCCGAGATGATTGGCGGTGTACATGGCGGCCATGGCGATGGCCTCATCGACCCGCCCAAAGACCGAGTTGAGCCGATGCCCGGAGCGGGTGACGCCCTTTTCGGCCTCGAGACAGATGCGGTCGAGCGCCTGGATGACCTTAACCGGGTTTTTGCCGATCGAGCTTTCTGCCGAGAGCATGACTGCATCCGTGCCATCGAGTACCGCATTGGCGACATCAAAGACCTCGGCGCGTGTTGGGATAGGATGCTCGATCATCGATTGCATCATCTGGGTTGCGGTGATGGCAACGCTATTGAGCTCGCGCGCCCGACTGATGAGCCGTTTCTGGGCAGCAGGCAGCTCGGCATCGCCGATCTCGACCCCCAGATCCCCGCGCGCTACCATAATGGCATCCGCCGCCTGGATGATCTCATCCATGTTTGCCAAGGCCTCGGCGCGCTCGATTTTGGCCACGATCCCTCCCTGTCCCCCTGCGGCATAGAACAGCTCGCGGGCCAAACGGACATCCTCGCCATTGCGCACGAATGAGACGGCGAGATAATCGGCCTGGATCTCGGCGGCAAACCGGATGTCTTCCTTGTCCTTATCGGTCAGGGCGGGCGCGGAAAGCCCGCCGCCCTTTTTATTGATTCCCTTGTTGTTCGACAAGACCCCGCCAGTGACGACCTGGCAGAGGATGCGCCCATCCTCGACCGCCTCGACCCAAAGCTCGATTGCACCGTCATCGAGCAACAGGGTATCTCCAGAGCGCACGTCATCGGCAAGCGCAGGATAGGTGGTGCCGACGCACTCCCAATCGCCGGCATCCAGCGGGCAGTGAACATCGATAACGAAGGGGTCGCCCTTGACCAGCTCAATCGGTCCGTTTTTAAAACGCCCGATCCGGATCTTGGGGCCCTGGAGATCGACCAGGATCGCGATCTCCTGACCGCGCGCCAGCGCCCGCTCGCGGATGAGGGCGGCGCGCTCCCGGTGGCGCGCATGGGTATCATGTGAGAGATTGAGCCGCGCGACATCAAGCCCAGCCGCCAGCATCTCATCGATGACCTCGACCGGATCGGTCGCTGGGCCCAGGGTTGCAACGATCTTGGTCCGTCTTGGCATAATTTATACTTAAGTCTTGGCCCTGGCCTCGAGCATCGCGACCGCCGGCAGGGTTTTACCCTCGAGATATTCCAGGAAGGCACCGCCTGCAGTCGAGATATAGGAGACCTGGTCATAGATGCCATATTTCTGGATTGCGGCGATGGTATCGCCGCCGCCGGCCAGGCTGAAGGCAGAGGACTGGGCGATGGCCTGAGCGATCGCCTTGGTCCCTTCGCCGAACTGATCGAACTCAAAGACACCCACCGGACCGTTCCAGACGATGGTGCCCGCTTTTTGGATGATCTCGGCGAGCGTCCTGGCCGATTCAGGGCCGATATCGAAGATCATATCGTCCTCTGCAACCGCATCGATCGACTTAATCACCGCCGGCTCGTGTTCAGCGAAGTTCTTACCGCAGACCACATCGGTGGCAAGCGGGATGGTTGCGCCACGGGCGGCCATCCTGTCCATCAATAACCTGGCGGTCGGGATTAAGTCCGTTTCACAGAGCGATTTACCGACCCTATGGCCGGCGGCAGCCAGGAAGGTATTGGCGATTCCCCCGCCGACCACGAGCTGATCGACCTTTTCGGCGAGCGACTCGAGCACGGTCAGCTTGGTTGAGACCTTCGAGCCGCCGACGATGGCGATCATGGGCCGGGCGGGATTGGCCAGCGCCTTTTCAAGCGCATCCAGCTCCTCGGTCAGGAGGAGACCGGCACAGGCAACAGGGGCAAAGCGGCCCACCCCATGGGTCGATGCCTGGGCGCGATGGGCGGTCCCGAAGGCATCCATCACGAAGATATCGCACAGCGCCGCATAGCGCCGCGCCAGGGTCTCATCGTCGGCGTTCTCGCCGACATTGAAACGCACATTCTCAAGCAAGACCAATTCGCCTTCGGCGACCTCCGGGGCCTGATCGAGATAATCGCTGATCAGACGCACCGATCGACCGAGCTTGTCGCTTAAAACGGCCGCGACCGGTGCCAATGAGTTTGCCACAGAAAACACACCCTCCTCAGGCCGCCCCAGATGCGACATGACCATGACCCTGGCCTTGGCCTTGAGGCAATGCTCGAAGGTCGGCAGCGAGGCGGTGATCCGCGCATCCGAAGTCACCTGGCCATTTTTAACTGGAACATTCAGATCCGCCCGGATCAACACCCGCTTGCCGGCTAGATCGAGATCAGTGAGTTTGATGAACGCCATTATCAATGTCCTCTGTATCGCAAGAATCGATCAATCGGATCTAATGATCACGCCAAACCGGCCCAGGTGGCTAGGAGGCGCGGCTGCGCTGACCCTCGGCCAAGAGAGGGGCGTCTCGCATGCGGCTATTTTTGATCCGCTAGATTGGGACAATGATTCGTGTCTAGGAAGATGGCATCGTACCAGGGAACCGCTACGCCGCAGTTGTAGTGGAAGTTCACGCTGTGCGAGTGCCCCAGAAAGAAGGCATAGGCCAGACCGCCGATGACAACGAGTAAGATCAACATCACAAGCTCTTTCATGGCTTACTCCTTAGCGCACTGGTTGGATTGGACTCAGGTGAGATCTCGGCCGCACGGCCTTAACCATGCGGCGCTTAAGATTTTAGCCTGCTTAGCCTGCGATATGCCGGAGGAGACGCAGCATATTGCAGGTATACCCGTACTCGTTGTCGTACCAGGCCACCACCTTGATGAAGGTTGGATCGAGCGCGATCCCGGCCTCGGCATCGAAGACCGAGGGGTAGGGGCAACCGCGAAAATCGGTCGACACCACCAGTTCGTCGGTATAGGCGAGCACATCGACCAGATCGCCGGATTGCGCAGCCTCGCGCATCGCCGCGCAGATCTCGTCGTATTTCGCCTCTTTGGTGAGCTCGACGGTCAGATCCACGACCGAGACATCTGAGGTCGGCACCCGGAAGGCCATGCCGGTCAGCTTGCCGTTGAGCTCAGGGAGAACCTTGCCCACTGCCTTGGCCGCACCGGTCGAGGAGGGGATGATGTTCTCCAGGATCCCGCGTCCACCCCGCCAGTCCTTCATCGAGGGCCCATCGACGGTCTTTTGGGTGGCAGTTGCGGCATGGACGGTGGTCATGAGGCCGCGCTTGATCCCCCAATGGTCATGGAGCACCTTGGCGACCGGTGCCAAACAGTTGGTGGTGCAGGAGGCCGCCGAGATGATGCTCTGGCCGGCGTAGGTTTTGTGATTGACCCCATAGACAAACATCGGGGTGGCGTCTTTGGACGGTGCGCTTTGCACGACCTTTTTGGCGCCGGCCTGGAGATGCTTTTGGCAGCTCTCTTCGGTCAAAAAGATCCCTGTGGACTCGATCACCACCTCGGCCCCGACCTCGTCCCATTTCAGGTTTGCCGGGTCCTTCTCGGCGGTCAGGCGAATCGAGCGACCATTGACGATGAGGGTGTTGCCCTCGACTGCGACCTCACCCTGGAAACGTCCATGCACCGAGTCATATCTCAGCATATAGGCGAGATAAGCGGGTTCGAGCAGATCATTGATCGCAACCACCTCCATGTCTGGAAACTCTTTAGCGATGGCGCGGAAGGCCATCCGCCCGATGCGACCAAACCCATTGATGCCGACCTTGATTGTCATGCGTTGCAAACTCCTGTGAGGTTAAGGGGAGGGTGCGCGCGCACCCCCTTGAAATGCCCAAGGTTTTAAAGAACGCCTTTGATCTTGGCCACCAGATTCTCGACCGTGAAACCGAACGCCTTGAACAGGTCGCTCGCCGGACCGGATTCACCGAAGCGATCGATGCCAAGCACCGCACCCTTGCACCCGACATATTTCCACCATAGGCCGGTTGCTGCGGCCTCGACCGCAACGCGGGCGGTGACGGATGAGGGCAGCACTGACTCGCGATAGGCCTCATCCTGGGCATCGAATAAATCGGTCGAAGGCATCGAGACCACCCGGATCGCCTTATCGGGCATGGCTTCCGCTGCCTTGAGGGCCAACTCGACCTCTGAGCCGGTGGCGATGATGATGGCATCGGGAGTGCCTGGGCAATCGCGCAGGATATAGCCGCCGCGCGCGATATTGGCGATCTGTTCCTCAGTACGCGGGAGATGGCTGAGGTTTTGGCGCGAAAGGATCAGGCTGGTGGGTCGGTCGCGCCGCTCGATAGCAAGCTTCCAGGCAACAGCCGTCTCGACCGCATCACAGGGGCGCCAGACACTCATGTTGGGGATGAGGCGCAAGGTCGGGATCTGTTCGATCGGCTGATGGGTAGGGCCATCCTCGCCCAGCCCGATCGAGTCATGGGTATAGACAAAGATCGCATGCACCCGCATCAGGGCGGCCATCCGCAGAGCATTGCGCGCATATTCCGAGAAGATGAGGAAGGTCCCCCCATAGGGAATGAACCCCCCGTGCAGGGCGATCCCGTTCATGATCGCCGACATGGCGAACTCGCGCACACCATAATAGATATAATTGCCGCCGCCGTTCTTGCTGACCCCTTTGCACCCCTTCCAGAGGGTCAGGTTCGAGCCGGCCAGATCTGCTGAGCCACCGAGCAACTCGGGGAGAAGGGGGCCAAAGGCGTTGAGCGCATTCTGGGAGGCCTTGCGCGAGGCAATGGTCTCGCCCTTCTCGGCAACCGTCCGGATGAACTCGAGGGACTTCTCCTCCCAGCCCTCGGGCAGTTCACCCGCCATCCGCCGCTTGAACTCAGCGGCCTCAGCTGGGTAGGCCTTGGCATAGGCCTCAAAACGCGCATTCCACTCGGCCTCGGCCGCCGCCCCGCGCTCGCGCGCATCCCAACGCTGGCGGATAGACTCGGGCACGACGAAGGGTTCATACGCCCAGCCAAGATTCTGGCGGGTGAGCGCAACCTCCTCTGCACCCAGGGCCGCCCCATGGCATTCCTCCTTGCCCTGTTTATTGGGCGAGCCATAGCCAATGATGGTCTGGCAACAGATTAGGCTGGGGCGATCGGTGACGGCGCGGGCTGCTGCGATCGCGGCCTTGATCGCCTCTGGATCATGGCCATCGACCTTGGGGATGACATGCCAGCCATAGGCCTCGAAACGCTTGGGGGTATCGTCGAGGAACCAGCCCGGCACCTCGCCGTGACCGCGTACCTCGCCATCGATCGAGATATTGTTGTCGTCATAGATCGCGATCAGCTTGCCAAGCCCTAAGGCCCCGGCGAGCGAGCAGGCCTCATGCGAGATCCCCTCCATCAGGCAGCCATCGCCGACAAAGACATAGGTGTAATGATCGACGATGGTATGCCCCGGCCGGTTGAACTCTGCAGCAAGCACCTTTTCGGCGATTGCCATACCGATGGCATTGGTGATTCCCTGGCCTAAAGGCCCGGTCGTGGTCTCAACCCCCGGGGTATAGCCGTATTCGGGATGGCCCGGGGTTTTGGAATGGAGTTGCCGGAACTGTTTGAGATCCTCGATGGTTAGATCGTAGCCAGTCAGATGGAGCAGGGCATAGATCAGCATCGAGGCATGGCCGTTGGACAGGACGAAACGGTCGCGATCGAACCATTTGGGATTGGCCGGGTTGTGGCGTAGGAAATCATTCCACAGGACCTCGGCGATGTCCGCCATGCCCATGGGGGCGCCTGGGTGGCCGGAATTGGCCCGCTGAACCGCGTCCATGGCAAGCGCCCGGACGGCATTGGCAAGTTCTCTGCGTGAGGACATGAATCCCCCTCCTCGCGAAGGATATCAGGTTGATGATGGACAAAATTTGGTATATACGCCTCAGGCCGCGCTCCGCCGGCACGATCGCCAAGGCTCAGGGCTAGGCGGCAAACGAGGGAGGCCCGGCCATATCGCCAGGCGCCCGCGGGAAGCCACTGGCTGCGACCCTCCCGGCGGCGGTAAACGCCAATCCCTTTCTGGACAGTGAATCGATTCGGTCTCAACCGCTTGATTGACTGCCTGGATACTCAAAATTGATAAAAGCTAACATGTTTATGCCCGCCTGTACCAGGGGCGGGCTGTGCTTTGAGCGCCCGATCGCTGGCCGATCGCCTGGCGCCCAGATCATCCCTGGGTCAAACTCAGCAAAGCCTCTCTGCTGACTCGCTGAGATCAGCGCTGCTCGATCCCCTAGGCCACCCTCCATTTAATCGAACAACCGATGCTGGGGATCTGCTCGGCAGGGCCGATGCCGGTCTCGGCGATCTGTTTCATGGCCTCGAACAGATCACGGCGCACATCGGGTGGGGCGGTCTCCTTACGGCTGGCATCGAGCCGTCCGCGGTATTGGAGCCTGAGATCCGCGTTATAGCCGAAGAAATCCGGCGTACAGACCGCGCCATAGGCGCGTGCGACCTTCTGGGTCTCATCGTAGAGATAGGGGAAGGGAAAGCCATAGTCTGCAGCGACCCGTTTCATATTGTCGAACGAGTCCTCGGGATACTGGCTGGGGTCATTGGGGTTAATCGCCACGCAGCCGATCCCGAGAGCGATCAAATCATGGGCATCGCGGACGATCCGCCGGCGCACCGCTTGGACATAGGGACAATGATTACAGATGAACATGACCAGGAGACCGCGCGGACCCCGGCATTGGTCGCGCGTCCAAACCCGGCCATCGACGCCAGGAAGCGCAAAGTCCGGAGCTGGTGCGCCAAAGTCACAGACAGGTGTTTCGGTCGAGGCCATACCCCCTCCGCAGCTGCTTGAGAAAATGTATCCAGGACACGATGGTACCCAAAGCGCGCCCGCCACAAAATCTTGCAGTGCACAATGCGTCGTCCCAAACACCTCATGCCGGTTTTAAGGATCGGCGCAGCGCGCTATCATGATTCAATTTCATCAACGACGCGCCAGCCGGCGCCCTAACCTTTTGGTTCTCCTGATCGACCATGCGCAAAGACTATCTCTTTACCTCCGAATCCGTCTCCGAGGGTCACCCCGACAAGATGGCGGACCAGATCTCGGATGCTGTGCTCGACGAGATCTACCGCCGCGATCCCAACCCAGCCAAGGCGCGCGTTGCCTGCGAAACCTTGGTCAAGACCGGCTTCGTCCTGCTGGCTGGCGAGATCACCGTGACCGACGCCGACCTGAAGATCGACTATGAACGGGTGGTGCGCCGTGTGGTGACCGAGATCGGTTACAACAGCTCGGAGATAGGCTTTGACGGCAACACCTGCGGTGTCTTAATCGCGCTCGGCGAGCAGTCCAAGGACATCAAACAGGGTGTCGATCGGGAGACCGAGGAGGCTCAGGGCGCAGGCGATCAGGGCCTGATGTTCGGCTATGCCACCAATGAGACCGAGATGCTGATCCCTGCCCCCATCGCCTATGCCCATCGCCTGGTCAAGCGTCAGGCCGAGGTGCGCAAGCAGGGGATCCTGCCTTGGCTGCGTCCAGACGCCAAATCGCAAATCACCATCCGCTATAGTGAGGGCAAGCCGGTCGCCATCGATGCGGTCGTGCTTTCGACCCAGCACAGCCCAGAGGTCAGCGACAGCATGATCCATGAGGGGGTGATGGAAGAGATCATCAAGCCGGTGCTTGAACCCACGGGCTGGCTGCATACTGGTACCAAGTATCACATCAATCCCACCGGACGTTTCGTCATCGGCGGGCCCATGGGCGATTGCGGGGTCACTGGGCGCAAGATCATCGTCGATACCTATGGCGGCATGGCGCGCCATGGCGGCGGGGCCTTTTCAGGCAAGGATCCCTCCAAGGTCGATCGCTCAGCGGCCTATGCCGCGCGCTATGTCGCTAAGAACATCGTCGCTGCCGGGCTTGCCGATAAATGTGAGATCCAGGTCTCTTATGCGATCGGCGTCGCCGAGCCCACTTCGGTCTCGATCGAGACCTTTGGCACCCATAAAATCAGCGAGGAGCGGATCGCTGAGCTGGTGCGGGCGCATTTCGATCTGCGTCCTTATGCCCTGATCCGCATGCTGGATCTGGCCAACCCAGCGCGCATCAAATACCAGGACACCGCGGCCTATGGCCATTTCGGGCGCGATGAGCCTGGATTTACCTGGGAGCGTACCGATAAGGCTGAGGAACTGCGCGAGTCTGCCGGTCTCTAATGGGGACTGAGTCTCGGCCGAGGTCTGGGCTTATGGATAAGACCCCTGAATCCCGGCTTCCAGCTGCCTTCGGAACGCGCCGCCCCAGCGCCTCTTCCCCTGAGAGGTTGACAAGGTGCTTTAGCACAAGAAGGGCATTGGCAGAATGAAATCTGCCCAGTCGCTGGCCAACGAGGTTATTGTCTTCCCTTCCGCTGAGGAGCGCTGCAACCCAGTGAAGCTGGGCCAGGCTCGGCGGCGGGGTGTGTTGATCCAACGGCGCTCACTCTAATTTTTCCGAATGGAGGCCTTATCCATGAGTGAGTTTACCGACTACAAGGTTGCCGATATTCGGCTCGCCGATTTTGGCCGCAAAGAGATCGCCATCGCTGAGACCGAGATGCCGGGCCTGATGGCGATTCGCCGCAAATATGCCGCTGCCAAGCCGCTTGCTGGCGCCCGGATCAGCGGCAGCCTGCACATGACCATCCAGACCGCGGTATTGATCGAGACCCTGGTTGAACTCGGCGCCCAGGTCCGGTGGTGCTCGTGCAATATCTTCTCGACCCAGGACCATGCCGCTGCAGCCCTGGCCGCGCGCGGGATTCCGGTCTTCGCCTGGAAAGGCGAGACCCTGGATGAGTATTGGTGGTGCACCGAACAGGCCCTGACCTGGCCTGATGGTAAAGGGCCGAATATGCTCCTCGATGACGGGGGGGATGCGACCCTGATGGTGCACAAGGGGGTTGAGTTCGAGAAGGCCGGGTGGGTACCTGAGGCCGGTCCCAATGCCAGTGAGGACTGGCAGGCCTTTCTAGAGGCCCTGCGCCGGGTCTTCGGCCGCGATCGCGAGCACTGGCACAAGATAGCCGCCGGGATCAAGGGCGTGACCGAGGAGACCACCACCGGCGTGCATCGGCTCTATGAGATGGCCAAAAAGGGTAAACTGTTGTTCCCAGCCATCAATGTCAATGACTCGGTCACCAAATCCAAGTTCGATAATCTCTATGGCTGCCGCGAGTCCCTGGTCGATGGGATCAAGCGCGCAACCGATGTCATGATCGCCGGTAAGATCGCCATGGTCTGTGGCTATGGCGATGTCGGTAAGGGATGTTGTCAGTCGCTGCGGGGACTGGGCGCGACCGTTTGGGTCTCCGAGATCGACCCGATCTGCGCGCTTCAGGCCGCGATGGAGGGCTATCGGGTGGTGACCATGGAAGACGCCGCCCCAGTCGCTGATATCTTTGTCACCGCCACCGGTAATCTCAATGTCATCACCCATGAGCATATGCTGGCGATGAAGGATCAGGCCATCGTGTGCAACATCGGTCATTTCGACAATGAGATCGATGTTGCGAGCCTGACCCAATATCGCTGGGAAGAGATCAAGCCTCAGGTCGATCATGTGATCTTTCCGGATGGCAAGCGGATCATCCTGCTGGCCAAGGGTCGACTGGTGAACCTGGGGTGTGCGACTGGACACCCGAGTTTCGTGATGTCCAATAGCTTCACCAACCAGGTCTTGGCCCAGATCGAACTCTTTACCAAGACCGATCAGTATCCCATTGGGGTTTATACCCTGCCCAAGCATCTTGATGAGATGGTCGCGCGGCTGCATCTCGAAAAGATCGGGGCCAAGCTGACTGTGCTCACCCCTGAACAGGCTGCCTATATCGGGGTGCCGATCGAGGGACCCTATAAGCCCGACCATTACAGATACTGACGGCCTGCAAATGCCCTCGGCTGCCGCAGACGGCCGAGGGCAGGATGGCCTAAACATTGAGCCTTTAACCCAGTCGAGCTACAGGCAGTCGCTTAATCCTTTAAAAGCCGAGCGGGCAGCGGAGATTGCTTGAGATGTCAGCCCCAGCCAAGCCAGCCCCCGTCTATAGCATCGAGCTCTTTCCGCCTAAGACCCCTGAGGGGATGGCGCGTCTCAAGGAGGAGATCAAACAGCTGGCGCCTCTGGGGCCGGCCTATTTCTCGGTGACCTATGGGGCGGGCGGTTCGACCCGTGAAGGCACCTTTGAAACCGTCGCCTGGTTACACGAACAGGGTTTTGTCGCTGCGCCGCATCTTGCCTGCATCGGCTCAACCCGCGCCCAGATCCGCGATATCCTCGAGCGCTATCAGGCGCTCGGCATCCGGCGCCTGGTCGCTCTGCGCGGCGATCTGCCCTCCGGGATGGGCTGGGGCAATAGCGGCGAGTTTCGCTATGCCAATGAGCTGGTCAGCTTTGTGCGTGCCGAGTTTGGCAAGGACTTTTGGATCGAGGTGGCCGCCTATCCAGAATATCACCCCCAGGCGCCGAACCCGCTGCGCGATCTGGAGAATTTCAAACGCAAGATCGAGGCGGGGGCCAATAGCGCCATCACCCAGTATTTCTATAACGCCGACGCCTATTTTTATTTCGTCGAAAGCTGCCAACGGCTCGGCATTGCGGTCCCCATCGTTCCGGGGATTATGCCGATCACCAACTATAGCCAGCTAGCGCGTTTTTCAGACATCTGCGGCGCCGAGATCCCGCGCTGGATCCGCCGGCGTCTGGAATCATTCGGTGATGACCTCGAGGGGCTCAAGGCGTTTGGCCATGAGGTCACCTGCAGGCTCTGCGAGCGGCTTATCTCCGGCGGTGCCCCTGGCCTGCATTTTTATTCCATGAACCAGGCTGCCCCGGTGCTGCGTCTATGGCATGACCTTGGTTTAGACCCCGCCGAGGATCGCTCGGGCAAAACCGTCTGACCAATCCAGCGCTCGCAGGGCCGAGGATTTTCGGGGAGCATGCGGGCATCATTGCGGATTATCAAATCATTACCGCTTGTGATTCGGTAATCTTTGACCCGCGAAATCATCCACTCCTCCTTGATTTTCAAGCCGCTTCCCCTCGCGTAGGAAGCGGTTTTTTTTGCCTATTTCAGGCGCATCCTTACCGAGCGATGGCGCGCCATCCTGATAGAATCCCAGCTCTGTCCATGCGATAGGGACCAAGGTCCTGGGGAATCGCTGATGATCAGCCATGCGCCAAGCGATATGCAGTCAAGGTAACAGCCAGCCAGCTGAGCCTGGATCAGGGTGCATTGTCCGGCTTGTTGCGTCCCTGCGCTGGGGTGCCAGGTACGCTGCGCAGGGGACATTGATCGGGGTTTTATTGGTCTGTCTGGCGCGCTTGAGCAACGCCGAGATCCCGGCTTTGGACCGCGACCTGCCGGGTGCATCCGATATCCCTGGTATCCCCCGTTTTGCGGGTTCGCTGATCATCGGTCAGCGGGTCAGCCCGTTCGATGAGACCCAGATCCCCACAGGTCCCTGGGATACCTCGGCAAACGCCTGGAAGTCTAGCCTCAAGGTTGCGGGTCGGCGCAGTCGGCTCCTGTATCTGGCACCGCGCAATGTCAGCTCGCTCGAGGTGATCCGCAACTATCAGCAGGCACTCGAGGAGATCGGCTATGAACGCCTATACCAGTGCTCCGGGTTCGAGGAATGCGGGACGCGCGTCGATCGCTTTTACAGCGACCCAGCCAATGGCAAGCAGCTCAATGACCGCTATCTCCTGCGTTATGTCTATGCCGATGGGTCGGTCCAGGAACCGCGGCTATATAGTGCCCGCCGCCAGACTGCGGAGGGCCAGTCCTATGTCTTCGTCTTTGCTGCATTCCAGGACAATTTTGCTGATTCAGCCGCAGGCAATCGGGTCGCGATCTTTGTCGAGGAGGTCCTCACCCGCCCAGTGAGCAAACAGATGGTCCTAGTCGAGGCACCTGAGATCGCGCGCGGCATCTCGGATGTTGGACGGATCGCCATCCACGGTATCCAATTCGATTCGGGCCAGGCGATGGTCAAACCAGAATCCATGCCCCAGATCGAACAGATCGCGCGCCTTTTGGCTGAGCAACCCAACCTCAGGCTTTATATCGTGGGGCACACCGATAACCGCGGGACGCTCGACTATAATCTGGAGCTTTCGCGTCGGCGCGCCGAGGAGGTGGTGCGCCTGTTGATCCAGCGCTATGGCATCCCAGGCGAGCGGTTAAAACCCATGGGGGTGGCCAATCTTGCCCCCCTGGCCAGCAATGCCACGGAGGAGGGAAGGATGCTGAACCGCCGGGTCGAGATCGTCGCCCAATGAAGGCTCCACTCAGCCCTCGGCCTCTCGTCCATTGATCGATCCGGAGGTATCGTCCGCGGACCTGGATAGGGCAAGGCCCAGCCAGTCAGGAAGCATCGATGGTATCCTGATCGCCCGTTGATCGCTCGCCAGCCTGCGCACATTGATCAGGCAAAGGGCTTGAGGGCGCAATCCAGTTTGATTGGCCTCTGCAAATCACCCCGGGCCGCTGGGCCGACGCCAGTCTAAATGTCATGTCTATCACACCCAAACTTCCCAAAGGCTACAAGACCGTGCTGATGCTTGCCATCGTGATCGGTCCGTTTTATTGGCTGACCTTTACCGAGGATGGTCGTTGGCGCACCGATCTTGCCCTCATGGGATTCCTCGGGCGTTCCGATTTCAATGCCGCGCTGGAATCATTTGCCGGCCAGCTGACCGAATCCAGGCTGCGTTCGGCCTTTGCCAAGCTTGATTGGGAATGCAGCGATGGCACCAATCCATTTGGTAATCGGACCTGTATGGCGACGATTGGCTCGTTCAACCAGATCCCCGCGCGTTCCGCCCGCCTATTCTTTCGAGGCGACCATCTGCGTGCGGTCAAGGTCATCTATCAGCCGGCCTATCATGCCCAGATCAAACGCTGGATCGAACAGCGCGCCAGGGCGGTAGGGGCTGCCCCATCATCCCCAGCGCTGGCCGAGCAGGGCTTCATTGCCCAGCCGGTCGCCGGCGGGGTCCTACTAATGCCCGAATCAGTGCCAGGACAGGGGGATGAGCCGGCATTGATTTGGCTGGCAAAGGAGGCGATGTTGCAACAGGATTGAACACTCGCTCTGATCGTCTTGGTCATTCCCGATCCGGCATCGACGAGCACTCAGGCGGGTGGGTGTGGGTAAATTCAAAAACCCCTTGGCACCCCTGATAGCCAGAAGGAGTGCCCTGCAAATCCATCGGGTAGGTGACGGGAGCTGGGGGTTTTACCGGATCGCTGAACTTGGGCATCTGCTGCATGTGCCGATTGCCCAGGGGT
>CALALB010000069.1 GCA_937923175.1 uncultured Chromatiaceae bacterium | reverse complement strand
CCAGTAATGGCTGGCGCTGGGGCAGGGAGGTCCGTGCCGCAGGCGGGAAGCTGAGGCCGGTCAGAGACGCATGGGGGAAGCCACACCCGGCGGTTCAGGAAAAAACCCTGGGCACGATGGCGCAGGTTCTTGAGAGCAGATAGCCGGTTTGGCGCCTGGGATGTTGCCATCCGGGGCTGGTCGATTGGCCGGTTCCTGAAGGCGGACCAGGGGAGAGGGCAGCATCAGAGGTTGGCGGGGCTGGTTGATCAACTATTCGGCGTGCCGGCACCCAGCGCGCCCTCATGCCCTGGCGAGCTGCATCTGTGCCTTTCCAGCTAGGGGTTGGGTCTTGGCCCGAGCTGAGGCTAGAGTTAATCTGAAGGCTAGATTTACTAGTATTGCACCCTGCTATCCCAGATAACGCCAATGTCTAGCCGTTTGTCATGCATCTTGGGGGCGGTGGTTTTGGGATATCCCTGGGGGGATGTTGCGGCCGTCGCGGACCTACCGGTGTTAGCCCCTCTAACCCCGGCGGTCCAGTCTCGGGATGAGACGGCCCTTCCAGTCGCAGGTCTTACTCCAGATCAGATCTATCATGTCCTGGTTGCCGAGGTTGCGGCGCGGCGCGGCCAGATGGAACAGGCTGTCCAGCATTATCTTCAGGCCGCTGAACTCACGAGATCCCCTTTGCTCGCCGAGCTGGCAGTGCGGGCGGGGATCAATGCGGACGAGGATGCAGCAGCCGGTCGCGCCATGTCCCTGTGGTTACAGCTTGCGCCCAATGCGCCCGAGGCCCATCAATTGGCGGCCTTGTTGCGGATTCGCGCCCAGGATCGCGAAGGTGCACTGATCCATCTGCAGCGCCTCATAGAGCTCGCTGGCGGTAGCGGTGAGATCCCCTTTGCTAAGGTAACCGCTGTGTTGACGCGGGTGCCGGATACGGATGAACGGCTGGCCTTGATGGAATCCCTGGTCCAGCGCTTCCCAAATGACCCCGATGCCCAGCATGCCTTGGCGGTGTTGGCTGCCAGCCTGTCCCGTTATCCTATTGCTGAGGAGGCGGCACGGCGTGCCCTGGCGCTACGCCCTGACTGGAGCGTCCCCCGTCTATTTCTGGTGCGATTGCGTCTCAACCAGGGCGAACGTGCCGAGGCGCGCGCCTTGCTCGAGGAATTCATTGCCGCAGCACCTCAGGATCAGGCCCTGAAGGTACTCTATGGACAGCTGCTGGTCGAGGAACGTGACTTTGCGCAGGCCCGCACCGTCTTTGCAGAGATCCTGCAGGCCCAACCCAATGCGCCCGATGTCCTGTTTGCGCTGGGTATCCTGTCGCTCCAATTAGAGGATCTCCCGGCAGCCAGGCAGTATTTCAGTGGGCTTTACGAATCCGGTCAGCGTCAAGACGAGGCCGCCTTCTATCTCGGTCAAACCGCCGAGCGGGCCCGGGACCTCGACATTGCCTTGGGTTGGTATGCCAAGGTGAATGGGTCCTATGCCGATGACGCCCGCATCCGGATGGCCTTCCTACGGGCCAAGCGCGGCGAGGTTGCTCAGGCGCGCGAGATCCTACAACAGATGCGCGATCAGTCGCCCGAGGAGGCGGTGTCGCTATTCCTGGTCGAGGCCGAGATCCTCGATGCGGTGGGGCAGGCGGATGAGGCGCGCGCTGTCTATGACAAAGCGCTCTTGATCTTCCCAGACGATGAAAATCTGCGCTATGCCCGCGGTCTATGGGCCATGAAACGCGGTCAGATTCAGCTCGGCGAGATCGATCTGCGCCAGATCATTCATGCCAACCCGGAACATGCTGACGCCTTGAACGCCTTGGGTTATACACTCGCCGATCATAACCAACGTCTGGATGAGGCATTGGTCCTCATCGAGCGGGCACATCGGCTCAAACCGGATGAGCCAGCGATCCTGGATAGCCTAGGTTGGGTTTATTATCGGCTCGGCGACCTCGAACGCGCCTTGCACTATCTGGAACGTGCCCATGCCCAGGTCGAGGATGGCGAGATCGCTGCCCATCTCGGCGAGGTGCTCTGGGCGCTTGGACGCCGTGCCGATGCCTGGGCTATATGGAACGAGGCCAGTGCCAAATATCCGGATCATGACTATCTCAATGCGACCATCAACCGCCATCGGTTATCCCAGACCGATGTCCAGTCCTTGTCTGCCGAATCTCAGTAATGACCGAGAGCAATCATCCACTCCTGAACGATCGCGATCCGGAAATCGCCTGGCCGGCCCCGGCCAAATTGAATCTGATGTTGCGTGTTCTGGGGCGGCGCTCAGATGGTTATCACGATCTGCAGACGGTCTTTCAATTTATCGATCGCTGTGATCGGCTCTGGTTTGCTGTCCGCACCGATGGCCAGGTACGCCGACTCAATCCGCTCCCTGGGATTGCCGAGTCTGATGACCTGAGTGTGCGCGCTGCCCGCGCCTTGCAGCAGGCAACCGGCTGTCAGCTGGGCGTCGATCTGTATTGCGAAAAACGATTGCCTTTGGGCGGTGGTCTCGGTGGCGGGAGCTCAGATGCCGCCACTACCCTGGTTGCCCTGAATCAGCTTTGGGACACCGGGCTTGATGAGGATGCCTTGGCCAGGATCGGCTTGAGCTTGGGTGCTGATGTACCCGTCTTTGTCCGCGGACGAGCGGCCTGGGGGGAGGGCGTTGGCGAACGCCTGGAGCCCATCGATCTCCCTCAGCCTTGGTATCTGATCTTGGTTCCATCCTGCGCGATATCGACCCGGGCGGTTTTTCAACACCCTGAATTGACACGCGACTCGAAACCCATCACACTTTCAGACTTCCTGAGCGGGGACGTCCAAAACGATTGCCTGCCGATCGTGCGGCGTCACTACCCTGAGGTTGCTGCGGCCCTCGATTGGCTCTCTGCTTGGGGGGTCGGTCGACTGACAGGGACGGGTGCGTGTGTATTCGCCGCCTTCGAGGACCACAAACGCGCCCTGGATGCATTGGAACAGGTCCCCCCTGCCCTGCGGGGTTTTGTGGCAAGGGGCCTCAACCGTTCACCCTTGCTCGACCGCAGCACAAGCGGCTGTTTGAGCCAGGCTTAAAGGGGCAATGAAATCCCCTAATCTTTGAGATCTTGGGGTGTCGCCAAGCGGTAAGGCACCGGGTTTTGATCCCGGCATTCCCAGGTTCGAATCCTGGCACCCCAGCCAGCCATCATTCCAGCGAGACCGCATTCGCGCAGACAGGAATCCGCCCGTGCCTGCAAGCCAACTCATGGTCTTTTCCGGAAATGCCAACCTGGCGTTATCGGCTGAGATCGCCGGTCATCTGAATCTATCGCTTGGCAAGGCCGTCGTTGGTCAATTCAGCGATGGGGAGGTGATGACCGAGATCCAGG
Source organism: uncultured Chromatiaceae bacterium (assembly GCA_937923175.1). Taxonomy (GTDB): domain Bacteria; phylum Pseudomonadota; class Gammaproteobacteria; order Chromatiales; family Chromatiaceae; genus Thermochromatium. The sequence goes on along the minus strand of CALALB010000069.1, from coordinate 5,926 downwards.
AAAATGTCCGCGGTCGGGATGTCTTCGTGGTCCAGCCGACCTGTGCCCCAACCAATGATAACCTGATGGAATTGCTGGTGATGATCGATGCCTTGCGCTGGGCATCGGCCAAGCGCATCACTGCCGTGGTGCCCTATTTTGGCTACGCGCGTCAGGATCGGCGCCCCCGCTCGGCGCGGGTGCCCATTACGGCGCGCCTGGTCGCCAAGATGATCGGCGAGGCTGGCGCTAACCGGGTGCTGACAGTCGACCTACATGCCGATCAGATCCAGGGATTCTTTGATATTCCTGTCGACAATGTCTATGCCTCGCCGATCCTGCTCGGGGATATCTGGCGCCAGCGCTACGAAAATCTGATCGTGGTCTCTCCAGACGTCGGCGGGGTCGTGCGCGCGCGCGCCATCGCCAAACGGCTCGATGACGCGGATCTTGCGATCATTGATAAGCGCCGTCCACGGGCTAATGAGGCCCAGGTCATGAATATCATCGGCGATGTCAAAGGGCGCTCATGCGTCTTGGTCGATGATCTGGTCGATACTGCCGGTACCCTATGCCGGGCTGCTGAGGCGCTCAAGGACCATGGTGCGCGCCGCGTGGTGGCCTATTGCACCCATCCGGTGCTCTCGGGGCCAGCAGTGGACAACATCGCCAACTCGGTGCTGGATGAACTGGTTGTAACCAATACCATCCCCTTGAGCGAACAGGCGCGCGCCTGTCCCAAGATCCGTCAACTGAGCATCGGGGAACTCCTGGCCGAGACCATGCGCCGGATCTCAAACGAGGAGTCAGTCAGCTCGCTCTTTGTCGATTAAAACAGGCCCTTGGGGCCTGAGGCAGGTCCGCCGGGGTCCTGGTCGCGGGGCCCCGGCGTCTTTTTCACTCTAGATCAGGAGAATGACTCCATGACCATCAGCTTTGAAGTCAATGCCCAACCGCGAACCGCTGCAGGAAAGGGTGCGAGCCGCCGCCTGCGCCGCGCAGGCCTGGTGCCGGCCATCGTCTATGGCGGGCATCGCGAGCCCCAGATGGTGACGGTTTCTCACAACGAGCTGCTCCGGCACCTGGAGCATGAGGCGTTCTATTCGCATGTCCTTGATCTTCGGATCGGCGATGAGGTGACCAAGGTTGTGCTCAAGGACCTCCAGCGCCACCCTGCCAAGCCATTTATCCTCCATCTGGACTTCCTGCGCATCTCGCAGGATGAGAAGATCCGCATGACCGTGCCCCTGCATTTCGTTAACGAAAATCAATGCAAGGGCATTAAGGCGGGTGGGCAGGTATCCCATCTGATCACTGAGATCGAGGTGGTCTGTCTGCCCAAGGATCTCCCCGAGTTCATCGCCATCGATATGACCGATCTCGAGGTGGGCTCGATCCTGCATCTCTCCGAGATCAAACTACCTGAGGGTGTCGCCTTGGCCCATACTCCTGATCCAGACGAGCCCGTCGTCATAATCCATGGGCCGCGCGGCGGTGCCGAGGAGTCTGAGGGGGCGGCCTGATCAGCTCAGGGGGGTCTGGGGAAACGCTGGGGTGATCCCAAACCGCTCTAGGCCCAAATCACCTTTAGATCAAACCTTTTCGATCAGGGTATCAGGCCTATGCCGGACGATGGCGTACGTTTAATCGTGGGGCTCGGCAACCCCGGCGCCCAGTATGCCGAGACGCGCCACAATGTTGGCTTTTGGTGGGTGGATGCCCTTGCCGCTGCTCAGAATGTCTCATTGCGCGCCGAGGCCAAATTTTTCGGCGAGTTGGCGCAGATGGCTATCCTGGGCCAGGAGGTCCGTCTGCTCAAACCCACCACTTACATGAATCGCAGCGGCCAGTCGGTTGCTGCGGTGGCGCGTTATTTTGCAATCCCCCCTGAACAGATCCTGATCGCCCATGACGAGCTTGATCTGCCGGTTGGGACGGTGCGGCTAAAGTGCGGCGGTGGTCACGCCGGGCATCATGGGCTGCGGGATACAATCGCAGCACTCGGGTCAGGTGATTTCTTGCGCCTGCGCATCGGCATCGCCCATCCAGGCGATAAGACCCTGGTCACCGGCTATGTTCTCGGTCGGCCCTCCAGAGAGGAGGAGAACAGGATTCGGGCTAGACTTGCAGAGACCATTTCTATCCTGCCTGAACTGATCGCAGGACGGATCCAACTGGCGATGAATCGCCTACACAGCCCGCAGTGAAATCCTTATTTGCAGTTCTTTGACAATCCCCTGGCCTTCCGGCGAACATCGTCTGTGCTAGCCGTGAGGCAGCCCCTAGATCTATCCCAGGGCGCCCGCACATGCTGGCTTGGCACGTCGCATGGGTATCATGCGGCCTGCAACGAGTGGATGAGTCGCACTCGAGGGCAACAACCAAAATAATCAGGGGATTGTCATGAAAACCCTCTTAAGATCCTTACTCGTCATTGCGACGGCGGGGACAGGTGCTACCCTGGTCAACACCGCCTCGGCGACCAATGGTTATTTTGCTCATGGCTGGGGCATACGCTCTAAGGCGATGGCGGGGGCAGCGACGGCCTTGCCGCAGGATACACTCGCCGCCTCGACCAACCCTGCGGGTATTGCATTTCTAGGGCGCGGCCTCGATCTTGGTCTGGCATTCTTCAATCCCTCCCCGCGCGGTTATCAGGCCAATCCTGACTATGCCGTCCAACAGGTCCAAACCGATCAAGGATCCTTTACCCTGCCTGCCGGTGGATTCGTGACCCCAGGCGAGTATGACAGCAGCGACGATTGGTTTGTGATTCCAGCATTTGGGTATAGCCGCCCACTGGATGAACGAAGCAGCCTAGGCGTAGTGGTCTTCGGCAATGGCGGGATGACCACCCGCTATCAGGATCGCCCTCCTTTTGAAAACTTTGCTGTCTATCCGAATCAGCGGATTGGATCCTATCCTGATGGCAGTACTGGGCCTTATTTCGATTTCTCGTCTGGTCAGCCGCGTCCGGTTACCGATCCCGTCCCCGGGACGGTTAATGGCAACCCCAACGGGATTTATACCGCGACGACCCCCACCGGGGTCCATCTGGAACAGATGTTTATTGAGATTCCCTACAGCCTCAAGATCGGGGACGGGCGGCAGTCTGTCGGTATTGGCCCGGTGTTTGCGGTGCAGAGGTTCAAGGCGACTGGGCTTGAGCCCTTCAAACAGATGTCGGTGCGTCCTGATAAGGTCACCAACAATGGTTATGACTGGAGCTATGGGGCAGGACTGCATTTCGGGTGGTATGGCCAGATCGACGAGCGTCTGGCCCTGGGTGCCTCCTATCGGACGACGATCTGGATGAGCAAGTTCGATGAATATGCCGGCCTCTTTGCCGACGCTGGATCATTCGATATCCCCGCGATGCTCAATCTGGGACTTGCCTATAAACCTCAGCCGCGCCTGACCCTCGCCTTTGACTATCAGCATATCTTTTATGGCGAAAGCGACGCCATTGCCAATTCGAATGATGTGGATCTGACTGCCTGCCAAAACCCAGGCCCCAAACAGGCTTATTGTCTGGGCGGTGACAGCGGTGTCGGCTTTGGTTGGGCCAGCATGGATGTCTTTAAGCTGGGCCTAAGCTACGAGGTCAGCGATCGCCTAACCCTGATGGGGGGAGTCAGCTATAACACGGATTTCCTAAAGACCGACCGCCAAGGTCTTTTCAATATCCTAGCCCCTGCAACCATCCGTTGGCATTGGACCCTGGGGGCCGCCTACAGGTTAAGCAAGACAGACGAGCTCGCGGTTGCTTTTGCCTATATGCCCAAGGCGACCTTCGACGGGACTAGCCCAACCCTTACCCAGACCCAGACCGGCAGCCTCTATATGGAACAATTTGAATTTAGCCTCGGCTGGAGCCATTATTTTTAACCGCTTAGCGTCAGCAGGGCTGGGAGGCCCTGCTGCCTTAAATCAATTGGGGAATCAGCGGCGCCCGTCCGATCGAGATATAGGTCAGCCCTGCGGCGCGGGCTTGATGACCATCCAAAATATTGCGCCCGTCGAAGATGACCGGATGACGCAGCCGGGCGCGGATTGCAGCAAAATCTGGGCTGCGAAACTGCGACCATTCGGTTACTAGGGCCAGGGCGTCGGCGCCTTCGAGCGCAGCCATGGTGTCTCTGGCAAGCACAAGATCGGGGCGATCGCCATAAATCCGTCGCGCCTCTGGCATTGCCACCGGGTCATAGGCCTGCACCCGCGCACCGGCCTTCCAGAGACATTCCATCAAAACCCGGCTGGATGCCTCGCGCATATCGTCGGTATTGGGTTTGAAGGCCAACCCCCAGAGGGCGATGGTCTTTCCGGCGAGATCGTTGCTGAAATACGCGCGGATCTTTTGGAAGAGAACCCGCTTTTGTCTCGAGTTCACCGCCTCGACCGCCCGTAAGAGTTCGGCATCATAGCCGATGGTATGGGCTGTCCGTTCAAGCGCCCGGACATCCTTGGGAAAGCAGGATCCTCCATAGCCGCACCCTGGATAGATGAATTGATAGCCGATCCGCGGGTCCGAACCGATCCCGATCCGGACCTTTTCGATGTCGGCGCCCACCGCCTCGGCGATGTTGGAGAGCTCATTCATGAAACTGATCTTGGTCGCCAGCATCGCATTGGCGGCATATTTGGTCAGCTCAGCTGAGCGGATATCCATGACCAATAGACGATCATGGTTACGGTTAAATGGCGCATAAAGCGCGCGCAAGAGCTCGGCTGTGCGCGGATTGTCAGTGCCGACGATGATCCGGTCGGGACGCATAAAATCCTCAATCGCCGCACCCTCTTTCAAAAACTCGGGGTTCGAGACGACATCGAATTCGATCTGGACCCCGCGGTGCGCCAGGACCTCGCGCACCGTGGTTGCCACCCGATCCGCGGTCCCCACGGGCACGGTCGATTTGTTGACGAGGATTCGATAGCCATTCATATGTTCGGCAATGGTTCGGGCAACCGCCAGAACATATTGCAGATCGGCTGAGCCATCCTCGTCGGGCGGTGTGCCCACCGCGATAAATTGGAACAAACCATGTTCGACCCCGGACTTGGCATCGGTTGAAAAACGCAGCCGCCCGGCGGTGCGATTGGCTTGGATCATCTCCTCCAGCCCAGGTTCATAGATCGGAACACCCCCGCAGTTTAGAAGCTCGATCTTATGGGGGTCGATATCGATGCAAAGGACGCGGTTGCCGACCTCGGCCAGACAAGTCCCGGTCACTAAGCCCACATAGCCAGTGCCAAAGATTGTGATATCCATAGGGGGTTGATCGCTGCTATCCCGGAATGTCTAAAGCCAACTATTCTAACAGTCCAAGAGTAAGATCTATGTGTCGAATCGACGTCATCCGGCTGGTGGTCGGCAACCTGCCCCGCCCAATCCTGGGCAGGTTGGTTGACGTTCTGGCGTTTCATGTTTAAAATCCCGCTCTCATTTTGGAGGGGTTCCCGAGCGGTCAAAGGGATCAGACTGTAAATCTGACGGCTCAGCCTTCGGAGGTTCGAATCCTCCCCCCTCCACCAGTCAATACGTGGTTCAGCTTGGTACTTCGCGGGTGTAGTTCAATGGTAGAACCTCAGCCTTCCAAGCTGATGGTGTGGGTTCGATTCCCATCACCCGCTCCACGGTTAGGTTTAATGTGACGCTACAAGGCCCATGTAGCTCAGTCGGTAGAGCACACCCTTGGTAAGGGTGAGGTCACCGGTTCAATCCCGGTCATGGGCTCCAGTGTTTCAGGTCAAACCCTTTGAGGTGCGCTAAGGCGCTCATCGACTTGTCGGGTGCGGGGTATCGTTCATGTCCAAAGAGAAATTTCAGCGGGTGAAGCCGCATGTTAATGTGGGGACGATTGGTCATGTGGATCATGGGAAGACGACGCTGACGGCGGCGATTACCACGCACCAGGCGAAGAAGTATGGAGGTGAGGCGCGGTCGTAT
>CALALB010000068.1 GCA_937923175.1 uncultured Chromatiaceae bacterium | reverse complement strand
AATCAGTCCTCCTTCGCGGTCCCAGCGCTGCAAGGTTTTCACCGAGACCCCAAGCAGTTTTGCCGCCTTGCCTGTGCTCAGGGTGTTTGGCATGAACATCATGAGGCATTCAAGCGTATGACATTGAATACTGGAGTTTGGGAATACTGGAGTTTGGCTCCCCGCGATTAAACTGAACCTGCGCCTGAAGTCATGGGATGAGTGGCGCATACTCGACCATCTCGTCACCAACCGCAATCGGGTCTAGCAAACGGCATCCCCTGTGATCTGGCCCGAGCGAGCGGCGTGCTGGACTCGATTTGCCATGAGCCTGGAAATCCAGCCAGATCCCATCCACCTGTTTGTGCGTATCCCGTCCGCTGTTTGTCTCTGCGGTTTCACTCGCTTAGAGCCCAGGTTGGGATGGGGCCCTGGGATTGCCGTCCTACTGGGTCGGCCCGGCAGAAAACATCAGCGCCGCCACCCTCGCTGCCGCGAGGGTTCCGAGCATCTGAGAGACGATGATGCCATGCTGGACCCGGGGTCGATCCGGGTTGAGGCTTGTTGCGGTGCAGGCAGACTAGGCTAATACCTGTATCCGGCTGCTGTCGGTCGGGCGCGAACATCGGATCTGGAATCGGGTCGCCTCGCCCGAGCGGGCCTAGCCGAGGCTAGGCGAGATGATGCCGCTTGGCAGCCAGAAATGCGGCACTGCCATCCTCTCGGTCTGCAAGGCGCACAAGGCACAGAAGACGCTGGGCCGTATCCACCGCGGCGAGCTGGTTCCAGCTATCAGGTTCAATCGGGCCAGCGGGCATTTCACCCAGCGCACCTACTCGATCGGAGGCGAACAGGTGTCGCTCTCCACCCTTGATGGGTGCATCAAGTTCCCCTGCGCCCTGGCGAACACCCGAAGCGCCTCCTGGCCTCTGGTCAGCCCAAGGAGGCCAAGTTGGTATGACTCCTAACCAGCTTGACGGCTAGAGATTCCTCCGGCACCCAGGCGCGGCATCGAGCCGCGCCCTGAGTTGCTTCGCTGGGCTCCTGCTGCTGGCGACTCTTGATGCACCGTTTACCTTACCGGTAAAGCGAGCGCCTCGCCCGCGTCTTTTGACGATACCCCCAGGTTTAATCAGTCGCTGCGCTACCCTTCTGAAGGATAGCGCCAACCGGGAAGCTGGCGTATGATCCTGAATCAATTGCTCAGGCTCTTAGCCTGTCCTGGTCAACAGTCTATAGGTCCATGTCTCAGCGTGTCTTAAGCGCCCGCGTCAATACCTTTGGCCAGTATCTGCTCAAGCGTTATGGCCAGCGGGTCCATAAGCTTGCGCTTAACGCCGGTTTTACCTGTCCCAACCGGGATGGGAGCAAGGGTGTCGGCGGCTGTACCTTTTGCAACAATGTTTCGTTTGGACCACAGGCGCGGCATACGCTCGAGCTCGAGCTGCAGCTCGCTGCCGGACGACGGGTGCTTGCCAAACGCACCGGCGCGCGCCGCTTTATGGCCTATTTCCAGACCTATAGCAATACCTATGGCGAGATCGCTGTCCTGCGTGCCCGCTATGAGTCTGCCCTCATGCATCCGGATGTAGTGGGGATTTCGGTGGGCACTCGGCCGGATTGCGTTTCCGATGCGGTGCTCGATCTGTTAGCAGGCTATCGCGCCCGCGGCAAGGAGGTCTGGTTGGAGCTCGGTCTGCAATCGGCGGATGATGCGACGCTCGCGCGGATCAACCGCGGTCACGGCTTTGCCGAATACCGGGCGGCGGTACTGGCAGCCCATCGGCGCGGGATTCCGGTCTGTACCCATCTGATCATCGGTCTGCCTGGGGAGGGGCGGGAGGCAGCGCTCAATACGCTCGAGCGCGTCTTAGGGCTAGGCGTTGCAGGCTTGAAGCTGCATCCGCTCCATGTCGTGCGCCATACCCGTCTGGCCATCGACTGGCGACGGGGCGACTATCAACCCCTGACCCTAGAAGACTATGTCGACATTTGCGCCGATCTGATCGAGCGCACCCCGGCGGAGGTGCTCTATCATCGTCTCACCGGGACCGCTTCGCCCGAGATCCTGCTCGCCCCGGCGTGGTGTGCGCGCAAATGGGCGGTGCTCAATGCTATCGAGTCTGAGCTCTTTCGCCGCGGCACCCGCCAGGGCGATCGGGCTGCGGTCCCCCTCAACGACAAACTCATTAATACTGCCTGATCGCGAGGTGATCCATCCATCATGGAGCTCGTTTGTCCTGCCGGCAATCTATCCATGCTCAAGGCGGCCGTCGACCACGGCGCCGATGCTGTGTATCTTGGTTTTCGCGACGATACCAATGCCCGGCATTTCGCTGGTCTGAATTTTACCGACCAGCAGATCGCCGAGGGTCTCAAATATGCCCATGACCGCCGGGTCAAGGTCTTCGTTGCCATCAATACCTATCCCCAACCCCATAACTGGAAGCGCTGGGCGGCTGCGGTCGATCGGGCGGCTGGGCTCGGGGTCGATGCCCTGATCCTGGCCGACATGGGGGTGCTCGACTATGCCGCTGAACGCCACCCCCAGGTCAATCTGCACCTCTCGGTGCAGGGCTCAGCGACCAATCCAGCGGCGATCGGCTTCATGCAGCGCCATTTCGGGATCAAACGGGTGGTCCTGCCGCGGGTGCTCTCGCTCGCCCAGGTGGCCCAGCTGATCCAAAATATCAGCGTGCCGGTTGAAATCTTCGGCTTTGGCAGCCTGTGCGTGATGGTCGAAGGGCGCTGTCTGTTGTCCTCCTATGCCAGTGGTCAATCGCCGAATACCTTTGGCGCTTGTTCACCTGCAGCCCATGTCGAATGGCGCGATACCCCGCAAGGCCAGGAAACCCGGCTCGGCGGCGTGCTCCTTGAACGCCGCGCGCCCGGCGAGCCTGCTGGTTATCCAACCATCTGCAAGGGCCGGTATTGGGTGGATGGGGAGCTGCGCCATGCCATCGAGGAGCCAACCAGCCTCAATACCCTCGAGATCCTGCCTAAGCTTTTGGCCGCCGGGGTGAGCGCGATCAAGATCGAGGGCCGCCAACGCAGCACCCGCTATGTCACCCAGGTGACCCAGGTCTGGCGTGAGGCGATCGATGCCTGCACCCGCAATCCCCAGGCGTTTCAGACCAAGGAGAGCTGGCGCAAGATCCTGGCCGCGGTCTCGGAAGGGACCCAGACCACCATCGGCCCCTATGAGCGCACCTGGCACTGAGGTCCACTCACACACCGGCTACCAAGGGTTTAGCAATGAAGGGTCGGCAGCATGCCGGAAAGGGCAGGTTTTAACATGGCGGAGATTCAGCGTCCCAGGCTTTCGCTTGGTCCAATCCTTTATCTATGGCCGCGCGAACAGGTCTTTGATTTTTACGCCGAGATCCTCGAGACCCCGGTCGAGGTGATCTATCTCGGCGAGACCGTGTGTTCCAAACGCCGGCAATTGAAACCCGAGGATTATTGGGAGCTCGCCGAGCGGATCACCGCCGCCGGTAAAGAGGCAGTCATCTCTACCCTCGCCTTGATCGAATCCGAGGGTGAATTGAAGACCCTCAAGCGTATCTGCGCCGATCAGCGTTTTTTGATCGAGGCAGGGGATCTGGCAGCGCTTGAGTTTTTAGAAGGCCGTCCATTTGTCGCTGCCCATTCGATCAATCTGTATAATCAGCGAACCCTTGATTTCCTGATCAAGCTTGGACTGAAACGCTGGGTGATGCCGGTTGAGCTGGGGCGATCCACGGTCGCCGACCTATTGAAATATCGCCCTGTCGGGGTGGAGTGCGAACTTTTTGCCTTTGGTCGGCTGCCGCTTGCCTATTCGGCACGTTGTTTTACCGCCTATAACCGGGGCCTTGGCAAGGATAATTGTAATTTCTGTTGCGGCGATTATCCGGGCGGTCTCTTGGTGACCACCCAGGAGGGTCAGGCATTTTTAAATCTCAATGGTATCCAGACCCAATCGGCGACTGTCCATAACCTATTGCCGGCCTTGCCTGAGATCCGCGCCCTGGGGGTGGATCTCCTGCGCATCAGCCCGCAATCGCAGCATACCGCTGAGATCATCCGGATCTTTGCCGCCTGTCTTGACCAGACCCTAGATCCCCTTGAGGGTACGATGCGCCTGCGTCAACTTGCCCCAGGCGAGCTTTGCGATGGCTATTGGACCGGGCAGGCAGGATATCGGCTGGGGATGGCGCTCGAGGCCCATTAGAGCTGTTGCCGCAGGTCATTGAGACGGGGGCTGGGCCCCCAACGTACATCCGTTCATGCCGGGTGAGGGGCCTGAACAGATTGAACTGAACCCTCCCATATCCATCTCTCCAAAATGGAGTGATTGGTCAGCCTAGGCGAGTCTGCTTCGGCACTAGGGGTTTTCCACTGACTATTCTCTTGGGTCTGATTATGGTTCGAGGCTTGATACTCCTGTCGTTGCTCATCTCTTTGGGGGCCCAGGCCGAAATCTATCGCTGGGTCGATGCCGAAGGCAGGGTGCATTTCTCCGACCAGCGTGCTCCGGGGGCGGAGAAGCTCGATGTCCAAAGCGGCTTTGTCAAGAAAACTGAACCCGAGACGCTACCCGGCCCGGTTTCACCTGATGAGTTCTATCCAGGTCTTTATACCCGGATCGATCTCCTTAACCCGACGGGTGATCAAACCCTGACCGACCCGGCCCAAGGAGTACCTGTCAGCCTCCATTTGGAACCTGCGCTTCGCGAGGGCCATCAGCTGCGCCTACTCATCGATGATCAGGTGATGGTGCTCGATCGCAATCAGACCCAGCTTCGCCTAAAGGGGCTCGAGGCTGGCAGGCATCGCCTGCAGCTTCAGGTCTGGGGTGAGGGTGACCGGGTCGTCTCCCAATCCGCACCCCGCATCTTCGAATTACATCTACCTCGCGCGCCTGGCGAGCTGCTTTAAAGCGAGCGGCCTTCCCTGATTCCGACCAGGGTACCGGGCCGGCTGGGTCTTGGGGATGGATCCGCCCGCGCGGAAGGCCTTGGTGACTGCCGCAAACCTTGCCCGGCTCGGACTCTAACTCAAAGTCTGGTTACTCCCGCTCGAAGCCGCTGCCCGGCCCGAACTTCAGGGTTCGGGCGTTCTCGGTGACGATGCGCACCACATTCTCCGGCACTCCGTCAGGAATCCGTGCCTCGATTTCGAGCGTGACGGTCACGTTGGCGCCTACCAGCCCCGCCAGGTGCGATACCACTTCCTCGGCGATCCTGCCCGCGTCGCGCGCCGCGCGTGTCGGATCAAGCTCGACCGTGCCGTGGAAGCGCTTGGGCCTGGCCGCTGCCGTGGGCGTCGTCGTCATCTCAGGAGGCTTGGGGGGTGTGACGTCACCACCACCAACCAGTTGCGTGGCCGCACCTCCCACGCTGGGTGTGCGCTCGGCCTCCATCTGCCTTCTGGCCACCTCCGGCTTCACCAAAAGGCCGGTGGAATGTGGGTCTGTCAAGTGGATCATCGTGCCGCCGCGCAATCCCTGGTAACGGCCGGCAGCCTCGTCATAGCCGTCGGCGAAACCGAAGGTGTCTTTTTCCCAGGTGAGCAAGGCGACGCCGTCGTTGATGGCGCCGAGCAGCACCGCTGGATTTTTCAGGCGCGGCAGATACAGGTAGCTGGCGAAATCCTCGACCAGTTGTTTGACCGAGACATGGTCGCCGCGCCAAAGCGGAATCTGGTCCATCTCGTGACGAAGCACCGTTCCTGACAGCCCGACGTACAAGTGATCGGGACGCAGCTTCTTGCTCGCGCGCACCGCCAGTGCATCGGCGCCGGAAAGCCGCAGCGCCTCCCATTTCACGGCGTCCTGGGGTGTGGCCTGCACGGGTACCAGCAGCCAACTATAGGTTTCCGGCAAGCGGGCGACGACCGTCGTCTCCGCGGCCGCCATCTGCTGTTCGACCTGCCTTTTCTGATGCGTGGTCAGCTCGAGCTGCGCCTCGTCGGCCAGGATCGACTGCCAGGCGAGATAGCGTCGGATCGCCTCGTCCAGGTCCTGCAAGCGCGTCTTGTCGGCGGCCAGGAATACCAGCGTGTTGCGGAACAGGCGTGGCGCATTGCCACGGGTCTCCAGGATGATCCGGGCAGCCGTCTCCGCCGCATTGCCGGCCTCCTTGCGATAGGGATGGGCGCTGCCCAGCACCACCAGGCGGGTTTCCAGGTCGTCCGGCACATCGGCGCTGCCAGCCGGCTGCGGGTGGATGCGGTCGAAGTCCCCCGTTTTGGCCAGATCCAGCCTGAGGCGGCGCTCCAGTTCCGCCACCACCTTGTCCGGCTCGCGCTTGAGTTGCTCGGCCCGGTCTTCCGCCAGCTTGGTCACCGTCGGCTGGGTCGAATACCAGTAGTGCGTCCCATCGTGGTAGAGGTAAGTCGCCGCGCTGGCCAGGCGCCGCAGCGCGTCGCCGAACACCGCCGGAGATTCGCCCGGCATCACGCAGCCCAGCTTCACGCGCCGATCCTCCAGCCCGAGGTGTGCGGCCTTCGCGGTCGGTGCCGAGCCCAGATAGATCGTCCGCGCCACCCGCCGACAGGCCGAAAACTTACCCAGATTGGGCAATTCGCCATCGAGTTTCAGCGGCAGCGAATTCGGCCCATCGACGTCCTTTTCGATCACCGGCACCCAGTTGTCGGACAGATAGCGCGTCAATTCGGACTGCACGCGCGCATCGTCGATCGGGATGTTGGCCGGCAGGATCAGCGGGCTGCGGTCGCCCTTCTCCCACAGGCTGTGGATCACCGCCGCCATCAGACGCAACACGCCGCGCGTGCGCTGGAATTTCAGCAGCGTGCTCCAGTCGGTGTAGAGCCGGTCGAAGATTTCCGGATGGATCGGGTAGGCGGCCCTGATGCGGCTTTCGTAGTCGGCATTGCGTGTCTCGGGCGGAAATTCCGCCTGGTTGGCGCGGTAGAAGTCGGCGAAGGCGCGCGCCACCACGTCGCGCTGTTTGAACTGCTCGGGGTCGGTGAGCGGCTGGAACAGCCGGCGGCGCACGATTTCGAAGCCTTCTTCGGCACTCGCCGGGCGCCAGGAGGATTCGATCCTTCC
>CALALB010000067.1 GCA_937923175.1 uncultured Chromatiaceae bacterium | reverse complement strand
CCTGCGGGGTGCTCGGGAACCGGCCTGCCCAAGGCCTCCCACCGGCATAGGGTCGCCCTCGACATCCCTAGCGCCGAGGCAGTCTCACCTAGGCTGACCAGGCTCTCCATTTTGGGGAGATGGATCTGGGAGGATTCAGTTCAATCTGTTCAGGGCCTACGCCCCTCTCGGAACACCCTATCTAACCAAGAAAACTCACCCCGGTGAAAACCGGGGCCAGTGTGCCCCGGCCTGCGCCGGGGTGACGGGTGGGGTGAGGTCAGAGGCTGTAGTACATGTCGAACTCAACAGGGTGGGTGGTCATGCGCAACCGGGTGACCTCTTTCATCTTGAGCTCGATATAGGCATCGATCAGGTCATCAGTGAAGACGCCGCCGGCCTTGAGGAACTCGCGGTCTTTGTCGAGAGACTCGAGGGCCATATCGAGCGAATGACAGACGGTCGGGATCGATTTGGCCTCCTCGGGCGGCAGATCGTAGAGGTCCTTGTCCATAGGATCGCCTGGATGGATCTTGTTCTGGATCCCATCGAGACCGGCCATCAGCATGGCCGAAAAGGCGAGATAGGGATTGCCGGTCGAATCTGGGAAGCGCACCTCGATGCGCCGCGCCTTGGGGGTATGGACATGGGGGATGCGGATCGAGGCCGAGCGGTTGCGTACCGAATAGGCAAGCATCACCGGCGCCTCAAAGCCCGGCACGAGACGCTTGTAGGAGTTGGTCGAGGCATTGGTGATGGCATTGAGCGCCCGGGCGTGTTTGATGAGCCCGCCGATGTAATACAACGCCAGCTCGGACAGGCCGCCATACTTGTCGCCGGCAAACAGGTTCTGACCGTCCTTGGCCAGCGACTGATGGACATGCATCCCATTGCCGTTATCGCCGACCAGCGGCTTGGGCATGAAGGTCGCTGTCTTGCCGTAGCTGTGGGCGACATTCTGGACGACATATTTGAGGATCTGGGTCCAATCAGCACGTTTGACCAGGGTGGCGAATTTGGTGCCGATCTCGCACTGACCGGCAGTGGCGACCTCATGATGATGGACCTCGACTGGCACGCCCATCTCTTCAAGCGTCAGACACATGGCCGCGCGGATATCATTGAGCGAATCGACTGGGGGAACGGGGAAATAGCCCCCTTTCACGCTCGGACGGTGGCCCAGATTGCCGTCTGGAAAGACCTTTTCAGAGTTCCATTGGGCCTCCTCTGAATCGACCTTGTAGAAAGATCCGCTGATATCCGCACCCCAGCGGACATCATCGAAGATAAAAAACTCTGGCTCCGGGCCGAAAAAGGCGGAATCGGCGATACCGGTCGATTTAAGATAGGCCTCGGCACGCTTGGCCAAAGAGCGGGGATCACGCTCATAGCCCTGCATGGTATCTGGTTCGAGGACGTCGCAGCGTAGGATTAGGGTCGGCTCATCGGCGAAGGGATCCATGACCGCGGTCTCGGCCTCGGGCATCAGGACCATGTCGGACGATTCAATCCCCTTCCAGCCAGCGATCGATGAACCATCGAACATCTTGCCGTCCCGGAAGATGTCTTCAGTGATGGTGCTGGCCGGCACCGAGACATGCTGCTCCTTGCCTCGGGTATCGGTGAAGCGGAAATCTACGAACTTCACCTCTTTGTCCTGGATCATCTTCATGACATCAGTCATTGAACCTGTCTCCGTTTTGTGATGAGGATAGATATTTTTGGTAAGCCGATCCCGCCCTGCTGGACAGAGGCATCTGGCAATAACCGTCACTGCCCGGTCAATCCGACGGCAGTGATTCACTGAGTTAACGCAAAGATTGGACCAACCCCTTTGGTCAAGGCGCGGCCCAGTCGACCAGGAATCTGTCCGCCTGGGCCTGCGCCTGACTCGCCCCTGAGTCGGTGGGGGCTAAACACCCTGGCGCCTAGGTCAGGCAGGATTCCTGCCCTTATCTCCCAGTCCCGCGCTGAGCTGAGCGCAATAGCCGCTCTCTATTGGTGCACCCTGCAAACAAATTGCACTAAAAATGCACATCTCTAGCCGAAATAGACCTGCAGGCCACTAAACCCCGGGTCAGCATCCAGCGCCTCTGCTAAACGAGACCGCAGAGCTTCGGGGTCGAATCCTGGCTGATAACAAAGGGCGAGCGGGAAAAAGACCTCGATCTGGATGCGCCCATTCAGATAATGCAACAATAGACGCTGGCGTCCCTGGGCCTCGGGGATACCCGACCAGAGCTCATCCAGGCGCGCCAGGACCTCAGCGCGCAGCGGCGGCAGGGAGCCGGAAGGGCGTTCCTGGTCATCCTCGGGGTCGATATGGACCGTGACATCGGTGACATCCATCTCGCGCCTGAGACCCTGTTCGACAAACAGGCTGATCAGATGGCCTTCCGAAACGCTGATCTCAGGGTCGACCAGGACATGGACATCGGCCAGGATCCGCCCGCCGAGGCGGCGCGTGCGCAGCATATGGATATCCCGCACCCCCCCGACCGAGCAGATGGTGCGGCGGATTGCGGCGAGATGATCTGTTCCCACACCGGTGTCGACCAATTCGCTGACCGCTCCCCAGCCCAGATCCCAGGCGATCCGCGCAATCATCAGGGCCACGATGCAGGCAGCGATGGCGTCGAGATAGACCAAGCCGGCTATGCTGCCAGCGATCCCAAGCAAGACCACGATCGAGGAGATCGCATCCGAGCGATGATGCCAGGCATTGGCGCGCAATAGCTCCGAACCCACCCGTTTGGCATAACCCAGGGTCCACCAATACAGCCATTCCTTGACCCCAATCGACAACAGGGCTGCAGTCAGGGCGAGCAGGCTGGGTTGCGATAGGGTCGAAGGTTCAAATAGACGCCAGGCTGCATCCCAGGCGATCCCCAGAGCAACGGCAAGGAGCAGCAAGCCCAAGACCAGGGTGGCTACAGTCTCATAGCGGGCATGGCCATAGGGGTGGCAGGGGTCGGGCTGTTGGGCGGCATGCCGGCCAGCCACATAGACTAGGGCGTCTGAGAGTAGATCGGAGAGCGAATGGACCCCGTCGGCGACCAAGGCCTGGGAGTGCCCAATCACTCCAACCAGGATCTTGAATGCAGAGAGCGCGAGATTGATCAGGGCACTGATCAGCGAGGTGCGCACGATCGCCTGGTGGCGTCGGGTCAAGGCTTCCATGGGGTTTGGGTGCAAGTCATGGCTAACCAGTGGTGCGCAGTATACTGGACTTCAGGCCCCGTTCGTCATTGGCCTCATTCAAACCAACCATTGGGCCCCTCCGCGTCATTGCGACGTCTCATGCAGCACCGTCATTGCAGCGCTGGCATTCCGGCGTAGGCCGAAACGGAATCCATCCTCACAGTGCTAGTGTATTGTTCGATTCTTGTGGGAACTGAATTGCCGCACCCGACTCCAACTTGCTACTTTGGCATGAAGTGGAGCGCGAACGTGAGAGTTGCACCGGCGATTGTTCTGACCGACGAGCAGAAAGCGGAGCTGACCAG
>CALALB010000066.1 GCA_937923175.1 uncultured Chromatiaceae bacterium | reverse complement strand
CGGTCGCTCCAGGGGCGCACCCCAGTTTGGGCACCTCCATTGCCGATCCCCGAGCACCAGCCCATTGGGTGGGCGCCCGGCCGCATCCTGTCTGTTTCCCTGATCGAGCAGCCAGTCCAGACTCAAGGCACCGTACCCCAGACACGCTTGAATAGTCGTTCTCCTTGGGCGTCGGATCCAGGGTAATTTTGCGGGTCAGGGGCAGGGTGTGACACCTCGACTGGGCAAGCCGCTGAACTCGCCCAGTCGGGTGGCGGGGTAAAGGTGGCGCTTGCTGCCCTTAGCCACTGGAATCAGTGGCCCTCGCCCCGCTGCCGGGTCTTGTCCGAGAGGCCAAAAGGAGGGTGCGGCCTGTGCTCAGGGTGTTGGGTATGAGCACACTGACACACTAAAGCGTATTGGATTGAATACTGGAGTTTGGCTCCAGCCGCATTCTCTAGCCCCATCGGGGCCTCGAGAATCAAATGATCGACTCACTGCCCGCCCTGGGCCCGGGCCAGGCGCGCCCGCTCGGCCAGTCCTGACGCATCCACCGCAGGTCCCTGAAGCTCAGGCCAACCGCTGCAATGGCGCATGACCAGCCCAGCGAGTAACTCGAGATGGGCGGGATCCTCGTTAAGACAAGGGATATATTCATAACACTCGCCGCCTGCCGCCAGGAATCGTTCGCGGTTCTCGACCGCAAGCTCCTCGAGCGTCTCCAGACAATCGGCAGCAAACCCGGGGGCAACCACCTGGACTGACCGGATCCCGGCCCGGGCCCAGTCAGCGAGCACCGCATCTGTGTAGGGTTTTAGCCACTCCCCCCGACCCAGACGCGACTGAAACGCCAGCGTCCAACGGTCCTCTGCCAGCCCCAGGGCCTCGGCCAAGAGACGCGCGGTTTTGTGACATTGGCAGAAATAGGGGTCGCCCTGGTCGAAATAGGCCTGGGGGATGCCATGAAAGGACACCAGCAGACGCTCGGCCTGACCCTGAACCGACCAATGGGCCCGGATCTTATCGGCCAAGGCCGAGATATAGGCCGGCTCATCGCCATAGCCATTCACCAACCTCAATTCAGGCAGCCAGCGCCAGCGCATCAGGACCCGGGCTACCCCATCGAAGACCGTCCCGATCGTGGTCCCCGAATACTGCGGATAAAGCGGCAGGATCAGGATCCGCCGCGCATTGGCCAGACGCAGGGTCTCGAGACCCTGAGCAAGCGAGGGCTCGCCATAGCGCATCCCCAGGGCTACCTGGACTGGACCTTTAAACCGTCTCTCGAGCAGCCGCTGCAGACCCTCCGCCTGCCGGCGGGCAATGGCCAACAGTGGTGCGCCCTCCTCGGTCCAGATCGATCGATACAGACTCGCCGAACGCGCCGGGCGCCGGCGCAGGATTACCCCATGGAGCAATAACAGCCAGGGCAGGCGCGGCTCCTCGACCACCCGCCGGTCAGACAAAAACTCGGCCAGATAGCGGCGCACCGCCGCAACCTCGGGACTTGCCGGACTGCCGAGATTGACCAGCAACACCCCCAGCCGCTCGGGGGCGGCATGATCATAGTCGGTGGTACCCACGAAAACGCGCCTATCCATTCAGTCTCCCTCGACGAACACCCTTGGGTTCAAGGGCCAGCTCGAAACACGCTGACCCGACCGCACTCAAGCCCCAGCATCCCAGCCAGGGGCGGGTTCATGCCAGCCGATGGCTATTCATTTGCTCATTGCCTGCCTCTGCGGATTCCCGATCCTGCCCATGCCTGCGCCCGCTCATCCCGGCCCATGATCCGCCCGCTCATTATCCAAGAACTCCCCATCCCGAGGCATCGGGATGGTAACCACGCATCCTGGCCGACGGTCATTCCAACACCTTACTACCTCGTCATCCCGGCATCTTCTACTGTGTCATCCCGACGCCTTCCCCTGGGTCATTCCGGCGAAAGCCGGAATCCAGAATGAACCATCGGCGCCACCAAGGATTCCCTGAAACCCGCCCCGGACTGCGCCGATGTGCCCCGGCCTTCGCCGGGGTGACAGGAAAAGAGGGGTCATTCCGGCGCGGTCCGGAACCGAATCCAGATCCACCAGTCTCCGGACAACGGCCTGGGTCAGGGGACGGCTGTGTCCTCCCCTCCAGCTTTCTGCCCGCCAGGATGGATCAATCTCCACCGGCAGGCCGGAGACGGCCTGGGGCAGCGACGACCCAGGCGTCTTGCCAAGGCCAAAAGCCAAGCCTCAAGCCGAATGCGTGAGTGTAATCGAGCCGCCCGATCCCAACCAGGGTGTGACAAGGGGCGGCCCTGGCACGGGGGAGGGTGTGACAGGATCGCTGATCCAGCCCTTTACCTCACCGGCGGTAAAGCAGATCTCCATGCCGGATCTGGCCTGTCTCCAGCCTGGGATCAAGGAAGACCCCAGCCAATCATCCCCTTGGCCGCAATCCAGCCCATGTCGAGATTGGCCCAACAACTCCCTGAGGATGCAGTCATCTGGAATCTTTGCGACTATGGATATGCACTCAGCTACTGGACCCGTCGTCCAACGGTTTGCGATGGTTCATCCCATAGCCCTGCGCGCAGCACCTTCACTGCCTTTCCGCTTTATGCCGATACGCCTCTGCAAGCGGTACGTTTCGTTCATTTTTATCTAAAAAACGGTATCCAGGGTGTCAATCGAATCCTGCAGCGGTTTGATCATCATTGGATCACGACCCGCGACTTCCTGATGACCATCCATGACCTGTCTCCCGAGCTTGCCAAAGATTGGCTTTCGGATCAATGGCCAGAACTCTCGGAGATTGAGTCCCTAAACTGCTGTAAATCGGGTGGGTAGGTAGCCACCGCTTCGATTCGGTAAATTGACGTTGCGAGACGATCGATAACCGAAGGAGAAGAAGCGATGGCTGGGTATGAGGTTAGGGTCAAGTCCAATTTTTGCTGTAAATTCGATCCGGTAAATCGTTTCCCGTCACCCGTTAAGCGCAACCA
>CALALB010000065.1 GCA_937923175.1 uncultured Chromatiaceae bacterium | reverse complement strand
GAGAGTCTGTCGTTGCGAGATCGGGAATGGAGATGCCCAAACGGTGGCACACGCCATGCCCGCGCCCGCAATACAGCGTTTCATCCGGTGGGGCAGGAAGAAAACCCTGCGCCCAATGGCGCAGGTTCTTGATAGGAGATTTAAAATGAAACCCAGTGCCCATCTCCAGCAGATGCAGCTTGCCGGGATCCAACCGGGGATGCGGCTGGCCAAGGATGTCTATGACCCCTATGGTCAGATCCTCATGCGCGCTGGCACTGTGCTGAACGAGCGCCAGATCCGGGCGTTGCGTACCTGGGGAATCGCTAAGGTCGCCATCGCGCCTGCAGTGCCCTCCCCAGGGTCTGATCTCGACCAGCACCCACAAAGGATTGCGGCTATCTGTCACCTGCTTGATGAGCAATTTAGCCTCAGTAACCATGATCACCCAGCGATCCAAGCACTTTATAACCTCTGTCTCAACCGCGCCCTGGAACGGCTCTGAGAACACCAGCATGGGGGGGAGGGAGCCCAAGCCTTTACTGGGGCGGCTGGGCGAACTGCCGTCGCTACCCGCCGTTTATGATCGAGTCCGGGCAGCCATCGAAGACCCTAATAGCGATTTCGAGACCGTCGCTCGGCTGATCGAGACCGATCCAGCCTTAAACGCCCGGGTGCTGAGGCTAGCCAATAGTGCCCTCTATGGGCTCTCGACCAAGGTCGAGCGGATTCTCCATGCCCTGACCCTGATCGGCCTCAGGGCCACCCATCACCTGGTGTTGGCGACCGTATTGCTTAGTCAATTTCGCAATCTGCCGCTGGGGGTGGTTTCGATGCGGTCTTTCTGGGAACACAGCGTCGCCTGTGGGGTCTTGGCCAGATTGATCGCCCGACGGGGTACCAGCATCGACCCTGATCAGGCCTATCTCTGTGGCCTATTGCATGACATCGGACGCCTGCCCCTCTATCTATTCGAACCGCTCGATATGCGCGCGGCATTACAGGCGCATCGCGAACGCCAAGGTCATCTGCATGACCTGGAGCGGCACTATCTGGGGATGGATCATACCGAGGTCGGGCAGGCCTTGTTGAGCCAGTGGCAACTGCCCCAGGTCCTCTGCGAGACGGCTGCTGCCCATCACACACCCGCCCGCCCATCAGCGTACCCCGTCGAGATTGCGGTCGTTCATGTCGCCGATCTGATCGTCAATAGTCTGCGCCTCGGAACCAGTGGGACCCGCTGGGTTCCTCGGCTAGAAGACAGCGCCTGGGTGTTGACTGGGCTTGGCATTGAGCATCTACCCAGTCTCATTGAGACCGCTGTTGCTACCACCCATGAGGTGACTGCTGCCTTTTTAGAAGGCTAAGGGTGCACTGAGCGAGACTGTCCCCCAAGTGTCTAGCGCTTTGACCCAGCATGGTAGACACATAATCCTTGCCCAAGCGTCTCCCAACGCGCGCCTGGCTCAAGGCGCGCCGATCCAGAAGGTGAGCGTGCCTTGCAGCGCCCGCGCCAGGCGAGCGATCGATCAGTCCCCTGGTCCCTTGGAGGTTTAAGACGGATGAAACGACTCATCTCCCCGAGATATTGGGCGCCGGTATCCAGGGATTCCGGGCAAGCGGCGGGGGCCAAAGCCAGCCTGTATCCGCTTGCCTTTGATGCACTGCGCCAGGTGATCCGCCGTTTGTCTGCCTGCCGCTCCCTGGCAGAGCTCTTGGGGATTGTGGAGCATGCGGCGGGCCTGATGCTGCCCTCTATCCGCATGGCCGTCCTTCTCCGGCAACCTGATGCCACCTTGGAGATGGTGTATTGTCTCCCGGCTGCAGAGGAGACTGAGCTGCGCCTCCAGTTCGAACAACTCATCGATCAGGGTCAGGTGGCCCAGGCGCTGACCCAGGGATTGGCCTGGGTGCAACCCCAGGCCGAGCGACACTGGCTATTGACCCAGATTGCGACCCAAGGACGCATTCATGGGCTGATCCTGTGGGGATCCCCTGGGCTTGCCCCACCCTGGCATCAGATCCTGGGCGCGCTTGCCGATCTGACCGGGTTTGGCCTGGAATGGCTGACTGGGGATGCCCAGGCCGTACTGGTACCCCCAGCGACCCATCTGCCGCCAACCCCAGCCTTCGACCTTGCCGTCCCCACCGATCAGCTTACCGGTCTGGCCCATCGCGTTCATTTCATGCGTTTTTTGCAACAGGCAATCCTGGATAACTCCCCTGAGCGTGCGGTCGCGCTCCTCTTGCTCGATATCGATGGCTTTCAGCGCGTCAATCAGGAGCTCGGTTATGAGACCGGCGACCGTCTACTCTGCGAGCTCGCCTTGCGTCTCGATGGCGCCCTGCGCTCGCAATGGGTCCGCGCCCACATCGGGGCCATGGACCATGAGATCTGCTTTGCCCGCACTGGGGCCGATGAGTTTGGGATTGCCGTGGGATGTTTACACCTAAGCAAGCGGATCGGTGAGCTAGCGGCCTATCTGCACGGCCATATCGCCGAGGGTTTTTGGCACCAGGATACCCGGATCCATCTATCGGTCAGCATTGGGATCGCGACCACGAACGGGGCAGGTGAGACGACCAACGCCCAAGCCCTGCTGCGTCAGGCGGACACGGCGCTCAAACGGGCCAAACAGTCCGGCCGTAATCAGTATGCACTCTATGAACCAAGCCATGAGGAGACGGCGACACCCCATCTGCGCACCGAATCCCTGCTTCAGGAGGCACTGCGTCAGGACCTGTTTAGCCTCTTTCTCCAGCCTCAGTTTGATCTGGCAATTTGATCTGGCAACCGGCCGATTGGTCGGGGCTGAGGTCCTGCTGCGGCTGACCCTCGGCGACGCCAACACCATCCCCCCGTCCTGTTTCATTCCTGTGGCCGAGAGCACGGGTCAGATCATCGAGATCACTCAATGGATGATCCGGCGGGTCTGCCGCCAGCTGTGCGCCTGGGATGGGCTGGGTCTTGCCCAGATCCCCTTATCGGTCAATGTCTCAGCGGTCGAGCTTAGCCAGCCCCATCTGGCCGCGCGGATCTGCACCATCCTTAAGGAGGAAGGGGTCGAGCCACATCGCCTGCATCTCGAGATCACCGAGACCGCCATCGCCCGGCAGGAACACGAGGCATTGGCCAATCTCGAGGCGCTGCGAACTGCAGGCTTTGCCATCTGGATCGATGACTTCGGAACCGGCTATTCCTCGCTCAAATCGATCAGGCGTTATCCAGTAAGCGGTATCAAGCTGGATCGAGAATTTGTCCAGGATCTGGATCGCGACCCGGCTGCCCGCGCGATCATCCGCGCCATCCTGTGCCCGCGCGATCATCCGCGCCATCCTGGATCTCGCCGCAGCACTCGCCTATCCGGTCGTCGCCGAAGGGATCGAGGACGCCGAGCAATGCGCCCTCCTACGCGCTTGGGGCTGTACGATCGGTCAGGGATATTTTCTCGGGCGCCCAGTCGATGTCCTGGAGTTCCAAAGGTCCTATCTTGGAACCGCGGGAGGGTTGCCCCAGACTTAGCCAGATGCATCTGATAGGATCCCTTCCCTCCATCCTTTGGCAAACACCACCCAAACAACTGGCCCTCAGATCAGGTGAAATCCATCTCTGGCGGATCCTGCTCGCCGAGAGACTGATCGATCCAGAGACCTGTTGGCCGCTCCTAAACCCTGAGCAAAGGTTACGCACCCGCTCGCTGCGCGACCCCGACCTGCGGATGCGTTATGCCCAGGCGCGTGCCGGTCTGAATCTCATCCTGGCCAAATATCTAGGGCGGCCGACCGCTCAGATCCAGATCCAGCGCGCCCCCCATGGCAAACCCAGGCTCTGCGGCCCAGATGCCTGGCTGAGATTCAGCTTTACCCACAGCGGCGAGCTCGCCCTGGTTGCACTCAGCGCCGAGCCGCAGGCTGAGCTCGGCGTGGATTGCGAGCAGATTCGGCCGCGCCGGCACCTTCTCGCGATTGCCCAACGTCTGTTCGACGCCGAGACCCTGACTATTCTCAGCCGACTCCCCGAACCTCTGCGTCTCGAGCCTTTCTACCAGGCCTGGACCGCGCTCGAGGCCAGGGTCAAATGGGACGGACGCGGACTCTTTGCCCCCCCCGAGCCGGATACGCCTCTCCCCCAAACGATTCATTTCATCCCTGCCCCTGGCTATTGCGCAGCGGTCGCCTGTCTAAACATTCCCCCCCTCAGCGATTGGTTAACGCTCGATCTGAGTGATCCGTTTTCAAAACCTACCTGAGCGGCAGTGGCCCAGACCCCCTGCGGCTGGGCGGATAGAGGGAGTTTTGCGCCCGCTCCCTTCAGGAATCCCGCAAAAAATCGCGACGAATCCTGAAAGCTGAGTGCAGGCGTACCCCGAAACCCGCCCGGATTGACCGAGGCCCGCCCCGCCCCATGGAGGGTCGTCAATGCACCCGCTGTTGGCGGTTCAATTGGCGGTTTAAACAGATTCTAGAGCGCGCCCCTTGGGGTCATGGGTTTGAAACCCCAACCCATCAGGATCGCAAGCCAGGATTAAAACAACGACCAAGGCAGGATATAGGTCTCGCCTTGAACGCTACCCATCAACGCCTCGATGCCATAGACGGCACGCAGATGTTCAGGACTTAGAACCTGGGCAGGCGAACCCAGGGCAATGAGCCGGCCTTGCTGTAGGAGAAGCAGCCGGTTGCAAAATCGGCTCGCGAGCGTTAGGTCATGGAGGATGAGCCCAACCGTCTTGCCAGCCTGGGTCTGGGCGCGTAGGAGGGTCATCACCTCGAGCTGATGGCGAGGATCAAGCGCCGCAATGGGCTCGTCGGCCAACAGCACAGGCGCCTCGACGGCAAGCGCCCGCGCCAGCCGTACCCGCGCCCGCTCGCCTCCGGAAAGGGTTTCAAGCGAGCGCGCGCGCAGCGACCAGCAATCGGTAGCCCGCATGGCCTCTTCGATTGCCCGGCGGTCCGTTTCGCTGAGATCCTCCCCCCATCGCCAACCGCGGCGATAGGGTTGGCGCCCCAGAGCCACCAGGTCATAGACCGCAAGCGGCCAGGAGAGACGATCAGCCTGGCTCAGATAGGCAAGCCATCTGGCGCGCCTGTCTTGCCCAAGGCGTTCCAGGGGTTCATCCCCCAGCCAGATCCTACCGCGATAGCGCACAAGCTGGACGATTGCCTTCAGCAGGGTGCTTTTGCCGGCACCATTGGGTCCGATGATCCCCAGGCATTCACCGGCCTCCAGGGTACAGGAGAGGGCATGGATCACCACCCGCCCGCCCAGCTGGACCTCCACCCCCTCCAGCCTCAGGGATAGGGAAAGGCTGGCTTGGCGATCCGCTCGTCCATTGTTTTGCCTCAGTGCCGAGCCGTCTTGGTCCATGCGCTAGTCCCAGGATTGCCGGCGGCCTAACAGAAGGCTTAGAAAAAAGGGCAGGCCGATGAGGGCGGTGATGACCCCAAGCATGGGTTCGCGGGCGGTCGGGACCAAACGCACCGCAAGATCCGCTGCAAGCACCAGGAGCGCGCCCCCCAGGGCGCTGACTGGCAATAGGGCCCCTGGCCGAAAACCAACCCAAGGGCGCAGGAGATGCGGCACAACCAGTCCAACAAAGCCGATGGTGCCGGTCACAGCGACGGTTGGACCAACACAAAGCGCCGCACCCAGCACCACCCGCGCCCGCAGGCGCCTGAGATTTAACCCCAGGCTATGTGCCTCCTCCTCACCCAGGGTCAGCAGATCCAGGGCTGAGGCGCAGCTGGACAATAGACCCAGCCCAACCAGCACAAAGGGCAAACCAAACCACAGTTCTGTGAGCCCTTTATCCGCCAGTGAGCCTAATAACCACAGCACGATATCCTGGGCATCGGTCGGGTTGGGCGCAAAATTCAGGGCCAGGGAGGTCAGGGCGCTGGCGAACGAGGACAGGGCAATCCCAGCCAAAATCAGGGTCAGTTGATCAGCGCCGGCCCGGGTCAGACCCCATAACAACAGGGTAGCAACCCAGGCGAAGAGCATTGCCGCGATCGGCAACACCCAGGGGCTGAGCAGGGTTAGGCCGAAATACAGGGTCATGACGGCGCCCAGGCTGGCGCTCGCCGAGATCCCCAGGATCCCTGGCTCGGCGAGCGGATTGCGCAACAACCCTTGTAAGGCGGCGCCGGCCATCCCTAGCGCCGCTCCCACCAACCAGGCCAACATGACCCGCGGCAGGCGGATCTCGCGCACGATCAGTTGGTGGGTCTCAGGGCCGGTGCCGAGTAGACCCTCGATGACCTCACCCACCCCCAAGGGCACCGGCCCAATGGCGAGCGCGGCCAGGCTTAGGAACACCAGGGCAATGCCTAGGGTTGCATACAGGTGTAGACCGGGAAGGCGCATCGCGTTTGAGACTAACATTGAGGATAAAGCCCCCGCAGCAATCCCTGGCCTGGCGGGCGGCTCGGTTGCTGGTCCCTCATTGCGGGGGCCATAGGCCCGAAGCAATCCAGGATCTTCCGGTGAATGCGAATGGGTTGCTTCACCCCCGCCGCGGCTCGCAATGACGCTGCCTGATGCACTCGTGATCCCACCGCAAGCTGGGACTGGGATCTGGGCGCGAGTCCTAATTCGACGACATTCTGGATTTCTCGAATAGGGGTGGGGGATCGACAGGCCCTGGCGCGCATGACCAAGGGGACGGGATCCTGCCGATAGGCTGTGATCAATGCGCGGCCCGCCGCGGTCTTGCCAAGAGCGATGTTGCCACGGATGGAACGGGAAGTGTCCGACCCAAGAGGATCCCAGGGGTCCAGAGGGTCTGGCTTTTGCCTCAGGCCTATCGTCCTCGCAATGAGATGCCCCGGTTTTAGACGACAGGCACTGATCATCGGCCTGCTCAACTCATTAACCCCTGGGTTCAGCCATCTGCCAGCCTGGACAATCCAATTGCTCGGAGATCTGTTCGGCGACCGCGATCAGCTCGAGCCCCCCGCAGCCCCAGGCCTGGCCTGGGATCCAAATCGCGGGGATACGCTCGATCAAGGTGCGCAACGCCGGGTGCCTGCCGTATGCCGCGCGCGCCCCGACACCTGCCTGGTCGAAATAACCGAGCAGAAAGACATCGGGTGGATCGCTGATCAGGCGTTCCAGCCTGAGCTGTCCCCAGCCCCTGATCCCCTGCTCTGCTGCCAGATTGCGCTGACCCAGGCGGCGGATCAGATCGTCGAGATAGGTCCCCTTCCCTGCCGTTCCCCCGCTTGGGCGCAGATAAAGCAAACGGCGGGCCTGATGCCCAGGCGGGGTGGATATTGCCCGGCATCCGTCACCTCCCAGTTTATCCATCCGCTGTTTCAGGGCCGACAGCATAGACTCTACCGCTTCGGCGCGTTGAAGATGCTGGGCCATGAGGCGCGCGATCGAGAGGGACTGATCCCAGGATTGGGGATAGGGCAAGGCGATGACCTCAATCCCATGGGCCTGGAGATGCGCGCTCCACTGCCGCCCCCGCCAGCCCTGGTGGACAAAGGCGATCTCTGGCTGCAGGGTGAGGATCTCCTCGATCGAACCCCGATTGGCTGGATAGCGTCGCGCCTGCTCAGCCAGGGGGGAGAATCGCGGGTCCTGGGACTGGGATGAGACAGAGCGGATCTGGGCGGGATCGGCGAGCCGCAGCAGCAAGAGATCGGTACAGAGATCGATGCTCATGGCGCTCGGCAGCGCCTGGACAGGCAGAGCCAATATCCATAATAAAGGCCAGAGGGCAGGCAGCACCCAGCCTGGATCCCTGGCTGCGGCCCAGCAGACAGGACTTGGCGACCGGGACACCCAGTACAATAGGTCAAAAAATCCTCTCAAGATCCAAGCCCCTGCCAAACCAGACCGGTGCTCGAGATCCAGCCGGTTTGTTCATTTCGCACCAACCGCACTCTAGCATCTCAGTCCCTTGGACCGCATGAAATCTCTGACCTGTCATTGCGGGGCAAACGACCTCAACCCGGTAAAAACCAGGGGCAGGGCGGAATTTACTGGACCCCGCCCTGCGCCGGGGTAACGGGTTCTGGAATGTTGGCCAGGCCGCAATCCGGGTCCAATTATTCCAGCGCAAGGTAACATCCCGACACCCTCATTCCAGCGTCAGCCGGAATCCAGACCCATTCACCACCTAGTGTAGTGTTGCGTTCTGTTTGGAACTTAAGCGCGCATTGGCCCGAATGACCTTTTGCAGGATGTCGCGCGCGCTCTTGGTCCAGATGAACGGTTTGGGGTTTATGTTGTGATGGGCCACGTAATCGTTGATCGCG
>CALALB010000064.1 GCA_937923175.1 uncultured Chromatiaceae bacterium | reverse complement strand
CGACTGTGGCGTTGAAGGTGTTGCGGTCGGTGCCCAGCAGGTCCTGGTGGTCGTCCACGGACTGTTCCTGGAGGGTGCGCCTGTAGCGCTCCCCCGGGGCATCGATCTGGGCTGGGGATGGAAGTCTTTCTTGAACTCGGGACCGCTGTCCGAGCGGACGGCGGGCGGGGTGAGCGCATCGGCTCCTCAGGCTTGGGGAGCCGCCGGATCGGGGTCTCCGGCCTGGCTGCTCTTGTTGGGCAGGATCAGGCGTGAGACGGGATCGAAGGGCGAGGAGGGAGTGGGCGGGATCACAGACATCTTGTCCGGCTCCCGCGCCAGGATACGGCCGAGGTGGAGATGCAGGGTCCAGGCAGCCCCTTCGCCTCGCACCCCTGGGCAATCGGCACATGCAGCAGATGCCCAAGTTCAGCGATCCGGTAAAACCCCCAGCTCCCGTCACCTACCCGATGGATTTGCAGGGCACTCCTTCTGGCTATCAGGGGTGCCAAGGGGTTTTTTGAATTTACCCAGCAACCGCCCCCGGGTGCAGGCCCCTGGTCCCAGAGGGGCAAGCGGGATCAGCCCGGCTGGATGCAACCGCTCGGCACTCTGCCCTGGACTGATCAGCTAAAGATCCAGGGCAGAGTTGGAGACTGACTGAGCGGCTGGCGGCATCCAGGCTATTGGGCCGCCTCTTGCGGCGGATTCCAGGAGATATATCGATAAGGGATGGCCTGACCCAGGGGTTGATAACCATAGACGAATTCACCGCGGGTTCCGTCTGCAAACTCTAGTACCCCGATCCCGCTGCGTCCATCGAGCGCAGATCCAAGATCGGCGCGCCCGCGCCGCCCATCTGAGCATTGGACCTCTAGGATGGCCTGGGTTGAACCAGCAAAAGCGTTATAGCTGCCTTGACAATATTTTTCAGCACGGCTGACCCAAAGGCTGGTGATAAAGGGTGAGGCGTCATAGCGCCCGAGATAGACCTCCTGGCCCAGGATCAGGGCGATGGGCCCGGCGTTTGAATTGCGCCCATAGGGAACATCATCAGGGATAGGGGTTTCGAAATAATCCATCACCTCGCTCATGCAGCCCGAATAGTCCTTGAGCTCCAGGTGACGGCACAGACGATCGCCAAAGACCTCGGGGCTCAGTGGCTGGGCTAGCGGCAGGCGATAACCAGGCGGCGGGGGCGGGGGCATACAGGCATTGAGCATAAGACAGGTCGTGAGCATGAAGACAAGGCGGCGCAGCATAGGGATCTCCAGGTACAGGATGAGATAGGCACAGTATAAGCCGCCTGGTTATAGACGGTTTTGGATGATCAAAAACCAGGGGCGGCGGGGAATGGGTTGGAGATGTCCATGGGCATCGAGCTCAAGCCGCACCCGGGAGACCGAGTTGCGCACATTGCCCCCAATGGCCTCCAGGGTTCGCCCTTGTTTATGGACGACCAGATCGCAATGCGCCTTGAGGCCGGTCAGGGATTCAGGGGTGATATAGCCATCGATCAGCAGCGGCTGGGTGGGAGGGCGCGCGGCACAAATCAGATCGCCTGGCTCTGGGCTATAGTCTTGAACGCGCCGCGGTACAAAATAGCGGCCCGGCTCGGGGGCGCGCGCGATGAGCTCTGCCAGATATTCCCGATGGGCGATCGTCGCTCTGAATTGCTCTGCTGGCACCCCGGCCTCCTGCATCAGCCAACCGATGAAGGCCGCAGACCAGGGACTCTGACAATCCATGCCGGTCAGCTCGGGATGATTGACAGCGCGCCAGTAGAGGTTGACCCGCTTGCTTTGCTGCGGCCCGTCGTCCTCCCAGTCGCCGACCAGAGGAATGCTTTCCTGGGTCCCGGAAAAGACCACCTCTTGGCGCCCAAAGAACCGCCATTCCTGTTCAGCGAGCTGGAGGATGGCGCGCCGCAGACGCGGGTTAGGGGGAGGTGGGGTCCCGATAGGACGGCCCAGCCAACCCACCTCCGGCCCCGGCGGCACGACGGGCGGGGCAGCACATGAGACAATGAATAGTGCGAGGAGTGCCCCAGTTGCCAGCCGAGTACGCCAGACAGCTGACTGCAGGATTCCCCATGGTCCCTGGGTTGGGTCAGCGCGCCCCGGCAAAGGGGGCAGGGGGATCCGCCGCCAGGATTCTGGCGCAAGTGGTGGGGGTAGCTGGTGTTTTGCAGAGATGGGGAGGCTCATCGCGGCGGGCGGGTCGTGGTGCGAAACCAGAGGCGGTATTGTTCCATGCGCGCCCGCTGTTCGCCTGGGGCCCGGCGCCGGCAGGTCGCGGCCTCGGTGCTGCCTGGTTCGGCCCCCCAGCGGATCTCTGGGCAGTCATTTGGGTTGTAGGCCATCTCCAGGCTGGCGCGCCGGGCATAGAGCTCGCGCAGGCTCAGCCGCCATGGGCTGCCATCGCTGCGGGTATAGGTGATGCCATGGCGATCGAGCGCCTGCTCGTGCAGGCGCTCAACCTGGGCCGCGGCCTTGTCTGGGTCCTCGCCATCCAGGACATAGAGCTCAGGGTAGCGGCGGATCCGCTCGGCCAGACCCTCGACCACCTTCAGGGCGATCAGGAGACGCAGATCGCGCGACGGGGTCGAATAGTCCTCCCAAGGGCCAGTGGTCTCAAAGATTGCCGGGCCGCTCGGCATAGGGATGACTGCGCCTGGGTGTTGGCGCAGATAGCGCGCGCCATTTTCCACCGATTGCACCCGAGTCTCGATCTGCTCGATCAGGGCCGCCAGGACAGATTCATAGGCGCTGGCCGGATCCAGGCCGAATGGATTGATTAGCCGTTCGACCCGTGGATAAAACTGATCCGGTTCTAGATAGGCCTGTTCGAGCGAGAAGGGCCGGACGCGCTGCCTGATCAGTTCGGCATTGGTCAAGGGGCGCCAGCCGCCGCTGCTCTGGACCAGGGGGCGGAAGGCCTTGAAGCCCGGACCGGCGCTTGGGGTCTCGGTGAACAAGAAGTTCCCCTCCCAAAAGCGTTTGCGGGTCACCGAGTTATCCGGCTGGGCATCGACAGCAAATAGCCGGCCTGGGATCTTGCCATCGCCGGGTAGCCATTTGACCAGGATCAGGGTATGGCCATAGGGGTCGGCATAGACCGTACCTGGCCAAAGCGATGCCCGTTCCAGCGCCAGGGGATAGAGATCGGTCGCCTCGTCCGCCAGAGCCGTGCGCCCATTGCCCGACTGGACCGTATCCATCAGTCGCCGAATCGCCTCGCGAAAGCTGGTCACCGAGGCCCGCGTCCCGACAAAACGGGTCTCAATGATCGGGGCCTGACAGCTTGGAGGATTCCTGGCCGTCCCGCGGTTGCATGACCGATAGCTGATCGGCAAACCCAGCTTCCAGGCAAAATAGGCACGCAGATAATAGGGAAGATCCGCGCAATCCGGTTCGGCCCGCAATGAACGATCCTCGTCCAGCCCTAGATAATTGAACAGCAGGTTGCGCCTG
Organism: uncultured Chromatiaceae bacterium; assembly: GCA_937923175.1. Classification (GTDB taxonomy): domain Bacteria; phylum Pseudomonadota; class Gammaproteobacteria; order Chromatiales; family Chromatiaceae; genus Thermochromatium. The sequence goes on along the minus strand of CALALB010000064.1, from coordinate 4,679 downwards.
GCATCCTGGAGAATGGGGGTGAGCGAGTCGAGGCTCAGAGATTCGTCAGGTGGGGCATCGAAAAGATGCTCGATCCAGGCGGCAAAAAACGCCTCGGTGGCCTCGTCCCAGCGCCCGCTGCCGCGATCGCCTATTCCCTGGCCGAGCTCAAGTGTGGTGCAGGCCAGGGTTTGGCCATTGCCAATCGCTGCAAAACGGTAGAGCCCAGCTGTAGGATGCAGGACCCTCCCCTGAAGCGACCAGGGCGGCCCGCCGCCTGATCTTGTCTGCAAAGGCTCGGTGTGGCCTTGCGGGTCCGTCATCAGGACGGTATCCAGGGGTCCATCGAGTGCAACCGCAATGACCACAAGCGTCTGACCGGGACGCGGTATCAAGGGTGCAGTCCAGACCCAGGCCGTTGTTCCTGGCTGACAATCGGCCATCGCCTCAGCTGCCTGATCGCTTGATCCAAGCCCCCATACCAGTAGCCCCAACCACAACCCCAAGCGCATCATCCTATCCCATTCATCCGAGACCTGAATGAACGCCCATTCTACATGGGTTTGGGTGGCAGGGAGATTAAAGGCATGGGGTTGTGCCGATGGCCTCAGTGCAACAGCCCCCGGCCAGGCTGCCAGTCCAGATCCTGATCTCAAGCGCCTGCCTCATCGGATCCTGAACTATCCCGACCCTGGATCCTAGCGCCCAGACCTGCCGCGATGACCAGATCGCCCCAGACATTGATCGCTGTGATCGGCGGATCAAAGAACCGATCGACCAGGAGATAGAGCGCGAGATAGCCTGCAGGCAGTCCTAGGAGGTCCAGCATAAAGGCCATCAGCGCCATCCCACCGCCCGGGATACCGGCAGTTCCAGCGGAGGAGGCCATGGTCAGGAGCGCGATCCAGACCGCCTGCCAGGGGCTCAGCTCCATCCCGGCCAAGTGGGATATAAAGATCAATAGGATCGCCTGATACAGGGCCGAACCGTCCATGTTCAGGGTCGCCCCCAGGGGTAAGGTCAGGCCAGTGATCCGTTCAGAGACGCCAAAACGCTCGAGCGTCTGTTTGGACACCGGATAGGTCGCTGAGCTTGAGGCTGTAGCCAAGGCGGTGAGCAGGGGGACGCGGCAGGCCCAAGCCAAACGCCAGGGCGAACGCCTGGCAAGCAGGAGATAGAGAACAGGCAGGACCACAAGGGCATGGACTAAGCCCGCAGCCAACACTGCCCAAACAAAGGTGCGCAGCGGCCAAAGCTCAGACCAATTGAGGCCGGCCAGGCTCGTATAGACCAGGGCAGCGATGCCGAGCGGCGCCAGCCTTAGGATCCAGCGCAGGAGCTGTATCAACAAGGCATCGAGTGCCCGGGCACCGGCAAGTAGGGCGGCATGCTGGTCAGCGGGCAGTCGCCGCGCCGCCAGGCCAGCGAGGATGGCGATCAAGACGACCTGCAAGACATTGCCCTGGGCCAGGGCAGCAAAGAGATTCGAGGGGACGAGATTGGCGATCAAGGACTCCAGGCCGAGCTGGGGGTGCTCGGCGGCCATCCCGCCCCAGTCGCCCAAAGTCGGGTTGATCTGGGCCGCATATCCAAGCCCAAGCAAGGTGCCGAGGGTGGCAGCGATCGCCGAGGTCAGAAGATACAGGCCGAGGGCTAGCCCACCGATCCGTTTGAGGTCCCAGGCGCTGGTCAAGGAGGCATAGATCGAGACCAGGATCAAGGGCAGGATCAGAAGCTTTAGGAGCGATACAAAGATCTGACCGATCCAGGCGACCGCAGGTGCGCCCTCCGGCCAAAGGAGCGCACCCAGAATGCCGATGAGAAGACCTGCGGCGGGCGAATAGAGCCGGCGCTCCATGGTTCAATCCACCCAGCCGAGTCGTCTGAGATTGAGCTCGACCTGTTCCTGATCGCGATAGGGCCGTTTATGTCCGTTTTGCTCGATATAGGACTCATGTCCCTTGCCGGCAATCAGGGCAACCCAGGGTTCAGGGCCAGGGTGGGCGGCCAAACGGTCGAACAGGGTCGCGATTGCCTTGGCGCGATCTGGGATGACGTGGCAATCGGGATGCCTCGCGATCCCCGCCTGAATCTCGGCGATGATCTGCTCAGGGTCCTCAGAACGCGGATTGTCCGAGGTCAGCAGGATGAGATCGGCATGGCGCGCGGCGATCGCGCCCATGAGCGGGCGCTTGGTGCGGTCGCGATCGCCGCCGCAGCCAAAGAGCACAGCGATTCGATGGCTGGGGAAGGCGGTGCGGATGGCGGTCAGAATCGATTCAAGCGCATCTGGGGTATGGGCAAAGTCGATTACGATCCGATGGTTGGCTGGGCCATAGCATTCAAAACGCCCAGGCACGGGTTCAAGATGCCGCCAGGCGTCACACCGGCTCAGCGCGTCCGGTTCAAGGGGGTCGAATCCGAGCTCGCGCCCGGCAAGTGCCAGGGCCAGGGCATAGTTGGCTCGATTATGCGGCAGGGCCAAAAAGGGTTTGGCGCTCAAGGCCTCAGGCGACAGATGGGGGGGATTGAGCAAGACCCGCGGGATCCCCCCAGGGCTGCTTAGCGCCAGCCGGGCGATGACCTCGGCGCTGGTGCAATAGAGCCGTCCCCCGGGGGCAATGTGTTCGAGGATCCGCGACTTGGCGGCAAAATAGCGCCCCTCGGTCCGATGATAATCCAGATGATCGCGGCCGAAATTGGTCCATCCGGCGTCTTGGAATTGGATACCAGCAATCCGCCCCTGATCCAGGGCATGGCTGCTTGCCTCCATGACCACCACATCGACCTGGTCCTGGTGGGTATGGAGGATACGCCGCAGCTCGATCAGCGGCGGCGAGGTAAAGCCAGTCTCGGCGAGCTGCTCTCCATCCCGCCAAATCCCCAGGGTCCCGATCTGCAAGACCCGCCGTCCCTGCGCTCTGAGGATGGCAGAAAGATAATGCACCGTGGTGGTCTTGCCGTTTGTCCCGGTCACCCCGAGCAGGCGCAGCTGCGGGGATACGGGATAGACCAGATCGCAGAAACGCCGCACCACCTCGGCCCAATCGCCGAGCCGGGTCACATAGATCGCCACCCCCGAAAGCCGGTCGAAACAGGCCAGGGGGCGGTTGGTCACCAGGGCAGCCAGGCTGCGTCCCGAGAAATAACGCCGGTAGATCTCATCATCGCTCAAACCGTCGTCAAACCGCTGAAAAAACAGGATCGAGCCTGCATCGCAGGCATCGGCACGCCATTGGATATTGGTGGGATGGGGCGCGTTCGGGATCATCCGGCGCCAACTAAATTCGGTCGTCTCTAGAAGTTGGGCGAGCGCATCGGGCAACATGATGAGGGCTGAGCTCCAGGGGGATTGCGAATTGAAGCTGAACTCGCTTTATACTCAAGGCCGATGGGGCGATTAATCTATCGATTCTCTAACACACCCTGACGAGGAGTCCATGATGCGCCAACTCAAGATCCCCCTGTTGCTCTGTTCCGCACTTCTGCCCAGCCTGGCCCTGGCATGGTATCCCTACCCACCCTATGCCCCGCCGGTCCCTGAGCCATTCAGCTATCCAGACTATGGCCCAGGTATGCCGCCCGCGCCCGCAACCTCCTGGTCGCGCGAGGGTAAGGATTGGCTAGCACCCCCTGAGCGCCCAGCCTGGCCACGTCTGACCATCAACCGCCGCACCACCCAGGATGCCTATCTCATCGAGATCGCGCTGGAGAACCTTACGCCTGATCAGATCGAGATCCGTCCAGCTGGGCGCGGTCTGATCATCACCCATCAGGCGACTATCCGTCACCGGCAAAACGATGCCTTACCGGGAGGCGAGGGATATCAGACCCGTTATAGCCTGACCCGCGACACCAGCGTGCGCCGCATCGGTCTGCCGCCTGATGCGGATCTGGCAAATCTGAGCCGCGAGATCAAGGATGATCGCATCCTGATCCGGGTGCCGCGTCTGGCCAACCCCTGGCGCGGAAGCTGGTAGGCATGGGCTTTGCGACCCCGCAGGACGCCGAGGACGCCTATTATGACGCCCTCGAGACAGCTGATATCCAGGCCATGGCCGCGGTCTGGGTCGAAAGCGAGGATGCCTTTTGTCTGTTGCCGATGGCGCCGCTCGCCATCGGCGGCCAGATCAAAAGGCTCTGGCAAACCCTGTTTGCCTCTGGCCGAGGCTTTGATCTGCAGGTCAAGCATTGCCTATGGATCGAGCAGGGCGAGCTGGCGATCCATCTGGTCGAGGAATGCCCCCAGACTGCCACCGGCGATCCCCTGCCGCCGATCTATGCCACCCATATCTTTCGGCACGAACCGGACGGCTGGCGGCTGTTGGTCCATCAGAATTCGCCAGGCCCCTTGCCTCCACCCCAGACAGTGCCCGAGCGCACTGCCTGGGCTTAAGGTTAGGTGAATGCCCAGGTCCCCTGGGTGAGGGGACTGGGGGTGAAGCTAGACTTTGAGTATTACCTTTTTCATGCGTCAAGCTGGATCACAGCACTCATGTCGAACCCCCTGAGCCCAGGCCGCACCCTCCTTTTGGCCTCTCGGACAAGAGCCGGCAGCGGGGGCGAGGGCCACTGATTCCAATGACCAAGGGCAGCAAGCGCCACCTTTACCCCGCCACCCCACTGGGCGAGTTCAGCGGCTTGCCCAGTCGAGGTGTCACACCCTGCCCCTGACCCGCAAAATTACCCTGGATCCGACG
>CALALB010000063.1 GCA_937923175.1 uncultured Chromatiaceae bacterium | reverse complement strand
GGTAGCTCTGGGCCAGCCCCTGAATGGGCTTGCGGCCTGCCGTCATCTCGGCCCGGATCACGGGTGTGGTGCGCGATAGGCTTGGGTAAGCGAACCCTCATGACAATGCCCCGGAGCAGGATGTCGCCGGCCCAGCTTCGGGCCTCAGCAGCTCCCGCAGGATACGGCGGGCCATCAGGTAACCGCGCCTGCGCAGTATTGGGCAATTCACGGGATACAACAATGAGGGTTTCGCGAATATAACGCCATTCACCCCTGAGCAAATCTTCTAGAGTCTTGCGCCAGAAATGGCCCGATAACAGAGCTGACTAGGCTCAGGCGCGGCAGACAGAGATACAAAGCAGACAGAGGATGCGACAATCGATGTCCCAACATCGCCGAGAATCTACATGATGAAAAGCGAGCATCATCTCATCTGGATCGATCTCGAGATGACCGGCCTCGATCCAGACCGCGATCGCATCCTCGAGATCGCTACCCTAATCACCGACAGCCAGCTCGAGATCATTGCCGAAGGTCCGGTCATCGCCATTTATCAAGATGAAGACATCCTCAGCGCGATGGATGAATGGAACCGCAGGCAGCACCTGGCCTCGGGTCTATTGGAGCGCGTGCAGGCAAGTCCCTATCGCGAATCCGAGGCCGAGGCGCAAACCCTTGAGTTTGTCGCCAACCATGTCCCCGCGGGCGCATCGCCTTTGTGCGGTAACAGCATTTGTCAGGACCGGCGTTTTTTGGCGCGCTGGATGCCGCGTCTAGAGGCCTATTGCCATTATCGCAATCTGGATGTGAGCACCCTCAAGATCCTCGCCCAGCGTTGGGCGCCTGAGGTGGCAAACAGTTTCAAAAAGCAGTCCAGACACCTTGCGCTGGATGACATCCGCGAATCGATCGCCGAGCTGCGCCATTATCGTGCCCATTTATTCAGGTTGGAGGCTCAGGGTGGGGCCTAGGGGGTCTGGATCCCGGACTCCGGCTGAGGCCGGCCCCTATGAGCACGAGGATGCATCCTAGACCGACTGCCGGTGCATTTCCGAAGCGGGCGAAGGGGGTCAGGCCCTCCCGTGGCTGGACCTCGGCGGTAATCACCCCGCGCACAAATAGCGGTAGCTGAGCGACCAGCTGACCGCGATGATCGATGATGGCCGAGATCCCAGTATTGGTGGCGCGCAGCAAGAATCGCCCGGTCTCAAGTGCCCGCATGCGCGCGATCTCCAGATGCTGATGGGGGGCGAGCGAATCGCCAAACCAGGCGTCATTGCTGACATTGATGAGATAAACCGCCTCAGGCAGGGATTCGATCAGTTCGCCTGGAAAGGCATCCTCATAACAGATCGAGGCACCGACCTGATGAGGACCAACCTGTAACAGGGGGCGTCCGGTGCCTGGGCTAAAGTCGGACATCGGGACCGCAAAGAGCTCAGCAAGCGGTCCGAGCCAGGATTTGAAAGGGGTAAACTCACCGAATGGGACCAGGTGGCGCTTGGTATAGACCGACTCTTGGCTGCCGATCGCCAAAAGGCCGTTGAAATAGCGCCCGCTTTCCAGGTCGAGCACCGGGATCCCGAGCACGATCTCAAACCCTTCGCGCCGCGCCCGTTCGGCCAATGGATCGATCAAGGGCTTGCGGATCTGATGGAGAAAGTCGGGGAGGGCGGTCTCAGGCCAGACGATGAGATCCGCGTCCAGATGCTCTAGGGTCAGATCGACATGGGTCTCGGCGATCATAAGACGCGCCTCAGGATCCCATTTCACCGCCTGGGGGATATTGGCTTGGATCAGGGCTGCTTGAAAGGGGTGGCCACTAGGATGCGTCCAATCGATACGTTTGAGTGCGGCGCCTATGAAGCATAGGGCTATTAACGCCATCAGGGCAGCGAATGGCGCGTGCCTTGGGTGTGCCTGCCCATTGAATGCGCCCCAGAGCAATCCGCCCGACAGGGCGACCAGCAAACTGACCCCATGGATACCGAGGAGAGGAACATAGCCGGCCAAGGGTCCGTCGATCTGGCCATAGCCTAAGCTCAACCAGGGAAAACCGGTCAGCAGCCAGCTGCGCAGCCATTCGACTAACACCCAAATGCCCGGCATGAGCAGCAAAGGCCCAGTCCAATTGCGCCGATCTCTCTCCAGCCGCCGGATCAACCAGCCGGTTACCCCATAAAACAGGGCCATCAGGCCAATGAATAGCGCGGTCAATAGATGCGCCACCCAGGCCTCCATGTTGCCGAATTCATCGAGGCTGATCCGGATCCAAAAGATCCCGAAACCAAAGAGGCCGCTGCCGAATAACCAGCCGCGCCAAAGGGCAGCGCCTGGGGTTGTGCCGCTTAGGGCTTGATAAAATAGTGCGCAGGCGATGGCCGCAAGCGGAAAGAGGCCAAAGGGGGCAAAGCTTAAAACCGCGAGGCTGCCTGCGCCGAGCGCAAGCAGCGGCCGAGGGATTCGGGCAAATGGCGCCTGAAGCGAGCGCAGCATCGGGATTGGCAAGTCATCTCTCCGGGGCAGGGCTGACTCTATTCTCGATAGATCACAGACGGAACGGTGCGAGAGACCGGGGACATGCCGTTCGCCCATCCCCCCAATAACGATCGCGCAATTGCTTACCACCCAAACGAGATGATCCCCGCCCTGGGTTGAAAGGCGACTGGATGGGTGGCCGCCCCCGAGTTTAAGAGTAAGGAATTGAGGTAGAGGCTAGTGCGCTTGGCAAGCAGCGGCTGGTTTGTTGATCCGGGAGCGCGCTGCCGCGGGGTTTGGAAGAGGTGGTGGCTACGCCCAGATTCGAACTGGGGACCCCCGCATTATGAGTGCGATGCTCTAACCGGCTGAGCTACGTAGCCCAAGGGTTGGCGTCCCCACGGGGTTTCGAACCCCGGTTACCGCCGTGAAAGGGCGGTGTCCTAGGCCACTAGACGATGGGGACTTGACCTGCTTATGACAGACCGGGCCAGAGGCCCGGTCTTAAACATCTCTGGTGGAGCCAGGCGGGGTCGAACCGCCGACCTCAACACTGCCAGTGTTGCGCTCTCCCAGCTGAGCTATGGCCCCATGCATCGGAAGCGCCGATGTTAATGGTCTAATGACAGCTTGTCTAGTCCTTATATCGATCCAGCACCTTTGGCGCTGGGGGTGATTGGGGAGGGGCCATTGTCCAGGAGGGAGTAGGCCCAGGCTGGGGTGGGGGAGGAGGGTGTTGTACTGGATGCGGCATTGAGCGACTGTGGCGTTGAAGGTGTTGCG
>CALALB010000062.1 GCA_937923175.1 uncultured Chromatiaceae bacterium | reverse complement strand
GCGTCGAGCGCTAGCCAGCAATCTCACTGACCGATTCCTGAACACTGAGCGGGGGCGGGGATGATATCGGCACCGCGCATGGTCCTGATCGATCTCGATGGAACCCTGGTCGACAGCGTTCCTGATCTTGCTGAATGCATCGATGCAATGCTCATCCAACTGGGGCGCCCACCCCAAGGCGAGGCCCAGATCCGCTGCTGGGTAGGCAATGGGGTGGAGCGTCTGGTGCGCCGTGCCCTCGTCGGCCAACTCGAGGGCGAGCCTGACGAGGCCGAACTGCAACGCGCCTTGCCAATCTTTCTGGAGTTATATGCCGCCCACACCTGCAAGCGCTCAAGGCTCTATCCAGGGGTGCGCGAGGGGTTGGATTTCCTACGTTCGGCCGGCTATCCCTTGGGTTGTGTGACCAACAAGGCGGCGCGTTTCACCGAGCCTTTGCTCAACCAGCTGGGGATCGCTGAATATTTTGGGATTGTGATCAGCGGCGATACCCTTCCCCGCTGTAAACCCGATCCACTGCCCTTGCTCCATGCCGCCCAGCATTTTGGGGTGGCGCCGCAGGAGTCCTTGATGATCGGCGATTCTATCAGCGATGTGCAGGCCGCACGCGCCGCAGGCTTTGCGATCATCTGTGTGAGCTATGGCTATAACCATGGTCAGGATATCCGTACCGCCCAGCCAGATGCGGTGATCGACTCATTCACCGAGCTCCCCAACCTGTTAGCTACACCCCGGCGGAATACCCCATGACCCCCAAGACCTTTCAGGCAATCGCCGACCAGGGCTATAACCGCATCCCCCTTGCGTGTGAGGTGCTTGCCGATCTAGAGACCCCTTTAAGCGTCTATCTCAAGCTCGCCAAGGGGCCCTATTCCTATCTCTTCGAGTCGGTCCAGGGCGGGGAGAAATGGGGACGCTATTCAATCATCGGGCTGCCAGCGCGCACCCTGATCAAGGTCTGGGGCCAGCGCATCGTCGTGGAGCGGGATGGCACGGCGATCGAGGAGACCGAAAGCACCGATCCGCTCGCCTGGATCCAGACCTTCCAGGGTCGTTTCCAGGTGGCCGAGGTCGAGGGGCTACCGCGTTTTACCGGCGGTCTGGTCGGCTATTTTGGCTATGACACCATCCGCTATATCGAGCCGCGCCTGGCGCACTGTCCTCATCCGGATCCGCTCGGCACCCCCGACATCCTGCTCATGGTCTCGGATGAGGTGGTGGTGTTCGATAATCTCAGCGGACGGCTCTATCTGATCGTGCATCTCGACCCCACCCATGGTGATACCCTCGAGATCGGCGAGGCGCGGCTCCAACAGCTGAGCGCGCGCATGCATCAACCGCTTCCTGAACCACCGGCGGTCAGACCGCGGGCGATCGATGAATCCCATTTCATCTCAGGGTTCACTGAGGCTGAGTTCAAACGGGCGGTCGAGCGGATCAAGGGCTATATCCTGGCCGGCGACTGCATGCAAGTGGTGCTCTCACAGCGTCTCTCGATCCCCTTTGCTGCCCCGCCGCTTGATCTGTATCGGGCATTACGCGGCATGAATCCCTCGCCCTATCTGTATTTTCTGGATTTGGATGATTTCCAGATCGTTGGCTCCTCCCCTGAGATCCTGGTGCGCCTCGAGGATGGGCTGATCACCGTGCGCCCCATCGCCGGCACCCGCAAGCGCGGGCATACAGAGGAAGAGGACCGGGTGCTGGAGTCTGAGCTGTTGGCCGACCCCAAGGAGATCGCCGAGCATCTGATGCTCATCGATCTGGGGCGCAACGACGTCGGGCGGGTCGCCGAGATCGGGAGCGTGCGCCTGACCGAGCGCATGGTGATCGAGCGCTATTCGCATGTCATGCACATCGTCTCGAACGTGGTTGGGAGGCTCAAGGAAGGACTGAGCGCCATCGATGTCCTGCGCGCCACCTTTCCCGCCGGCACAGTGTCGGGTGCACCCAAGATCCGCGCCATGGAGCTCATCGATGAGCTTGAGCCGGTCAAGCGGGGGATCTATGCAGGGGCTATCGGCTATCTGGCTTGGAACGGCAATATGGATACGGCCATCGCCATCCGCACGGCGGTGATCCAGCAAGGCCAGCTCCATATCCAGGCAGGTGCAGGGATCGTGGCCGATTCGATTCCCGAGCTCGAATGGAAAGAGACCATGAACAAGGGTCGCGCCATCTTTCGCGCCGTTGCTGCTGCCGAGATGGGGATCGAGCGCTATGGCTGCAGCCTCAAGCACCTCTAGCCTGTTGGGTCAGGCCTATACCCCAAGCCATCGGTTCGCAGGCCAACCTGGCTCGGGCAGTTCGCCCTCGATCATCAGGGGTTTGAGGGCCTGGAGTATGCTGGAAAAGAGCTTGGGATATTTGGATTCCTCGCGGGCCAAGAGCGCCTTCATCTCGGCGCGGCGCACGGGTTGGTCGAAACAGGCTGGACAGGACTCGGGGATCACCGGCAAACCGGCGCTGCGGGCAAAATCGGCAGTCTGCCGCTCCCGGCAATAGACCAGGGGACGGATGATGCGGATGTCGCCCTCCCGATTGCGATAATGTGCCTTCATGGTGCGCAGCTGCCCGTTGTGGAACAGGGACATCAACAGGCTTTCGGCCAGATCATCGAGATGTTGCCCCAGGGCTAGGACGTTATAGCCATGCTCGCGGCAAAGCCGATAGAGGATTCCGCGTTTCATGCGGGCGCAATAGGCACAAAACGAGTCGCCGTGCAGATGCAGCTGCGCCTGCTCTAAAAGCGGCTGCTGCTCATAGTGCCAAACCAGGCCGAGTGATTGGTAATACGGCTGCAAAGGGGTCGGATCATACCCAGGTGACTGCGGATCGATCGTGGCGACGGCCAGGTCAAAACGCACCGGCGCATAGGTGCCCAGATGCAGCAGGATCTGCAGTAAAGACAGCGAATCCTTGCCACCCGAGACCCCAAGGAGGATCCGGTCGCCCTCCCCGATCATCCGAAAGTCAGCAATGGCCCGCCCGACCTGGCGCAATAATGACTTGGGGGGGATAACCCTTGGGTTGGGGAGTGGATTCATGCGGGCAGGTGCCATGCAGTCTGTTGTGCAATCGCGATAAAGGGAAGCGATGGATCTCGATCTGCCAATCCCGGGCACTGGCGAGCAAGACCAGACAGGAGGGTCCGCCATGAGTACGCGCGCGACCTGCAGCGCCTGGGTTCAGCACCCAGGGAAAACGGCTCAGATCGGTCTCTAGCCGATGGCTATGACCATAGACGATCGCGCGCGCCTGAGGGAAGCGGGCGCGCAAGAGCTCATGGCGACCGCGGGCGGGGATCTGATGACCATGGATGAGCGCAATTGTCCCCCCCGGTAAGGGCTGTTCCAACCATTCGGGCAGATGGACCAAAAGCCGGCGATCCTCCTCCGGCCATTTGCGCGCGACATCATTATTGCCAAAGACCGCAAGTACCCGCCCCAGGCGCGGCTGAAGCTGGGCGAGGATCGCCGCGTGCCCGATATCGCCGCCATGCAAGGCAAGGTCGCAGCCCTCGACCACTTCCCGGACCCGCGGGTCGAGCGTCCCATGGGTATCGGCGAGCAGGGCAACGCGTACCTGTTTGAGACCCAATAAACCGTTCAAGCGCTCCGCATCCCTTGTTTAATCCAGGGTCAAGACCAGCTTGCCGGTGACATGACCCTCCTCGATCAGCCGATGGGCTGAGGCGACCTCCGCCAGGGCGAAGGTCTGGGAAACATGGATGCGCAATTCACCCCGATCGATGGCCTCAGCACAGCGGTTGAGGATCTCGCCTTGATGGGCGCGCGCCTTGGGCAGGTCACGCAGCATGGGGGTGAGCATCAGCTCCAGGCCGATGCGCAGATTGCGCATCCTGGCCTCGGTCAGATCCAATTGCGGCCCTGGGTCGAGGATGCTGACCAGATCCCCATAATGGGCCACAGCGGGGATCGTGCGCTGAAAGACCTCCGGGCCTACGGTATCAAAGGCGACATCGACGCCCTCGCCCTCGGTCCAGTCCATCACCGCCTCGACCAGATCCTCTTCGCGATAGTTGATACAAAACTCCGCGCCCAAGGAATGGGCAAAGGCGGCCTTGTCTGGGCTGCTGATCGTGGTACAGACCCGCGCACCGACCCATCGGGCGAGCTGGATAGCGACATGGCCGACGCCGCCTGCACCGGCATGAATCAACACGCGCTGGCCTGGCTGGATGCGCGCCCGGTCATAGAGCGCCTCCCAGGCGGTCAGGAGCACCAGGGGGGCGGCTGCCGCCTCGATCATGCTGAGTGACTGAGGTTTGGGTTGGGCAATCAGCTGATGCACGAGCCGATACTCGGCATAGTTGCCCACCGGTCCACCGAGCCCTCCATCGCAAAACCAGACCGCATCGCCGGGTTTAAAGCGGGTTACCGCCGGGCCGACCGCCTCGACGACCCCTGCCCCATCGCAGCCTAGAACCGCCGGCAACCCATTCGCGATCAAGGGACCGCGCCGGCGGATCTTGGTATCGACCGGATTCACTCCCGCCGCCTGCAGGCGCACCAGTATTTCCTCTGGCCCAGGCGCAGGAGGATCCGGATAGTTGGCAAACTGTAAGACCTCAGGACCACCGGTCTCGCGGATCTCGATGACTTTCATACCCACACCTTTGGCGTTCTCTCGATCGGATAGTTAAGAATGCGGGATCCAGAATCAAGCGCTGCCCGTCTGATGATAGGGGCGACTGAGTCTATGCACTGCCTCTACCATCACCGCTGGGCGCTCGGGATCGACATCCTGGGGGATCCCATGCCCCAGGTTAAAGACATGGCCCGAACCCGTACCATAGCTTGCCAAGACCCGCGCGACCTCCTCATGGATACGTTCAGGCGAGGCATAGAGCACGCAGGGGTCGAGGTTACCCTGAAGAGCGACCCGATCCTCAACCAACCGGCGCGCATCGGCAAGCTCGGTGGTCCAGTCGACGCCTAGCGCATCGCAGCCGGTCTTAGCCATGTCTGCCAACCACTGGCCACCGTTCTTGGTAAACAGGATCACCGGCACCCGCCGGCCTTCCGATTCACGGGTCAAGCCCTCGACCACCCGCTGCAGATAGGCCAGCGAAAACTCGCGATAGTTGACCGGCGCCAAGGCCCCACCCCAGGTATCGAAGATCATGACCGCCTGAGCACCGCGGGCGATCTGGGCGTTGAGATAGACCGTCACCGCATCTGTCACCTTAGCGAGCAGCTGATGGAGCAGGCTGGGCTGGTCAAACAGCATCGTTTTGATACGGGCAAAGTTTTTCAGGGCCCCACCCTCGACCATATAGGTCGCCAGGGTCCAGGGACTGCCTGAAAAACCGATCAGGGGCACCCGTCCATTGAGCGCCTGGCGGATGGTTGAGACTGCATCCAGCACATAACGCAGTTCTTCCTCTGGATCTGGGATCGGCAGACGTTCGATATCAGCAGCCGTTCGCACCGGCCGCTCGAAATGCGGCCCCTCCCCTTCGGCAAAATACAGCCTAAGCCCCATGGCGTCCGGGATAGTCAGAATGTCCGAAAAGAGGATGGCGGCATCGAGCGGATAACGCTCAAGAGGCTGCAGCGTCACCTCGCAGGCGAGCTCCGGGGTTTTGCATAGCGCCATGAAGCTCCCCGCACGTGCCCGCGTAGCGCGATACTCGGGCAGATAACGGCCCGCTTGGCGCATCATCCAAACGGGGGTGTAGTCAACGGGTTGGCGCAGCAAGGCGCGCAAGAAGGTATCGTTGTGCAGCGGCGTCATGAAGCAGGCTCTGTAGATAGGACTCAAAGGATTGCCATTCTATACGACAACGTCCCCGAGACCCAAACGTAGCAGCCATGGTCCTCTAGAATGGAGATCTTATTGAAAATCAATCATTTATATGCAGATCGCCTGTGGATAAGTCTGTGGATAGGCTGTGAATAAGCTGTGGATCGAATCACCGGCTTCGTTTTATCCACAGTCTTGTCCACAGGGTTATCCACAGTCTGGACATAATCTAAGATTCTGTTTTTAAAAGAAACATCAAAAATTATCCACAGGCTGACCCTTCCCTAACTACAAATCTATATATCAATACAGTAGTAGTATTTAGGGCGCGGTTTACTGAAAATGGCATCATGAACAGCAACCAGTTATTCGATCTGCTCAATCCAGCCCAGCGTGAGGCAGTGACCAACCAGTCCAGGCATATACTGGTTCTCGCAGGAGCAGGCTCAGGCAAGACCAGGGTTTTAACCCAAAGGATCGTCTGGTTGATCCAGCAAGGTATCCCTCCTTGGTCAATCTTTGCGGTGACCTTCACCAACAAGGCCGCACGTGAGATGCGAGGCCGACTCGATACCCTACTCGGCGTTGCACTCAACAACGCCTGGATCGGGACCTTTCATGGACTTGCCCATCGCTTTTTGCGTGCCCACTGGCAGGATGCCGGACTCCCTCAACACTTTCAGATCCTGGATTCAGACGACCAACTTCGCCTGATCAAACGCCTGCTCAAGGAGCTACAGCTCGATGAGGCGCGCTGGCCGCCTGCCAAGATCCAGGGATTCATCAATCACCACAAGGATGAGGGGCGCAGACCGAACCACCTGGTTGCACGCGGGGATCTGATCCAGGATCGGTTCATCGAGCTTTACCAGGCCTATGAATCCGCGCGGATCAAGGCAGGGATGGTGGATTTTGCAGATCTACTGCTTTATACCCTGGAGGTCTTGCGCGACCGTCAGGATCTACTCGAGCATTACCGACACCGCTTCAAGCATCTTCTCGTCGATGAGTTCCAGGATACCAATGCCATCCAATATGCCTGGTTAAGGGCGCTTGCCGGCGAGGAAAACTGCCTGTTTGCCGTCGGCGACGACGATCAATCGATCTATGGCTGGCGCGGAGCCCGAGTCGAAAACATTCAGTCTTTCCAACGCGATTACCCCCACGCCCATCTCGTCCGGCTAGAACAAAACTATCGCTCGACCGGCAATATCCTGGCTGCGGCCAATGCCCTGATCGCCAACAATCTCAGCAGGCTTGGCAAGACCCTCTGGACCCGCGATGGCGCCGGCGCTCCGATCCGGCTCTATAGCGCCTTTAACGAGGTGGATGAGGCCCAGTTCGTCGCTGAGCGCATTCGCCACGCCGTCGCCTCCGGTCATCGTTATGCCGATTGCGCGATTCTCTATCGGACCACTGCCCAATCACGGCTTTTCGAAGAGTCATTGATCCAGTCTGGCATCCCCTATCGGGTCTACGGTGGCCTGAGGTTTTTCGAGCGGGCCGAGATCCGCGATGCCATGGGCTATCTAAGGTTGATCGCAAACCCAGACGATGACCAGGCATTCGAGCGGGCGGTCAATCGGCCAGGGCGTGGGATCGGCCAACGGACACTCGATCTACTCCGGCAGGAGTCGCGCGTCTCTGGCCTTTCGCTTTGGCAATCGGCTCAAGCCGCCCTCAGCAAAGGCGCGCTCAGTGCGCGGACAGGTCAGGCAATGCGCGGTTTCTTAACCCTGATCGAGGCGCAACGGCAATCCCTAGCCGGCTATACCCTCGCTGAGGTCACCAGACGCGCGATCGACCGCGCAGGCTTGATCGAATATTTCCGGGATAGCAAGGATGGACGGGGTCAGGATCGGATCGAAAACCTCGAACAGCTCATCGAGACTGCCCAGCGCTTCGAACAAGAGCACCCAGCTACCCAGCCTGAGCTGCTCAATGCCTTTTTGGCCCATGTGGCGCTTGAGGCCGGCGAGCAGGAGGCCGAGCCCTTTGCCGACAGTGTCCAACTCATGACCCTGCATAGTGCCAAGGGGCTCGAATTTCCTGTGGTATTTCTCGTAGGGCTCGAAGAGGGGCTGTTCCCGCATAACCTGGCACTGGACGAACCAGGACGATTGGAGGAGGAACGGCGTCTGTGCTATGTGGGGATCACCCGCGCCATGCGCGAGCTCTATCTAACCTATGCCGAAAGCCGCAGGCTGCATGGACGGGAGGATTATCCCCTGCCCTCGCGTTTTTTATCCGAGCTGCCTGGCGAGCTGATCGAAGAGGTCCGCCGAGGTTTCGTCCAGCGCCCGGCCGCTAAGGCTCAGCCGGCCGCTGCGGAGGGTAACTTTCGCCCTGGTCAGCAGGTGCACCATCCCAGATTTGGCGATGGGGTGGTGCTGGCCTGCGAAGGGTCTGGTCCCAGTACCAGGCTGCATATCAGCTTCAAGGGCAATATAGGCGTCAAATGCCTGGTCTTAGGCTACGCTGGATTAACCCTGCTTGCCTGATCTCTAGCCATGTGCTCAGAGACCTGCCCACCCCGCCCCGCCGAGCAGGGACAGGCTAGAGCCGGAGATCCTGCAGCCCTGCCCCCGCTGGCGCTCTATATCCATCTGCCTTGGTGTATCCGCAAATGCCCGTATTGTGATTTCAACTCTTATCCAGCCGCTGCTCCCCCTTTCGGACGCTATGTCGAACGCCTGTTGCGCGATCTGGAACACGAGCTAGGCGAGCCCGCCGCCCGGCGGCCAATCCAAACGATCTTTATCGGCGGCGGCACCCCTAGCCTATTTCCCGGCTGGGCGATTCAAGGATTACTGGATGGCATCCGCAACCAGGTTGATCTGGTCCCCAACGCTGAGATCACGCTCGAGGCCAATCCCGGAACCCTGGACCCCGCCCGTTTAGCCCAATATCGCACCGCAGGGGTCAATCGGCTCTCGATCGGGGTCCAGAGTCTGTCTGCCACCCATCTTGCCCAGCTTGGGCGCGTTCATACGGCCGAGGAGGCAGGCGCTGCGGTTCGGATGGGCCGGGCTGCGGGTTTTACCAATATCAATCTCGACCTGATGTTCGGTCTACCCGATCAGGACCTCACTCAGGCGCGCGCCGATCTCGAGGCGGCGATCGCGCTTGCGCCTGAGCATCTGGCGTATTATCAACTCACCCTTGAACCTGGGACTGCCTTTCACGCCTATCCCCCTCACCTACCAGACCCCGATCTGGTTGCTGAGATGGGTTGGGCAGGTTTAGAATATCTGGAGTCTATAGGTTATCGGCGTTACGAGGTTTCGGCCTATGCCCGCCCTGGTTACGCCTGCCGCCATAATCTCAACTATTGGCGTTTCGGCGACTATCTTGGGATCGGCGCCGGGGCCCATGGTAAGCTGACGACCTGCTCAGAAGACCCATCGACCCCTTGGCGGATCTGGCGGACCGAGAAAACCCCAGATCCTGATCATTATCTTCAGATCGACCCGAGCCATTCTATTGTCAGACGCCGTCTGCTCAGCGATAGCGATCTGGTGGCCGAGTTCGCGATGAACGCTTTGCGTCTGACCCAGGGATTTGAAATCGATCTATTTACGGCAACAACAGGACGCCCTTGGGCGTGGCTCGCATCCAGATTGGCAGCTGCAGCCGGGCAAGGTCTGGTCCACCTGGGTTCTGACCGTGTCCTGCCAACCCCGCGGGGGTATGAGCTGCTGGATAGCCTATTGATCGATCTGATTGAAATCTAGATCCACCTTGCATCAATTTATACAAATTGTTAGGGTTTCCGAGTTTTAAAAGCTTTTCATCAGGTACTGCGATGAAAGAGGGTATTCATCCCGATTATTACGAGGTCAAGGTGATTTGCAGCTGTGGCAACAGCTTTACCACCCGCTCTACCAAGGGCAAGGAGATGCATATCGAGGTCTGCTCGGCCTGTCATCCGTTCTTCACGGGTAAACAGAAGGTGATAGATACCGGCGGGCGCGTAGATCGGTTCCGCCGCAAGTATGCGCGTTGACAAGAGACGAGACGACTGGTTTGCCTGGGACGAGCGGCTCACCGCTGTATCGCCTCGTCGACTAATCCCATAGATATCTGCGGAGATCGCCATGACCGCACAGAGCGCCTTGGATGACGAGCTCAACCTCCAGGCGCTGAGCTTTCATGCTCAACCCCGCCCAGGCAAGATCGGTACCCTGGTTACCAAGCCAGCTGTCACCCAACAGGATCTGGCGCTGGCCTATACACCTGGGGTAGCCGAGCCGGTACGGCGTATCCATGCCGATCCGGATCTCGCCTATAGCTATACGAACAAGGGAAATCTGGTCGCGGTCGTCACCGACGGCACAGCCGTCTTGGGTTTGGGGAATGTCGGTCCCCTGGCCGGTAAGCCGGTGATGGAGGGCAAGGCGGTCCTTTTTAAGCGTTTTGCTGATATCGATTGTTTTGATATCGAGGTCCAGGCCGAAAGCCCAGAGGCCTTTATCGAAACCGTGGTGCGCATCGCTCCGACCTTCGGCGGGATCAATCTCGAGGATATCGCTGCCCCGCATTGCTTTGAGATCGAGCAGGCCTTAATCGACGAGCTCGATATCCCAGTCTTCCATGATGACCAACATGGAACCGCGGTCATTCTGGCCGCTGGTCTATTAAACGCGCTCGAGTTGCAGGGCAAAACCCTCGAGGAGGCGCGCATCGTCATCCTGGGTGCCGGTGCGGCAGGGATCGCCTCAGCGCGTCTCTTGTTGGCACTGGGGGCCCACCGCGAACATATCCTCTGTCTCGACCGGCAGGGGGTCATCCATTTGGGACGACCGGATCTCAATCCCTATAAATTTGGGGTCGCGGTTGAGACCGCCAAACGCACCCTCACCGAGGCCATGGTCGATGCCGATGTCTTCATCGGCCTTTCCGGACCCGATCTGGTCGCTCCAGAGATGATTGCCTCCATGGCCCCCCGCCCGATCGTCTTTGCCCTTTCCAATCCGATCCCTGAGATCCGCCCTGCTGCGGCATTCGCGGTCCGTCAAGACCTGATCATGGCTACCGGACGCTCGGATTATCCCAATCAGGTCAATAATGTCTTAGGCTTTCCCTTTATCTTTCGAGGTGCGCTCGATGTCCGCGCCTCGCGCATCAATCAGGCGATGCAAATCGCCGCGGTTCAGGCCCTGCGCGATCTTGCCCGCGAACCGGTCCCGCAAGAGGTCCTCGACGCCTATGGCCTGAACGCATTGCGCTTTGGGCCGGACTATATCATTCCTAAACCTTTTGACCCGCGCTTGCGTGCGCGGGTCGCCGGGGCTGTCGCCCAGGCAGCAATCGCCAGCGGTGTAGCGCGCCTGACCCCCAGCGACTAGAATCCGGGCAAGACACCGCCTAAAGGCAATATCCCGCTAGGCAGAGGGTGTATTCGCGCCAGGGGACTACCTCACTCATTCATCTCGTCTCAGTCGCAAGAACCAGCCAGAGATTTCAAAACCGGGTTGGGTATCAAGCCCGGGCTGGGTTGGTCATTTTGGTCTTGGTTTGGCGGAGGTGTTATGAGCACTGAAACCGTCACCGTTATCAATAATCTCACCGGCGAGCGCTACGAGTTGCCGCTGCGGCAAGGCACTCTAGGCCCACCTGCCGTGGATATTTCCTCCCTGTATCAGGAGTCTGGGCTTTTGACCTATGACCCAGGTTTCATGTCCACCGCGAGCTGTCACAGCAGTATCACCTATATCGATGGCGAGCAAGGGATCCTGCTTTATCGCGGCTATCCAATCGAACAGCTTGCAGCCAAGGCGAGTTTTTTGGAGGTGGCCTATCTCCTGATCTATGGTGAACTCCCGACTGCAAGTGAGTTGGCCGATTTCGAGCAGGTGATCAGGCGTCACACCATGCTCAACGAGAATCTCAAAAGCTTTTTAAACGGCTTCCACTATGATGCCCATCCAATGGCCATCCTGGTCGGGGTCGTCGGTTCGCTGTCGGCCTTTTATCACGATTCGCTCAGGATCAATGACCCCCGCCACCGGGAGATCTCGGCCCATCGCCTGATCGCCAAGGTACCGACGATTGCAGCTGCGGCCTATAAACACAGCATCGGTGAACCGATCATCTATCCTCGCAATGATCTCCGTTATTGCGCCAATCTTTTACATATGATGTTCGCCACTCCTTGCGAGGAATATCGGCCAAGCCTTTTGGCAGAGCGGGCGCTCAATCTGTTGCTGATCCTCCATGCCGACCACGAGCAAAATGCCAGCACCTCGACCGTGCGCCTGGCGGCAAGCTCGGGGGCCAATCCATTTGCCTGTATTGCGGCTGGGATCGCCTCGCTGTGGGGACCAGCCCATGGTGGGGCCAATGAGGCGGTGATCGCGATGTTGACCGAGATCGGGAGGGTCGAGAATATTCCGAAATATATCGCCAAGGCCAAGGATAAAGACGACCCCTTCAGGCTTATGGGATTCGGCCATCGGGTCTACAAAAACTATGATCCGCGCGCCAAGATCCTGCGCGAGGTCTGCCATCAAGTCCTCGGTGAGCTGGCCGATACCAATAATCCATTATTCGAGCTGGCGATGCGTTTAGAGGAAATCGCCTTAAGCGATGATTATTTTATCGAGCGCCGTCTTTATCCGAATGTGGATTTTTATTCGGGGATCATCTATCAGGCGCTCGGCATCCCGCGTAACATGTTTACCGTCATGTTTGCCGTCGCCCGCACCGTGGGTTGGGTTGCCCACTGGTTGGAGATGATGAGCGACCCAAACAACCGGATCGGGCGCCCGCGTCAGATCTACCGCGGACCAGTCAAACGCGACTATCTCCCGATCTCGCAGCGTTGATCAGCGACTCAAGAGCCAATCGTCGCTTGCCAAGGATCGTTCGATAGCGGTGAGATCTGCGCCGAGGTTAGGACGTTCGGTGATCGGGTCGAGCGGGGGATGACACCGGATACGCGGCGGGACCACGATCAGCTTGAAGGGTATTTCGTTGGCCAGAAAACCGAACATCGGGTGGGTGATCCGCTGACCGTCGGCATATCTCAGACTGCGTTCGCCGATCCGATAGGGGATCTCCCAAGACATGAGGGCCAGGAGCACATCCTCGGAGCGCTCAGCAAATACGAGCAGCTCGACGCCCTGTTTACGGTTGGTCAGGCCATGCAAGGCCAAACCAATCAATCGAGGGCTGAATGCGCTCAACATCCGCATTGCCTGGGCGATTTCGCCTTTCAACAGACGTGCCTCGGTTTGACAAGACGCGCTGGCAAACAGGCGTTGCTGCGTTAAGACCGCTTCCTTGATCAGCGCATTGGAGGGCCATTGCCGACGGTCCGCAATCCCGACCCGCTCAGCGGCCTTACGCCGCGCCAGCTCCAGGTCGGTCAAGCCCTGTTCGATCAGGATACGCGCGGCCTCATAGGCAAGGTGCTCTTGGTAGGCGTTGCCTCGGTTGCGGATAGACATGGACCCTTACCTCGCCCCTGTTGTGACCTACAGGTGCTAAAAGCACTATATGTTGTTTTTTGCAATAAACAGGTATCCTAGCCGCTCGCCTTTGTCATGATACAGCATGGCTGAGCGATTCTGATACCCATCGCTGTATTCGAAAACGCCTGATATTTTTGCAACGGCTTAGTCTGGTGGGGTGTCGCATCTACTCCGTCATCGACAGCTCGCATGATGTGTCTATAATGACCCATAGCATTTCTCAAACCTCTGGGTCACAGCAACCGGCGAGATCACCATGTTTGGCCTCACACGCAAGAATCAACCGCTCTTGGGGATCGATATCAGCACCACTGCGATCAAGCTGGTTGATCTCTCCCGGGTGGCGACGACTCCGGTACCGCGCTATCGCGTTGAGCATTACGCATTCGAGCCCCTTCCCCCCGCGGCCATCAGCGACAAAAAGATCGTTCAGCATGAGGCCGTGTCCGAGGCCATCCGCAAGGCAGTTTCCAAGTCAAAGAGCAAAACGAAGCAGGCAGCGGTTGCCCTACCAGGGGCTGCGGTCATCACCAAGGTCATTAACCTCTCAGCCAATCTCAGCGATGCTGAGATGGAGGAGCAGATCCAGTATGGCGCCGATCAACATATCCCTTATCCCCTCGAGGAGGTCAAGCTCGATTTCACTGTGCTGGGACCAGTTCCAGGTAATCCAGAGATGGTGGAGGTCCTGCTCGTCGCCTCGCGTAGCGAGAATGTCGATGATCGGGTCAGCGTCCTGGAGGTTGCTGGTCTAAAACCAGTGGTGGTCGATGTTGAGTCCTACGCCATCCAAAATGCCTGCTCGCTGTTGCCGGATCTCCAGGATCCCAAGACGCGCCCGGTGGTTGGGGTGGTGGACATCGGGGCCTCGGCGATGACCCTGTATATCCTGCATGACGATCGGATCATCTACACCCGCGAGCAGAACTTTGGGGGGCGCCAGCTCAAGGAAGAGGTCCAGCGCCGCTATAGTCTGACCGATGACCAGGCCAGCCAAAGGATCCGTGAGGGCACGGTTGCCGAGACCTATGAAACCGAGGTCCTGGTCCCCTTCCGCGAGGCGCTGGCTCAGCAGATCGGTCGAGCTCTGCAGTTTTTCTATTCAGGCACGACCTTTTCAAGCATCGATCGCCTGATCCTATCTGGAGGCACAGCCAGTACCCCGCATATCCAAACCGTGGTCGAGGAACGCCTGAAGATCCCAACCTCGGTAGCCAATCCATTCGCCCAGATGGTCTTTGCGTCGCGGATCGATTCCAAGCAGCTGCTGCGCGAGGCGCCGGGGATGATGGTGGCTGTGGGTCTAGCCTTACGAGGGTTTGAGTCATGATACGCATCAATCTACTGCCTTGGCGCGAGGCAGCACGTCAGCAGCGCCGCCAAGAGTTCTTGATCATTCTGGGCGCAGCGGTGGGTCTGGTCTGTATCGCGATCATTGGCCAGCATCTCTATTTTCAGGACAGGATCAACGCCCAGGAATTGCGTAATCAAATGCTCAAAAACGAGATCGCAGCGCTCGACCGTAAGATTAAAGAGATCCAGGAGATCGAAAAGACCAAGGCCAATCTGCTTGCACGCATGGAGATCATCCAGCGTTTACAAAAAAGCCGTCCCGAGGTGATACGTCTTTTTGATGAATTGGTCAAGGCATTGCCGGAAGGGGTCTATCTGACCAAGCTCGAGCAATCCGGCAACTCGATCACCGTCGAGGGCATGACCCAATCAAATGCTCGGGTCTCAGCCTTTATGCGCCGGATCGAATCATCCCGCTCCATTGGTTTGCCGCGGCTGATGCTCGTCGAGAATCAGAATGCCAAAAACAAGGGTTTTAGCCTCTTCCGCCTATCCTTTAACCAGGTTGCACCCAAGCCAGAGACCGAAAAACCAAAGACCGCCGGCGCAGCACCGCGGAGCTGAACACTGATTTTATCTAGCGAGGCGGCCCATGGATCTGAATCAACTTAATCAACTTGATCTAAACAACTATGGCGAATGGCCGCTCCAGGTCAAGATCATTGCCATCCTGATTGTCTGCATAGCCCTGGGCGCTGTAGCCTATTACTATGACACCACGCCGCTGCTTGAGGAACTCAGCAGCCAGCAGCAGGCCGAGCAGGAGTTACGCAAGACCTTCGAGGTTAAGCAGCAAAAGGCAGCCAATCTGCAGGCCTATCGCGATCAATTGGTCCAGATGCAAGAGCTATTCGGGGCCATGCTTAAACAATTGCCTAATCAGGCCGAGGTTGCCGCGCTCCTAGTCGATGTCTCTCAGACAGGGCTGGCCAATGCTTTGGAGTTTGAACGCTTTGAACCACAAAACGAGCTGAATCAGGAATTTTATGTAGAGCTGCCGATCATCATCCGGGTACGCGGTCAATATCATGACTTTGGACGCTTTGTGAGCGGTCTGGCGGCCCTGCCGCGGATCGTCACAATCCATAATATCCAGATCTCAGGCGAGAATACTAAGGGTAACCCTGAGCGTTTAGTCATGCAGGCCACCCTCAAGACCTATCGTTATCAGGAGGAGACGGCCAAATGATCCGATCGCGACCCTTTATATCCTGGGGGCTGTCTGTCTTATTGCTGGCGGGCTGTGGGTATCGAGACATGAGCGATCTTGAATCATATATCGCTCAGGTCAATGCTCGTCCTGCAGGCCCCATCGACCCATTGCCAGAGCCTGAACCCATTGAGACCTTTGTGTATGATCCTGGCGAGCGCCGTGATCCATTCCACTCTGATATCAAGGAAGAAACCCAAGAAGAGCTGATCGTCGAAAGCGGCCCGGCACCTGACCCCAATCGCCCGCGCGAAGAACTCGAAAGCTATCCGCTCGACTCGCTCCAGATGGTCGGTACCCT
Source organism: uncultured Chromatiaceae bacterium (assembly GCA_937923175.1). Lineage (GTDB taxonomy): Bacteria > Pseudomonadota > Gammaproteobacteria > Chromatiales > Chromatiaceae > Thermochromatium. Next base: position 15,709 of record CALALB010000062.1, on the reverse strand, counting down.
CGACCAGGAGGGTATCCGTTGGGGATTGGTTCGCACCCGGGATGGCATCGTGCACCGGGTCAGTGTCGGCAATTACATGGGGCAGAATCATGGCCAGATCATCGCAATCGAACTCGATGCTATCTATCTCAATGAGATCGTTGCCGATACCCCCGGCCACTGGCGCGAACGCCCGGCCAAGATCGCACTGATCCAATAAATCCCGAGGAAGACCCATGAATAGTCAATGGCAACAGGTGCAGCGGATAGGATATGGATGCTGGGCAAAGACCAAGGGCGCAGCGTTGGTTGCCTTTGGGATGTTGATCATCCTGGCTGCACCGGTCTGGGCGGTCGATCTTCAGGATGTCCAATTCTCCAGCCTGCCAGGCCGGCAGATCCAAATTCAGCTCAATCTCAGCTCTCCCATCCCTGAACCCCAGAGCTTCGCAACCGAATCACCGGCACGCATTGCGATAGACCTGCCAGGTGTGAGTAGTCGATTGGCAAGCAAGTCGGTGCCGATCGGCCTAGGTGCTGTTCATAGTCTGGTTGCAGTCGAATCGGGGGGGCGCACGCGGGTTGTGTTGAATCTCACCGACCCCGTTCCCTACCAAGTCAGCACCCAGGGTAACCAGGTTGTCGTTCAAATAGGCAGTCAAAAACCGCAGCCAGCCGCCCTTTCTACCTCCCAGAGGCAGGCGACACCCCATCAGGCGTCGAGTGCCCAGACCTCGGCAGCACCTGCCTGGACTCAACCTGCACGGCTACCTCAGGGACCAGGTACGATGCCGGCGCTCCGCGATATCAACTTCCGGCGGGGGCCCACAGGAGAGGGTCGGGTGATGATCCGCCTGCCTAGCCCAGATACCCGGGTGGCCGTGCGTGAGCAGGCAACCCATCTTTATGTCGATCTCTATCAGACTAGCCTGCCTCAGCAGCTTTACCGGCGGCTTGATGTTGTCGATTTCGGCACACCTGTCACCCTGATCGAATCCCGTCCCAAGGATCAAAAGGTCGAGGTCGAGGTCCAGACCCAAGGCGACTATGACTATATGGCCTATCAGACCGATGACCTGTTCACCCTGGAGATCCGTCCCTTGACCCCTGCCGAAAAGGAGGAGTTGGCGCGTAAAAAGATTGTTTATCAAGGCGAGCGGCTATCGCTCAATTTCCAGGATATCGCGGTACGCTCGGTACTCCAGATTCTGGCCGATTTCACTGATATGAACCTAGTGGCCAGCGATACCGTTCAGGGCAACATCACCTTGCGCCTCAAAAATGTCCCCTGGGATCAGGCGCTTGACATTATCCTAAAGACCAAGGGCCTGGCGATGCGCCAAGACGGCAATGTGATCCGCGTAGCGCCGGCCCAGGAATTGGCCGCCCAGGAACAGCTCGAAATGGAATCGATGCAAAAGATCGAGGAGCTGGCACCACTGCGCACTGAATTTATTCAGGTCAATTATGCCAAAGCGGCAGATATCGCTGCTGTCTTGCTCGGCGCCGGTCGAGGCGGTGGCGGCAGTGGATCGTCGACTACCCGCCGGCCGACGGGTGGAGGTGCGAATCCAACCCTGGCCCAGGCCGCAGCCTCTGCCGGGATCCCTGACCGCGGGATCCTGTCGCCGCGCGGTTCGGTGACCGTTGATGAGCGCACCAATACCCTCATCGTCCAGGATACCCTGGCAGCCCTTGAGGCTGTGCGCCGCGCTGTCAAGCTGCTTGATGTGGCGGTGCGCCAGGTCATGATCGAATCGCGGGTGGTGATTGCCAATAACAATTTCGCCCGCGATCTGGGTGTCAAGTTCGGCATCTCTGGATCGGCAGGCAAGTTTGGGAGCAATGAGATCCTCATTGGCGGCGGCCAAAGCGGCGGGATTGTCCCCGCCGACTACGACTCAGGCCCGTTTGGGCTCAACACAGGGGGTACACGCTATAATTCTACCCTCGGCGGAGGGGATGGCAGTGCTAGCCTGATTACGAATCTTCCTGCGGTTTCCCCCTCAGGGTCGATCGATTTCTTAATCGGCAAGGTTGGGTCTTATCTCATTCAACTCGAGCTGTCGGCCATGCAGCGCGAAGGGCGGGGTGAGATCATCTCTAGCCCCCGGGTGGTGACCGCTGACAAGAACAAGGCCACCATCAAGGTCGGTACCGAGATTCCCTATCAGGAGCAGACCGGGCAGGGAAATACCAACGTCGCGTTCAAAGAGGCGGTATTACAGCTCGATGTGACCCCCCAGATCACGCCAGATGACCGGATCATCATGGATCTTGAGATCAACAAGGACAATCCGGATTGGTCGCGCAGTGTCTTGGGGACACCGCCCATCGATACCCGCTCGATCAAGACCAATGTCCTGGTGGACAATGGCGAGACCGTCGTCTTAGGGGGGGTGTTTGAACGCGAAAAGACCTTTAACAAGGAACAGGTCCCTTGGCTTGGCGATGTGCCGGTTTTGGGACGGTTGTTCAAAAAAGAGGCACGTAATGATCAGAATACAGAACTCCTGATCTTTGTGACCCCAAAGATTCTCAAGACCAATCTAGTGGAAAAGCAGTGAACAGGGCGGTCTTACAGGCTTGCCATGGCTGGCGAAATTGGGCATATTCTATGCCATGATTCGCGCACAAAACATCTTCATCGTCGGTCCCATGGGTGCAGGCAAGAGCACTGTGGGACGCCAACTCGCCGAGACCCTTTCCTATAACTTTAAGGACAGCGATCAGGAGATCCAGCGGCGCACGGGGGTTGATATCCCAACCATCTTCGAGTACGAGGGTGAGGAGGGCTTTCGTGCCCGCGAGCGGCAAGTGATCGCCGAGCTGGTTGCCGAGGAGCGGATCGTCCTCGCCACCGGGGGCGGCGCTGTGTTGAACCCGGACAATCGCCGCGATCTGGCTGCGCGCGGGGTTGTGATCTATCTCTATTGCAGTCCCGAGCAGCAATATGCCCGCACCATGCGGGATCGTAACCGGCCCTTGCTTGAAACCGATGATCCTCTCCAGTGTCTGCGCGACCTGATGGCCGAGCGCGATCCCCTTTACCGGCAGATTGCCGATCTGGTGGTTTCGACCGAGAAACGTGGAACCAGCTCGGTAGTCAAGGAAATCTGCCGCCGGCTGAAGGCCGAAGCGGTTTGACCCTGATCTTTCGATGAAGACTTTGCAGGTCGCGCTCGGGGCGCGCAGTTATCCGATCCATATCGGCTCTGGTTTACTGATGCGCCCCGAGCTTTACCGTCCCTATCTGCAAGGCCGTCAGGTGATGATTGTCACCAATGAGACGGTCGGACCTCTGTATCTGGAGCCCGTGCAGAAGGCACTCCAGGGTTTTGAGGTCCACACGACTGTCTTGCCTGATGGTGAGTCTTACAAGACCTTAGAGGTATGGTCGCGGATCTTTGATGATCTCTTGGCAGCGCGTTTTGCCCGCGACTGTACCCTGGTTGCGCTTGGCGGAGGTGTGGTCGGTGACATCGCTGGTTTTGCCGCTGCCTGTTATCAGCGCGGGGTCGATTTTATCCAGGTACCAACAACCCTACTCGCCCAGGTCGATTCATCCGTCGGAGGCAAGACCAGCGTTAATCATCCTGCGGGCAAGAACATGATCGGCGCCTTTCATCAGCCGCGCGCGGTCATCGCCGACACCGAGACACTCAAGACGCTTCCTGACCGCGAGCTCTCAGCAGGTCTCGCCGAGGTTCTCAAATATGGGTTTATCCGCGATTCTGCCTTTCTCGACTGGTTAGAGTCCAATATGCCAAGGCTTTTGGACCGGGATCCAGAGGCCCTGGTCTATGCTATCGGGCGATCTTGTCAGATCAAGGCCGAGATCGTCGCTGAGGATGAACGCGAGTCCGGCAATCGCGCCCTGCTCAATCTCGGTCATACCTTTGGTCATGCCATTGAGCTCGGTATGGGCTATGGGAGCTGGCTGCATGGTGAGGCAGTGGCCGTCGGTATCTGTTTGGCAGCGTCCCTATCGGCGCGACTGGGCTGGCTAACCGCCGTTGAGGTCGAACGCGCCGAGCGCTTGATCGCTAGCGCTCGTCTGCCGACCTATTTACCCAAAGAACTTACGCCCGAACGAATGCTTGAGCTCATGGCCGTCGATAAAAAGGTATTGGGAGGGCAATTGCGTCTCGTACTCCTCAGGCGGCTTGGCGAGGCCGTGGTTACTGGGACATTCTTTCAGGACGCATTGTTGGCAAGCCTTGCTGAGCAGCAGATGCAGGTAACCGCAGACAAGCGATTGGCATAGCCTTTTTAAGAGCGCTATGATCTGAAATTACCGATGGCGTAGGGCGCCTTGCCCGCGACCCTACCTTGTCCTCCATCTTAATCGCCTTCCGTTCGGCATCCATTGGTCCCAGGTATCAACGAGGTCAGGTGATGTGCCTTCGTGCCCTACCACCCGCGCAGGGTCTCTATGATCCCGCTCATGAACACGACGCCTGCGGCGTCGGTTTTATCTGTCATATCAAGAATCAAAAAAGCCATGCCATCGTCGAGCAGGGTTTAGAGATCCTAAAACGCCTGACCCATCGCGGGGCAGTGGGTGCCGACCCTAAAGCGGGGGATGGAGCAGGCATCCTGGTGCAGCTTCCGGATGCCTTTTTTCGCTCCGTAGTCGGTTTCGAGCTGCCGCCGCCCGGCGAGTATGGCGTAGGCATGATCTTTCTACCCAAGGATCCTGCAGCCCGTGCCCAGATGGTCGAAACCGTGGAGCGGTATCTGATCGAGGGCGGGCAGCAGGTCTTGGGTTGGCGCGATGTACCCGTGGACAACAGCGACCTGGGGGAGAGCGTGCTGCCAACCGAGCCGGTAGTCCGTCAGGTATTCATCGCGCGCGGCGCAAACTGTCCCGACCAGGATGGCTTCGAGCGTAAGCTATTTGTGATCCGCAAGCGGATGGACAATGCGATCCGGGCGGCGGGCTTTAAAAAGACCGATTATTACGTCGTCTCGATGTCCTCGCGCACCATTACCTATAAAGGGATGCTGCTTGCCCACCAGGTCGGCCAATATTATCTGGACCTCAATGACCCGCGCTTTGTCTCGGCCTTGGCGCTGGTTCACCAGCGTTTCTCGACCAATACCTTCCCCACCTGGGATCTCGCCCAGCCGTTTCGCATGATCTGTCACAATGGCGAGATCAATACCCTGCGCGGCAATCTCAATTGGATGGCAGCGCGCCGGCATACCATGCGCTCCGAGATCCTCGGGGAGGATCTCGACACCATCTGGCCCTTGATCCCAGAGGGTCAGTCGGACTCGGCCTGTTTTGATAATGCCCTGGAGCTCTTGGTGATGGGCGGTTACTCGCTTGCCCATGCCATGATGCTTTTGATCCCTGAGGCCTGGGCCGGCAATAACCAGATGGATCCCGCCCGCAAGGCCTTCTACGAATATCATGCCGCCCTGATGGAGCCCTGGGACGGGCCCGCAGCAGTGGCCTTCACCGATGGGCGCCAGATCGGCGCTACCCTCGACCGCAATGGCCTGCGTCCAGCGCGTTATCTGGTGACCAAAGATGACCTGGTGATCATGGCCTCCGAGATGGGCGTTCTCGACATCCCCGAGGAGCGGATCATCAAGAAATGGCGCCTGCAACCTGGTAAGATGCTCCTCATCGACCTCGAGGAAGGGCGGATCATCGATGACTCGGAGCTCAAATCCAAGCTGGCTGCAGCCCAGCCTTACCGCGAATGGCTAGCCCGGACCCAGATCCATTTGGATGAGCTCCCAACCGATGTTGCACCCATGGCCCCAGACGCCGAGACCCTGCTCGATGCCCAGCAGGTATTCGGCTATACACAGGAGGACATCAAGTTCCTGCTGATCCCGATGATCCTGACCGGACAAGAGGCAGTGGGCTCGATGGGCGCGGATAATCCGCCCTCGGTCCTGTCGCGGCGACCAAAGCATCTATCGACCTATTTCAAACAGAACTTCGCCCAGGTCACCAACCCGCCGATCGATCCGATCCGCGAGGAGCTGGTGATGTCCTTGGTGTCACTGATTGGACCGCGTCCTAACCTTTTGGGTCTCAATGAGGCCGGTCAACATTGGCGCCTGGAGGTCAGCCAGCCGATTCTGACCAATCAGGATCTCGAGCGTATCCGTCATATCGAGGACAACTCGGGCGGGGCCTTTCGCACCAAAACGCTGGCGATCGTCTATCCAGCCTGCGAAGGGGCTGCGGGTATGGAAGGCGCGCTCGAGCGCCTCTGCAACGAGGCCGAGGCTGCAGTCCTGGCAGGCTATAACATCCTGATCCTGTCTGACCGCGATACCAACAGTGACAATATCCCGATCCCTGCCCTTCTGGCGACCTCGGCGGTGCATCATCATCTGATCCGCCGGGGTCTGCGGACCAGCTCTGGTCTAGTCGTCGAAACCGGGGCGGCCTTCGAGATCCACCATTTCGCCACCCTGGTCGGCTATGGTGCCGAGGCGATCAATCCCTATCTCGCCTTCGATACCATCCAGTCGCTGCTGCCTAGCCTCTCTGAGCGCTTGAGCTTTGAAGAGGCTCAATATCGTTATATCAAGGCAGTCGGCAAAGGGCTGTTGAAGGTCATGTCCAAGATGGGTATCTCAACCTTCCAGTCCTATTGCGGGGCCCAGATCTTTGATGCCGTGGGTTTAAATAGCGCCTTTCTGGACCGCTATTTTACTGGCACCCAAGGGCGAATCGAAGGGATCGGTTTGGCTGAGGTGGCCGAAGAGGCGGTGCGCTGGCACCAGCAGGCCTATAGCAATGCCCTGTTCTATCGCAAACATCTAGACGTCGGGGGCGATTATGCCTATCGGATCCATGGCGAAGATCATGTCTGGACGCCTGAGACCATTGCCAAGCTCCAGCATGCCACCCGCGCCAATGATCCCAAGACCTTCGCTGAATTTTCGCGTCTGGTCGATGAGCAAAGTGAACGTCTGCTAACCCTGCGCGGCCTGATGGAGTTCAAATGGGCTGCCGAGCCTCTCCCCCTCGATGAGGTCGAGCCTGCAAGCGAGATTGTCAAGCGCTTTGCCACCGGCGCCATGTCCTTTGGCTCGATCAGCTATGAGGCGCATTCAACCCTGGCCCGGGCGATGAATGCAATCGGCGGCAAGTCCAATACCGGTGAGGGCGGCGAAGAACCCGAGCGCTATCGCCCCCTACCGGATGGCTCGCCGAACCCCGAGCGCTCGGCGATCAAGCAGGTCGCATCGGGGCGCTTTGGGGTCACGACCGAATATCTGGTCAACGCCGATGACATCCAGATCAAGATCGCCCAGGGGGCCAAACCGGGTGAAGGCGGCCAGTTGCCTGGACACAAGGTCAATGCCCAGATTGCCCGGGTACGTCACTCGACGCCTGGGGTGGGGCTGATCTCACCACCGCCCCATCATGATATCTATTCGATCGAGGATCTGGCGCAGCTCATCCATGACCTCAAGAATGTCAATCCCCGGGCGCGCATCTCGGTCAAGCTGGTCTCTGAAATCGGGGTCGGGACGGTGGCAGCTGGGGTGGCCAAGGCGCATGCCGATCATGTCACCATCGCTGGCTATGATGGCGGGACCGGCGCCAGCCCCTTGACCTCGATCAAGCACGCCGGTTCACCCTGGGAGATTGGATTGGCCGAGACCCATCAGACCCTGGTATTGAATCGCCTGCGCGGGCGGATCTGTGTCCAGGTCGATGGCGGGTTGCGCACTGGACGCGATGTGGTGATCGGCGCGCTCCTGGGGGCCGATGAATTCGGTTTTGCCACCGCCCCCCTGATCGTCGAAGGCTGCATCATGATGCGCAAATGCCATCTCAATACCTGCCCGGTTGGGGTGGCTACCCAGGATCCGGAGCTGCGCAAAAAATTCAATGGTAAGCCCGAATATCTGATCAATTATTTCTTCTTTGTCGCTGAGGAGGTGCGACGGCTCATGGCTCGCTTGGGCTTTCGCACCATGAACGAGATGATCGGCCGCTCGGATCGCTTAGAGATGCGCCGCGCGATCGATCACTGGAAGGCGCGGGGGCTGGATTACAGCAAGCTCTTCACCCAGCCGGAGATGCCCCCTGAGGTGGCGCGCTATCACTGCGAGGCTCAAGACCATGGCCTAGACAAGGCGCTCGACCATGAGCTCATCCAGCGCGCCAAGACCGCGCTTGAGCGTGGCGAGCGGGTTGAGCTCGCGATCCCGGTCAAGAACTTCAATCGCAGCTTAGGCGCCATGCTCTCTGGCCGAGTAGCCGAGCGTTATGGTCATGCCGGACTGCCCGATGACACTATCCATATCAAGGCCAAGGGTACAGCGGGTCAATCATTTGGTGCCTGGCTGGCGCATGGTATCACCCTGGAGCTTGAGGGCGAGGCCAATGACTATGTCGGCAAGGGGCTCTCGGGCGGGCGGATCATCATCTATCCACCTAAGGATTCAGGGATCGGAGAGGCCTCGGACAATATCATCGTCGGCAATACCGTACTCTATGGCGCGATCAGCGGCGAGTGCTTTTTCCGCGGTGTGGCTGGGGAGCGGTTCTGCGTGCGCAACTCGGGCGCAACTGCGGTGGTCGAGGGTGTCGGCGATCACGGCTGTGAATATATGACCGGCGGGGTCGCGGTGGTACTCGGGCCCACAGGGCGCAACTTCGCTGCTGGCATGTCAGGTGGGATCGCCTATGTGCTCGATATAGACGGACGCTTTGCCGAACGCTGCAATCAGGCGATGGTCGAACTGGAGCCCATCCCAGAGGAAGACCTGGCGCTCGAGCTCAATGGCCATCAGGGCGGCGACCTGGAGACCCATGGTCTGGTCGATCTCATCCGCGATATGACAGCCCATGATGCCTTACGCCTGAGGTGGCTGATCGAGCGCCATCATCGCTATACGGGCTCGGCGGTGGCCGAGCGGATTCTCGCGGATTGGACCCACTATCTGCCGCGGTTTGTCAAGGTGATGCCGGTCGATTATCGGCGCGCGCTCCAGCAGATGAAAGCGAGCCAGCGGCTGCCGCCGCGCACCGCCAAGCCTTTGAGGGGGGTCGTCGAACATGGGTAAACCGACTGGATTCATGGAGTATGCCCGTCATGACCGGCATTATGCACCGGTCAGCGATCGGGTCGTGCACTATGATGAATTCATCATCCCGCTTTCTGAGACCGAGCTTAGGCAGCAGGGGGCCAGGTGTATGGATTGCGGGATCCCCTTCTGTCACCAAGGCTGTCCGGTCAATAATCTGATCCCAGACTGGAATGACCTCGTCTATCGCGGCGACTGGCAGGCGGCGATCGAGATATTGCATGCAACCAACAACTTTCCCGAGTTCACTGGGCGCATCTGTCCTGCCCCCTGTGAGGCCGCATGTACCCTCAATCTCGATGATGCGCCTGTTACCATCAAGACCATCGAATGCGCCATCGTCGACCGCGCCTGGGAAGAGGGCTGGATCAAGCCGGAGGTGCCCAAGCATCGCACAGGCAAGCGGGTTGCGATCGTAGGCTCAGGTCCAGCGGGTCTCGCCTGCGCCCAACAATTGGCGCGCGCTGGTCATTATGTCGCCATCTTCGAGAAGGCCGATCGGATTGGGGGGCTTTTGCGCTACGGCATCCCGGACTTCAAGCTCAATAAAAGGCTCATCGACCGCCGGCTGGCCCAGATGCGTACCGAAGGGGTCGAGTTTCATACCAATGCCCATGTCGGGGTGGATATTCCGGTGAGCCGCCTGCGCGCCGAATACGATGCCCTGGTCCTTGCAGGAGGATCCGAGCAGCCACGCGATCTCAAGGTCCCGGGTCGAGAGCTCAAGGGCATCCATTTCGCGATGGAGTTCTTAAAACGCAACAGCCAGCGGGTTCAGGGTATTTATGTCCCGGATGATGCGTTCATCAGTGCCGCAGGCCGGCATGTCTTGGTCATCGGTGGCGGCGACACGGGTTCGGATTGCATCGGGACGGCCAATCGCCATGGTGCGGCCTCGGTGACCCAGGTCGAGATCCTCGACCGTCCGCCCGAGCGGGAAAATAAACTATTGACCTGGCCCTATTGGCCGAATCGTCTGCGCAACTCGAGCTCCCATGAGGAGGGTTGCACCCGTCTGTGGAACTTCTCGACCAAGGCGTTCATCGGCGATGCTGAGGGTCGGGTCAAGGCGGTGCATTATTGCCGGGTGCGCTGGGAGAGGGATGCGAATGGACGCTGGCAGATGCAAGAGATCCCGGGCAGCGAGGATGAGCTCAAGACCGATCTGGTATTGCTCGCCATGGGCTTTGTCCATCCCGTGCATGCTGGCATGATCGAGGAGCTGCAACGCGAGGCTGGTCTTGAATTGGATGCGCGCGGGAATGTCCACGGCTCAACCGATGGTCCCGATGCCTACAAGACCTCGGTCGAAGGGGTCTTCTGCGCCGGCGACATGCGCCGTGGTCAGTCGCTCGTCGTCTGGGCCATCCGCGAGGGTCGGCAGTGCGCGCGCGCCGTCGATCTCTGGCTGATGGGGTATTCCGATCTACCCGAATGAGGCTGGGGCCAGCCTCAGGTCCTCTCGCAATCCTTCTCTTTGCTATCCCCCTGCAGGTGGGCGCAGGGATCCTATCCCCCTGCCCCGTTTGATCGCCGAGGCCCTGCCTCATCGCTGGCCAATCGACATCCGCTCCCTCCACTGACCCCAAGGATGAGGAGGCTCGCGGCAAAGGAATATTCTGGCTCTAGCAGCACGCGGACTTCCTAACCGCGTGCTGAGAGCGAATAGTCCTTTCTCCCCCAGGGGAAAGGCTCGAAACAAGGCCCGGGGCTGGCGTGTCTTTTGATCGGCCAGCCGAAAACCTAAAGACCAGCCTTTAGACCCTGCACCTTTTTGCGAAAGTCCTCGGTCACCGACTCGATATCCTGATCGCCTGCGATCACCTTGGGGGTCAGCACAACTAGGAGCTCGGTACGGGTGGCCGATTTGGATCTCTCGCCGAAGAGTGCGCCCACGACCGGCAGATGATGAAGTCCAGGCAGACCTTGCTGACCGTCTGACTGGGAATCCTCGATCAACCCGCCCAAGACCACCGCTTGGTTAGAGCGCACTGCCACCGAGCTGGTGATGGTGCGCTTTTTGAATGAAGGGGAGTTCAAGGCCGAGGCGCTTTGATCGAGCACGGTGCTGACCTCCTGCTCGATCTGCATCTGAACCAACCCAGCCGGCGTAACCCGCGGCTTGACCTTGAGGATCACCCCGGTGTCCTTGTAGGAGATCGTGGTATAGGTCCGATCGGTGGTCGACAACCCCTCTTGTTGGGAGGTGGCGATCGGTACCTCTTGGCCGACCTGGATCTTGGCGGTCTGGTTATCCATGACCATGACCGAGGGCGAGGAGAGGACCTTGAGCAGATTCTGCCCAGCCAGGGCGCTCAGGGTAGCCTTGATGGTGTTGGGGTCGCTGACCAGCGCCCAATTGAAACCGGGAAACATGGTCTTGATCCCAGAGGCCTTGGCATCATCCAGGGTGCCATCGAAAGAGGCAAAGCTTTTGCCCTCCTTGCCCGGTCCGAAGAGCTCCCACTGCAGGCCATATTTGAGATTGCCAGCAAGGGTTACCTCGACGATGGTCGCCTCGACCAGAACCTGGAGCGGCAGGATATCCAGCTGTTTGAGCGCATCCAGGATCTTTTGGTAATCGCGTGGGGTGGCGCGGATCAGGAGTGAGTTGTTGATCGAATCGGCGACGATATTGACCGTCGATGAGAGCTCGAGCTCATGCGCGGTTGCCCCCTGGCGGGTTTGGCTTTGAGTACTGTCGTCGCTGCTTGCCGTCGTCGCAGTCTTGGTGGTCGTACCTGTGGTGCTGCTGGTGGCCTTGCCGAGCCCAGGCGCAATATTGCCAACGGTTGACTTGCGTTTACTGCCAGTACCACCGAAGAGTTGGGAGAGGGTATCGGCTAAGCTTTCGGCGTCGCTATGCCTGACCCGATAGACATAGACCCGTTCTGAACTGTCATTGCGCGCCTCGGCCAGATCCAGACGCTCGATCCAGGTTCGGACCTGTTCTAGATAACGCGCCTGAGGTGAGACGACCAAGAGCGCATTGGCGCTTTCGATCGGGATAAAGCGAAAGATCCCTTTCAAGGGGTTGTTTCCCTCCTCGGCGAGCAAGGATTCGAGCTGGTTAGCCACCTCCTTGGTCTTGGCATATTCGAGTGGGAATAGACCGACCGACAGACCAGCCATCCAATCCACATCAAAGGCGCGGATGGTCTCGAGCAGGTTGTTCATCTCCGACCCGGTTCCAGCGATGACCAAGAGATTGCGCAGGTTATCGACCCGGATGATGCTACCCTCGGGTGCCAAGGGTTTGAGGATATTGCTCATCTCCTCGGCGCCTACATAACGCAAGGGTACCACCTGAACCCGATAACCGCTCGGCAAAGGGCGTTCACTCCCGCCGAGCTGCGGTGTGACCTGGCCTTGGATGGCACTGGCCAGGGGCACCACCTCATAGCGCCCCTCCTTTTGCACCAGGGCGGCGTTATTCATCCGCAATAGGGTCTCTAGGAGGGGTAAGAGGTCATCACGGCGCACCGGTCGGCCGGTTTGCAGCGAGACCGCCCCCTGGACGGCTGGATGCAGCACATAGTTGAGACCCAGTAGATCACCCAGGATGACCTTGACCACCTCGCGGATATCGGTGCCATCGAAATTGAGGGTGATGTCGCCCGGCGCAGACTCCACCTTGCTCGGGGCAACCTGATGCACGAAGGAGCCGGTGCCGCGCTGGAGGATCTCCGAACGTTTCGCTGGTTGGTTAGGCTCACCGATGGCAATGGTTTCGGCCGGAAGGGGGCGCGATTTGGCCTGTTTGGCCTGCTCGTTATCCAGGATATGGCTGCCCGGGACACCGACCCTGAGCGTCGGGTCCCAGAGCGCGCGCTCGCAACCGGTCGCTGTGCTGAGCAATCCGATCAACACCAGCTGCGATAACCAGCTTGCGAGATCCTGTTGGCGAGGCATCGATCGTTTGGGGTACATCTGTCCTAACGATTGGGATTGACCAACCCTGGCTTAGGGCGGCTGGGGAGCGCGCACAGGTGCGCGCGGCAGGTTGTGGGATGGGGCCGGCCGCATAGCCGGAGGGGCGGCAGGCGGCACTTTGGAATAGTCGCGTAATAGTAGCGTATCCTGCTGGCCCTGTCGCTCGACGATGATCCGATCCGCCAGGATCGCGGTGACCAGCCAGCCCTGCACCTCATCCCCGACCCGCACCCGCCGCATCCTGGGCTGAGCAGGGTCTTGGACCCAGGCGAGTGCAAGATCTGGCATCAGCAGGATGGCCTTTAGGTCCAGGACATCCAGCGGTACCCCATCGCTCGGCGATGGGGCATTGGCCTGGGCATCTGGTGGGGGTTCGGGTTGGCGGTCGGGACGAAAGATCGGGCGTTCGATGATCGGGGCATAGTTGCCGCGCTCTTCCTTGGATTCTAAACGCGCCAGCAGCTCGGCCGAGTCAGGAGGGGCTGGTATGGGTGCCGGTTGGGAGGCAGGGGCGACCAGATTGGATTTAGGACGCGGCGACCAGAGGGTCCATTCCAGCGCAAGCAGGGCCGTCAGACCGAGCAAGAGGATCGCCAGACCAAGCCTCATTGCATTCTGCCCCCGAGCACAAAACCATAAAGATCCAGGCGTACCGTAAGCCCCCCCCCTTGCTCAGGCAAGGGTCGGCGGGCCATCGGGCTGACCGACTCCAGAGGTCGGGCCGATGAACGCACGGACAGGCGCTCGACGAACAGGAATGGCTTGGCCTGGTTGATCCGCTGGAGCACCGCGAGCAGGGTCTCGGTCGAGCCTTGGATCTGGACGCGCACCCGAATCCGCGGTGGAACCTCCTGAACCTCGGTTGGCAGGATCTGGGTGCTGATTAAACGCCCCCCTGCGACCTTGACGATCTCCTGGATCTGGGACTGAACCTGGGCCCCGGCGAGTGCCTGGGTCGGTGCCTTGAAATAAAAGGCGGCGAAGGTCTCATTGGCCTGTGCCTGTTCCAGTTCAGCGCGCAGTTTGGGCAATTGCTCGACCAGACGCCGATAGCGGGCGATCTGCTCGCTGCTATGTTCGATCTCGGAATTGAGCGCAACGAGTCTGTTCAGCCAGGGTAACAGCAGGGCCGCTAGGATCAGGGTTGGCAGCAGGATCAGGGTTACCAGGATGGCCAAACAGCGGCGAGACGGTTGGGCGGGGGTGCTCAAGGTCCTTCCCTGCTCGTATAACGAAAGCTGATATTGAAGCGTTCCTTGCCGGTACGGCCGATCTGGGTCACGGGCGAGCCAAAGGCCACCCCCTCGATCAGCGGGGATTGCTCCAAGAGGGCAATCAGGGCGCTTGCCTGCCCGGACTCGCCGCGGATCTCGATCTGCTCGGGGCCAAACTCGAGGTTTTGCACCCAGGTGTCATCAGGCAGGCGCTCGGTGAGCTCGCGTAAAAGCTCCAAAAGCCTGGGTTGGTCGAGCTTGCGTTGGATCACCAGGGTGCTGCCTTGACGCACCCGTTCGAGCTCTTGGCGCAGACGCTCGACCTCGGTGGCCTGGATGCGCAGCCGTTTAAGCTGGATGTCCAGATGCTGGATGAGTTGATCGCGCTGCCACAATGGGCTGATCAACACCGCCCCGATGAGCAGCATGACAGCCATGGCCAGGAGCGAAGCGCGGTTGAGATACAGGCGCGCTGGTTTGGGACGCCGTTCGCTAGGGAGCAGATTGGCTCCTTTCCAGGCGCCCTGCCAGGCGATCCGGTCCACTGCTAATCCGAGTGACGCTAAATGTTCGATCCAGTGATCGACCCAATCGCGTCGACAGAGGGCAAGCTCCAGCTGGATGCGTTCGGCAGACTTGGGGCTGGGCAGGATCATATAGTCGAAGACCGCATCCTCGGCTCTGAATGGCGACAAACGGTCGAGTTCATAGCGCAGCACCTGGGATAGATTGGCGCGTACCTGGGATGGGAAAGAGACCAGGCGCCTGAGGACAGACTCGGCTGGCAGCTGGATCTCGATCCGGGGCAGGCGATCGCGCCTAGGTGTGCCGTTCATGCCAGGCAGATGCGTATCCCGACTCGGATCAAAGATCCCGAGAGCTTGGGTCTCAAAACCAGCAACCAACTGGACCTGTGCCTGGCCATCCTCGACCCTGAGGATCAACCGGCGATGATAGCGGCCGAGCAAACGGCGCAGGGCTTGCGGCAGACAGGCAGGGATGGACTCGACCAAGACTGCGCCTTTGCCGTCTAAGACGATCCTCTGGATAAATCGATAAAAATCTGGGCTAAGCGCCATATACCGAATCGCTTGCGATATTGGACTTGATCTGGAGATTGGTTTGCTTGGTCTCGGGGCCGTCTGTTTCTGATCTCAAGGTTGAGTAAAAGGCATTAGACAAACCCTAGCGCCCCTCTCTTCGATTCGGTAAACACCTGGAAAATCCTTACTGCTTGCTTCGGCCCGGCTGCCTGTTTGGATGCACTGTCCCAAGGTTCTTCACCGGTTTGAGGGGGTCGGGCGAGACCCCGAACGACGATCCTCATCTCTCCCTTAAGTCTAAGGCCGTACCCATGGATCATACCATTGACATCCTCCCGGTCCTTAGTCCAGAGATTCCGATGGCGCTCAAGCGCGGCATTGTGAGCGCTTCGGTGGGTTCCTGCCTCCGACCACCAACCTGGTTCGATCCACAGGCCATCTGGGCGACCCAGCGCGCCAGCAGAA
>CALALB010000061.1 GCA_937923175.1 uncultured Chromatiaceae bacterium | reverse complement strand
CCCGAGTTCAAGAAAGACTTCCATCCCCAGCCCAGATCGATGCCCCGGGGGAGCGCTACAGGCGCACCCTCCAGGAACAGTCCGTGGACGACCACCAGGACCTGCTGGGCACCGACCGCAACACCTTCAACGCCACAGTCGCTCAATGCCGCATCCAGTACAACACCCTCCTCCCCCACCCCAGCCTGGGCCTACTCCCTCCTGGACAATGGCCCCTCCCCAATCACCCCCAGCGCCAAAGGTAGTGGATCAATCTGTGCCTTTGACGAGAGGTATATAAATTGATAGAGTTTGGGCGCTTACCCTACGCGCCCGTAGCTCAGTTGGATAGAGTACAGCCCTCCGAAGGCTGTGGTCACAGGTTCAAGTCCTGTCGGGCGCGCCAATCCATTTAGAGCAACACCTGTTCAATCCCACCGCCTCGGGCGCTGTCGATGAATCGGCCGCGCCAATCCGCACCCAGGCGCCGCTCGGCAAGCTCGACCACCAGATAGTCCGCCTTGACCCCAGTCTCGTCCTGATAGCGCGCTAGCCCCTGGAGACAGGCGGGGCAAGCGGTTAAGAGCTTGACCGATCCATCCTCGACGCGCTCCTTGCCTATTAAGGTGCGCAGATTTGTCGCAAGCTCCTCGCGTTTGCGAAACCGCACCTGGTTGGCGATGTCAGGGCGCGCCACCCCCAGGGTCCCGGCCTCGCCGCAGCAGCGCTCCGAAAGGCTGACCGGCTGACCCAGCAGCGCAGTGGCGACCTTCAAGGGCGCATAGGTCTTCATCGGGCTATGACAGGGATCGTGATAAAGATAGCCTACCCCAGCGGTCGCCTCGAGCTGCACCCCCCTCTCCATGAGCCACTCATGGATATCGAGCAGCCGGCAGCCCGGGAAGATCCGCTCAAACCCATAGTCCAACAGCTGATCCATACAGGTCCCGCAGGAGACCAGGACGGTGCGGATATCCAGATAATTGAGCGTATTCGCGAGACGATGGAACAGGACCCGATTTTCCATAGTGATCCGCCGCCCCTGATCCTCGAGCCCCAGGGCCAGCTGCGGATAGCCACAACAGAGATAACCAGGGGGAAGCACGGTCTGGACCCCTTGCTCCCACAGCAAGGCCAGGGTCGCCAGCCCAATGTCCGAATACAGACGCTCAGACCCACACCCCGGAAAATAAAACACCGCCTCGCCCTCCTCAGCAGTGCCGGGGTCGCGCAGGATGGGTACGAATGCCCGATCCTCTAGCGCCAGGATCTCGCGCAGGGTCCGCCTTGGAAGGTGTACAGGGATAGGACGACTGAGTAGATCGAGAGTCTGACCGAACACCTGGGGGCGGCCGCCTGTCTGCGGCGGTTGACTCAGGCGGTTGCGGATGACGGACAGGGATCTCAACAAGCGATGGGCGCGGTTGAGCACAGCAAACCCCCATTCAGTCATTCCCTTGCGCAATAGACGAATGGCGCGCGGATCGGTCCGATTGAGCAACTGCATCGCCGCCCAGACGGGTGGGCTGAACCAGCGGCGCCGCCGATCGATCAGGATCCGCCGCATCTGAATGGTCACCTCCCCGAAATCGATCCTGACCGGACAGGGCGGCTGGCATTTGTGACAGACAGTGCAATGATCAGCAAGGTCGTTTAAGGCCGCAAAATGCCGGTCTGAAAGACCCCGGCGGGTCTGTTCCTCGTAGAGAAAGGCCTCAATGATCAGCCCGGCCCCCAGGATCTTATTGCGCGGCGAATAAAGCAGATTGGCTCGCGGGACATGGGTCATGCAGACCGGCTTGCATTTGCCGCAGCGCAGACAATGCTTGACTGCATCATTCAGCGCCCCAAGCTCGGTTTCCTCCAGGATCAGGGCCTCTTGTTCGACCAGACGCAGCGAGGGCGTATAGGCCAGGCGCAGGTCGGAGCCCGGCATGAGCTTGCCGCGATTAAAATGGCCTTGAGGATCGACCCGATCTTTATAAGAGACGAAGTCCTCGAGCTTGGCGGGGTCCCAAAAGGCAAGCTTGGTCAGCCCAATCCCATGCTCCCCTGAGATCACCCCCCCGAGCTCGACCGCCAATCGCATGATCCGCTCGACGACGCGCTCGGCCTCATGGAGCATGGCATAGTCGGCCGAATGCACGGGGATATTGGTATGCACATTGCCGTCTCCGGCATGCATATGCAGGGCGACGAATAATCTGGAATCGCGCAATCTCTGATGGATCGCCTGCAGTTCAGCCCGCACCCCTGCCCATTCCTGGCCAGCAAAGATCTCATTGAGCGGCCCTGCAACCTCAGTGCGCAGGGATTGGCGCAGATCGCGCCGCAGCATGAGGCTTAACAGGGTATCCTCGGCCTTCAGGCGGGCGCGCGCCTGCTCATCGAGCAGCTCGAGGTGTAGCTGCGCCGGCTCATCCAGATGGGCCAACACCGCCTGCCAACGCGTCCGCACTCGCCTGACCAGGGCGCATGCTGCATCCCGCTTGCCCTGCAGGATCGCCTGTGATTCCAACGACTCGGTCTCATCGGCAGGGCTTGGGGCCTGCAGCGAATCGAGATATTCCAGGATCCCGACCAGGATCGCGTCCTTGTTTTTGATCGACTGCTCGATATTGATCCGCTCGATGCCGCGGCTGTAATCGGCCAGTCGATCAAGGGGGATGACCACGTCCTCATTGATCTTAAAGGCGTTGGTATGCCGCGAGATGGCGGCAGTGCGCGCGCGATCCTGCCAAAAGCGCCGGCGCGCCTCTGGGCTTGCTGCGATAAAGCCCTCGCCTGCGCGCCCTTGGACCAGGGCAACAACCTGCTCCGCCGCCGCCTGGACGGCCGATTCATCATCGCTCACCAGATCAGCCAAAAGCACCATCTTGGGCAGCTCCTGGAGCGCCGCCTTGGTGGCATAATCCACCGCCCGCACATAGCGCTCATCCAGATGTTCGAGCCCGGCGATCTCGACCCCTGGCCAGCGCTCGATCAAGTACTTGATCTCGACGATCGCCGGCACTGCCCGATCAAGGTCTGAACCAAAAAACTCGAGACAGAGCGTGCGCGTATGCGCCGGCATGCGATGCAGGACAAAACGCGCCGAGGTGATGATCCCGTCGCAGCCCTCTTTTTGTACCCCGGGCAACCCCCCCAGCGCCTTATCGGTCACATCCTTACCGAGCCCGGGTTTGCGGAAGACCGTTCCTGGGAGCTCGAGGAGCTCAGGCATACCCTTGGGGGTGATCCCATCGGGGGCAAAGCGGCTCAGGCGAAAACGCACTGCCGGCTGATCATGGATGCGCCCCAGGTTGTGCTCAAGCCGCTCGACGACCAGCCAATCGGCTTGGGGGGTGACCATACGCCAGGAGACCAGGTTATCGAGCGCTGTCCCCCAGAGCACTGCCTTTTTGCCGCCGGCATTCATGGCGATATTGCCGCCGATACAGGAGGCATCCTGGGAGGTGGGATCGACGGCAAAGACCAACCCATTGGCCTCGGCAAGCTCAGCGACCCGGCGGGTCACTACCCCAGCCTCGCATTGGACGGTTGGGACCTTGCCTGTCACCCCCGGCAGATCGATCCATTCGACGCCTGTCAGCCGATCGAGCTTTTCGGTATTGATGACTGCGGTGTCCGGATACAGAGGTACCGCCGAGCCCGTATAGCCGGTACCCCCGCCGCGCGGGATGATGGTCAGCCCGCAGGAGATACAGGCACGCACGATCGGCAGAACCTCGGCCTCGGTATCGGGCGAGATGACGACAAAGGGCAGCTCAACCCGCCAGTCGGTGGCATCGGTCGCATGGGCCACACGGGCCAGGCCGCTAAAGTCGATGTTGTCCGGCCGGGTCACCCCCGTGAGCGCCTGGCGCAGGCATTTGCGCCTGGCCAGGATCTCATCGAACCAGGAGGCAAACCGCTCGACCGCCGCGCGCGCCGCGGCCAGAAGCCGCGCTGCCTGGCGGTTGGCATTGAGCCTAAGCTCAAACTGATCGAGCCGATGAGCAAGTGCCGCAAGCAACAGCTGCCGGCGCCTGGGGTCTTCGAGCAGGTCATCCTGGAGATAGGGGTTGCGGGTCACCACCCAGATGTCCCCCAACACCTCAAAGAGCATGCGCGCCGAGCGACCTGTGCGCCGCTGGCCGCGCAGCTCCTCGATCAACCGCCACATGGGCTCACCAAGCAGGCGGATGACGATCTCGCGGTCGGCGTAGGAGGTGTAGTTATAGGGGATCTCGCGCAGGCGGGCACTGGATTCAGGCATAAAGTTCGGTTTTTGGGGGCCGTTTTATGAAATCTATAAATGATACTGCAAACCGGCACCCCTGCTCCTGAGATTCACCTAACCCGAGCGGGCAAGGTGATAAAGGCTGGAACTCGTTCGTCCCACCGGCGAAGGCCGGTGTCTAGTGGATTCCGGCTTACGCCAGACTGACCTCATAGGCAACCATTCCGCAATACCCATGCAAATGATCCATGACTCGCTAAACCCGTAGCCTGCTTTCCGCTTCACCGGGACCGGTTTCACCACCCTCTTGCGGCTGCGACCAGCACCTTCCTCTCCCCGGACTTCACATCCGGCGCAACCTGC
>CALALB010000060.1 GCA_937923175.1 uncultured Chromatiaceae bacterium | reverse complement strand
CGCGATCAACGATTACGTGGCCCATCACAACATAAACCCCAAACCGTTCATCTGGACCAAGAGCGCGCGCGACATCCTGCAAAAGGTCATTCGGGCCAATGCGCGCTTAAGTTCCAAACAGAACGCAACACTACACTAGGTTAGGTGCAACCCCTTAAAAAGATGCATTACTGTTTTGGGAGTGGATCAGGTCAGCGGTTGATGGGATCAGGTCCTCACCCCTTCCCTGCGGCGGAGGCAGGACCGATCGAGGTCTCGCTTACCTGAAGATCGTGTTCGATGATCTCCATAGTGCGTCGACAGACCTCGCGGCCATAGTCGGTCCACAGTCCTTGACCCCAGTATCGATAGCAGCTCGTTTGCGAAACCAAAAGATGAAAGAGCGCATTGCGATAGGCCGGATGATCGGTTGGGATCCCAGGACGCAAGACCCGCTCGTGAAAGAGTGAACTGGCCTCCTCCATTGGGCCCAGGACATTGTCATATCCCCTCACCCAGGAGAGATCATTGGTCCAGCTGCCGCCTTCCATATGGAAGCGCCCGTCCTCGCGTTTGAGTTCCTCGATCACCTGCCTGAGCCGCTCCGGCCCATCGCCGGGTTGCATCCGCGACCAGATGCGGTTGTGAAACAGCGGCTGGATCTCGGGGAGATCCTCAGGTTTGAGCCCGGCGGCGAAGAGATGTTCCAGATATTCGCTGACATTCATCAGGGGTACATCGGTGTGGCTGGCAGCGCGTACCACCTCCATGTATTTGGGCGGGAACTCATTCATCATCACCCCGCCATTTTCGCCATCTGAGATCTGGGTAACGAGGGGTGGGATCGAGTGGCCGGCCAGATCCAGGCGGTTGAGAGTCCTGGCCTCATACCAGGGCTGCATCTGGGCGACCAGCTTGGTATCAGAGCCCTGGGTCTTGATGATCGCGATGATGCTGGCGGTCTCGCCGGTCGAGCTGGTGCAGACTAGGCGGTGGGGAAGATGCGGGCGGTCGGGATGGCGCTCGGTCCCGACCAGGTGCACCGTATGCTCCTGAACCAGGACCCATTGATAGCCACAATCGACCAGGGTCTTGACAAATGCATAGGCGACATCAGGTTGATTGGGCAGGGCCATCTCGGAGGGCGAAAAACCGCGGATGCGCTCCAAGGCCTCCCAGCCGAAGATGGCGGCGAAATGATGCTGGAAGGCGCGCACATGCAATCGATAGTCCTGCACCGGGGTCGAGGGTGCCACTGGATGGCCCCAGGGCATCCCGAGCCACTCGACCGCCCAGTTGTAGTCAGGGTTACAGGTGATGGTCTTCAGGGCATCGATCACAGGATGCTCGCCCATCCTGCGCAGGCCATGAAGCAGGGTGCCTGAATATTCCAGCATCACCCGCGGCGAATACCCCTCATGGATCAACTGGGGGATAAATTCGCCCATCCGTTTGTAACACCAGACAAAGACCGGGGCATTGTGGTTATCGCCGATATGCTGGTTTTCCATCATGTACTGGAGATTGCTGATCAATGCGGCGGTCTCGAGGTCTGAGCCGCCAGCAGGGATCAGCGGCTGGTGCTGATGGAGGGCGATGGCGGCCGCAGCGCGGATTCGCCCAAAATCGATCCCGCCGCGCTCGGCATATAAGCGCCGGTCGCGGGAACGGGCGATGACCGCCTCGACCTCTGTTTCATGGCCACTGAGGTTAGGCACCTCTCCAACATACTCAGACAAGGGGTTCATGATCGGGCTCCTGATTGGATAGCGGATTGGTCGGGGAAGATACGGCAGTGGGCTCAACCGGGTCTGCGCTCCTGATATCCCCCTTCCCTGCCGAGCATTCTTGCGCACTATGGGTGTCTGACACCTTTGGTGACAGTTCGGCTAGCGCTGCCTGGGCCAGGTCAATAGCACGGTCAAGCGCTGCCCGGCCAGCGGCCAGATCGGCCTCGGCGCGTGGCACCCAGGACTCGCCCCAATAGAGGTTACAGCTTGTCTCGGCGCGCAGGAGATGAAACAGGGCCTCGGCCAAGGCGTCGGCCTCCGGGCCCGAGGTGACCCCGCGTTCGCCAGCAAACCAGCGCGCCTCGTGGATGGCCCGGCTGAGCTCGGCAAAGGCAGCGACTGCCTGGCGCTGGCGCTCCGATCCTGTCCATTGGGTGAAATCTCGCCCATGATGCCAGCCCGTATTCCAGGCACCAGTGCGCACCCGCACCTCCCCATGCGCCCCATAGCGGTCTAGATACTCGCTGACGAAGGTCGGGCGAATCGGTACGGCATCGCCCGCGATGCGGTCCAATAGAGGCAGATAGAAGGCACCCCAAAAATTGGCCTCGGGCGTGACATTGCGGAACCAGCCGCCATTTTCACCGTCGGTCGCTGTAGTCACCAAGGGTGGGAAGTCGCACCAGCGGGTGCGCTCAGCGACCTCTTTGATGAACCAGTCTGGCTCCATCCCCGATTCCTGGGCATCGGATAGCTCGCGGTCGCGCACTATGACGATGATCTCATCATCGCCGTAGCGGGCAATATGCGGTCGATACCTGAGCTCTGGCCAACCCATCGGGGTGACCGGTTCGACATGCTCGCTGTCAACAAAGACATAACGATACCCCAGTGAGCGCAGTAAGGGGATCAGATCCATCGAAAATCCCATCTCCGGCGGCCAAAACCCCTGAAAACCGGGGCGCCACAGGAGATGGCGCCCGATGTCCAGCCAGCGGACCAGATGCTCGCGCCGATCGGCTTCAGGGATCAGGGGCAATACGGGATGATAATAGCCCGTTCCCAGGACCTCGAAGAGCGCCAGGTTCTGGAAGTGCCATAAAAGCGAGCCACAATCGACGATCCCATAGACCCGCTGTTGGAAGACTGGATCAGATAGGGTTTCAAGCAGGGTGCCCGAAAGCGAGAGATGCACGCGGGCGAGCTCCTCACGCCCCCAGAGACTGCGCGGGATACGGTCCATCGCAAACAGGATCTCCTTGGCCTCCCAAGTCTGATGGTCCAGCAGCTCCTGCAGGTTGCCTTGCGGCTGATGGAGATTGAGTACAAGCGCATGATAGACAATGGTCATGACAACACCATAGTAATGGCTTGGAATGGCTTGACCCAAGGATACCAAAGCCAAGATCAGAGGTTCACCTCCAAACCATGAATTGAATATCACTTATAGACTTTATTTTTATACCACAAAACCGGGAAAATTTGTATTTTTAATTCTGATGGCTTAAGGACGATTTAGACTTGATTGATTTACAGAAAATCTCTATTATCATGGGTAGTCAATGCGATGGGATGTAGTCAACTAGATAGGATATCAGTCATATCTTTACCGAGCGTTTTCGGTATTTATCTAATCGGTAAACCCCCGTCTGGCATTATTACTCAAACCGAATCTTTAATTGGTCGCAGCATTTGAATGAACAGCGAATCGGATCATTGATCGATACAATAAAAATCACTGCGCGCATCCCTGATTTGACAAGCGCACCCTAACCTCAGGGTTCAGGCACTTCAAAAGTGTGCCATATTTGACGGCAAAAGTTCAGCATAACACATTACATTAAATCCTCAGCCCTTGTGCAATGATCTTGGTCCCGGTCGCTCTCTTTAATCTCAACCGTTTCGTCATTTCGTCTTCCGGCAGGGGTCGATCAGGGTACAACAAAGACCCCGGAAGACCATCCTGGCGATGGCTAAAGATTGGGGGATCGAGATGATCGCTGAGGCATGGAATGCCCCAGTATCTCGAGGTTCTGTTCAGACTCGGTCATCCCGATGCCCAAGGCTATTCCCCGCCGGTACCGCCTATGACCTTTTTAGGGATCTGGCAGCGTATCAACGCCCACTGGATAGGGGCAGTTTAGGGATCAGCATCCCTGCGCTCGACGGATTGTCTACAGCTACCAAGTCAGCTCAGGGATCGGATGTTATATGCTAGTTTGATACCGACACCCATCAGGAGGCAGAGAACTGATATGGCCGAGGACAAGACAGTGGTCAAAAAGACGATGCCCAGGTCAGGGGTGATGAAAAAGACTGCAGCGCGCAAGGGCTCCGAAGCTGCTGCACCGCCGGCTGAACCTGCTTCCCCATCCAGCAGGCGCAAGTCCGTCAAGACGGCGGACCCAGGCGCGCCGGCCGCAGCGCGGGCCCGCCGGCGCTCAGTGACCACCCCCCCCAGCAACAATCCAGCCGATCAGCAGGATGATCAACAGGATCTTTTGCGCCAGCTTGCCACGGCCTCTGAGGAACAACGCCTCGCCATGATTCGGGAGGCAGCCTATTACAAGGCCGAAAAACGTCAATTTACCCCTGGCCATGAGGTTGAGGATTGGGCAGCGGCCGAACGCGAGATCGACGAACTGATCGCCCGCGCCAAACTGATGACCGGGCTTTAGCAAGGATACGCTCGCCCTGAGATCTGTTGAGATCATCATGTCCAGATCCCGCAACCAGGCCGGATGATCTGTCGGGGTAAGCGAGTGAAAGGCTGGCGCCTTAACCAGAGGGCTGCCCAGCCAAGGTTGGAGGGCAGCTCACCGCAGGCTACCCACACGCGCCTTGATTTTACCCAGGGGTGCACCCGAGCCGGTCAGGTTTGAGCCGCGGGCTGCAAACCAGAGGACCTAAATAGATTGAATCGAATCTTATCATATCCTGCTAAATTTACGAGCACCCCGCAGGCGCTCATCGGCGCCAGGATCTTGCCAGGCTCAAGCCCTGCCCGTTTTAGTGCGGAGAGGGGCTTTTTGGGGTTTTGCCGGCAACTGGCCTACGAGACCGGGCTGGGGGGCGGACAGGCCAGGGTCGGGGAGCGGTTCTTTGCCAGCAGGACTGCGATCTTGACGCGGTGAGAAACATTGCAGTCCGGATGGGTTGCCTCAAGCGG
>CALALB010000059.1 GCA_937923175.1 uncultured Chromatiaceae bacterium | reverse complement strand
GCAACTCCGTTCCTACGCTAACCTCATACCCAGCCATCGCTTCTTCTCCTTCGGTTATCGATCGTCTCGCAACGTCAATTTACCGAATCGAAGCGGTGGCTACCTACCCACCCGATTTACAGCAGTTTAGGGACTCAATCGTTAAACCCCTGAGCGCCCTGGATGCCGATGGCGGGACCAGATGGTCGTGAAGGGCGAAGAGATTGAGGATAGGGCAGGTGATGGCTTCGAGGTTCACCTGCCACCCGCCGAGCATGACCCCGCCGTTGATAAATCCATTGTTTTGATAAAAGTCTTTGATGAATTGGCGGAAGGTCTCGCCGGCCTGATCTGGACTATCGAAGATCCATTGCTCCATACGTAGAAAGTTCTTGACCTTCTCGGGATCATCGAGCAAATCAATCATATTGATATATTTCTGGCCGGTCAGGCTAAGGGGTTTGAGCGACAAAAAGGTCCAATTTAAAAGCTCGCCCGGAATTGCCCAGGGTATCGACCAAAAGATCGATATCGACCTGTTAGACCCAGGCCGAGAGCAGATTATCTGGTGTCTTGAAATCGACCGGGGTCACCATGGTGACCAGATTGCGCACCTTGTCGGGGTGAAGGGATGAGATAGACGTCCTGGCCGGTCGCGAGCAATCCCTTGATAGTGGAGCGGTTCTCTTGCAGATCGGTCATATAGGCATATAGGGCCGATTGACCAGGGCATAGACGACCAAAAGCGGGACAGGGCGCGGGGTGATACCCGCCGGGGGGTCATAGCGATAGAGCACCAGCTTATCCTCGCCATAGACCGCTTGCTTAGGACTGACCCCGGTATCGATCGGACCTGCATTTAGCAGGTTTTCCAGACCCTGGGCGGGTTTGCGGCTGTAATCGAAGAGCTCCTGGGTCAGTTTGTCCGGGCGGATATCGATTGGAAACATGGCTTAATCCTCGCTTGAGCCCGTGCCGGATGCCCATCGGTTAGGCTGCGGGGACACCCTTGGCCCGACGGCGTGCTGGCGAGCGGCTGGCTGACGCCGGGGTCTCGCGCTCAGGGCAATTAGGCGTTGCTCCAGCTCATGCAGACGGCGTTCAAGGGCCTTGTTCTCGCGCCAGCTTTCTTGCAGACGCCCCTGGAGGGTGCGCAGCTCGCGGCGGGTCGGCATATTTGAGTGCGCCCAGAGACTCATCGACAGGCAGCGCCAGATGCCTTTTCAGCGTCATCTGGGTATTGATCAGACGCCCGTGGATTTGGGCATACTCGGGTGTCGCCACCTCATCGGCATAGGCCGCCTCGCAGCAGCTGACCCAATTGTCATAGAGTGCCCGCGCCGAATCGATGGTCTGGCCGCTTTCCATGATCCCTTGGAGATAGCTGCCCATACGCTCGAGCGACTTGCGTCCCAGACGCTGATCAAAGGCGATATAGTCCTGAAGTGCGGCCTGGTAATCCAGGCTTGCCCGGAGCAGTGCCTGATACTGGGTCTGTTCCTCGCGGGTATAGCCCAAACCGGGTGCGAAAGCACGCGATCCAGGCTGTTTTTAAACTGCTCATGCGGCATGTTACGCAGGAGATCGCCAAGGCAGGGGCGAAAGCGAGGACATCATGCGCTGCCAGTTATCGAGCGATAATTCCCAGAATGCCATCAGTCGCGCTGTAGATCATTGTGATCTGGAGAAAACCCGCTGAGAGATTTCTGCATCTCCTGCGCCAGGCTGTTCCAGCATTCTAGAGCGCCCTTGGCCTCGGTTGCCGCTGGGGCCTGCATGAGGGTATCGGCCAAGCGGAAGAAGACTGTGCCCTGTTCTATCAGCCGCTCCATGAAAGTGCGTGCCCGATCGTCCGCAGGAGGGGAAAGGGTCTGCCACCAATGATCGAGCATCGATTCCCAGGTTGCGCCGGGATTTGCCGACTGATCCAAACCCAGGGCCTGCCGGCTGAGGGCTCCCTAGCGCTCTCAATATTGACGTTGGAGCTCGAGCCAATTGTCATCGATAAAGACTGGAACCGGTCATCGCCTCAAACACCGAAATGGGGCTTGCGTCGGGTGAGACCCTAGCATACCCGTTTTTGCGCCGCAACAAAGGGGTGTAGAATCTTAAACCGTCTGAGCGGTTTTGAGGGGTGAATGCCTCTTGGCGCTACATCCAATCAGGCGATCCCGCTTGGACCAGTGGCCGATCGACCGCATCATGAGACCCACGAGCAAGAGGACCTCTATGACCATGCATGAACCTATCGTCATCGTCGGTGCCGCCCCCAGCCCAATCGGCTCATTCGGCGGTAGCCTGGCCTCTTTATCCGCAGTCGAGATCGGGACAGGGGTGCTGAAGGGGTTGATGGAACGGACGGGTATTACACCCCACCAGATCGATGAGGTCATCCTTGGGCAGGTGCTGACCAGCGGGGCAGGCCAAAATCCGGCGCGCCAGACCGCCTTGCGCGCAGGCCTGCCTGAATCGGTTCCGGCGATGACCATCAACAAGGTTTGCGGAAGCGGTCTTAAGGCGGTGCATCTGGCCATGCAGGCAAGAAAGCATGAGCTGCGCCCCCCATGTCTTACCGCGCTCGCGCGAAGGATAGCGCATGGATGACTGGATGCTCAAGGCGAGCCGCTTATTCGAACGGGATGAATTCCCGCGCCCCGGAACCACGGTTGAGGTCTTATCCAAGCTGCGTCCTGCCTTCGAGGAGGGTGGCACAGTCACTGCCGGCAATGCCTCCGGGATCAATGACGGTGCAGCCATGGTTTTGGTGATGACCGAATCCAAGGCCAGTTCACTCGGTCTTACCCCCTTGGCACGTCTAGTGGCCTTTGCCAGCGCCGGGGTCGACCCGGCGCTCATGGGCACAGGTCCAATCCCTGCCTCGACCAAATGCCTCGAGAAGGCCGGTTGGAGCGTGGCGGATCTTGATCTCATCGAGGCCAATGAGGCCTTTGCGGCCCAGGCGCTTGCGGTCAATCATGAGATGGGTTGGGACCCGGCCAGGATCAATGTCAATGGAGGGGCCATCGCCCTAGGCCATTCCATCGGCGCATCGGGGGCGCGGATTCTGGTCACCCTGCTGCATGAGATGCGGCGGCGCAATGCCCACCGCGGTCTCGCTACCCTCTGTATCGGCGGCGGCCAGGGGGTTGCGCTTGCGGTTGAACGGCCTTAAGGCGGAGACTCGGGTCAAGACAGACCCAGGAGGGTCGATTGGAGATCGGGCGATGGGCAGTGAGCGGATTATCAAGAAATATCCAAACCGGCGCTTGTATGACACCGAGCTCAGCCGCTATATCACCCTTGCCGATGTGCGCGACCTGGTCATGCATGACATCCCCTTCCGAGTCATCGATAGCGCCAACGAGACCGATATCACCCGCGCCATCCTGCTTCAGATCATGCTCGAGGAGGAAAGCAGTGGCAGGCCCCTGTTTACCGCCAATATGCTGGCCCAGATCATTCGCTTTTATGGCGGTACCCTGCAGGGTGCCTTTGCCCGCTATCTCGAAACCTCCCTTGAGCTCTTCGCCAGACAGCAACAGGAGTTTGCCAAGGCGATGAGCGAGCCTCCATTCGAGTTGATGACCCGCCTCACCCAGAAGAACATCGAGCTCTGGAAGGCCTTGCAAGAGGAGTTACTGCGTCTTGCGACCGCGACCATTGCCGGCCGCAAGAACGATCAATCCTAAGAATTGCCCAACTGGTGCTTGACTGGCGCATCCCGCTGTCCTAGTGCATCACAACGATGCTGCACTGCACAAAGCGCAAATCCTGGGGATGGTCATGACCACGACCGACAGTATCAAGACCCTCACCGACTGGACCAACAAGCACATCGAGCGCATGACCAGCCTAGGGAGGCTCAATATGCGTCTCTTCGAACAGTTGGCTATCCGACGAATGGATGCCATGAATCTGTATCTAGAACACGGCCTGCGCCTGATGCAGTTGGCGACCGAGGCGAAAGGATACAGCGACCTGTTCAAGGGTCAGGTTGAGGTTAGTAAGGAGCTCGCCGAGCGTATGCTTGCTGAGGGCAAGGTAGCCCTGCAGATCTGGGGCGAGGCGCGCGATGAGTATCGCGGCCTGGTTTGACCAGGCCATGGGCGAGATCGGTCGAGACCTGCGTCAGGGTAGTGCTGCCTAAGCATTCTGGCGATAAGACCTGAAACCTTGCCGCTCCTGACCCCGATCAGGAGCGGTCGGCGTTTGATTCTCGAGCGCATCAATTGGAGTCACCCATGGCCCGTATCGCACTCCTCACCGGCGGCATCGGTGGTATCGGTACCGCGATCTGCGTCCGTCTTGCCCGCTCAGGTCATACCCTGGTTGCCAACTGTCATCCCAGCGAGATTGCAACCGCCGAGTCCTGGCAACAGGCGCGCGCCGCTGAAGGATTGATGATCCCAGTGATCGCTGCTGATGTCGCCTCATTTGCGGACTGCGCACGCATGGTGCGTGAGATCGACGAGCGGTTCGGTCCAGTGGATGTGCTGGTCAATTGCGCTGGCATCACCCGCGACAAGACCTTCAAAAAGATGGAGCCTGCCCAGTGGGAGGCGGTGATCGACGTCAATCTCAATGGCGTCTTCAACGTCACCCGTCAGGTCTGGGAGGGGATGCTGGAACGCGGCTTTGGACGCATCATCAATATCTCCTCGGTCAATGGTCAACGCGGCCAATTCGGCCAGGCCGATTATTCCGCAGCTAAGGCCAGCATGCAGGGCTTTACCATGTCCCTAGCGCAAGAGGGCGCGGCCAAAGGGGTGACGGTGAACACGGTTTCGCCAGGCTATATCGAGACCGCCATGACCCTAGCGATGGACGAGGGGATCCGCAACAGCATCATCAGCGGCATCCCCATGCGGCGCATGGGCCGACCCGAAGAGGTCGCCGCAGCTGTCGCCTTCCTGGCAAGCGATGAGAGCGCCTATATCACCGGCGCCAATATCCAGGTCAATGGTGGTCTGTTCATGCACTAAAGGGATGTTTGGCCGAACGAGAGGGCCAGACATCCTGCCATCGAAGTCCCCTTCGTCTCTACTCATCTCGAGACGTTTGGCCCGGCAGCAGACTGCCGGGCCTTCTTTATCCAAATTCCAACCCGATCGTGCCCCCAAGCGGTCTTGCCAGCGCGCTCAAGGTTAGTGATGGCCATGGATCCCTACCCCTGTTGGAACAGATCGACACTGCCGGCTGGCGCGGCCATCCGGCGCTCCCGCGCCAGCCGGGCGACCTCGGGCCAGTTTGCACCAGGCCATTGTAAGCGAACGCCTCGGCGACGCGCTTCTTGCGCTCGCAGAGCGTATAGACTCGGTAGGCCAGCTCGCGGGCGGTTTTGGCCTGGCGGCTACCCAGCTTGGCCACCAGCGCCGCCGCTGCTGTCTCGCCGCCGGACTCCGGGGCGCGGATCAGGTGATGGACCATGGACCAGGCGGAAGAAGTGAGTGAAGAGGAGTGAGTGGCGCCCTCTCTCGTTTCTCACTCCTCTTCCCTCGCTCCTCGATCTCGGGCAGTCCCTTGGGTTTCAGCAGCCGCACCTTGCCGCGCCTGGATTCGACGATGCCGGCCTCGACCAGGCCGGCCACACTGGTGTTCTTGGCCTTGGACAGCGTCTCGGCGACGCCAGACTCGCCCGGCTCGAAGCCCTGCTGTTCGAACCAGGCCAGCGCCCAGCGGGAATGGGCGTCGAAGTCGCCCTCCTGTTCGGCCAGCGTCTCGTCCAGCACCTGGTTGATGAGCGCCAGCGCCTCGCGCACGGCAAGCGGCCGGCCCTCGGCGTCGAGCACCTTGGCATAGCGGGTGAAGACCGCCATGCCCGGGCCGATGGCCGCCTGGGCGAGGTCCACCGGCGCGATGCCTGGGAGCACGGACGGATGGATCGTCCGCATTGTGCGGGCCGGAGGCCCGCGCACCCAGCGCCTCCGACTGCTTGAAGGCATAGTAGATGGTGACCGGAAAGGCCGGGTGCGCCTGGGAGGCCAGGCGGCGCAGCGCCTGCGTCATGCCGGCGAGGAAGAATTTCTCTGCAGCGTCCTTGCTGCCGTGCCGGTAGAGGGGTGGCGACCAGCTCCTCGGCCTTCGGTACGGCAAGCGTGGCGAAGAGATCGGGAAAGACGGGCCGCAGCGACGGGCGCAGCCAGACGTAAAAGAAGTCCGAGAGGTCCGCGTAGCCGATGTTGTCCTAGTAGGGGGGTCGGGGGAGATGAGTTTATCAGCACCGCCACCGGGTTGAGGTCGGAGGCGTAGGCTTCCAGCCCGAGCCGCTGCGCTTCGAGCGGCAGGGAGCCGCCACCGGCAAAGGGGTCATGGAAAGCAGGCAGCCTGTCCGGGTCGTACAGCGCCGCATCCCGGGCCAGGGCTTCCGGGGCGAGGCTCCCTCCTCGCTTCTCTCCACGCTCTCCTCTCCTGGCAGGTCCGCCGCCAGCTCTGCCAGATCTCGGCGCCCTCTTGCCCTAGCCATCCTGGGTACCGCCTCGGTCGATCCAGGTCTCCGGCTGCCCTGGGTTGGGATTTGTTACAATCCAACCCACAACGGGTCCAGTGCAGCCAAACTGGGGCGGCTCGCTCAACGGATTTGGCAAATCGATCGCGCGCCTCTTTAATCGTGCTTAAATTGCGCAGGGCGGTTTCTCGGTAGCCAAAAGCCAGCAATCGCCTGTCAAGGCGGCGCTAGGGAGGGTCTCTGCCGCAGTCGGGAAGGTGATACCTGTCAGAGACGCATGCGGGAAACCAAACCCGTCTGGGCAGGAAAAGAAC
>CALALB010000058.1 GCA_937923175.1 uncultured Chromatiaceae bacterium | reverse complement strand
CGTCACCCAGCACCTTAACGGCTAGCCAGTCCTTAGCGCACACGTTGTCGAAATCGAGCACCCGCGCCTGTGCCCCACGGATCGTGCCCTCGGCGTCGCGGTACCGGATCGTCACACCATCCACTATCAATCGGTGTAACGGGCCGTTGAGCCGCGCCGTAGCGCGCAGCGCGGAGGCGTCGGCTCCAACGGCGGGTTAGGTTGCAGATTGGGCGTAGACAATTTTGCCTGCCTCAATTGCGATAAACCCGGTTTCGACCATGGCTTTTAGGACTAAGGCTGCCTCCGCTTCGTCGATGTGCGGCTGGAAATGGGATTTGATCGCGCTAGCCATAGTCTTTTCGGTTCTGGGCTTTGCGGCCTTAGTCTTCCTAAGTTTTGCGATGAAAACCTCCGCTCTTTCAGTGGGGGACTTCAATGTGCCATTGGACTTCAATGTGCCATTTTTTACTACTGGAATTTGTGCGATCGATTCAGAGCGGACGACCAGGATCTTTTTAGACTTCAGGTGCTCGATTAACGGATCAAAGCCCTTGTCTTTTGACACGACATGAAAGAACGCGCTAGGGTCTTCAGCCACCAGCCTCCCGATGTAGTACGCAATATGGAAGTCGAGCGCATTCGGGCCAACTCCCGAGATCTTTACGTAATCCGCCCGTGGTCCTAACCTTTGCAAGGTAGCCGCAACCTCGAATGGGATCTTCGTTTGATTTGCCCCGCAGAATAGCAACACACGGAAGTGCTCATGGTTTAGGGCTTCAACCGAATCGGGCTGGACGCTCTCGAAGTCGATAAGTACTACGTTCCTTTGCATTTATCCGAAGCTCCTTCTTTCTGCCACCTAACCCGAATCAGGTAGGAAGCGAAGACGTATTGGCCTTGCGCGTGGAAGACGGCGCACTTGCCGACGAGTTCCTTGCTGTTGGTACGATTGAAAGGATGTCTCCGTCCATGAGTGTCAGTCTTGCCGTGTCTGCGGCGCTCAAGCGAAGGTGCTTCAGGTTGCGGAGGTCGAGTTCGCCGTTCACGAGGTTGTTCATCCGAATTACCGGCGTGCCGTCACCAGTCGCGTTTGCCTTCTCGCTCGTGCCGTACTGGATCATCACTGAGACTGACCCGACCGACGCCAAGGGATATCTGCTGCGCGACAGGTCCATTCCTGCCTGCGCCTACTGGTTGTAGATCACGCTCTAGCGCATCAGGTCTTTCCACCGCACGGCGAAGCACTTCGGCAGCGTGGCCTGCACGGGAGCCTTCAATCCCAGGTCGGCCAGGAAGCGGGCCTCGATGTCGCGTTCGAGTTGAGCGATCTTCTCGGCGGTCGCCGCCGCGTCCTTGCGCGCCGCCTCCCACGCCGCCACGATCTTCCGCTGAACCGAAAGCGGAGGGAGGGGAATCTCGAAGTCGAGGAAGAACTCTTCGCGAAACCGATTGCGGCTCACGGCCGCCGAGCCGGTCGATGCGGCGTTCACCGCTTTGGTGGTCTGCGCGGATACGTACCAGAGGTAGAGGTATTCCGGAAGGAGTTTGGCGGGATCGGTGATGAACTGGGGGAACTCGTTCGAGACATGGCAGTCGGCCAATTCGGCAGGCACGACAGCAAACGACGCCTTCCATGCAAAAAGGCGGTTGTAGATCAACGCGCCGGGCACAAGAGGCGATATCCAACGCGCACTGATCCCATCCCCTCTTACGGTCTCGCGATGAAACACCCCCTCGCCGTACCACTTGACACCCGCCATCTTGTATTCGGTCGTGGGTTCGACCTTCACCGTGTTTGCGACCTGAGAAACCACGTCGCCGATACGGTAGAGTTTCCATCCGGTCGGCAGTCGGCGCGAGAGGATCGCAGCGCTGGGCACAACCCAACGATCCAACTCGTGCCACCAGGCCACGAACGCACGAGGCGCTATCTGTGCAACGGCCGTCATGCCTTGTCTCCCGCCAGGGCGAACGCCTCGGGGTCTTTGCGGAATCGTCGGTAGAGTTCGAGGCAGGTTTCCTCGGGCTTCATTCCGGCTGGCAGGTTGGCGTTGGGATAAAGTTCGTTGGCGTCGGCCTCGCCCGTTGCGGTGATGCCAACCTTTTCGGCTTCATACATGAAAATCGGGTAATCGAAGCGCTGCTTGAGCAGGGCGCGGGCCTCGCGGGCCTTGGTCTCGTCCATGCGCTTGAGGTAGTCGGCCAGTTCCCGTTGGGCGGCCTTGCGCTTTCCGGCGTCCTTGGCCGCCTTGGCGGCCTCGATCTCGGCTTCCAGACGCTGGGTCTCGGCGGCGATCTCCTGGGCATATTTGGCTGCGATCTCAGCCTTGGTCTGCTCGCGCTTGGCGGCGAAGTCGGCGGCCTCTTCTTCCGTGAAGCGTTGCAGGAAGAGGAGCGACGCCTTGACCGACGCGCCGGAGGAATAGAAGGTTTCCTGGGGCAGGCTGACCACGGCGAGGATGCGGGCGCGGTCCTCGCAGAACTCGCGCACGTAGGCCAGGGACGGATTGTTGAAGATGCCCTCGGGCAGGACGATGCCCATGCGGCCGCCGGGCTTGAGCAGGGCGAGGCAGCGTTCGATGAACAGGATTTCGGTCTTGACCTTGCCGAGCTTGCCGCCGTTGCGGGCGGGCAGTTCAAAGAGCGAGGCGATGGGTTTGCCCTTGGCGGCCTGGACGCGGGCCTGGGCGTCCTTGTAGAGGTCGCCATAGTCGGCTTCATAACGGCGGCGGGCCTCTTCGGTGGTGGCCACGTCGTCGTCGGTGATATGGTCGGTAGGCTCGACGTTCGCGCCGAATGGCGGATTGGTCAGGATCAGGTCGAAGCGGCCCTCAAAGATGCCGTTGACGTTGATAAAGCCGTTGTGGTGGTGCACGCCGCCGTGGCCGTCGCCGTGCATGATCATGTTCATCTTGCTGGTGCGGGCCATGCAGTCGTTGGCGTCGGTGCCGTAGATGCAGGGGTTGGCCAGCTTCCAGAGGCGGGAACCAGGCTTACGCTGGTCAATTGTCGCCTGCAACTCGTCGTACTTCTCGCGCAGGAGTTCGGCGCGCTTGTCGTCGGAGAGATTCTTCTTTTCCAGTTCGGCGGCATAGGCCCGGTACTCGCGGTCCACGTCCGCAAGGATTTGTTCGCAGACGATCTCAAAGAAGCGGATCAGGAAGCCGCCGGAGCCGCTGGCCGGATCGCAGACGACTTCGCCTTCCTTGGGGTCGAGCATGCGCACCATGAATTCGACGATGGTGCGCGGGGTGAAAAACTGGCCGATCTCGCCCCGGAAGGTGCGCCCCAGGAAGCGTTCGAAGGCGATGCCTTTCACGTCCTCGCTGGTGTCGGAGAGGTTGTAGCGCTCCAGGAGGCGGACGATCTCGCGGCCCGTGGCCGGCTTCAGGTTGATGCGGTCGTCGTCCACGAAGATGCGGTCTTCGGCGTAGGCCTCCTTGGTCTTCTTGAACAGGTCATTCAGGGGATTGTCACCCAACTGTTCGTCCAGGAAGTCGGCGGTGAAGAGGTTGACGCGCCGCCGCTTGGTCTTGAGTTCCCGCTCCACCCACACCTTGACGAAGAGCACCTTGGCGATCTCGTCGAAGGCGGCGGCGGGGTCCAGGTGCTCGCGGTTGCGGATGACATTGTGGCACTGGTGCAGGAGGTCGGCGAATTCGTCCTCCTTGAAGGTGCGCAGCTTTTCGATCAGTTCATTGATGTCCTTGTCGCTGGCATCGGCGTGCGGGATGTTCTCGATCTCCTCGCAGTGGCCGGGCATCCGTTCCTTGCGGGTGCGCCAGTAACGGGTCTCGCGGTTGTTGTGGGTGACGAAGAAGGGCGCGCGTTGCAGTAGAGCGCATAGGCTTCGCCCTGGGCGTAGTCGGCGGCCTTGATGGTGATGTTATGGCCTCGGTGAGTTTGTGCTGCTCAAGCAGATGCCGAAAGCTCAGTAAGGTGCTGAATCCGGCGCATCTTCTCGCGTCAGGTCGATGCCGACGAAGCGCCGAATGGCCTGGCTGTCGTAGATCGCCTCCTCTGTTGCTTCGTCGCTTGAGACCAAAGCAGTTTTGCACAATGTACATGCGCAGCATCCGCTCAAGACCAATCGGTGGACGCCCCCGCCCGCCCTTGGGGTCGTGGGGCTCGATGACCGCGATGCGTTCAGCCCAGGGCGTGACCGCTTCGATCTCGGCCAGGAATCGGTCGCGGCGGGTCTGTTTGCGTTTGGCGGCATACTCAAGTTCCGAGAAGCTGAGCTGGTGGTGCATGGGGGCGTACACTGAGCGGGATGACGATGGGGGGAATCTACCGCAGACAGCAGGGGCGGGGCTAGGGATCAAATCAGTGTTTCCTTTACAATCAGGCGGGACCTGACACATACCAAATGGGTATAGGTCGAGTTACGCTGCGTTGACCCGACCTACTCCAAACGCACGAAAAAAACGGGGCCGCAGCGCGGCCCCGCCGTTACAACACCAAACTCTGATGATTAGAGCTTCGGCACGCCCTCGAGGTAACCGATCGGTGCCTCGAACTTGTCGATCAGCGGCTCGATCTGGCTCTTCAGCTTGGGGTCGATGTTCTTGCTGAAGTCACCGATGTGCTGCGCGTTGCTCAGGATGTAGGTGTGGCCGTTGAGCTCATAGACCTTGAGGCCCGTGGACTCGGCGCCGGCCGGCAGCGACAGGATGCGCGATAGCTTCTTCGTGTCGACGTTGTACGCCCACACATAGTTGTTGATGTGCAGGGTGGCGCTGTCCTCGCCGATGAACAGCGTGCGCATCTTCTCGTCGAAGTAGAGATTGTCGGGGTTGGCGATCTTGTCCTCGTTGGCGGTGTTACCGGCCGCGTCCTTGGGGATGTCCTCACCGAGCAGGCCTTCGGGGACCCACATGCTCACGCCGACGTAATCGCTGGCGATCGGCTGGCCATCGGTGTCCTTGCGTTGCCTGCCCATAGCCATGGCGTAGGTGGCGCCAGCGCGGACCTTGCCTAGCCGGATGTGATCGCCCGCAGCACCTGAGCCCTGGCCGGTCTCCATGCCGTTGGCGATGTCGGTGACGGCGAGATAGGCGATGTTATCGCGCGCGTTGTAGGCGAGGCCCTCGAGCTTGTTGAACTCTGTCGTCGCGCCCTTGTAGCCGGCGTAGCGCAGGGTTTCCAGGGCAGCGGCTGCCAGTTCGATCTGCTCGGCGCTGAAATGACGGCTGCTGCGTTTCAGGCGCAGGTACTCGGGCGTGGTCTTACCCACGGCGACCGCGATGTAGCTCGGATCACCGGGGTCAGCATCGCTCACCTCGAAGATGTCGCTGAACTGGATGCCGGCATCGACCAGGGCCTTGATGCTGTCATTGTCGGTGCGGCCGAGCTTGACCCATTGCACCTCGAAGCGGCCGCCGTCGGTGGCGTTGTCGGGGCTTAGCTGCACCAATTTGGCCGCGTAGAGCGTGCCCTTGGACAAGTCGCGCGGCTTGTCGGCGACGAACAGGGTGAGCGGCTTGTTGTCGCCATCGTGGCCGAAGAGGACGGTGCGCTGATCGGGGAAGACATAGCCCATCTCGAAGGTACCACGGCCCATGGCGAAGTGCTTGACCACCTCGGTCTTGCCGCCCTTCTCGACCCTCACTTCCGGCGTGATACCCCGGTAGTAGGGGTTCGCCTGGCGCAG
This sequence comes from uncultured Chromatiaceae bacterium, assembly GCA_937923175.1. Lineage (GTDB taxonomy): Bacteria > Pseudomonadota > Gammaproteobacteria > Chromatiales > Chromatiaceae > Thermochromatium. Next base: position 11,241 of record CALALB010000058.1, on the reverse strand, counting down.
GCCCTTGAAATAGAGCCGGGTAAACCCGGTCATGTCGTCCTGCATGCCAGAGGGGTCGATGGCGCGGCTCGCCTCGACGGCACGAGCATCGATGGAGTAGTTCTCCTCGGAGCCCAGGTGGGTGTTCCAGGGGGTGTGGGCGCCATTGCACGCCCACGCGAGCCCCTCCCAGGCGGAGAAGTCGATCGGCCTCTGCTCGACGGCGTTGAGCTTGCCGGTTTGCCGGTCTTGCTCGAGGCGGGTCAGGATCATGCTGGTGGGCGTGTTGCGCCGCCAGTTGGCCGCCTTGCCGTCGGCACGCTTGAACATGCTATCTGGCGACTTGTCGGCCACACTGCCGTTGGCGAGCAACCAGTCGTACTCGAAGTGGGTGATCAAATAAAGCTCACCGCCGAGATCGATCAGGGTGTTGGCGTCCGGCGTCTCCGAGACGAGGACTTTGTCCGGGTCGGTGGGATCCGGGATAGGCTGGCCGTTGACGTCGTAGAGCGTGCCGGCCGGATACGGATTGCCGCCGATGCGGTCGGTGTTCTTGAACAGGGTCACGTATTCGAGCGGCTGCTCGATGACCTGCCCATCCGGGTAAGTGACCTTGACGCGGGCGCGAGTGAGCAGTGTGGCCCGCTCCTGGGGGGTGGCGGGGGCCGGCATGCCGATGAATTCGACCGTGGGTTTGCTCAACCCTGGGTTTGTGGGCAGGTTATCGGCCAGCACACCGCTACCAGCAAGACCCAGGACAGAGGCGATCGCAAGCGACAGCAGAGATGGATGAGGCGCACGCATCACGATGGTATTCCTCCGATTGGCTGGCGACAAAGGCGCAGGAAGGGGTGGTTTCCGAGTCAGGGTCAGTATGGCGTCTTCAGGTTACAAATCTTCGGTGGCAAACAGTGCCGCGACTCTCTGACCTTCACCCTGGCAGGGTTCCATAGCGCCTCGCTGGACCTTGCGCATTTCATTTGTTCATCCATCCCCAGCCTTGGCAAATCGCTCAGCTGCCCTCAAGATGGACTCAAGTAAAAAACCGGCCCCGGGGCTCTCAGACCCCAGGTTGCCTGGCGGACCCCATTTTCTCGAATGGAGCCATCCTGAAGCCTATGTGTCGCACCCCCTTTTTCCCAGCCTTTACCGATCTACCGGCAGCCATCCCCCTGTTTCCGCTTGCCGGTGCCGTGGTTCTGCCCGGTGTCCAGCTGCCGTTGAACATCTTCGAACCGCGTTATCTCCGGATGGTGACTGATGCCCTTGCCTCGAATCATCTCATCGGGCTGATTCAGCCGACCAGCGAAACATTGCTGGATGAGGCTCCGGAGCTCCATCGGATCGGCTGCGCGGGACGGATCACCTCTTACAGCGAGACCCCGGATGGACGCATCATCCTGGTCCTGACCGGGGTTTGCCGTTTCGCTATCCTCCATGAACTTGAGCAACGCAACGGCTATCGGCGCGCCCGGGTTGATTGGTCGCCCTTTGCCATCGATTATCAGGACGACCCCCGGCCGATCGTCGACCGCCCTGGTTTTCTTCGGGCGCTGCGGACCTATTGCAGTCACAACGGGATCGAGGTTCCCTGGGATGACATCGACCGCCTGAGCGATCAGGATCTGGTCAATCTCCTGTGTGCCCATCTTCCCCTAAGCCCAGAGGATAAACAGGCGCTGATCGAGTCCCAGCAAACCGCCGAGCGCGCCCAGCTCATGCGCGGTTTGCTCGAGATGGAGTCCGCATCCAACCTGCGCGTGGCCGAGCATCGTCACTGAGGATCGAGGCGGGCTAGAATCAATCCCCGCTTGAAGGCTGAGCCGTCTGGGACCATCTCTATGGCCATAGATGTCTATTGAACCCTCTAAGGAGTATGAAGATGGCGATCACATTGACCGAGGCCGCGGCCTCCCATGTCGCGGCCATGCTCAAACAACGCGGCTATGGGCTTGGTCTGCGGATCGGAACCCAAAAAAGCGGGTGCAGCGGTTTGAGTTATACCGTGGATTATGCCGATACCATCGGCCCTGCTGACCGAGTCTTTGAAAGCCGCGGGATCAAGGTGGTGGTGGATGCCGAACAGCTCGCCTATCTCAATGGCTTGGAGGTCGATTTCGTGCGCAGCAACCTGCTCAATCGGGGCTTTGAGTTCCGCAACCCTAATGCCAAGGATCAGTGCGGCTGCGGCGAATCCTTCCGGGTCTAGAGCGTGGATCAGCAGATCGCTGCAATCATCGAGGATTTTGCCTTACTCGAGAGCTGGGAGGATCGCTATCAATATCTGGTTGAGCTCGGCGAGCGGCTGCCTCCCATGCCGGAGGCGCTCAAGACCGAGGCCAACCGGGTGACCGAGTGCATGAGTCGGCTCTATGTCGCCGCCGCCCCCCATCCAGACCATCCGGGACGCCTTGTCTACTGGGGCGATTGCGATACGGCGATCATCAAGGGTGTAGTGGCCCTGTTGGTCGATCTGTTCTCGGACAAGACGCCTCAGGAGATCCAGGCCCTGGATGTGGATGCGCTGTTTCAGGGTCTGAGACTCGAGGAACATCTAAGCCCCAGCCGACATGTCGGGGTCTATGCCATCGTCAATAAACTCAAGGCGCAGGCCCAGAGGTTTGCTGAGGGCTAGGGCGGATTAGACCAGGCGATGCGCTGGACGGGCTGCACATTTAAATCTCCCTGAAAACGGATCGGGCTTGGTGTGCTTGGGTCTCGCAAAACGAACGAGGTCCGCCAGCCCGCTATCCCCCAGCTCGCCCAGGCGAACTGATACCCCGAAGAACCCCTGAAGAACCCGCCCTATCCCAGGCAAGGTTGACCGGCAAACGCCTCAGGCAGGCTCCCTGAGCCAGCGCTCAGCTACCGCGATCGCCTGGTTGAGTCGCTCCCCCCAGCCGCCTGAGATCAGCGCGACCCGGCAGCCCATCTCAGCAAGACGCCTTTGAAATAGCGCCATCTGGCCTGCGCGATCCCCCGGCCGGTCGCGGATCCCATCGGCAATCCAGGGCACATCGATGTCGGTGAGCAGATACAGGTCTTGGCTAAGCCGCGGCCTAAGATCCCCCAAGAGCAGATCAAGCTCATGAGGCACTGCCGCAAAAAAACATTCGGACCAGATGCAAATGGTCAGGATATCGGTATCGCAGATGATAAAACCGCCGTGCGCCTGAGCCAGCGCCTTTTCCTCGGCCGCCTGTTGGCCCCAAGCGATTGGGGGCACATCCTCGAGGGCGCAATGTCGGCCACAGCGCAAGAGCTTATCCTGGAGATAGGCCCGGGCAAACTCAGGGACCAAAGGCGCCTGAAAATGGCCTGCCAATTGGGCAGCCAGGGTGCTTTTACCGGTGGATTCTGGACCAGTCAGCACCAAACGGCGGGGTTGCAAAACGGCCCTTTGATTATTCATGGGTGAACTATACAAGGCCGAAATAGACTAGTCAGGACTCTGACCCGGCAGCCGGTGGGGGGGGTCATCCAAATGCCCGCGCGATTGCGCTGCGGATCGCATCCTCCTGGCGTTCGATATCCGCAACCAAGGCAAACTGGCTGCGGGCACGGTCGAGATTCTGGCCACGGTATGCGACCTTGAAATACCGATCGCCCGCGAGATGATCGGCCAGAAAACGCACCCCAAGCTCGAATGGCAGGGCCCAGATCCCCTCCCCGAGCAGGCCGATCTCCTCAGCGGACAATAGCCCCCGCATCTCTTCCGCATAGCCCTGTAAAATCGCCTCGGCCAGCCGGAGGTCGAAGCGCAATTCATGGATCCTGGCAGTCATCTCACCGCTGCGGCTGCAACAGGAGCGCAGGCAGTCGCCAAGGTCATGCTGGATCAGCCCAGGTTGCAGGGTATCGAGATCGATCAGGGCGACGGCCTCCTCGCCCTGGGCATCGAACAGGATATTGTCAAGCTTGGGATCGCCGTGGGTCAGGCGCGGTCTGAGGCGTCCTGCCCGCTGGGACTCAGCGAGCAGGGCGGCGCGCCGGCTGCGGGCAGCAACGTCATCGAGCAGCCGGGCAATGGCGGTAGGGCGCGGCTCGCCAAGTCCATCGGCTGCCGCCTGCAGGCGGGTGAGATATCCCAGGGTGTCATGGAATCCAGGGAGCACCAGCTCAAAATCCTCCAGTGGCAGATCAGAGACCCAGCGATGGAAGCGCCCAAGCAGCCGTCCGATTGAATGACCCTGTCTAGCCGAGTTCAGATTCGCGAGGGTTTGGGTCTGCGGGATAAAGCCGGTGAGCCGCCAGATGGCCCCGCTATCATCGAGCACATAGGGCAGGCCATCGCGCGCCTCGATCACCTCCGGCAGGCGCAGCCCTGCCGACTCAGGCGGGATGACATGGCGAGACAGGCGGACGAGATTGGCCATGATCCGGGTCGGATCCGGAAAAACCCGATCGTTGAGCCTCTGCAGGACATAGCGCCGGTCGCCTGAGACAAAGACATAGGTGTCATTGATCAGTCCCTGACCCCAGGGGATGATCGGACCGGTCGGGGGGAGGATGGCAAAACGGGCGATCAGGGTTTCAAGCCGGTCCTGCATTGGCTGACTCCTCGTCATCGCGAGGGCCGCAGGCCCGAAGCAATCCCTGGCCTTCTCCGGAGGTCTTGCCCCGGATTGCCTTGCCCCTCGGGATCGCGCAATGACAGGGGTCGGATGACATGCATGGATTCATTGCGGAAATCATCCCGGCGTTGCCATTCCGGCAAAGGCCGGGAATACCTCTGGGCAACCCCTCTCTAAAAGCGCCGCACCAGGCTGACCCCCGGCACCTGCCCAAGCTTGGTCATGAGCTGATCGAGATGGGCGCGGTCATGGACCTCGAGGGTCAGGCGTACCGAAACGGTCTCTGTGCTGCGCTCAGGCTGCGACTCAATCCCACGCAAGGGCACATCGGCATCGGCCAGGACGGCAGTCAGATCGCGCAAGAGTCCCTTGCGGTCAGCAGCCAGGATCAGGAGATCGACCGGATAGCTGGCCCCTGGGCTGGATTCGGCCCAGCGCGCCTCAAGCAAACGCGCCCGCTCCGCGCCCTCCAGGTGACAGATATTGTGACAATCGCGCCGATGGATGCTAACCCCCCGCCCGCGGGTGACAAAGCCGATGATCGGCTCAGGCGGTACCGGTTTACAGCAGTGGGCGAGATGGGTCATGAGATCCCCGACCCCCTCGATCACCACTGCGCTGCGGCTGGGGGGAGCAGCAGATAGACGGCGCGTCTCGGCGGGCGAGATATCCGGCTCGGTCTTAGGCGGCTGACTATCCGCCTGGAGTTGACGCACCACCTGACCGAGCTGGAGATCGCCGCGCCCGAGCGCAGCCAATAGATCCTCACTGCGTTTGAGGTTCAATCGCACCGCCAGCTCATCGAGCCTGGGTTTTTCGACCAGATGCAGACGGGCGAGCTCGCGCTCTAACAGCTCGCGCCCTGTATGCAGATGCTGCTCAAAATCCTGTTGCCTAAACCATTGGCGCACGCGATTGCGCGCTCGGGCGGTGGTGAGATAACCGAGCTGGGGATTGAGCCAATCGCGGCTGGGCGCGGCATTCTTGTGGGTGAGGATCTCGACCCGGTCACCGCTTTTGAGCGGCTGATTGAGTGGCACCAGCCGGTCGTTGACCTTGGCCCCGCGGCAGCGGTGCCCGATCTCGGAGTGGATTGCATAGGCAAAATCCAGGGGGGTCGCACCCCGCGGCAGTTCGACGACCCTGTATTGAGGGGTCAGCACATAGATATGGGTAGGCTCAAATCCCGAACGGGCAGACCCCTGGCCCTCGCCAAGCGCATCCTCTTCCCGGCCTTCGAGCCAGCGCCGCATCCCCAGGAGCCGCTGCTGAAACCCGGCATCGGTTCCGCGCGCCTCCTTATAGGCCCAATGGGCTGCGACCCCGTATTCGGCATGGCAGTGCATCTCATGGGTGCGGATCTGGACCTCGAGCGCCTTGCCCTCGGGACCTATGACCGCTGTATGCAGCGACTGATAGAGATTGCCCTTGGGGGTCATGATGTAATCGTCGAACTCCTCTGGAATATGGGGCCAGAGCCCATGAACGACCCCAAGCGCCGCATAGCAATCGGCGATGGTCTCCACGAGGACGCGTACCGCCCGCAGATCAAAAATCCGATCGATATCGACCCCCTTGCGCTGCATCTTTTTCCAGATGCTATAGATATGCTTGGGCCGGCCGGTGATCTCGGCGTGGAGGCCGATCTCGGCGAACTTTGCCTCCAGAACGGCGATGACCCCTTGGATATAGCGTTCGCGTTCCTCGCGACGCTCGGCTAGAAGCCCAGCGATTCGCCAATATGCCTCGGGCTCCAGATAACGCAGCGCCAGATCCTCAAGCTCCCATTTGATCTGCCAGATCCCCAGCCGATTGGCGAGGGGGGCATAGAGGCACTGGGTCTCTTGGGCGATCTGGGCGCGGCGTTCTGGTTGCAGGTTCTTGATGGCCCGCATCAGATGCAGGCGTTCAGCCAGCACGACCAGGATCACCCGCACATCCTCAGAGAGACCCAACAGCAGGCGGCGCAGGTTCTCTTCGTGCTGGATGCGATCCTTGGTGGACATGGGGGTCTGCACCTCGTCCCCTGCGGTCGAGCGCGGGTTGGTCAGCTGCTCGATCCGCGCCAGGTCCTCGACCATCCGCGCCACCGTTGAACCGAACTCGGACCCCAACCGATCACCATCCAATGCACCCTGCCCCAGGCAGCCCTTGAGCAAGGCAGTGCTTAGGGTCTCGGTATCCATATTGAGGCGTACCAGGATATCAGTGGTCGAAAGCCGATGGCGCACCGCGGACTCGCCGGTCTCCAGCATCTGTCCGCCTTGGCAGCGCGCCAGCCAATCGCAAGCGCGTTTAAGGAGACGGCATGCGGTCTCAGGGTAGTGCACCCCAACCGTTTCGAGCCAATGCCTGATTGCCTCAGTTTCAGCGACGTCGCGCTCAGGGAGGTTATAAACAGGCTTAACCATCGGCAGAGTTCGGGTGATCAGGAGCGCCTTACGCCCTACTGGGATAAAACCAGGCTCACAAGACCGTCGGCAAGCTTGGGTTCAAACCAGGTGGATTTGGGCGGCATGATCTGACCGCGGTCGGCGATCGCCATCAGAGATTCCATCGCGGGCGGATACAGGGCAAAGGCCACGGCCATCTCGCCGCGGTCAACGGGTGCAGTCAGGCTCGCAAGCCCCCGCACCCCACCGACAAACTCGATCCGCTCGTCTTGGCGCGGATCGGCAACCCCCAGGATCGGCCCTAAAAGATGATCCTGCAAGAGGCTGACATCTAGGGCAGCGACCGGATCATCTGCAGGTGGTAAGGAACTCAGGATCAGGCGATACCAGTGCCCCTGCAGATACATGCCGAAGACGCGGCCTTGTTCGGGCACAACCGGCTGGGCGCTGGGTTGGATCGTAAAACGCTCACCGACCCGAGCCATAAAATCCTCAGCATCCAGTCCATTGAGATCGCGCACTAGACGATTGTAGTCCAGGATGCGCAATTGATCATGCGGAAAGACCACCGCCAGAAAAACCGCCTCGGACTCAGAGATCTCGCCTGAGGCTGCGCGCAGCTCAGCAACCCGCGCCCCGGCGGCGGCGCGATGATGGCCATCCGCGATATAGAGGCTATCGAGCGCCTCGAATGCCTCCGTAAGTTCGGCAAGGGTTTGAGGATCGCTGACCGACCAGAGCTGATGCCTCACCCCATCGGGCGCGGTGAAATCGACCTCGGGGTCGCCTGCGGTCAAGGCGGCGATCCGCTGATCCACCTCGGGTCTTGCGCGATAAAACAAAAATACTGGGCCGGTTTGGGCATCGAGCGCCTGGATCTGACGCACCCGGTCGTCCTCCTTGACCGGGCGGGTGAGCTCATGTTTTTTGATCCTGCCGGCACGATAGGCCGCAACCGAGGCGGCAACCACCAGACCGGTTTGGCGATGATCCCCCAGGGTTAGGCGATAGACATAATAGTGAGGCTCGGGGTCCTGGATCAGGATACCGGCAGCACGCATCCGGTCGAGATTGATCCGCGCCTGTTGATAGACCAAGGGGTCATAGGGATCGATCTCAGGGGAAAGATCGACCTCAGCGCGCGAGATATGCAAAAAGCTCCAGGGGCGACCCTCGACCAAACGGCGCGCCTCTTCCAGGCTGACCACATCATAAGGGGGGGCGGCTACCTCAGCGGCATAGCCAGGGGTGGGCCGCAGTCCGGCAAAGGGTTGGATCAATGGCATGCTGGGCTCCTCAACCAGGCTTCGAGATGCCGCCGATGGTAGCACAAGAGGTCCTACCCCTCCCTGGCCCCAGGTTTCCCTGATGCCTAAGCCTCTTCCACCCGCAGGCAATGGACACTAAACCAGCCCCGTTCATCCGTCCAGACCCGCTCGCAGACAAATCCAGCAGCATGGGCAAGCCGCTGAAAGCCCTCGAGACTATATTTATATGAATTTTCGGTATGGATGCACTCTCCTTCGGCAAAGACAAAGACCTGACCGGCGACCCGCACCTGTTGCGGGCAGGTGCTGAGCAGATGCATCTCGATGCGACTGGCTGTGGCATTGAAAAAGGCATGATGCCGGAAACCTTTGAGATCGAAATCCGCCCCCAGCTCGCGATTGAGCCGCGCCAGGAGGTTGAGATTAAAGGCCGCAGTGACGCCCTGAGCATCATCGTATGCAGGCTCGAGGATCGTGCGGTCCTTGATGAGATCCACCCCGATCAACAGGGCCCCGCCGGGCCCGAGCAGTTTTGCGATCTGCCGCAAAAAGGCACGCGCCTCAGGGGGATTGAAGTTGCCGATGCTTGAACCAGGGAAAAAGGCTGCACGCTCGCCCCAGTCGCTCGCCAAGGGGAGATTCAGGGGCGCCGAGTAATCGGCGCAGACCGCCTGGATCGCAAGCTCAGGAAAACGCCGTGCCAGCACCTTGGCCGACTCGATGAGATGGGCCTTAGAGATATCGATTGGGACATAGAGACGCGGACGCAGGGCCGCAAGCAGGATCTGGATCTTGAGGCTGCTGCCGCTGCCGAGCTCGATCAACACCTTGCCGCGACCCAGGTGCGCAGCGATCGCCTCGCCATGGCGCTTGAGGATCCCGATCTCAGTCCGGGTCGGATAATACTCGGGCAATCGGGTGATGGCATCGAACAGGCGCGAGCCGGTGCGGTCATAGAACAGTTTAGGCGGCAGACGCTTGGGTGTCTGGCCAAGGCCCTTCAACACCTCGGCGCAGAGATCATCTGAGCGGGGATGCAGGTCGATAAAATGGACCCGCGCCTCCTGATGCTTAGGAGAGACGTGGGTTCCACCTCCCTCCTCCCCCGGATTGACAGGGGCAGAAATAAATGACTCGAGTCTCATGTGCAGTCCTCCACCAGCCGAAGCCCCATAAACTGCCAGCGCTCATGGGGATAAAAGAAATTGCGATAGGTCGGACGGATATGATCGCGCGCAGTGGCACAGGAGCCGCCCCTTAAGACCATCTGGTTGCACATAAACTTACCGTTGTATTCACCCAAGGCCCCTGGGGCAGCGCGATAGCCCGGATAGGGCCGGTAGGCCGAACCCGTCCATTCCCAGACATCGCCGAAAAGCTGCCTGATCCCCTTCCCTGGAGGTGCCGGGCGCGGATGTAACCAGCCGTCTTCCACAAAATGACCGGCGACCGGCTGGCTGGCTGCAACATGCTCCCATTCGAACTCGGTCGGCAGGCGTTTGCCGGCCCAGGTCGCATAGGCCTCGGCCTCGTAGAAGCTGATATGGCAAACAGGCTCAGCGGGGTTCAGCGGCCGCATGCCGCCTAAGGTCATCACCCACCACTCCCCATCGCGCTCCTCCCAATACAAGGGCGCGCGCCAACCCTCGCGCCTGACCTGGGCCCAGCCGTCGGACAGCCACAGGGCAACCTGCTGATAGCCGCCGTCCTGGATAAACTCGAGATATTCACCATTGGTCACCAGCCGATCAGCGATCCTAAAGGGTTCGAGAAAGACCCGATGCCTGGGACCCTCGTTGTCGTAATAAAACCCTGGCCCTTGGGCGCCGATCTCGATCAGCCCACCTGCATACTCAAGCCAATGCACTGGGACCGGGCCTGCCGGCTCGGCGACCGGAAGATCCAAACGATAGGCCGGGCGGAGGGGATTGTGGGCGAAGTGACGTTTGATATCGGTCAGCAACAGCTCCTGATGTTGCTGTTCGTGATTGAGCCCGATCGATAAGCGCCGTTCGACTTCGGGCCAATCCGCCTCAGGGCATCGATCGATCAGGTGCTCTATCGCTCGATCTACATGCCGTCGATAGTCATAGATCTCAGCCACCAGAGGGCGAGATAAAAGACCGCGCTCGGGGCGCGGCCAGAATCCAGTTCCGGTCTGCTCGTAATAGCTGTTGAACAGATAGGCGAACTGCGGGTGAAAGACCTGATAGCCCGGCACAAAGTGGCGCAGCAAAAAGGTCTCAAAGAACCAGGAGACATGGGCGAGATGCCATTTCGGGGGGCTGGCCTCGACCGAAACCTGTAGCCCATAGTCCTCGATTGCCAGAGGCGCACAGAGTGCCTCTGAGAAGCGGCGCACCCCAAGATAGCGCTCCATGAGCGCTGCGCGTTCCTGGCTGAAGGCTCGATCCGACATCAGGAGGTCCTCGATCATAATCTGGTCCCTGCAAGTTGTGGTCGAGGGGTGCGATTTCTAGGGTATACCCGAGGCGCAGTGAGCGCTGGATTAGAAATCCGGAAAACACCAACCAGTGGCTGCCCCTATTGCGCCTGCCCTTCAGGGCCGCAAGGACAAGCGACCTCGGATCGATCCTGTCTCCAGCTAGGCGCTACCCCCCAGCACCCCGGGAACCTGGGTCCATCGCCAACATGGTCGAGGCCCTGTTCGCGAGGATTGCACGCCGCTCGGTATCGGGATCCAGTCATCCGAGAAGGCCAAAAACAACAGGGGCGCGCGTTCATCCCCAACCGACTCTAGTTGGAAACCTCCCCATTCAGGTCGATGTCTCCGGTCACGACCAGGGCCTAAGGCGTGCCGTCGAGAAGGGGCAGGCATGATCCTCGCCCAAGGATTGCGCTCGATCCCAATTTCGCCCGCGCAGCGGGCACGGCCCGCTTTGCCTAAACTGGGCGTTGACTGAGTGGAACGAGCAGTATGAGGCATGGAAGCGCGACAACCGCCTGCCCAAGCCCTCCGAGGCCGTTCTGCGGCGGCCGTTGATGGTGAGGTCTGCGTAGGTATTG
>CALALB010000057.1 GCA_937923175.1 uncultured Chromatiaceae bacterium | reverse complement strand
TCCGGCAACGGCGGCGCTTTGGCAGAGAGGGTCTCTGCGAGAGTTGAAAAACTCAGGCCTGGCAGAGACGCATGCGGGAAGCCAAACCCGTCGGGGCAGGAAGAAAACCCTGCGCCCAAGAGCGCAGGTTCTCGAGAGCAGTACAAAGCGGCGCGGCGGGCAGGTGGTGGTTGTGGAGCGGTTCTTTGCCAGCCGCAAGACCTGCTCGGTGGCCACAAGCCGGAGACCTTGCTGCTGTCAGTGCGCACTTGGACCTGTCCAGCCTGTAGCACAGGCCAAGACCGCGATCTCAACGCGGCAAAGAATGTATTGAGATATGGCCTAGCCGTCCTAAACGGCTCTGCGGCAAACTCCGCCGGATGTCAAGCCTGGGGAGAGCCAGGCGCTGGTCGCAGGTCGCAGCCGCACAAGCGCGGCGAGGCGAAACCGGCCTCGGTGAGACAGGAGGCAGGCGGCAGAGTTGGTGAGTCATGGCTAGATCTGCGGGTCATTGCGGAACGGCAGACATGATCAGAGGGCAGGCGCAGGCTGGGCATAACCGAGGGGTGCACGGCTCGGATCATCGAAGACCACCGTTTCCCAGGCGGATTCCTCGGCCAACAGCTTGCGTAGCAAGAGGTTGTTGAGGGTATGACCGGATTTATATCCGGTAAATGCACCGATTAGGGTATGGCCGAGGAGATAGAGATCACCAATGGCATCGAGCATCTTATGCCGCACGAATTCGTCCTCATAGCGCAGTCCTTCCGCATTGAGGACGCGGTATTCGTCTAGGACCACCGCATTATCCAGGCTTCCACCCAATGCCAAACCCTGTCGCCGCAATGTCTCGATATCGCGCAGAAAACCGAAGGTCCGCGCCCGGCTGAGCTCGCGCACAAATGAGGTGGGCGATACCTCGATTTCGGCCCAGTCGGCTCGGGTATGAAAGACTGGATGATCGAACTCGATCTTAAGGCTTAGCCTAAAGCCTTCAGAGGGGGTGAGACGCGCAAACCCTTGATCGCCGTCACGTACCTCGATCGGCCGCTTGATCCGGATAAAGCGCTTAAGCCGCGGCTGTTCCTCTATACCCGCTGATTGCAACAGAAAAACAAAGGGCGCTGCGCTGCCATCCATGATCGGCACCTCAGACCCAGTCAGATCGACATAGGCATTATCGATCCCCAAGCCCGCGAAGGCCGCCAGCAAGTGCTCGACGGTCGCAACCCGCACCCCATCCTGCCCCAAGGTGGTCGAGAGTCGGGTATCCCTCACAGTGAAGGGGGTGGCCTTGATGGCCATAGGTTCGTCCAGATCGATGCGCCGAAAGACCACACCTGTATCTGGGGCCGCCGGACGCAGGGTCAGCTCGACCTTTTCACCCGTATGCAGACCAATCCCTGTCGTCCGGATGACACGTTTGAGGGTGCGCTGTTTGAGCATCGATTCGGGACTCCCAGTGAAACATCACGGCCAAGGGTATAAACCACCCCCCTCCCTGCCCGACCGCGCTGCATAGAGGGCCGCTGCTTGATTCCTAGATTAGGGTTTTCCCGAATCTTTTTCAAGTCATCAAAAAGAATCCCCCCCTATTAGATTGTTTTTAAAGGATTTAATGTCTCGATTAATCAGCCTGGCGGCGCAAGAAGGCTGGGATATCGAGATAATCCAGCTCGGCCTCGTCGTTTTTATCGGCCAGGACCGCTGGGGCGGTCTTGCGATGAACGGTCGGACGACGCTGGAGCTCGCGATAGTCGGGCTCGTTGCTGTCGCCGCTGACCAGGCGCACTGGCGTCTCGGCAGACGGACGCTTGATCTTGATCCGTCGATCCCCTAGACCAGTCGCAACCACGGTCACCCTGAGCTCGTCCTCGAGCTCTGGATCGACCACAGTGCCAACAACCACGGTGGCATCCTCATCGGCGAAGTCGCGCACCGTCTCCCCTACCTCGTTGAACTCGCCGATGGTCAGGCTCGAGCCAGCCGTGATATTGACCAGGATACCCTTGGCGCCCGCAAGATCGATATCCTCAAGGAGCGGACTCTTGATCGCCGCCTCGGCCGCGGCGCGGGCGCGATTTTCGCCGCGCGCAGACCCTGTCCCCATCATGGCGACACCCATATTGGACATGACCGTCTTGACATCGGCAAAGTCAACATTGATCAGGCCTCGGCAGGTGATCAGCTCGGCGATACCCTGGGTGGCATTGAGCAGGACATCATTGGCAGCCTTGAAGGCATCGAGCAGGCTCACATCCTTGCCGAGGACGGATAACAGCTTTTCATTGGGGATGGTGATGAGCGAATCGACATATTGGGCAAGCTCGGCGATCCCCTCTTCGGCAATGCGCCGCCGACGCGTTCCCTCGAATGGGAACGGCTTGGTGACCACCGCCACGGTCAGGATATTCAGCTCTTTGGCGACCTGAGCAACGATGGGTGCAGCCCCGGTGCCTGTGCCACCGCCCATGCCGGCAGTAATAAAGACCATGTCGGCACCGATGAGGGCATCATGGATGCGGTCGCGATCCTCAAGTGCGGCATGCCGACCGACATTGGGATCAGCGCCGGCGCCAAGGCCCTTGGTGATATTGGCCCCAAGCTGTAAAAGGGTCTTGGCATTGCAATGACGCAGGGCCTGGGCATCGGTATTGGCACAGATAAAGTCCACGCCTTCGATGGTCGATGCCACCATATGGTTGACTGCATTGCTACCGCCGCCGCCAACCCCGATGACCTTGATCACTGCGTTCTGGTTATGGGTATCCATCAACTCAAACATTGCTTCGCTCCTCGGCGCCACCTGGACGCCGTTTCAAACTTGATCCGATCCAAGGCAGTGAATGCCCGGGACCGCCCCCGACGCGAATGGTGTGAGGCCCTGGCGATGGGTCATCCACTCGCTCTCAATCCCTGCGATCCGCCTGAATAGGTCACCTCGTGCCTCCAACCGACGGGATCAAAAATTTCCTTGAAACCATTGACGTAACCGCGACCACAAGCCCGCCCAACCCTGCTGATCCTCAGACTCAGCGCGCCGCGAGAAACGATGCTGGCGGGCATACATCAAAAGCCCGACCCCTGTGGAATAGATGGGGTTGCCGACCACATCCGACGGCCCCAAAACCCGCGCCGGCGCGCCCAGACGCACCGGCATCTGAAAGACCCGTTCGGCCAGATCGACGAGCCCCTCCATCTTGGCACTGCCGCCGGTCAAAACCACCCCTCCAGCGATGAAGTCCTCAAAGCCGCTGCGTCTGAGCTCGTTGTGCAAAAGGGTCAGAAGCTCTTCATAGCGAGGCTCGACGACCTCGGCCAGGATCTGGCGCGATAGACGGCGCGGCGGGCGATCGCCGATGCTGGGGATCTCGATGCTGTCCCCATTGGCGGCAAGCTGGGTTAGGGCACAGGCATGGTGGATCTTGATCTGCTCGGCATGCTGGATGGGGGTGCGCAAGGCCACGGCGATGTCATTGGTCACCTGGTCGCCAGCGATCGGAATCACTGCAGTATGGCGGATGGCGCCATCGGTAAAGACCGCAAGATCTGTAGTCCCCCCGCCGATATCGACCATGCAGACGCCGAGCTCCTTTTCATCCTCGGTGAGCACGGCATAGCTCGAGCTCAGTTGGGCCAGGACCAGGTCATCGACCTCGAGTCCGCAACGCCGGATACATTTGACGATATTTTGCGCAGCGCTGGCGGCGCAGGTGACCATATGGACCCGCGCCTCTAGGCGCACCCCGCACATCCCGATCGGCTCGCGGATCCCCTCCTGATCATCGATGATGAACTCCTGGGGCAGAATATGCAGGATCTTTTGGTCGGTCGGGATGGCCACCGCGCGCGCTGCCTCGATCACCCGATCGACATCAACCTGATTGACCTCATGTTCCTTGATGGCGGTGATGCCATGGGAATTCAGGCTACGGATATGGCTACCGGCGATGCCGGCATGGACCGAATGGATCTGACAATCGGCCATCAGTTCAGCGGCCTCGACTGCGCGCTGGATCGATTGGACGGTTGACTCGATATCCACGACCACGCCCCGCCTCATACCCCGCGACGGGTGGGTCCCGATCCCAAGGAGCTCGATCTGATCGTCGTCCTTGAGCTCGCCGACCAGACAAGCGACCTTTGAGGTCCCGATATCCAGACCCACCAGCAGATTCTTATCGTTGCGTCGCGACATGCAGATTGATTCTCACTGGCCCATGCGCGCCAGCCGTTGAGGATCCACGCGAATCCCGAGATCGGCCTGGGGCGCCCATTTCACCGAAAAGCCATTGCTATAACGCAGATCGATCGTCGCTGGATGCCCCAAGGATTCAAGCCGGCGGGCGCTGATCAGATAACGCGCCAGGCGTTCCTCGACCTGGGCAGTACCCAGACGCAGCTCAACCCCCGAGACCAGGGTCAAACGCCAGTCACCGCGCGCATCGACACCCAGGCGCTGAATCCCCTGACCGATACCTGCCAGGGCCGCTTGCCATTGCCGATAGCGCGCCACCACCTCGGGGGCGCGCTGGTCATCACCCTCCAGCAGGGGTAGATTGAGCTGGGCGCTGGCCTCCTTGGGACGAAAGACCACCCCCTCAGCGGTGACCAAACCGTCGCGGTTCCAGCGGGCGATCGGCCGGTATTCCTCGATGGTGACCCGCAATCTGTCCGGCCAGACCCGCCGCAGGCTGGCATGCGCAATCCAGGGCAGGTCCTCAGCGGCGCGTTTGAGGGTATATAGGTCGGTGGTCAGGATACCGCCGCGCAAACCTTCGCTCAGACGCTCCTGAAGCTGTCTGGATGAATAATGATGCATCTCGCCCTCGACCTGGATGATCCGGATCGGCAACAGCTGCGGCTCCCACTGGATGAACAACCAGCCCGCACCGCCTAGGGCGGCCAGAATCAACACCCCTAGCAGGGCGCGCACGCGCTCCCGCCCTGGCCCTGCAGGTGCAACAGCGGGTCTTGCTGAGAAATTGGGCTGAGTGATCATGGTGACAGACTCGTAGCCAGGATACGCCAGACCAGCTCGTCAAAGTCGATTCCCGCTGCGCGTGCGGCCATGGGCACCAGGCTGTGGTCGGTCATGCCTGGAACCGTATTGACCTCGAGCAGATAGGGCTGATCCGACCCATCGAGTATCAGATCGACCCGGCCCCAGCCGCTTGCCCCGATCGCCGTAAAGGCCTGCCAGGCCAGGGCACGGAGGCTGGCCTCCTGATCCTCAGGAAGGCCGCTCGGACAATGATAACGGGTGGTCGTGGCATGATATTTGGCCTCATAATCATAAAAGGCATGGGGTGTCTCGAGCCGGATCAGGGGCAATGTCTCCTGCCCCAGGATGGCACAGGTTAGCTCTATCCCTTGAATCCAGCGCTCGGCCAGGACCAGGCTGTCATACGCCCTGGCCAAACGCCAGGCTGGGGCAAGAGACTCAGGGGTCTCGACCCTGGACATACCGATGCTGGAGCCCTCGTGGACCGGCTTGATCATGAGCGGAAATCCCAGGCTCTCGGCTTGCACAAGGTCTGCTTCATGCTGCAGCAATACGAACTCCGGGGTCGGCAATCCGCAACCGGCCCAGACCAGCTTGCAGCGATATTTATCCATGCCTAAGGCCGACCCCAACACCCCAGAGCCGGTATAAGGCAGGCCCAGGGTCTCGAGCAGGCCCTGAATCTGACCGTCCTCCCCGCCGCGTCCATGCAGCATGATGAAGACCCGGTCAAATCCGCCGGCACGCAAACGCTCCCCAAGGGTTTCGTCTGGATCGATCGCCTCGACCGCGACGCCCCGCCGTTCAAGCGCTGCAAGCACAGCCTGCCCGCCCTTGAGCGAGACCTCACGCTCTGCGGCCTGGCCGCCCAGCAACAGCGCTACCTTGCCGAAACCTTGGGGGGAATCGATGGTCATGAGGATGCTCCAAACACCAGACGGACCTCGGGGATGAGACGCAGCCCGCTGGAGCGCTCAACCCGTTCCTGGATGAGTTCGATTAGACGCCGGATATCGCTTGCCGTTGCCCCGCCGCGGTTGATGATGAAATTGGCATGCTTCTCCGAGACCTCGGCGCCGCCAAGCCGCAGACCCTTGAGCCCTGCCGCCTCGATCAGGCGCCCGGCATGATCGCCAGGCGGATTGCGAAACACCGAACCGCAGCTCGGCTGGCCGACCGGCTGGGCGGCGGCGCGGCGCGCCAACAGATCCCGGATCTGTTCAAGTCCTGCCGCACCATCCCCAGGGGTGAGTTTCAGCTCAGCGGCGAGAAACCATTCATCGGTTGGACCCTCTACCTGCCGATAGCCGGGGCGATATTCAGCAGCTGAACGTTCACGGATCTGTCCCCAACGGTCCACCGTCCAGACCCGCTCCACGAAGGTCCAGGTCTCCCCTCCCCAGGCGCCGGCGTTCATGACCAGGGCGCCGCCCAGGGTCCCCGGGATCCCGGCCAAAAACTCGATCCCGCGCAGATTGCAGCGCGCAGCAAAACGGGCCAGCTTGGCGCTGGTGACACCCACCTCGGCGTAGATCCGGTCCTCAGCGCGCTGCTCCAAGCCAGTCAATGCGCCGGCGGTCAGGATCACAGTGCCGGGGAAACCCGCGTCATCGATCAGAAGATTGCTGCCCAGACCCAGCCATAGGATTGGCTCATCCGGCGGGAGAGTGCGGATACAGGCAATCAGATCAGCGAGATCTGCTGGACGATAGAGCCGGCGCGCCGGCCCGCCAACCCGCCAGCTGGTATAGTGGGCCAGGGGCTCATCATAGCGCCAAAGACCGCGCATCACCGTCATTTTACCTGCTCCCCAAGGGTCGATGACAGCTGATCAGACCGCGATGGGATCAACCCTGCATCATCCCTACCCCTTGCGCGGTGAGGATCGAGCAGAGAGAGGATCAGCGGCGAACACAGGGGTTCCCCGCATCCCATGACCAAGCGCCCGGTGGAGATCCCTCCAGTCTTCATCTGTTATAAACCTCGTTCGATCAGCTCAGGGAGACGAGCCGCCAGACGTCCGATATCGCCAGCGCCGGCGACCATGAGGATGTCACCGTCGCGCAGCAGATTGGCCAATAGCCCAGGGATCTCATCCAGGTCTTGGGCAAAAATCGGATCGATGGTGCCGCGCATCCGAATGGCGCGGCTTAAGGCCCGCCCATCGGCGCCTGGGATGGGTTGCTCGCCAGCGGGATAGATCTCACTAAGGATCAGGGCATCAGCGGTCGAGAGGACCGCGACAAAGTCCTCAAATTGCTCTTGGGTGCGGGTATAGCGATGCGGCTGAAAGACCAGAACCAGGCGCCGCCCGGGCCAGCCAGCGCGGGCTGCATCCAGGATGGCCGCAAGCTCACGCGGATGATGGCCATAGTCATCGACCACCAGTAATTGCCGACCTTTGGGGTCGGTCACCTCACGCGCAGCAAAGCGCCGCCCAACCCCTTGGAAATGGGCAAGCCCGCGGGCAATCGCCTCGACTCCAACCCCAAGCTCCAAGGCCACGCTGATTGCGGCCAGGGCATTGAGCACATTGTGGCGACCCGGCAGATTAAGCATGAGCTCTAAGGGCTGAGCAAATCCCAGACCCTCGACCCAGAAACGGCTGTGCATCCCCTGGAGCTGGATGGCAGTTGCGCGCAGATCGGCCTCGGGCAGGGTGCCATAGGTGCGCACCGGCCGGGGGACCCGCGGGATCAGGCTGCGTACCTCTGGGTCGTCGAGACAAAGCACCGCCAGGCCGTAAAAAGGCAGATGATGGAGAAACTCCATAAAGGTCTGGCGCAGCCGCTCGAAGTCATTGCCATAGGTGCGCAGATGGTCGGCGTCGATATTGGTGACCACCGCCAGCATCGGTTGGAGATATAAAAACGAGGCGTCGCTTTCATCGGCCTCGGCAACCAGATATTGGCTGGTTCCCAAGCGGGCATTGGCGCCGGCGCTGTTGAGCCTGCCGCCGATGACAAAGGTTGGATCCAGCCCACCTTCGGCCAGGAGACTGGCAATCAGGCTAGTAGTGGTAGTCTTGCCATGGGTACCGGCGACCGCCACGCCATAATAAAAACGCATGAGCTCAGCCAGCATCTCAGCGCGCCGCACTATGGGTATCCGCCAGGTCCGGGCTGCGCTGATCTCGGGATTGGACTCATCGATGGCGCTTGAGATTACCACGGCATCCGCACCCTGAACCTGCTCGGGGCGATGCCCGATCCAGACCTGGATACCCAGGGCGCGCAGACGCTGGGTGACCTCGGTGTCGCGCAGATCCGAGCCGCTCACCCCATAGCCGAGATTGGCCATAAGCTCGGCGATCCCGCTCATCCCCGCGCCGCCGATCCCGACGAAATGGACATGACGCACCCGGCCCATGCGGGCGGCGGAATGACGCTGAATGCTCATGACCGCACCTCCGCCAATTCCAGACAGGCCGCTCCAATCTGCTCAGCTGCCTGGGGACGGGCCAGTCGACGCGCTGCCTGAGCCATTGCCAATAAGAGCGTCCGATCGGCCAAGAGCGGCCTGAGGATATCGGCCAGATACCCCGGGCTCAGCTCGTTTTGGATGATCAGACGCCCAGCGCCTGCCTCGGTGAGATAGCGGGCATTGGCCAATTGGTGGTTATCAACGGCATGCGGATAGGGTATCAGGATTGCACCCAGGCCGGCGGTGGCAAGTTCAGAGACGGTCAGGGCCCCAGCGCGACAGATCACCAGATCGGCCCAGGCATAGGCGCTGGCCATATCCTGGATAAAGGGCACAACCTCGGCGGCAATCCCAACCGACTGATAGGCAGCCTGCGCCTCTTCCAAGAGACGCTCGCCAGCCTGATGACGCACCCAGGGCCGCTCGGCAGGGGCAAGTAGGGCGAGGGCCTGGGGGACAGTGCGATTCAGCGCCTGGGCACCCAGAGACCCGCCCAAGACCAGGAGACGCACCGGACCGCTGCGACCCTGCATGCGCTCAGCCGGTGGCGGCAGATCGATGATCGCCCGGCGCACCGGATTGCCGCTGAGGATGGTGCGGCGCTGGGGCGGGAAGCTGCCCGGGAAGGACTCGAACACCCGACCAGCAATCCGGGCGAGCAGGCGATTAGCCAGACCCGGGATGCTGTTTTGTTCATGGATAATGAGTGGAATCCCGAGCAGACGGGCGGCTACCCCCCCGGGGGCCGAGACAAATCCGCCCATCCCCAGAATCACGGCTGGCCGACGCCGCTTCAGGATGGTGCGCGCCTGGATAACGGCCTGGGTCAAGCGGAAAGGGGCCTTCAGCCAGGCGCCTGGACCCTTGCCGCGCACGCCTTCGATCTCGAGCCATTCGAGCGCAAAACCCTGTTCAGGGACCAGGCGCGACTCCAGGCCAGCGCGGGTCCCCAGCCAAAAGACCTCTGCCCCTGACTGGCGTAGGACCTCGGCGACCGCCAGGGCAGGAAAGACATGTCCGCCGGTCCCGCCGGCCATGATCGCTATCCGGTGGCCCATGGTGTTTCCGCCTTCCGATACCCGTCGAGCTCGAAACGACGTAGGTTGGCATCGATACGCAGCAGGAGCCCAATCGCCAGGCAACTGACCATCAGGCTGTTGCTCCCATAGCTCATGAACGGCAGGGTCAGACCCTTGGTCGGCAGGATGCCGATATTGACCCCGATATTGACGAAGGATTGCAGACCGATCCATAGCCCGATCCCCTGGGCCAGATAGGAATCAAAGGGGCGTTGCATGGATTCGGCGCGGGCACCGATCCCTAGGGCGCGCCAGGTGATAAAGACAAAGGCGGCGATCAGGACCATTATCCCGACCAGCCCCAGCTCCTCGCCGATCACCGAGGCCAGAAAATCGGTATGGGCCTCAGGCAAAAAGTATTGCTTTTGGATCCCATTGCCGAGACCTACCCCAAACCATTCGCCGCGCCCAAAGGCAATCAAGGCCTGACTGAGCTGATAGCCAGAATTGAACGGATCATCCCAGGGGTTCAGGAATGAGCTCACCCGTTCCAACCGATAGGGCGAAAAGATCACCAATAGGACGAAACCCAGGGCGACGATCCCCAACAGGACGACAAAGGGTAACAGGCTCGCCCCACCGAGAAACAGCATCCCCATCACGGTGGCGAGCATAACCGCGGTGGTACCGAAATCGGGCTGCATGAGGATCAAGGCGGCGGCAATCCCGACCAGGATCAGCGGGCGAATGAAACCCGAGAGCCGATTGACGACCTTGTCGGCATGCCGGACGAGATAGCCGGCGACATAGATGATCGCAAAGAGTTTAACGAATTCAGACGGCTGGAGATTCAGGGGGCCTAAAGGGATCCAGCGGGTGGCACCATTGACAGTGCGCCCGAGCCCTGGGATCAACACCAGGATCAGAACCAGGGTGCTGATGAGGAATAACCAGGTGCCATGCCGCTCCCACCAACCCAGGGGTACACCATAGGCCAACGCCCCCAGACCCAAGGCCAACCCTAGGGCCAAGGCATGGCGAAGCGAATAATAAAAGGGGTTGTGACAACAGGATTCGGCGATCGACAGCGAGGCAGAGGTCACCATCACCCACCCAAAGGCGAGGAGAGCCAGGGCGCAGAGGAGCAAGGGATAATCGACCGGGGCCGGCTGGCGGATGCGGCGGACCGGGTTGCGCGTGCTAATATCTGCACCTTTGCGGGCAGGGCTCATGCCGGCAACCTCCGCACCGCCTCGGCAAAGATCTGCCCGCGGTGCTCATAATTGTCGAACATATCAAAGCTCGCGCAGGCCGGTGAGAGTAAGACGCAATCCCCAGGTTGCGCCCAGGTCGCAGCAAGCGCCACGGCCTCCTCCATATCGGCGGCATATACCAGGGGGGCGGCGCCATCCAGGGCCGCTGCGATCAGGGATGCATCCTGACCGATCAAGACCACGGCGCGTGCGGCGCGCGCTACCGGCGCCCGCAGAGGGGTAAAATCGGCGCCCTTGGACTGTCCGCCCGCGATCAAAACGACTCGGCCTGCTGGATCCTCAGGCAGCAAACCCTCGAGCGCCGCGATGGTCGCACCTGGATTGGTTCCTTTAGAGTCATCGTACCAGCGTATCCCCTGGCGCTCGCCAACCAGGGTGCAGCGGTGGGGAAGACCGCGGAAGGTTCTCAGCACCGCGCAGGCGATGGCCTGGGGGATTCCACAGGCATCGGCGAGCGCCAGGGCGGCAAGCGCATTGGCGAGGTTATGCCGGCCGGCAAGCCGCAGCTGGTCGGCAGGCAGAAGCAGGTGCTCACCTTGACAGAGCCAGATCTGACCCTGGATCCTGCGCAAACCCAGGTCTTCCCCCCGCGGTTCACCAAGGGTAAAGCCGATCTCGCGCTCGGGCGCCCTTGGCATAGCAGCAACCGCTGGATCATCGCGGTTGATGACCGCCACCCTGGCCTCTCGGTAGATCCGCGCCTTGGCCTGCGCATAGTCATCTAGACTGGCATACCGATCGAGATGATCGGGCGAGAGATTGAGCACTGCTGCTGCCTGGGCGGCAAGGCTTGCAGTGGTCTCGAGCTGAAAACTGGACAGCTCCAGGACATAGAGCTCAACCCCGGGGGCCAGGAGATCGAGGGCGGGTGTCCCCAGATTGCCGCCGACCGCCACCTGACCGAGGGCGCGCTGGGCCATCTCGCCGAGAAGGGTCGTGACCGTGCTTTTGCCATTGGAGCCAGTAATAGCGCAGATGGGGGCGGTGGCGGCATGGGCAAATAGCTCAATGTCGCCGATTGCCGGCACGCCGCGTGCGAGCGCCTGCTGGATAAGCGGCTCGCTGAGTGGTACCCCTGGGCTGACCACCAAGCAGGTCGCCTTTTGAAAGACCTCAGGGTCAAAACCGCCGAGAAACAAAGGGACCTCGGAACATTCGGCGCGCAGGGACTCTAAGCCAGGGGGCTGGGGCCGGCTGTCGGTCACTGCGATCGGCACACCCTGCGCGCGCAGATAGCGGGCACAGGACAGGCCGGTCTTGCCGAGACCGACGATCAGGTTCAATGTGCTTGCCCGGGTCTCTAACTCAACCCCAGAGTTCTCGCGAGAAAGCGGCGGGATGAACGACACAGTCATCACCGGATCTTAAGACTTGCCAGCCCAATCAGGACCAAGACCACCGTCAGGATCCAAAAGCGCACAATGACCCGCGGCTCGGGCCAGCCCTCGAGCTCAAAATGATGATGCAAGGGCGCCATGCGAAAGACGCGCTTGCCAGTTAGCTTGAAAGACAGGACCTGGAGCATCACCGAGACGGTCTCGGCGACGAAGATCCCGCCCATGACAAAGAGCACCAATTCTTGACGGGCGGCGACTGCAACGACACCGAGCGCTGCCCCCAGTGCCAGGGCACCGACATCGCCCATGAACACCAAGGCCGGATAGGCGTTGAACCAAAGGAAACCCAGACCGGCGCCTACCAAGGCGGCACAAAAAATCACCAGCTCCCCTACCTCGGCCAGATGGGGGATCAACAGATAATTGGCGATCTGGGAATGGCCAGCGGCATAGACAAAGACCCCCAGGGCGCCGGCGACCAACACGGTCGGCATGATCGCCAGGCCATCCAGACCATCGGTGAGATTGACGGCATTGCTGGCTCCCACGATGACAAAATAGGTCAGCAGGATGAACCAGGGACCGAGCTGGATGGCGAGATCCTTGGTATAGGGGATCAACAAGGCGGTCTCGGCGGGCGATTCGGCAGTGAGATACAGGGCAAGGGCGGCCAAAAGGCCGCAGACCGTCTGCCAGAAATATTTCCAGCGCGCAGGCAAGCCCCGCGGATCGCGCTTGATGAGTTTTTTGTAATCATCGACCAGGCCAATCAGGCCAAATGCTAGGGTGGTCAGCAAGGCGATCCAGACATAGCGATTGGTGAGCTCTGACCAGAGCAAGGTGGCTAAGGTCACCGCGACCAGGATGAGGGCCCCGCCCATGGTCGGTGTGCCCGACTTGGCTAGATGGCTCTGAGGACCGTCATTGCGCACCGTCTGGCCGATCTTATAGGCGCGCAGGCGCCGGATCAGCGGCCGCCCGATCAAAAGGGCGATGAGTAATGCTGTCAGGACGCTGAGGATGGCGCGGAGGGTCAGGTAATGAAAGACCGAGAACCCTTTATAAAACAGGGTGAGCCAGTCGGTGAGATACAGCATCATGTTGGCTTTAAGAATCTACCTGGCTGAGGTGTTGACCCGGTCCGGCTGACCCCCCAGCGCCCTGCCCCCCTTAGGCGAGCTGGCGACTGCCGCAGAGCGCCTCGACGATCTGTTCCATCCGAGCTGCGCGCGACCCCTTGACGAGTACCCAATCGCCGGGTCGAAGCTCAGCGTGGAGACGTGCTATGAGCGCCTCCTGCTCGGCATAATGTTCGGCGCCCGGCCCAAAGGCCTGGCTGGCCGCAGCGCTCAGGCTCCCAACGGTCAGTAGACGATCGAGACCAGCCCGGCGCGCAGCAACGCCGACCTCGGCATGCAGCTCGCCTGCGGTGGGACCCAGCTCGCCGAGATCACCCAGGATCAACCAGCGCCGCCCGCTCAGCCCGCTCAAGACCTCGATGGCAGCAGCGAGCGAATCTGGATTGGCGTTATAGGTATCGTCGATGAGTCCGATCCCGGCCTGCGCGGGGGTGAGGTTTCCGCAGCGCAGCGGCTTGAGCCGGCCTTTGACCGGTTTGAGCTTGGCCAGCCCGTTTTGGATCGCGGTCTCTTCGATCCCCAGCGCCAGGGCAGCCGCGGCTGCAGCCAGGGCATTATGGACATTGTGTCTGCCTGCCAGATCCAGCACCAAGGGCAGCTCCTGACCCTCGATCCGTGCGACGAAACGGGTACGAAAGCCATCCGCCTCCCCCCAGCCAACCTGGATTGAATCCCGGACAGCAGTCAGCTCGCCTACCCCGTCCAGGCCAAAGGTGATGAGCCGCCGGCCTTGGGCGAGGTTGCGCCAGAGCTCCACATAGGGTGAGTCGGCAGGAACCACCAGGGCGCCATCCCTTGGCAGACCGCGGGCGATCTCGCCCTTGGCGCGCGCCACCCCCTCAAGGCTTCCGAATCCCTCCAGATGCGCCCGGCCAATGCTCGTGATAATCCCTATTTCAGGGCGGGCGATCTCGGTCATATAAGCGATCTCACCGGGATGATTGGCGCCCATCTCAAGCACCAAAAAATCCTCGTCGCGCGCTGCCAACAGGGTCAAGGGCATGCCGATATGGTTGTTGAGATTGCCGGCGGTCGCGCGCACGCGCCCTGCCTCCGCCAGGATTGCGGCGAGCATCTCCTTGACCGTGGTCTTGCCATTGCTGCCGGTGATGGCAATGACCCGGCCTGGAAAACGCCTGCGCCAGGCCGCGCTCAGGTGCCCTAACCCTAAGCGGGTGTCATCCACGAGCCATTGCGGCAGATCGAGCGGGAGCGAATGGTCAACCATCGCCGCTACTGCGCCTGCCTGCGCTGCTTGCGCAACATAGTCATGCCCATCAAACCTTGGGCCGCGCAAGGCGACGAAGAGCTGACCGGTGCAATCGGCGCGCGAATCCGTCACGACCCCCTGAAAGGCCACGTCCTGACCCCTGAGTCTGCCGCCCGCCTGGGCGATGGCTGCGTCTAGGGTCCACATCGCTGGCACTCCTGCTTTAGATTCCAGTTTAAACTGGTCTCGCAATCCCCCACCCCTCACCCCAGGATCAGTGGATATCCAACAGCACCCCTCTGCCTCCGGCATGCGGCCCACTGGCCCAAGCCACATACGAGCATCGCCTTGGATCACGGCGCATTACCCTGATGACCCTGGGCGAGCAGCATGGAGGGGGGCGGGTCATCCGGCGTCACATTGAACAAACGCAATGCCCCCTCCATGACCCGTTGGAAGATGGGTGCAGCCACAACCCCACCGTAATAACTGCCTCCGCTCGGCTCATCGATCATCACGACCATGACGAAACGGGGGTGGCGGGCCGGGACGAACCCAGCAAAGACCGATTGATAGCGGTTGCTGGCATAACCAGCGCGGCCGGCGGATTTTTTGGCAGTGCCTGTCTTACCTGCCGCCCGATAACCCTGAATCATGGCCAATTTGGCGGTCCCTTGTTCCGAGACCACGGTCTCCATCATGGCGCGCAGCCGCTGGGCCGTCTCGCGGCTCAGGAGACGGATTTCAGGGGTGGTCTTAACCAGTGGGTCGCGTTTAAGCAGGGTCACTGGACGTTTGACCCCATCGGCAGCCAGGACCAAATAGGCCTGAGCCAATTGCAAAGGGGTGACCGCCAGACCATAGCCGAAGGCATGGGTGGCATGCTCGAAGGGTCGCCAGGTCGAGTAATGTCTCAGACGTCCTGGGCTTTCACCGGGAAAACCCACACCGGTCGTATGGCCAAAACCGAGACGGTCATAAAGTCGCCAGAGGGTTTCATAGCTCATCCTTTGGGCGATCTTGACCGCACCGACATTGCTCGACTTGGTGATAATCCCAGTAACGTCCAGACTGCCATAGTTGTGGACATCGCGCACGACATTGCCGGCGACTGTATAGGGTTCGGTAGAAAAGCGAGTGGTTGGGGTAATCACCCCGCTTTCCAGGGCAGCAGCGACGACAAATGGCTTGAGAGTCGAACCGGGTTCCATCAGGTCGGTGACCGCCCGATTGCGCCGGCGCTCAGCGTCTGAGCTGCGATCGCTATTTGGGTTGAAACTCGGCTGATTGACCATCGCCAGGATCTCGCCTGTGGCTGCATCCAATATGACCAGACTACCGCCCTTGGCCCGATGCTCGGCGACCGCTGCCTTGAGCTCGCGATAGGCCAGATATTGCAGGCGCCGGTCCAGGGTGAGGGCGAGATCGCGCCCCGGCCGCGCCGGTCGTACCTGTTCGACCTCCTGAACCGTACGCCGCCGCCCGTCCTGAATGACCCGTTTGAGCCCAGGCTCGGCCTTCAGGATGTGGTCGTAGGCCAGCTCGATCCCCTCCTGGCCTCGATCCTCGATATTGGTAAAGCCGATGACATGGGCAAAGACCTCGGCACCTGGGTAGAAGCGGCGATATTCATTCTCGAAATCGACACCCTCGATCCTATGTTCGGCGATCACCGCCCGCACGGCCTGGGCCTCATCGAGACTGATGCGCCGTTTGACATAGAGAAAGCCCTTATCGCGGTTGGTCTCGATCCGGTCCCGCAGAAAGGCAGGGTCGAGGGCGAGCGCCTTGGCCAGCAGAGGGATCTTGTCGGGCTGATTGACCAGTTTGCGCGGATCACACCAGAGGGTCTCAACCGGGGTGCTGACGGCCAGGGGCTCGCCATTGCGATCGGTGATGATTCCGCGCCGCGCTGGGATGAGCGCATCGCGTAGATAACGCGCCTCGCCTTCGCGTTGGAGGAACTCGTTTTGGATCACCTGGCGGTAAAAGACCCCTAGGGCCAGCAGGCCGAATGCCAATGCCAGCCCAGTCATCAGCAGGCGGCGGCGCAGCCGCGGATTTGGCATTGGGCGGGGCTGAGTGGTAGACACCTTGGGGGGAGGAGGGGCACGGCGCCAATCAAGGCTGATCATGAGCAGGACTCTCGATCAATAACACATCGCTGGCGCGGGGGATAAACATGCCGAGCTCGCGTCTGGCCTTACGCTCGATCAGTCCATAGGTGGACAATGCTGCCTCCTCGAGGCGTAACCGGTTCCATTCGACATCGATCGCATCGCGCTGAGCGCGCAGCTCCTGCAAACGCACAAAATGAATGCGCGTCAGATACTTGACATAGATGACGGCCACTGCGCTGGACACGACCGCAGACATCAGGATGAGGACCCAGATAGCCCTGGCGCGGGTCATGGTAGACGCTCCGCCACCCGCATGATTGCGCTACGCGCGCGGGGATTGCCGGCCACCTCCTGCGCCGAGGGACGCACCGGCCTGCCGATCGGGCGCAGGCGCCCTGAGCTCGATCGATTCGGTACCGCAGCCCATTTGGGCAGACGGGGGCCCTGCGCCTCGCGGCGAATGAAATGCTTGACGATCCGATCCTCGAGCGAATGAAAGCTGATCACCACCAGTCGTCCACCAGACGCAAGACGCGTCACCGCCTGCTCAAGACAGCGGCTCAAGGCGTTTAATTCATCGTTGACCTGGATACGCAAGGCCTGAAAGGTTCGGGTCGCCGGATGCTTCCCGGGTTCACGGGTCGAGACAACGCGCGCAACCAGGTCGGCTAATTGGCGGGTGCTGCGGATGGGGGTCTGAGCGCGCATCGCCACGATGGCGCGGGCAATCCGCCCCGCAAAACGCTCCTCCCCAAACTGGCGCAATACCCGCGCAATATCCTCTCGGCTGGCATGTTTCAACCAGTCGGCTGCGGATTGACCCTGGTTGGGATCCATCCGCATATCGAGCGGCCCATCAGTCATAAAACTAAAACCGCGTTCGGATTGATCCAACTGCGGCGAGGAAACCCCGAGATCCAGCAATACACCCTGCACCGCTCCGGTCAGTCCGGACTCATCGAGGAGGCGGTTGAGCTCGGCAAATGAACCCTGGCGGATCGTAAAACGCTGGTCAGATGCGGCCAACGCCACCCCACAGGCAACGGCCTGCGGGTCAAGATCGATGCCGAGCAAACGCCCGTCTGCAGACAAGCGCGCCAGGATCGCCCGGCTATGGCCGCCTCGGCCAAAGGTTCCATCGACATAGATCCCAGCCGGTTGTACTGCCAAAGCGGACACGGCCTCCTCAACCAATACGGGCTTATGCACCGGGAACGAGCCCTTCACACTGTATCCACGCCTTGCACCCTCAGGGACCTCGAGCAGCCGACTAAGGTTCTCTCGCCAGTTACAGGGTCAGGTTACCAAGCCCAGATTCTCTAGCGAGCTCAATGAGCTTCGTATCATTGAGGGCAGCCTCCATCCGCGCCCGCCAAGCCGACTCATCCCAGATTTCGAACTTAACCCCCTGCCCAATGAAGGCGACGTGCTTCTCCAAGCCGGCAAACTCACGCAATTGGATTGGGATCAGGATCCGGCCCTGGGCGTCGAGCTCCACCTCTTGGGCATTGCCGATATACAGGCGCTGCAAGGCACGCGCCGTCGGATCGAATGCAGGAAGCGCGGCGAACTTGCGCTCGATGATCTCCCACTCGGGCTCTGGATAAAGGAGCAGACACCGATCGCGATCGATAGTGATCACGAGACGTGCTCCAGACAACGTCTCAAGCCGCTCTCGATAGCGAACCGGGATCGCCAATCGACCCTTGGCATCTAGATGGACGATCGTGACGCCCCGGAACATGACAGGATCCCTGGGTGGGATCAATTCCCCCATTCCCCACCGCTCCCCACTTCGTCCCATCTTAGAGAAAGTACGGGGATGGCGTCAAGAAACTTTAGTTTTTTTCTCAATCCATCAGCCATTTATCAGACAAAGCTCCAAAGAATGTTAAGAAAAATAAAAGGCTTTGGATTTAAATAGATAGAATCCAAAGCCTACAAATAATTTGAAGATTGATTTATAATCTACTAACTAATAAAGGATTTATCCCACATCCGATTTTGGGTGCCTTGAGCCCTGGTTTTGCAGGGTCTAGGATTGACGACGACAATTGGGGAGAGTCAGGAGTTGGCCGATAAGCCGGGTTCTGTCGAGGACAGTCATTCATCTTGGACGCACGTCGCCGTGCGCCTCATGCGACCTACCCGGGAACACGCGCGGGCCACGCGTTGCAGCATCTCTGCTGCCCGTTCCCCTATTTGGTCTTGCTCCGGGTGGGGTTTACCCTGCCACCAGTGTTGCCACCGGCGCGGTGCGCTCTTACCGACACCATTTCACCCTTACCGGACTCGAAAGTCAGGCGGTATATTTTCTGCGGCACTTTCCGTGGACTCACGTCCCCCAGGCGTTACCTGGCACCCTGCCCGCCGGAGCCCGGACTTTCCTCTGCGTGGCAGCGCCACACAGCGACTATCCGGTCGACTCCTCGATCTTCAGTGTGGGGCCACGCTCCATTGGTTTCAACCTAAAACCGTAGTTGGGCGAGAAAAAGACGCGCATGATTGATGCGCCTAATATTCATTCAGATGACGCATTTGACAAACGCGTAGTCACCTTATCGGTGATGAGGGATTTTTCAAATTGCCTAGGTGCGTTAAGAGCATGTGCATACTACTCGTTACCCAACTGCGGTTTTTAGGTTCAGCACTCATCGCCGCCGCCGCGTTGCGCCACTGCGTATTTATAGAGCAAGTTACGTCGTCTACCCGTAATCTTGACGCTAAGCGCAACAGCCTGCGCAAGCGGTAGTTCTGCCGCAAGGACCTCTAACACGTTGCGATCTCGCTCATTAAGTTCCTCATCCTTGGCAACCTCCGCTGCACCCTCCACAAGAATCACAAACTCACCGCGAACTTCGTCCGGCGAACTCGCAAGACGCTCACGTAGCGCGAATAACGTGCCCGTGTAACTTGCCTC
>CALALB010000056.1 GCA_937923175.1 uncultured Chromatiaceae bacterium | reverse complement strand
AATGGGATGTGCAAACGCCGCGACAGTCGCCGGCCGATCTCCACCGCCTGATTGAAGCCGCGCTCACCCAGCCGTCTGGGGTGCAGCGGCATGGGTAGGATGACATCAGGCAAGGCCTGGCGGTCGATCTCCGGCATCAGTTGCTCGGCGAGGAAGCCGGCCAGGGCCAGCTCGCCGCCGTACTTGAGCCGCTGCACCAGAATGTCGGCGGGCGGGGCATAGGCCAGTGCCGCCCGGCAGCGCTCGAAGGCCGGTGGTCGTTTGAGACAGGCCCCGCAGGTCTCGCCGGCCGGTGTCGGGCGGGCGCAGGTGGGGCAGCGCGGGGTGACGAGCCTGGGCAAGTCGCGCAGACAGTCCGGACAGAGGGGGCGCCCCAGCGAACGGGTACCACACAACAGACAGGGCTGGGAAAACAGGCTCGTGATCCGATTCTGCACAAAATATGTGCAGTCGTTCAAAACCGATCGCAGTAAATTTGACAATCTTCGGGTCCTCCCGGATGATAGCCTGAAGTCAACCGTTTACCTCACCGCAGCTTACCGGCCGTCGCCTGCCGCTGCTTGCCCGCGATCCCACACGATGACCGCCCCCCGAGTCCTCACGGCCGCCGCCTGTCGACGCAGCGCCCAGCTGTTCAATCTGCTCGCCGTCGGTAGCACGTTGCTGTCCATCATCTTGTTTAGCGTGGGGCAGATGCTGCCCAACGAGAAGATGGCCTTTCTGCCCATGGCCATGAGCCTGCCGCCGATCATGATTTGGCTGGCGGCCTCCATTTTCGTCTATGCCAGTATCGCCCACCACCCCGACGCGCGCGTGCGCCATTACAACAAGTGGGCGGGCTATCGCTATTACGGGCTGGTCGGTTTCATGACCATCTTTGCCAACGACCTCGCGCAACTGCCCGGCGGCTGGTGGGTGGTCTGGGGGTTGTTCTTCCTGGTATTGGTGCCGTGGGCGCTATGGGACATCTGGCGCGCGAGTCGAGAAGATTGGCAGGACATCAACCTCGAGGCAGGGACATGAACGATTTGGCGCTCATCCCGGCGAAGACCCCGGCTTGGACGACTGAGGCCGTCGAGGCCCTTTTTGCACTGCCTTTCAACGATCTGATCTACCAGGCCGCCAGCGTGCACCGTGCGCACTTCGACCCCAATGCGGTGCAGCTCTCCACCCTGCTGTCGGTCAAGACCGGTGGCTGCTCGGAGGATTGCGGCTATTGTTCGCAGTCTGCCCGTTATGACACTGGCGTGGCGCGCGGGCAGCTCTTGGATGTGGCAGAGGTCGTGCAGGCAGCACGCGCAGCCCGGGCGCAAGGGGCCACGCGCTTCTGCATGGGCGCGGCCTGGCGCGGGCCCAAGGACCGCGATCTCGACACCGTGCTGGAGATGGTGCGGGCGGTGAAGGATTTGGGTCTCGAGACCTGTGTCACCTTGGGGATGCTCAAACCCGGCCAAGCCGAGCGACTCAAGGCGGCGGGTCTCGACTACTACAACCACAACCTGGACACCGGCTCCGACTTCTACGATGCAGTCGTCACCACCCACAGCCACGCCGACCGGCTCGCTACTCTGGCGCAGGTGCGGGCCGCCGGCATTCGTGTGTGTTGCGGTGGCATCATCGGTATGGGCGAGAGCCGGCGGGTGCGCGCCCAGCTCATCGCCGAGCTGGCCAGCCTCGATCCCCAGCCCGAGTCGGTGCCCATCAATCTGCTGGTGAGGATCCCTGGCACGCCGCTGGCGACCCGCGGGGACCTCGACCCGTTGGAATTCGTGCGTACCGTGGCCTGTGCGCGCATCACGATGCCGCGCGCGCATGTGCGTCTGTCCGCCGGCCGGCGCGAGCTGGGCGAGGCCGTGCAGGCGTTGTGTTTCCTGGCCGGGGCGAACTCCATCTTCTACGGCGATCGGCTGCTGACCACGGGCAATGCCGAGGTAGAGGCCGATCGCCAGCTCTTTGCCAAACTGGGGCTAAAGCCCGAACCCAGCGAGGGGCGCCGCTGTGCCGGCGCCGGCTGAGCTTGGCGCACGCCTGGCCGAGATCGAGGCGCAGGGGCGCAAGCGCCAGCGCCGCGTCCTCGAAGGGGGGCAGGGCGCGCATGTGCGCGTGGACGGGTGCGAGCTGCTCTCCTTCGCCAGCAACGATTACCTTGGGCTGGCGAACAACGCCGAACTGGTGGCGGAGACGCAAATCGCCGCCGGCCGCTATGGCGTGGGGGCCGGGGCGTCGCATTTATTGACCGGCCATCACGCCTTGCATCATCGGCTCGAGGAAGAGCTCGCCGCCTTCGTCGGCCTGCCGGCGGCGCTGCTGTTTTCCACCGGCTACATGGCCAACCTGGGGGTGGTGAGCGCGCTCGTTGGCCGCCATGACGCCGTCTTTGCCGACCGACTCAACCACGCCTCATTGGTCGATGCGGCGCTGTTGAGTCGCGCCCAGCATTATCGCTATCCCCACCTCGACCTCACAGCGCTCGACCGCCTACTCACTGCCAGCGCGGCCCGCGTGAAGCTCATCGCCACCGACGCGGTGTTCAGCATGGACGGCGATGTTGCCCCGCTGGGCGAACTCCTTGAGCTGGCGCAACGCCACAACGCCTGGCTCTACGTGGATGACGCGCATGGGTTTGGTGTGTTGGGCAGGGAAGGCCGAGGCATTCTCGAACACGCCGCACTCAGCACGCCCTGCCCTTCACTCATCTACATGGCCACCCTCGGCAAGGCCGCTGGGGTGTTCGGCGCCTTCGTCGCCGGCAGCGCGGCCTTGATCGATTGGCTCATCCACAAGGCGCGCCCCTATGTCTACACCACCGCCACCCCACCCCTGTTGGCGGCGGCCATCTCGCGCAGCCTCAAGCTCATCCGTGCCGGTGAGCGCCGCCGTGCGCGGCTTACGGCCTTGATTGCGCGACTCAAGGCGGGCACGGCGGGGCTGCCCTGGCGGTTGCTGCCCTCCGACACCCCCATTCAGCCGTTGATCGTCGGCGAGAATGTCGAGGCGATGCGCCTGTCCGCGGCCTTGCTCGCGCGCGGCATCTTGGTGCCGGCCATACGGCCGCCCACCGTGCCTTTAGGCACGGCGCGCCTACGCATCTCACTGTCCGCCGCGCACAGCGAGGCGGATATCGATCGGCTGCTCATCGCCTTGCACGAGATTGCACGCGGCGACTGAAGCCGCCATGCCGACGGACTTCGCCATGTCACCGCAGCCATCACACCACACACCTCACGCAACGCCCCTCGTCTGCCTGCATGGCTGGGGGCTCAACGGCCGCGTGTGGGACGACCTGCGCGAGCGGTTGGATGGGTTCACCCTATTGACGCCCGACCTGCCCGGCTACGGCGGCACCTTTCTGCCCGATCCCTACACCGTCGAGGACTTGGCCGACCGCCTCGCCGCGGTCCAGCCCTCGCCCTGTCGTCTGCTGGGCTGGTCGCTGGGCGGCATGGTGGCGCTCGCCTGGGCGGCGCGCCACCCACAGCAGGTGCGGGCGCTGATCCTGGTCGGCACGACGCCGGTCTTCGTCAACCGTGCTGACTGGGGGCTGGGGCTTGCGCCGGAAGTGCTGGCCGACTTTGCCCAGGCCCTGATGCAAGACCCACGCGCCACTCTGCTGCGTTTCCTGGCGCTACAGGCGCGCGGGGGTGACGAGGCCCGCTCGGTCATCGCCCGACTACGCACGCTGCTGCTGGCGCAGCCACTGCCTGAAGCGGCGACGCTCAACGCCGGCCTGGAATTGTTGCGCACGGTGGATTTACGCCCTTGTGTATCTGCAGTGCGTTGCCCTACCCTGGTGGTGCACGGCGCCTACGACGCTTTGTGCCCGCCACAGGCCGGTCGCTGGTTCGCCCAGCACCTGCCGGCGGCACGGCTTGCGCTGCACGCGCGGGCGGCGCATGCCCCCTTCCTGTCCCATCCGCAGTGGTTCGCTGCGACGCTGCGCCGCTTTCTCGCCGAACTCCATGAATAAACGCGCCATCCGCGCCGCCTTCGAGCGGGCCGCTGCCGGTTACGACCATGCTGCCTTCCTGCAGCAGGAAGTGGCGCGGCGGCTGGACGAGCGCCTGGAGGTCATGAAGCTCGTCCCGACGCGGATCCTCGATGCCGGCTGTGGCACGGGCTTCGCTGTGCCGCTACTTCGCGCGCGCTACCCTGAGGCTCACCTGATCGGCCTCGACCTCGCCCTGGCCATGCTAGAGCAGACCCGGTCGCGCCATGGCCAGGCCGGCGGTTGGCGCGCTTGGCTCTCCCGTCTTACGCCTTTGTCGTCTTCCCCCTCGCCCCTGACCCTCATCTGCGGCGACATCGAACGGCTGCCGTTGGCGCGCGACAGCGTCGATCTCGTCTGGTCCAACCTCACCCTGCAGTGGGTGAGCGACCTACCGGCCACCCTCCGCGAGGTGCACCGTGTCATCCGCCCCGGCGGGTTGTTCGCCTTCAGCACCTTCGGCCCCGACACCCTGAAGGAGCTGCGCCAGGCCTTTGCCGGGCTTGACGGTTATGAGCATGTCAACCGCTTCATCGACATGCACGACATCGGCGACATGCTGGTGCATACAGGCTTTGCCCACCCGGTCATGGAGATGGAGGTGATCACCCTCACCTATGCCGACCTCCGATCGCTCATGCGCGAGCTCAAGGCCATTGGTGCCGACACGGTGCTGAAGGGGCGGCGCTCGGGACTCATGGGGCGGCGACTGTGGCAGCAGCTCGCAGGCAACTACGAGCGCCTGCGCCGCGACGGCCGGCTGCCGGCCACCTTCGAGGTAATCTACGGGCACGCCTGGGCCGGCCGCAAGGACAGGCTGGCGGACGGCAGACAGGTGATCGCCTTCGAGATTGCGCACAGGCGGGCGAGACACGGCCTGTGATTGAAGGACCACAACGCTTTGCCGTTAAACCCAGATTGTCCATTAGCCATTTCGTGAATTTGAGGCAAGCTGTGGGCCATCGTCTCAGGGGTGGAGCGGGGACGGTTCTAATGGATACCATTCGATAAAGTCATGGTGGATCAACTGGATAGGTGATGGTCATGGCAGGTTCGGTGCTACATGGGAAGGGTTTTCGGTCAGCTTCAGCCACCGCGAGGTCATGGCCTGGGGTGGCTTGGCGCTGTTCAAGCAGATGCTCGACAGCATGAGATTCCGGGAAGCGGTAGCGGGCTTTGGATTGCCCGAGCCGAAGTCGAACCGGGGCTATGCGCCGCTGCAACTGATCGAACCGTTCATCGTCTCGATCTGGTGTGGCGCCTGCCGCTTCGCGCACGCCGAGACGGTGCGCATGGACAGTACGCTGGTGCGTCTGTTCGGCTGGACAAAGGCGGCGGGTCACAAGGCCATCATGCGCCTGTTCGGCCGCTTCGACATGCTCACCAACGAACGGGTGCAGGCCGAGGTCTATCGCTGGCTGTTCGGCAAGATCGGCGCATTGAAGCAGGTGACGCTGGACGTGGACTCCACGGTCATCACCCGCTCTGGCTGCCAGGAAGGCGCGGCGCGCGGCTACAACCCCAACCGGCACGGGCGCGCCAGCCATCACCCGCTGCTGGCCTTTGTCAGTGAGGCGCGGATGGTGGCCAATTTTTGGCTGCGGCCGGGCCATGCGCATAGCGCCAACACCATCCTCCAGTTCCTCGAATCGACCCTGCATCACCTCGGCGACAAGGCCGTCGGCCTGCTGCGCGCCGACAGCGGCTTCTTCGACGAGGCCATCCTGGCGACCCTGGAGGGCAAGCGGATTCCCTACATCGTCGCCGCCCGGCTGACTCAGCCGCTGCAACGGACGATCGATCAGGCCACGGGCTGGTGGGCGCTAAAGACGGGGCTGGAACTGACCGAACTGCGTTACCGGGCCGCCGGCTGGGAAACCGAGCGCCGCCTGATCGTGGTGCGTCAATCGGTCAAGCGCAAGGCAACCCCAGGCAAGACGCTGGCGCTGTTTGCGGATGACCCGGACATTCAGGGCTGGCGCTACGCGGCCTTCGTGACCACGCTCGATCTGCCCATGGTGGAGGTCTGGCGCACCTATCGGGGACGGGCCGATTGCGACCAGCCCGAAGGGCGCAGGACAGCCGCAGGCTGGTCCCGCGAAGCGGGATGCGGCGAAGCCGCACAGAACCGGATCAAGGAACTGACGGCGGATTTCGGCCTGGACGCCTTCAACATGCGCGACTTCTGGGCGACGGAGGCGGCCTTGGGCTTTGCCATGCTGGCCTACAACCGGATGAGCCTGTTTCGTCAGGCCGTGTTGCGCTCCAAGATCCAGCATACGCTGTCTACCCTGCATGGTCTGGTACTCGCCATCGGCGGCTCGTGGCACCAAGACGCCAGCCAGAACCGCCTGATGCTCTCCATACCCCGTCGAAAACGCGCCTGGTTCGCCGGCCTCTGGGCCAACGCTTCGGCTTTGCCTGTCATCCAGGTGCGCCAATGTGGCGAATGGACAATCTGGGTTGAAGGGTTTATGTATTCCGTTTGGCCCGCATCGCATCCAATAACCATCTTTGGGAACACCATGACGCTCGCTCGATTGTTCGGAGTCCTTTCATTAGGGGTTTGTTTGGTTTCCAGCACGCCGCTTTGGGCAGAGGAGGCGACCGGTGTGGTTGAGCCTGCGCCCAGCGAGGGTGCGCCTGGGGCCTTTACCTTTGCTGCCGTGGTCCGCCGCGCCCAGGAACTCGCCGCAGCCCCCTATCAACCGGATCGTCCGGAACTGCCCCCTTATCTCTCAGACCTCGATTACGACCGCTATCGAGACATCCGTTTCAACCGCGAGCAGAGTATCTGGAAGACCGAGGGCTTGCCTTTTCAGATGCATCTCTTCCCGCGGGGCTTTCTGCATCTCGATCGGGTCACAGTCAATCTCGTCGAGGAGGGTGTCGCCCATCCCATCCCCTTCCGCCATGATCTTTTTGACTATGGCAAAAACCGGGTGCCGGATGAGATGCCCGAGGATCTCGGCTTTGCCGGCTTTCGCCTGCATTATCCGCTCAATCGGGATACCGTCTTCGATGAGGTGATCGTCTTTTTGGGGGCGAGCTATTTTCGCGCCGTGGCCAAGGATCTGAACTATGGGATCACGGCGCGGGGTCTGGCGATCGACACTGGACTGCCGACGCGCGAGGAATTCCCCATCTTTCGCGAGTTCTGGATCTTCAAACCCGATCGGGATGCGGTGGACATCACCGTCTTTGCCCTGCTCGACAGCGAGAGCGTCACTGGTGCCTATAGCTTTGTGATCCGACCGGGGATCGAGACGACAATCGACGTCAAGGCGCGGCTATTCATGCGCAAGCCGGTACAAAAGATCGGGATTGCGCCGCTCACCAGCATGTTCTTCCACGGTGAGACCACGGATCGTTTTATCGATGACTTCCGGCCCGAGGTCCATGACTCGGATGGGCTGTTAGTCGTCAATGGTACCGGCGAACGGATCTGGCGCCCGCTGGTCAATCCACTGGGGTTGCGGGTCAGCGACTTTATCGTCGAAAACCCCCGGGCCTTTGGTTTATTGCAGCGCGACCGCGACTATGGCCATTACGAGGACCTCGAGGCCCATTATCAAAACCGTCCGAGCGCCATTGTAGAACCCCTCGGCGATTGGGGGCGGGGGATGATCGAGCTCGTCGAGATCCCCAGCACCGCCGAGCGCTATGACAATATCGTGGCCTATTGGATCCCCGAGCGCCAACCCGCAGCAGGGGATGAGCTCAAATTCGAATATCGCCTGCGCTTTGGCCGCGATCTCGAGTCAGGGCTGCTTGGCGGACGTACCCTGGCAACCCGCATTGGGGCAGCGGGGACTGATATCCTGGATCCGCAGCAGCGTAAGTTCGTGGTCGATTTCATCGGTCCCAGCCTTGCCCAGCTCGATCCCGAGACCCAGGTCGAGGCGGTGGTGACCAGCACCTCGGGCACGCTCTCCAAGCCGGTCGTGCAATGGAACCCGCATATCCGCGGCTGGCGATTGTTCTTTGAACTCAAGCCCGACGGCAATAAGCCGGCCGATCTGCGCGCCTTCTTGCGCTGCGGCGATGATGTCTTGAGCGAGACC
Source organism: uncultured Chromatiaceae bacterium (assembly GCA_937923175.1). Lineage (GTDB taxonomy): Bacteria > Pseudomonadota > Gammaproteobacteria > Chromatiales > Chromatiaceae > Thermochromatium. The sequence continues at coordinate 11,212 of CALALB010000056.1, read as the reverse complement.
TGGAGCTTCCGATGGGTCAGGGAGTAGGCGACCCGCTTGCCTCCCTTGAATCGCCGCCTGCACCAGAAGAGTTGGTATCCGCCGACCGGCCGGCAATCGAGGGACGGGTGCGGCTGTATCTCGAGGCGCTCGGGGTACAGGCAACCGATGAGCTTGAGCGGCTTACTCAGCAGGTCATCGAGCGGGTCGAGTTTAGATCCCGGGTGGGTCGACTCGGCGAGCCTTTGGAGGCCGCGATCGAAGAGGTCCAGTTCTTACTTGATCAATGGTTGCTCACCGAGCTGGGGATAGACAATGATCCAGACCGGCTGGCTGCTGCGCGCGCCGCTGTGCTCGATGGCCAGCCACCAGGCTGGACGCGTCGCTGGGCTGGTTTGGGCCATGAGCCCTTGGCCGAGTCGATCATCACCGCCTGGATACCGGCAGTACCCCCGCCTGCCCCTCTGGCCATGGACCCCAATCCGATCGAGCTTTGCTGTCATCGCCTGGCCGGACGTCTCGTCCAGGGTTTTCGGAAAGTGCTGAAGCTGCTGGATGAACGGCGCTGCGTCAGACAACAGGTAAGAAAACCATGATTGGCCGTCTGGTGAGATCCCTGGGCTGGCATCTCCAACGCCCGGTCTATTTTGGCCTGGTACTGGTGACGACCTTATTTTGTTTATCCCTCTTGTCGGTGGCACTCCAGGACGGCGGGCTGTCCGCATTAGAGATTGTGCTTTTGGTGCTCTATAGCATCCTGATGCTCTGGATCAGCGCCTCGTTTTGGACCGCGGCCATCGGTTTTCTGGTGCTGTTGTTGCGCAGGTGGATGGGTCAGCGCAGCACCGCCCAACCCCTGGGCCTCGAGGGCATCGCCGCCGATTGCAGAACGGTTTTGGTGATGCCCATCTATAACGAAGACCCCGAACGGGTCTTTGCCGGGCTGCGCGCCATCTATGAGGATCTCGGGGCCGCGGGTGTCCAGGATCATTTCGAGATCTTTATCCTCAGCGATACCCGTGACCCCAGTCTCTGGCTCCAGGAGGAGATCCTCTGGCGGCGCTGGGCAGAGTCACTTGGGTCCCCACCTCGGGTCTTTTATCGCAATCGGCCGGAGAATACGGCGCGCAAAAGCGGCAATATCGCCGATTTTTGCCGGCAATGGGGCGCTCGGTATCGCTACATGATCGTCCTGGATGCCGATAGCCTGATGAGCGCTGCCACAATCATCGAGATGGTGCGGCGCATGGAGGCCGATCCGCGTCTAGCCTTGTTACAGGTACCCCCCGTACCGGTCAATCGGGTCTCCTTCTTTGCCCGCATGCTTCAGTTCGCCAGCAGCCTCTATGGGCAGATGTTTGCCGCGGGTCTGGCCTTCTGGCAGCAGGACACGGCCAATTTTTGGGGGCATAACGCCATCATCCGGGTGCGCCCATTTGCCGATCATTGCGGGCTTCCCAGGTTGCCTGGACGGGAACCCTTTGGTGGGGACATCCTCAGCCATGACTTTGTCGAGGCGGCGCTTTTGGCACGCGCCGGCTGGAAGTTGTGTCTGGCCTGGGATCTGACAGGAAGCTACGAGGAGATCCCGCCGACCTTGATTGATTATGCCAAACGGGATCGGCGCTGGTGCCAGGGTAATCTCCAGCATGCGCGCCTGATCATGGCCCAGGGCTTTCAGTCGCTCAGTCGCATCCATTTCGCCATGGGGGTCATGTCCTATGCAGCATCGCCCTTGTGGCTATTGTTTTTGATCGCCACCGGTCTAGAGGCCTATTTCAAGGGCCTGCATCGGCCCGTGTATTTCTTCGGCTATAACGTGATGCCGATCTGGCCGCAGTACTATGTGGTCGAGATGACCACGGTGCTATGGGTGACCTTGGCCTTGCTCTTTCTGCCGAAGCTTTTGGCCTTGATCCTGCTGGCAATTGACCGGACCCAAGCCAGGCGTTTTGGGGGAATTGGGCGGGCGTCCCTGAGCGCCCTGATTGAGAGCCTGTTTTCGGTCTTGCTGGCGCCGGTCCTGATGCTTTTCCAAAGCAAGTTTGTGGCCGCCATCCTCCTGCGAACCAGCGTCGGCTGGCCGGCCCAGCAACGCGGGGACCATCAGACTGCATTCCTAGAGGCATTAGGGGCCCATGGCGGCCAGACCCTATTGGGACTCGCGGTTGGCTATGTCGCCTATACCCGAGTACCGGACTTTTTTTGGTGGTTTACCCCGGTGTTGGCGGGGATTCTGCTCGCCATCCCTGTCTCGATCCTCACTAGCCGGGTCGATCTGGGGCTTTGGGCCAGGCGATGGGGGTTGTTTTTGACCCCTGCAGAGACCGAACCGCCGGCGATCCTCCAGAGGTTAGAGGAGCAGCTCAATCGCCCGTCACCGGTGGACTGGACCCCGGCCTCCGCCGGGATGACGCCGGCCAGCCAACCCTTTTGGGTCCAGGCAGTCCTTGACCCCCGTATCTATGCCCTGCACGACGCCTTATTGCAGAATGAACCCCAAAATCGGCGCCGGCGGCATATTCTCGAAGGCCTAGTCTTTCAGCTTCAGGACGAGGGCGAGGATTCATTGAATTTGCGGGAAAAACGCGCCTTGCTTTCCCACCGCGATGGGCTGTTTTTGCTGCATACGCGGCTTTGGGCGGCCCCTAATCCGCCAGGGCGGCCGCCCCGTTTGTCGCAATGATCGCCCGATAAAAGCGCGCGCTGGCCTTGGGATAGCGCTGAAGGTTGGCGCGATCGACCCAGTAAAGGCCAAAGCGCTTGCTGTAGCCCTCGGTCCACTCGAAGTTATCTAGCAGCGTCCAGACAAAATAACCGCGCAGATCAACCCCTTGGGAAAGCGCCTGAGCGGCAGCGCTCAGATGCTTCTTGAGATAGTGGATGCGCTGAGGATCGGCGACGACACCCGCCTGCGGGGGCGGATCGGCAAAGGCCGCGCCATTTTCGGTGATCAAGATGCAAGGATTGCCATAGCGATCCTTGAGCCATCCGAGGGTTTCGCTCAGTCCTTCTGGATAGATCTCCCAGCCCATCTCGGTGCACTGATGCCGGGGTGGCTTAAGACAGACTGCACCCAATGGCCTTGAGCCGGGGTCAGCGGCGACCCGCGCGCGGGTGTAATAATTGACCCCGATAAAATCGCCTGGGCAGCGGATCTGCACAAGCGAGTCGGCGCTGAATTCAGGCCAGGCAGCGCCAAAGATCTGGGCAAGCTCGGCAGGATAGCGCCCGAAGAACAGGGCATCCAAAAACCAGCGGTTGATGAATGCATCGCGCCGCTGCGCGGCCTGAAGATCCGCGGGATCTGCGGATGCCGCATGCTGGGGTTCGAGATTAAGGGCAATCCCAATCGACTGCTGCCCCAAGGTGCGATACAGATCCACAGCCGCGGCATGCGCCAGCAAGAGATGATGGCCAACGCGCGGGGCTGCCCAGGCATCCCGCTGCCCAGGTGCATGCCGACCCTCCAGATGTCCAAGCACCGCGATGACCCAAGGCTCATTGATCGTCACCCAGGCAGCGACCCGATCCGCAAGCGCGCGGAACATAATCTCGGCATACTCGGCAAACCAGAGAGGGCTGTCCGGATTGACCCAGCCGCCGCGGTCTTGCAGCGCCTCCGGTAGATCCCAGTGATAGAGGGTGACCACAGGCTTGATCCCGCGTTTCAGCAGGCCCTCGATCAACCGCTGATAAAAGCCAAGTCCCCTGGGATTGGTTGCACCAATCCCCTCTGGCAGGATCCGCCCCCAGGCAATGCTCAGGCGATAGGCCTTGACCCCAAGCTCGACCAGCAGGTCTATATCCTCTGTCAGGCGATGATAATGATCGCAGGCAAGATCTCCGGTATCGCCCTGGGCGATGTGCCCTGGGGTGTGGGAAAAGCGGTGCCAGATGCTGGGACCGGCCCCATCAGCAAGCGGCGATCCCTCGATCTGATAGGCCGAGGTTGCTACACCCCACCAAAAACCCTCGGGAAAAGCGGTCATGGCTGATCCCCTGGCGATCCTCCTGGATACACTGGACAGGCGAGTGGGGAAGGGGTCGCGAGGGCCGGGGGGCGCAGTCGCCACGAACCATCGTCGGCAATCTCAAGCAGCCGGTCATAAAAGCGCGGATCATCATCCTGGTCCCCGAGGGCGAAATAGGTAATCCCCCGCTGGCGCAATAGATTCAGGAGCTCGCCGATTGGGCATTCGCTGAGCCCCCGGCTGGGATGATCCAGAAAGACAAAACGCGGCTCGGTCAACAGGACCCGGGCGAAGCTGAGCCGCTGTTGCTCGCTTAGGGATAAAAGATCGCTCCAGATGTGTTCCTGATCGAGCCCGCCTGCCTTCTGGACTAGGGCGCCGAGATTGAGGGTCTTCAGGCTTTCCAGGATCTTCCAATCCGCCAGCCAGCGTTCTTGAGTAGGGCGCAATAACACCTCGCGCAAGGTACCTGGGGGGATATAGGGGCGTTCGGGCAGGAAAAAGATCGCATCATGCCCGGGGTGGAGGATCCGGCCCTCACCACAGGGCCAAAGATCGGCAGTGGCGCGAAAGAGCGCCTTTTCTGCGGCATCGCTCGTTGAGCGCACGAGCAAACAGACGCCTGCCGGCAGGGATAGGCTGAGGTCAGCCACCAAGACCCGTCCATCGCGCGGCGTATAGAGGGTCAGATGTTCAAAGGCCAGGCTGCTTGAATCGGCACAGAACTCAACCCGGGGCGCATGTTCAGGCCGTCCCCTCCCCATTGCATCGCGCAGGGCGTTCAGCCTGGCAATGACCGCCGTATAGCTTGAGATCGATTGAAACTGGGTGACGACCAGCGAGAAGGCCCCCAACAGATGGCCAAAGGCCACAGCGGATTGGGTGATCACCCCAAACTCAACCCGGCCTTGAATAAACAGCGGCGCGATCACGAGGGCAGGGATGATTTGGATTAAATAATTATAACCCGTCGTAAAAAAATTGAGATTGCGGTTGATCTGAATCAGCCGCTGAAAATTGGCAGTCAGTCGCTCCAAACGATCCTGGAGACGCAGGCGCAACCGCTCCTCGGCGCGCAATAGAGCGATGGATTCGGCGTGTTCTCGAATATGCACCAAACGTGCGCGGAAATTGGCCTCGTGGTCAAGCTGGTCATAATTGAGCTTGACTAAAGGCTTGCCGAGATAAATCGTTAATGCCGAGCCGAGCAGCGAATATCCGACCGCTACCCCAAATAGTAAAGGGCTGATGGTCCACAATACCCCCGAAAAGGCAATCACCGTAAAGGTCGCATTGAGAACCAAAAGGATAAACGAAAGGGTCGTGGTGGTGAGGGTCCGAATGTCCTCGGCGATGCGCTGATCAGGATTGGGCAGCGCATCGCTAAGATACAGCCGAAAATAGGTTCGGTCATCGAGATAGCGATCGATAAACTGCTCGGTCAGCCATTTGCGCCACAATAGCCCTAGGCGTTCCTCAGTATATCGAAAGATCGCGGCAACCGCTGTCGAGAGACCCATGACCAAGATAAAAAGCAGGCCATAAAATATAAACCTGTCCATATCTCGGTTCTCGATTGCAGTCATGAAATCGCGATTGACATAACTATTGATGACATTTAGTCCATTGATTGCAAACAAAAACAGGATCAATAGACCAAAGAGTAATCTCGCCTGCCCACCCACCGGCGAGCGATTCAGTTGATCGAGCATGCGTAAGAATCGCGTCCAGATGGCTGGGGTGATGGGGACCTTGAGGGTACTGAGCAATGACCACAATAGTTGGGGCATGCTTGAGACGTTCGGCGCAGTCGAGAACAGCGGGATGATTTGGAGACGGGGGCAGTATAGCCCAGTAGATATAGGCTGGACCAAGCCATTTGGCATATTAAACCTAAACTCTAAAGGCTGCCCAGTCAGGTTTGCTAGGGATGACGGCCAGTTCCCGGGCGGTGGCAGCATTGATTTGCCTCTGGCGAGCGACTGACCCCCATGGATCAGACCGCGGCCCAGGCTTGCGAGGCCTTTCCCCGAAGGGTGGCTTATCGCCAGGCACCTGGACCCAGCGCTTGGGAAGTCCAGTCCCCCGAGGATCAGACCGCTAACCGAGACCCTCAGACCCAGGGGAGTCCGGAGGCGTTAGGGGTCCCCAAGCGCAGACTCAAAGATCGCGCGATTCAACGACCTGGCAGGTTTACCTGCTTTTGGCCTCGCGTATGGACGCAAGATATCTCGGCTGCAGGATCGAACCGGCCGTCGCCTGTCAGACATCGGCCGGGGTGCGCTGGTTTGAACACTTGAAAGAGCTGGCGGGTTTGCCAGGGTCTTGAAAGAGATTAAACTGGAAAGATCACAAGCCATCGCGGCAGGGCCTGGTATAAGCAACGGACCCAGGCACTCGCACTCAGCCTGCATCCAAATGGGTATGCAGTCACGCTCGGGGCTGGCTCCAAGTAAAGAATCCCGTGCGCCTGGGCATCATAGAATCGACCGCGCTCAACCACCCAGGATCGACCGAGCTTGACGAAATTGCCTTTATCGAAGCGTAAATCATTCAGACCAGCGAGCCGCACCAGCCTTTGGGTATAAGCGATGCGCTGGGGATTAGAATGGATACCGGCGAATTCAGTCTAAAGGTGAAAGACAGCGATCAAATCAGGACTCAATCCCTATCCATAGCCCAATGAGAGGTCATGCAATCTCCCTTCCGCGGCCAAACCGGTGGTGCAGCGTCTTTGATGCTGGCGCCTAGATTAAAGCGGTCTAGGTTCTGCTCGCAGTCAAATCTATAAGCGCGGTTTATGGCCAGCCTGATGACCAGGATGCCAAACGATTCGGCTGATCGCCGGATTGGGCAGGAATTGATTGCCGGTCCTGCCCAGCCTGTCAGGTAAACCGCCCCGTCTGATAACGCTGGCCAAGGGCCTCTTGCATGGTATTGATCAGGACGAAGGCATCTTTCAGATGCCGCCGCTCAAGCGGCGAGAGCGCACCTGGGGAGAGGAAATTGTCCGGTGGCTGCCCTTGGCGCAATTGCTCGGCCTGATGGCGCATGCGCAGGGTGGCGATGAGCTCAAGCGCATCGATGAGATCGGCGGCCCCATCGCGGCTTAAGGCGCCGCGCTCGGCAGCGGTCTGCAGGCGCTCGACGGTATTGTTCTCCAGGATCCCGGCCGAGAGCGCATAGACCCGCGCCAGATCGATGATCGGGATGAGCCCGCGATGTTTGATGTCGAAGGTGTGATCGTGCTCGCCGCCCTGGATCAAGACGATATTGCGAAAAAAGCCCAAAGGCGGGCGGTGTTTGAGGGCATTGGCGGCCATATAGGCGATAAAGATCCGATTGGCGCGCGATTTTTCGATGATCCGCTCATAAAGCTCAGCGCATAGCCCTTGCGGGTCGCGCAGGGCGCGCATGTCGAAAAAGACGCTAGAGAGCATGAGCGCCATGGGCTCAGGCTTGAGAATCCAGTCGGAAAAATATCTGTTCCAGATCCTAAAGGTCTGGCGCCATTTGGGGTTACTGGCCATGACCTCACCCGGGCAGTGGGGAAAACCGCAGGCATTGAGCCCTTCGTTAACGACATGGGCAAGTTCGGCAAAATAGGGCTCATCCTCGGGTTTGAGTGTATCGGCAAGCAATAGCGCATTGTCCTGATCCGAGTGAACCGACTGTTCGCGCCTGGCCTGGGAGCCACCGAGCAACCAGACATAGGGCACGGGTGGCGCACCGAGCTGGGATTCGGCAAGTTCGAGCAGACGCAGGGTGATGGCATCGGTAATCGCGCTGATTGCCTGACCGACCTGGGTGGCGGTGGCGCCGCTTAAAATAAGCTGAACCTGGAGCTCAGCGAGCCGGCTGCTGATCTGGGCGAGGGTGGCAATGGAGTCAGCGCGCTGGATGTCGCTGACCAGATAGATGGCATTGGCGCTTTGCAGGCGGGTGAAATCGGTCGATGAGATCAGCCCGATCACCCGACCATCCTCCATGACCGGCAGATGATGGATATTGAGCCGGGTCATGGTGAGCAGGGCCTGAAAACCGAGCATCTCCGCATCGACCGTGATCAGGCGCTCGGTCATGAGCGCGCGCACCGGCTGATCCGTCGCAAGACCTGCTGCGATACAGCGGGTGCGCAGATCGCGATCGGTCACCATGCCGACCAGTTCCTCGCCCTCCATGATAAGCAGCGACGAGACGTGTCGTTCGGACATCAAACGCGCTGCGTCACGGATGCTGGTCTCAGGGGGGGCGGTAACGGGCTGGCGACGGATCATCTCTCGTACCCGCACGGTCATGAGCCCATTGCCGATGCTGGGCGATTCGATTACTACATCCAGTGCCTTACGCAGACGATGCGCTGTCGATTGCTCGAAATGTTCAGCAAAGCCTGGGTAAGCGGCGCGCAGCTCGGCGAGCTCAGCGCAGGGTAGGGCATAGACGAGCGTATCCTCGGCCGTGTGCCCTGCGAGCGGCCCCTGATCCGAGCCCTCTAGGCAATGCCGTTCGCACAGATCGCCCTCGGCGAGCTTGCCGATGAGATCCCCGCGTTCATTCCGCAACTCCACAGCGCCGCGTCGCAGGATATACAGACAGGGCGGATCCGCTCGCTCGGGCGGAAAGGGCCTGCCCCGGCGTATATAACGCACCCTCAGGCGCCGGGCCAGGCGTGTCAGGGTTTCGGCCGGTAATTGGTCGAAAGGCGGATGGCTGGCTAAAAACTCTTGGATCTCGATCAGTTCGACATCCATCGCGGCGCGTCTCGGTGTGGCGGGGAGGGGCTGCAGGTATCTCTAGCGATGTAGTCGCTGGATATTGAATCACGAAACCAGCAGCCGTGTAGCCGATTCGCCCTCCCAGCGGGATCCGTCCCGGTGGATGCGACCGGGGCAAGGCAGGCTATTGAAGACCTGTGAGTCTGAGGCTGAGTTCCCAGATGCGCTGGTTCATCTGGGGGTCGCGTGCCTGAACCGGGGCAGGGATGGGGCGGCCATTCTCAAGATAGGCACCGTTGATCTGCAAGGCTGGATCGAGGATCAAACGCATCACCCCGCGCGCGGCCTGTCCAGGGGTGGGCAAGGCCCAGCCGATCAGCCGATCGACCGCCCGCCAAAAGAATCCCTGGGCGCCATCGGTTCTTCCGAGGTTAGAGCGAAAGACGCCGGGAAAGACGCAATTGACCCGTACGCCTGTGCCCTCAAGCCTGCGCGCAAGCTCAAAGGTGACATGGAGCATGCCGAGCTTGGCCTGGCCATAGGCAGCAAGCATCCGATAGGGCCTCTGCTCCCAGTTCCAGTCGGCGAGGTCGAGGGCGGTGTCGATCCGGGTGCCGATATTGATGATCTGGGCCGGTGCGCTCGCCTTCAGCCGATCGAGTAACAGGAGGGTCAGGAGAAAGGGTGCCAGATGATTGACGGCTAGGGCGCATTCGATCCCCTCTGGGCTGAGGCGGCGCTGCCGAAAGGCGGTGGCAGCATTGTTCACTAGAAGGTGCAGGGCGGCAAAGCGGTCCAATACAGACTCGGCTAGGGCGCGCACCTGGGCCTGACTGGCGAGATCGGCGATAAAAAGGGCAAGCGCCCCATTGCCGGTGGCGGCACTGATCCGCTCCAGGGCCATTTGGCCCCGGCGTGGATCGCGCGCCACCAGACCGATCCGCCAACCGGCCTGGGCGAGGGCCTGGGCGATGGCATACCCGAGTCCAGAGTTGGCACCGGTGATCAGGGCGGTTTGGGGGTATTGCTGGGACATAGGGTCAGCGGCGCCGGTTGGGTTGGCAGCGCCCTATCGCCCTCAGGATCAGGGGATAGGGGAGATCGGCGAATGAACCGAAGCGATCGAGCGCTGCCGAGATCAAGGCGCTGATGTCCTGAATGGAGGGTTCAGTCCTCTCCGGATACAGGGCCGCCTGTAAACCGCGCAAGCCGCCGATCTGGAGGCGCAGTGCCTGGTTATGATGGAGGATCTCACGGGGGGCGCGCAATCTCAGGGCAAAGCGCGCCTGTTGCCTCAGCGTCCTCGCCAGATCAAGACAGCGGATCTGGGCTTGATCCGAACCACACTGCACGCCCTGGCGTTCAGCAATACAGAGACGCTGGGACTGGTTGCAGAGGGCGCTGCCGCTCAAGATCGCCTGCTCGAACGGGCAAGGGCGCTCATTCAGCACTTCATAGGTCTGGCGCCAGGATTCGCTGTCCATCCTTAAAGACTAGGGTCAGTGCTGCGGATCAAACGCTCGAGCAGCCGGCGATCGCGTTTAGTAGGCCGGCCGCGGGTCCGCTCGGACTGTATCCCAGTCTCGCGCCGGGCGCGGATGACCTCTTGGCGTTTGAGCCGGCTGGATTCATCCTCGACATAGAGTTGGGCCGCCTCGGGCGCAGGCCGGCGCTGGGTGCTCAAGGCCAGGACCTCAATGCTCCAACTGAGCCCATCCTTATGGATCTCGATTCGGCTTCCGGGGCGGATCAGGCGGCTCGGCTTGACCCGCTGGCCATCGACATGGACCTTGCCACCATTGATCGCCTCGACCGCCAACTGGCGGGTCTTATAAAAACGCGCTGCCCACAGCCATTTATCGAGACGCAGCGCAGTCAGGGGTTCAGGGGTGTTGGTCATCATCGACCCCGAGCCGAAGATCGAGCTCGCCGTCCAAATCCAGCGCCACCATGTCGTCGTAACCGCCCACATGAAAGTCATCGATAAAGATCTGGGGGACCGTATGCCGACCGCTGCGCGCGATCATCTCATCCCAGCGCGCTCGATCCTGATCGACCGGGATCTCCTGGAAGGCTACACCCTTGCGGCTCAAGAGACGCCGCGCGCGTTCACAATAAGGGCAGGTTTGGGTGGTATAGATCACGACCTGGGGCATAGTCCTTGAGCAATTCTGCCTCTCATGATTGAGCATACAATGACAATGACGCCTCGCCCCCTGCCCGTCAAGACTCAATCGAGCCAGATTCGCCCCACTACGAATGGTTGAAACAGGAGCTACGAAGCCGCTTTGCTTTCGCCTGCTGTGAGCCAGGGGGCAATTTCGCCGCGAGGTACGCGCCATCACGCGCGCTGGGCAAATCCAGGACCCAAGCAGTCGCCATGAGAAGGGCGATCGCTATGCCATCTGCTCTCAAGAACCTGCGCCATCGTGCCCAGGGTTTTTTCCTGAACCGCCGGGTGTGGCTTCCCCCATGCGTCTCTGACCGGCCTCAGCTTCCCGCCTGCGGCACGGACCTCCCTGCCCCAGCGCCAGCCATTACTGG
>CALALB010000055.1 GCA_937923175.1 uncultured Chromatiaceae bacterium | reverse complement strand
TGGCTTCCCCCATGCGTCTCTGACCGGCCTCAGCTTCCCGCCTGCGGCACGGACCTCCCTGCCCCAGCGCCAGCCATTACTGGAGGACTACCCCGGGTAGGGCAGGTGCGGTTGCCAGCCGGTTGAGATGAGGCCCTGCATTGAGTTCGCAGGCAAAATGGGTGCCCCAGGCTGGGTATGTCAATCCCTCAGCACCAAGGCACTGGGCTTTCGCCTTGCCGCATCTTGCCTGTGTCCCTGATCCGGCGCCCAGTTCCAGACCCGCCGGGCCGCAGGCACGTTCCGAGACACCCATTAACCTTGCCGCCCTGCCTATGGTCAGGGTGTTTAATAGGCAAAGGATTCGCAATCCATCCCAGGGCTGGCCTGTCAGCAGGCATCACTGGGCCATTGGCGCACAACCTGGTCAAGGCCGAGATGGACCTGGCGACTCAATGCAGCATCGACCCTGACCTCGATCAAGGCGCCGCTGGCCCCCTGGGCCTCAGCGAGCGCCTGGACGAAACCATCCCCATCCTCAACCAACCAGTGATGCAGCCCAAAGGCAGAGGCCAGTCTGCCGAGATCCAGGGGGATTGGGCAGCGCCAAAGGGTTTCGATCCCCGGTAGGTCGCGCTGCGGCAACTCGTCAAAGATCCGCCCGCCGCCGTTGTTAATGACGATACAGGGCCTAGGACAATGGCGAAGCTGCAATAAGCCGCTGAGATCATGCCACAGCGATAGGTCACCCAGAAGCCCGGTCGTCGGTAGGCCGCTGGCATTGAGCCCAGCCAGGGTGGAACCCTGGCCGTCGATCCCGCTCGCCCCGCGGTTACCGAAGACCCAAAGCGGCGAGTTGCGCGTTCCGGACCAGATATCGAGCTGGCGGATCGGCAATGAATTGGCGCAGAGCAATCCCTCCCCTGGGGAGAGATTGGCGAGCAGGGTCTGCAGGAGATGGCCCTCGCACCAGGGGGTTTGGGCAAGATAATCGGTCAACAGGGACTCCAGCCTCTGCTCGGCCTGGATCCAGGCTTGTAGCCAATTGCCATCCGCTTGCCTCGGCCAATCTGTCTGTTCCGCTGCCCAGGCGCAAAACTGGCCGGGATCGGCCTGGATCTTGATCTGGGCATCATGGCTTGGGTCGCTGAATCGACGCCCTGGTTCGACCAGGATACTCGGCACGCCCCCAAGCCAGTCGGTAAGCCTTTTTGAGAGCGGTGCCCGCCCGAATCGGAGTACCCAATCCGGCTTAAACCGGGCAGCCAAATCTGGGCAGCGCAACAGGGTGTCATAGCGGGCGATGCGCAGGCTTGCGCCTGGTCCAAAACGCAGTCCGGATAGCGGATCGCAGAGCACTGGCAGACTAAGGCGCTCGGCAAGGCGCCACAGCTGAGCTGCCCCCCGGTCCGTCCAATCGCCAGGTCCACAGCAGATCAGACCACGCCTGCCAAATCGCCCAAGAACGCGCAGGTCTATGGGGAGAGCCTCGCTGGGCACGCTGAGGAGAGGAGAGTGGCTAGGGCCATGACCGGTCTGCGGGCGCGGTGCCTGAATCCCCTCGGCGCTTCGCCAAGCCTCAGCAGGGAGTAAAGGCTGGAACTGGACAGAAGAGGACCGACAATCGACCCCAGGCACCAAGGGTTCGCGAAAGGGTAGATTCAGATGCACCGGCCCAGGGTCCACCCCTTGGCACTCAGCAGCGACGCGCCGCCCCAGGGCTTGGAGATATTTGAGCATTGCCGCTGAATCATCAGGTGGTCCGGGGTCATAGAAGGCGCGGGTATGGACTCCGAAGAATCGCGTCTGATCGATGGTCTGATTGGCCCCCCAGCCGCGCAGTTCAGGTGGACGGTCTGCAGACAGCAGGATCAGGGGGATACCAGCGCAGTCCGCTTCGATAACCGCCGGATACCAATGACCCAGGGCGCTTCCTGAGGTGCAAAGCACACCCACTGGGCGGTGGGCAGCGCGTGCAAGCCCCAGGGCAAAGAAGGCGGCGCTGCGTTCATCGAGGATTGGAAACAGGCGAAGACCGGACTGGCGTTGGGCGGCAAGGACCAAGGGGGTGGAACGGGCCCCAGGCGAAAGCACCAGCTCGCGCATCCCGCCTTGGATCAGGCCAGAGAACAGGGCGCAGGCGGCGCGCAGATTGATACAGCCCTGATCACTCATCGCCTCGCTCCTGACCCCTGCACTACCCAAGAGCCCGATCACTATGCACTAGGCGCACTGAAGCGCCTGCGACATGGCTGCGAGCTTGTGCTCGGTCTCCTGCCATTCGCTTTCGGGATCGGATCCAGCAACGATCCCAGCGCCGGCATAGAGCTCGGCCTCTCGCCCCTGGATATGGGCGCAGCGCAGCAGAACCCAGAGTTCGCCGCTAAGATCAGGGGCAATCAGCCCAGCTGCCCCCGTATACCAGCCGCGGGCAAAGGGTTCATGGAGACGTAGCCAATCCGCCGCCGCTGCCCGAGGCTGGCCATTGGTCGCGGGGGTCGGGTGAAGGCATTCGGCCAAGGCAAAGGCATCGATCCCTGGGCGCAGCACGCCGCGCACTTGGGTATGGAGATGATAGGCGTTATTAAGGGCGAGGATCTGGGGGCCCAGGGTGTTTTCGAGACGGCGGCAACACGGACCAAGTGACTTGGCCACCGCCTCGACCACCACCTGATGTTCGCGCCGATTCTTGGGGCAGTCCAACAGGGCGCGCTGGCGGGCGAGATCGCGCTGGGCATCACCGCTGCGGCATGCCGTGCCGGCGATGGCATCGGCCTCGACCCAGTCGCCGCATTGTCTAAACAGGCGCTCAGGGGTGGCGGCGATAAAATCGCCAAGCCCACGCCGGATATGGATCACCTGACAAGCGGGAAATCGCTCGCCGAGCACGGCCTTGAGACGCCCGAGGTCAAACGGCCTCTGTCCCTGCATCCCCTGGCGGCGACCGATCACGACCTTCTCGATCCGGCGATTGGCGATCTCATCGAGTGCGGACAAGACCAGACTGCACCATTCGCCAAAATCGGGCCGGCTTGCCGATCGGGTCACGATCGGGGCCGGTAGCGGCAAGGGCAGAGACTCGCCAAGACGGCCAGCCAGATGCTCCAGCCAGTATTCCCAGCGGGTGCGCAGGGTGGCGGCCGTGGTCGGACAGCGGACGCTCAGGATCAGCGCCGAGCGGTTTTGGGAGCGGATCAGGGCAAGCTCGGGCAACCACAGCAGGGCATTCGGCAACCCATCGCCGTCATGCTGACCAGGTGTAGCGGCAAAGCCGAGGAGTGCACGGCCAACCAAACCGCTCTGATCGGGATCGATCTGTATCCAGCCTTTAAACCAGGTCTGCGCCACTTGACGCAGCATCGTTAGGCGTCCTAGGCCATCGGCCTGCCACTCGGCAGCGATCCCATAGCCCGCATATAGCTCGCCGCGTTGCCCATGGGCCAGATAAAAGGCAGGCCCGGGGAGTTCGGGCGCGCAATGGAGCCTTTGAGGGCCTTGGAGGATCAGCGAAATCAATCCCTGGTGCGAGGCCAGCGGCAGGAGATCCAAGGTTTGGCGCAGACGGGCCCTGAGTTGATCGAGTGGTTTGAGCGGGTGCGGCATGCATTCAATCGCGGCGAATGGGCAGGCAGGGTGAATCGCGGCATCGATGGTTCAGCGCAACTCACCCCTCACGGATTGCCACCTCAGCCGAGTTGTTGCCAAAAACGCTCGATCGCTGCCGCCGTCTCCGCCGGTTTTTCCCATTGCGGCATGCCGCGGGTATCAGGGATCCGCTCGGCGCGCCAATTGGGATGCCGGCTTAAGAAATCGGGCAGTTCATGGAAATCGATATTCGGGTCCTTGTCATAGAGCACGAGGACTGGCTGGGTCACCTGGCCATACAGGGTCTCGGTTGCGCGCGCCGTGAAGAGCTGACCCGACAGGAAATAGAGTGGTGCATACTTGGCACCTGGCTGGTGGGTCGTGGCCAAGGCATAGTCGATGAGTTCCGGGGGTGTCTTGCTGCCAAAGACCTGGTTATAGAAATAGCGGATGCTGAGGCGGGTGGTCAGCAATCCAAAGAGCGCATCGCTCAGACCAGGCAGGCTCAGCCAACGATGGGCGCGCTGGGCAGCCTCGCCGGTCGGCAGACCCCGCTGACTAAAGCCAGTGGGCGAGAGCAGCACCAGCGAGCGGATATGCTCAGGGGCCGCGATCGCGGCGCGGGCGGCAAACTCACAGCCCAAGGAATAGGCAATGACATCAGTCGGTTCCCGGGTCACCTCGGTCAGGAACTCATCGATGACCTTGGCGAAAAGTTCGGGCGAATAGGTGCGTTTGGCCCGTTCCGAATGGCCAAAGCCTGGCAGATCGAGCGCATAGACCGGGCGGGTAGCGCGGAAATGCGCAAATAGCGGTTTGATCTCGATCGCGCTGGGGGCAGCATTGATGCTATGGATCAGAAGCACGGACCGCCCTTGGGTCTCGGTTGCGGCGTAATAATGGACCCGCCCGCCCGAGGTGGTGAGATCAGCGCGCGCGGCATCGAGCGCAGGCGGCAGACTGGAGGCTTGCCCGATGTGCGGTTGGGTTGGGTTGAGTACAGAATCCATCGGCTCAATCCTCTTGTGGAATTTGCTCTTAAGAATAGGGCCAGAGGGCGATTTGCGGTGGCGCATGGGGCCAAGTTTACAGCGCTCTTGACCGCTTGTCTGGTGATTGCCGGCTGTTATGGGATGCACAACCCCACAGGGCAGATGCCTGACCGGACTGTTGCTCTCCCGCTAGGTCAGATCCATGTCCATTGGGGTCAGATCCAATCGCAGACTGGTTGTCTGCTGAACTATGCCTGGTATCGCCCCGCCTCTCCATCCAGCAGGACCCTGGTGGTCCTGGCGCATGGTTTTCTGCGGCGCAAGGAACGGCTGGCTGATCTGGCGCGAACCCTGGCAGCCGCCGGAATCGAGACGGTTGCGGTCGATCTGTGCAATATGCGCCCTTGGGTAGGCAATCATGCCCGCAACGGCTTTGACCTGATCCAGGTTGCCGATCATCTGCGGGCCCTGCGGGTGATTTACGCCGGCTTTTCCGCAGGGGGGCTGGCGGCCTTGGTTGCGGCACGCGCCGATCCCCGAACCCTGGGTGCCCTCACCCTGGACCTAGTCGATGCCCAGGGCCTGGGTCATTTGTTGGTCCAAGGATTCAAGCGCCCGATCATCGGCCTGTTTGGCGATCCCGGATCCTGCAATGCCTATGGCAATGGGCTGAAAACCCTTTCTGGCGCAGTCCAGGCCCGGATCGAGCGTATCTCTGGTGCCAGTCACTGCGATTTTGAATCGCCCACGGATTGGCTATGCCGGGCCATCTGCGAAGACCAACCCCAGGGTGCGGAACAGCGCCGCAGGCAGATCCTCAGGCAAGCGCTCGGAGCGATCCAGGATCTGGCGGGTTATGGCACCCAGCCCCAGTTCGCCTCAACGCGATCCTTGCGCTGACCCCTAGATGGATCGCCGATCGTTTTATTGGATCGCCTGGCCTGGACCCCAGCGACGCAGGCCATAGGTTGCAGCGAACTCATCCGAGGTCACCTGACCATCGCCATTGCGATCGAAGTCCTTAAAGCTCGGGGCATCGGCGAGACCTCGCATGGGATAGCCCTGTTGCGAGCGTTCGGCAATCCGTTTGCCGCGCGCCTCGTTGAACTCGGCCTCGGTCAGGACCCCATCGCCGTTGAGGTCAAACTCAGTAAAGCTCGGCCTCTGCCAGCCGCGGCCTGGACCGGCAGGCGGCTGGGCCTGGGCCAAGAGGCTTACACCCAAAAGCAGGGCAGATAGGGGCAAAAGATGGTGTAAACCCGACTGAGTAGGCATGGTTGGATAACTCCTTTCAAGCGCTGTAAAGGTTACACATCGTCCGGTGGTGCCATCGGTCCCGCCAGCGGCCGCTTGCCGACAAGCCGGTGCATTTCCGGCTCGAGGGGGCAGATCGATCGGCCATTGGTCGCTTGAACGCTGATCGCCCGTCCCCTCTTCAGGCTTTACATTAGGATCGCATGTTTTGCAATACCGCGCCAAATGGCGGGGAAGGGCCTGCCGCCGGCCAATGCCGACCTGATCTTGGACGATAGGAGCCCTGATCCTTACACCAGACGGCCGGATCCTGAGGGCGTCCCTTGTGACGGATGGCGAAATAAAGTACCGCCCCTGAGCGGCCGCCGCCACGCCCGCTGAGTGCGATAGGATCCCCGGTTGCCACCCATTCGCCGACCTCGCGCAAAAGCGTCTGATTATGACCATAGAGGGTCATATAGCCGTCCCCATGATCGATCACGAGCAATAGCCCAAAACCGCGCAGCCAATCGGCATAGACTACCCGCCCATCCTTGACCGCGCGCACCTCCTCGCCCTCGCGGGCGGCCAGGAGGACCCCGTCCCAATTCAATTCCGATCCATCCTTGCGGCTGCCGAAAGAGACGAGGATGCGGTTCTCGAGTAGGGGCCAATTTAAACGGCCCTTCAGCTCGGCAAAGGATACGGGTTGGATATTCAGTTCAGCCTGGATCTGGGCCTTCTGACGCAGATGCTCGACCAGCAGGCGCAAGGATTCGGCCTCGTGTTCGAGCCCTTCCAAGGTTGCGGCGCGGTTGTTGATGGTCGCCTCCAGCTCGCGCAACACCTGGGCGCGTGCCTGCCGCGCCTGTTCAAGCTGATGACGGGTTTTCTCCTGGCGCTGAACCTCCTCGGCGAGACGGCGCGCCTCGGCCTCGGCGACACGCGCCAGTCGGTCGAGCTGCTCGGCGCGCCCTTGCACGGCAAGGACGCGTTTCATCCGCTCGCGGTTAAGATAGGCAAAATAGGACAGGCCCCGGCTCGCCCGCTCTGGGTCCTCCTGATTGAGCAGGAGGCGCAGGCGGTCCGCCCGGCCCAAGATATAAGCAGTTTGCAGAAGCTTAGACAGACGCCCAAGCTCAGCATCAAGGGCCTTTTGCTCGTCGGCCTGACGGGCCCTCAGGGCAGCGGCCTGGCGCTGATGCTCAGCGACCCGACGCTCGAGCTCGCGATTGGTCAGCGATAGCTCAGCGATGCTGCGTTCTTGCGCCTCGAGCTCCTCGATCAGGGCGCGACGGTCGGCGTTGCGCGCGCTCAATTCCTGCTTGATGCCCTGCAGCTGGCGCTCGATCTCATCAAGGCTTTGCTGGCGGGCGCGTAGCCCGCGATCGGCATCCCGGCCCGCCACAGCCCCTGTAGCCAGGGCCAGTGCCAAACCCAGAATCAATCGGCGGGCAGGGCGCCAATACCGCCCCCTAGATCCGGCCATCATCGACTCGCAGCGTCAATCTTCGATCTGCTGCCATCCTGTGGCTTCGCAACCAACCGAAAAGGGTTTATCATGATTCGATCGAGTCCATTTGAATGTATGCAATGATCCGCAGTTCGTTTCCATCTTCACCCCCGGTTGCCGAGCTGCCCCCGGAGGGAGTTGAGCTGCTTGCCGATGATGCAGATATCGAGCGGGCCTCGCGCTCACTCAAGGCGATGTCGCATCCACTGCGGCTAAAGATACTCTGTACCCTGGGCGATCAGGAGGCGAGCGTCCAGGAAATTGTCGAGCATGTCGGAACCTCGCAGAGCAATATCTCGCAACATCTAGCGATCCTGCGTGAAAAGGGCATCCTGGCCGCGCGTAAGGATGCCAATCGCGTCTATTATCGCGTCAGCGATAGCCGCACGCTCAAGCTGATCGGAATGATGCGCGAGGTCTTTTGCCATCACCACCTACCCTGAGTTAAACCGACCCACCCCTTTTGACCCAAATCATTGCGCTAGATGTCCCAATTCATTGAGTTCATCGGTAACCATTGGTTGCTCTTCCTGGCCCTGATCGTGATCCTCGGACTTTTGATCCGCAGCCTTCTCGTCGAGGGTAAGGGTAGCGTCGGCCCGTTGCAAGCAACCGATTTGATCAATCATCGTGACGCTGTAGTCATCGATGTCCGTCCGGCTGCCGACTATGCCCGCGGGCATATCCTGAATGCCATCAATCTGCCGATGAACGGCTTTGCCAACCAACTGGCCACTTTGAATAAATACAAAGGACGCCCGATCATCGTCAATTGCCGGTCTGGCGCCCAGTCCGCGGTCGCCTGTGCCCAGTTGCGCAGGGCCGGATTTGCCGAGGTCTATAACCTGCAAGGCGGCATCCTCGCTTGGGAGGCGGCTGGACTGCCATTGAGCCACAAGAAACGCTGACAGCGATCACATGATCCAGGGGGTCCTATGACTGAAGAACAGCCAGCCGCCGAGCGCCATTTCGGTATCCAGCGCCTCTATCTCAAAGATCTCTCGTTCGAGTCGCCGAATGCCCCGGATATTTTCCGCGGCCCCTGGAGGCCGCAGCATGAGCTCAGCCTCAATACCCGTATCAACTCGCTTGATCAGGCAGTCTACGAGGTAGTCCTGTCGGTCACTGCGACGGTCAAGGTTGAGGACAAGACCGCCTTTCTGCTCGAGGTCCAGCAGGCCGGGATCTTTATGGCCCAAGGCTTTACCGAAGAGGAGTTGGGCCCCTTGTTGGGTGCCTATTGTCCGGCCTTGCTCTTCCCCTATGCCCGGGAGGTCATCTCTGACCTTTCGACCAAGGGCAGCTTTCCTCCGCTGATCCTGCAGCACGTCAATTTTGACCTACTCTTCGCCCAACATCGGCAGCAGGCTACCGCCGAGTCCAAGGGTGGCCCAGCGGCATAGTCCTGATCATGGTTGAGATGGCCCAGATCGCGGTCCTTGGTGCAGGGTCCTGGGGCACGGCCCTAAGCTTGGTGTTATGCCGCAATGGTCATGGAGTTCGACTTTGGGGACATGATCCGCAGGAGATCGCAGCGCTTACCCGCGACCGGGAGAACCGCCGCTTTCTGCCTGGTCATCCATTCCCCGAGGCCCTACATCCCACTGCTGACCTGGATCAGGCCTTGGCTGGCGCCACTGATTGTCTGGTCGTTGTCCCCAGCCAGGCATTTCGTTCGGTGGTGCGTCAGCTCGCCGCCCATTTGCCAAATGGTCTGGGTTTGGCCTGGGCTACCAAGGGGTTGGACACAGCCACTGGCCAGCTTTTGCATCTGGTTGCCCAAGAGGAATTGGGCGAGCGTCCGCTGGCGGTGATCTCCGGGCCGACCTTTGCCTCTGAGGTGGCGCGTGGTCTTCCGACCGCGGTGACCGTTGCCGCTAATCAGCCTGGGTTTGCGGCCCGCATCGCTGCCTTGCTGCATGGCCCAACCCTGCGCGCCTATACCAGTTTGGATCTGGTGGGCGTGCAGATCGGCGGGGCGGCCAAGAATGTACTTGCCATCGCTGCCGGGATTGCCGATGGCCTGGGTTTCGGGGCCAATGCCCGAGCGGCCTTGGTCACCCGGGGGCTTGCTGAGCTGATCCGCATCGGAACAGCGCTAGGCGGTCGCCCCGAGACCTTTATGGGCTTGGCTGGTCTGGGTGATCTAGTGCTGACCTGCACCGATGACCAGTCGCGCAATCGCCGTTTGGGGCTTGCCCTGGCGCGCGGCCAAGGGCTTGAGGCGGCGCGAGCGACGATCGGTCAAGAGATCGAGGGCGTGATCACCTCCCGGTCGATCTGCCAGCTCGCCGCCGAGCTTGGCGTCGAGATGCCGATCAGCGAACAGGTCTACCGGGTGCTTTATGAGGGGATCTCGCCGCTTGCGGCGACCCAGGCCCTGCTAGAACGCGAACCCAAGGCCGAATTCGATTAAACCCGCTTGGCGCCAGCAAAACCCTGCTGGCGCCAAGCCTCGTATAGGACTACAGCCACTGCATTTGAGAGATTCAGGCTGCGATTGCCTGGACGCATCGGGATACGCAACCTCTGCTCGGCCGCGATGCCATTGAGCACCTCTTCAGGAAGACCCCGGCTTTCTGGCCCGAATAGAAAGGCATCCCCCGGCGCAAACCAGATGCTCGCATAGTTTGTCCGGCCGCGGGTGCTGATTGCCCACAGCCGCGGGTGATTGAGCCTAGCCAGACAGCTCGTAAGCGAGCGGTGGACCTCGACCTCGGCCCACTCCCGATAATCCAGACCGGCCCGCCGGAGCAAAGGGTCCTCGAGCCGAAAACCCAGGGGCTCGATCAGATGCAGGCGCGCGCCTAAATTGGCGGCCAGACGCATCACATTACCGGTATTAGGCGGAATCTCAGGCTCATAAAGGATAATCTCGAACATACTACTGGCCCTCGCATACGCGGCTGTCTTAAACCTTGGGCAAAGGATGTCCCCGGTGAGATTGATGAGGACAGGATTCCTTGGGCCTGGGCAGAATCGGGTTTATGCCTGCCTTTTGCCGAGGGGGCAACTCGCTAAGGTCTTGTCTGCGCCGGAAGCCCTGGGCTATAGACTGGCGCAAGGGCAGGATCTGAGCGGGATGATCCCGAGGACGCTGGCCCGGTTGCCAGAGGACGCGCCTTCATGACCGCTGAGCACCTATCGGCCCAGTGCACCCCATTGCTCGCTCTCTCCCCTCAGAGAGAAAGGCGATGGCCCTGGCAAGAGTCGGCGCTGGGAGAGTGCAGCGCAGCCGTAGCGGGCTGCAGTAGCCAGCATCTGGATAACATGTGCCCCCTGCCCCATCCTTTGGCCAAGGGTCGCGGTTTGCATGCGAGGGGTGATGCTCGAAATCCACTCCCTGACGAAATTACTCCCCGGCGGACGGGTTCTGTTCGTCGACCTGTCCCTGTCACTGGCGGCGGGTGAATATGTCGCCATCATGGGTGAGTCGGGCGTCGGCAAATCGACACTGCTGAACCTGATCGCCGGGCTCGAAGCGCCCGACCGCGGCGCCATTTCGATCGCCGGTCAGCGCATTTCTGGCTTGCCCGACGAGGCGGCGGCGCGGCTGCGTCGGGAAAAGCTCGGCTTCGTCTTCCAGGCCTTCCATCTGTTGCCGCACCTGACGCTGCTGCAGAACGTGCGCGTGCCGCTGCTGCTGCTGGGGCGCGACGATCCGGCGCGGGCGACGGCGATGCTGGCGGCCGTCGGGCTGGGGGAGCGTCTCGGCGCCTATCCGCGCGAGCTGTCGGGCGGTGAGTTGCAGCGTGTCGCGATCGCCCGGGCGCTGGTGCATCGTCCTGCTTTGCTGCTGGCCGATGAACCGACCGGAAATCTCGATCCCGAGACCGCCCGGGAGATCCTCCAACTGCTGCACGCGGAAATCCGCGCCAACGGCACGACGGCGATCCTCGTCACCCATTCCCTGCAGGCCGCAGCGAGTGCAGACAGGGTACTCGAATTGACTCCGGCCGGCCTGCGGCCAAGGCCATCGGCGCCATGAAACTCGCTGCCTGGCTGGCGATGGGCGAGCTGCGCGCGCATCCGGGGCGAGCGCTCGTCGCGCTGGCGGCGATCGCGGTCGGTGTGGCGCTCGGTCTGGCCGTCCGGCTGATCAATGCGTCCGCCGCCGCAGAATTTTCCCATGCGGTGCGCGCCACGACTGGCCAGGCCGATTTCGAGATCCGCGGCCCGCGCGGCGGTTTCGACGATCATTTGCTGGATCGCGTCGCAGACGACCCCGCCGTCGCGGTGGCCAGCCCGATGGTCGAGGTCGATGCCTTGGTGCTCGATAACGATAAAGGTGCATCGAATGAGGCGCGTATCCTCAAGGTGATCGGCATCGATCCCTTCCGTGCCAGTGAGGTCACGCCCGCTTTGGTCGGCGTGCCGACCGACGAGGCAGACGGTCTTGCGCTGTTGGCGGACGATGCGCTGTTTCTGTCGTCCGCAGCGCAAAGTGAGCTTGGCATCACTCCGGGGCAGATGCTGCGGCTGCAAAGCGGCCTCGATCCAGTTGCGCTGCGCGTCGCGGGCAGCCTGCCGGGCGCACGGCCGCACCAGCGCATCGCGACGATGGACATCGGGGCTGCCCAATGGCATCTGGCCAGGCTGGGTAAGCTGACGCGCATCGCCGTGCGTCTCAAAACCGGCAGCGATCCGGCCGCGGCGAAGGCGCGCATCGCTGCCACCTTGCCTGCCGGCGTGTTCATCGCCGCGCCCGAGGATGCCGACGTCCGTGCCAGCAACCTGTCGCGCGCCTATCGCGTGAATCTCGACGTGCTGGCGCTGGTGGCGCTATTTACCGGTGCCTTCCTGGTGTTCTCGACGCAGACGCTGGCGGTGGCACGTCGTCATGGCGAATTCGCGCTGTTGCGTACTCTCGGCTGGCCGGCGCAAAGGCTGCTTTTCCACGTGATCGCCGAAGGGGCGGCGATGGGTTTTGCCGGCAGCCTGCTCGGCGCGTTTGCCGGCCTCGCCGTGGCGCGTTTCGCCCTCGATCTCCTCGGCGGCGATCTGGGAGGCGGTTATTTCGCCGGCATCGTGCCGGAACTGGTCGTCGATGTGCCGGTGGTCTTCGGTTTCGTGGGGCTCGGCACCTTCGCCGCCGTCGCTGGCAGCTTCGTGCCTGCCATCGAAATCGCGCGCGCCGAACCGGCCCAGGCACTGAAGAGTGGCATGCAGGCCGGCATGCATGCGACGACGGGGCGTATCTGGCTGGGGATCGTCTTGCTGCTCTGTGGTGCCGGCTTGACACGGCTGCCTGCCATCGACGGCCTGCCGCTCGCCGGCTATCTCGCCATCGTCTGCTGGCTGATCGGCGGCATCGGTCTGATGCCGGATCTGGCTGGCAAGGTTTTCGGGGCGGGTGCGCGCAGGCTCGAAGCTTCGGCTGCGCGTTGGCCGCTCCTCTTTTTGTCGCTGCAGCGGCTGGCTGCGGCCCCCGGACAGGCCGGCATCGCGCTCGCCGGCATCGTCGCCAGCTTCGCGCTGATGGTGGCGATGGCCATCATGGTCGGCAGCTTCCGCGATTCCGTTGCGCGCTGGCTGGACAGGGTGCTGGCTGCGCCGCTGTATTTCCGCGTGCCGGTCGGGGGCAACAGCGCTTTCGTGCCCGCTGAGACACTCGAGACGATCGCCGCCCATCCGCTGTTGGAGCATCATGAGTGGCTGCGCATCGAGCAACTCGATCTCGACCCGCGCCGCCCGCCGGTGACGCTGATGGCGCGCACGCTCGATCCGCGTGATCCCGGCCGGCGCATTCCGCTCACCGGCGATGTGTTACCCATGCAGGCGATCGCCTCGAAGAGCGTGCCGGTCTGGGTCTCCGAGGCGATGGTCGATCTCTACGGCTGGACCTTGGGCAGCCGCCAGCGATTGCCGCTCGCCGGCCAGGCAGTCGATGTCACCGTGGCCGGGGTGTGGCGCGACTTCGCACGCCAGCATGGTACGGTGACGATGGCGCTCGACGACTACCGGCGACTCACAGGCGATCTGGGCATCACCGATGGCGCGCTGTGGCCGAAACCCGGCATTGCACCCGGCGCGCTGGCCGAGACGCTCCGCCGCGCGATTCCGGCCACCCGGCACCTGGATTTTGCCGAGCCGGGGGAGATTCGTGCCGCCTCACTGCGCATCTTCGACCGCAGTTTCGCCGTCACGTATCTGCTCGAAGGCGTTGCCATCGTCATCGGGCTGGCCGGCATCGGTGCGAGCTTTTCGGCGCAGGTGTTGGCGCGTGCCCGCGAGTTCGGCATGCTGCGCCATCTCGGCGTGACGCGCCGCGAATTGCAGCGCCTGCTCGGCCTCGAGGCGGCTGGGCTGACGCTGTTCGGCATCGCCGCCGGCGGGCTGCTCGGCTTTGCGATCGCGCTGGTGCTGATCCATGTCGTCAACCCGCAGTC
>CALALB010000054.1 GCA_937923175.1 uncultured Chromatiaceae bacterium | reverse complement strand
CTGCCATGACCATCACCTATCCAGTTGATCCACCATGACTTTATCGAATGGTATCCATTAGAACCGTCCCCGCTCCACCCCTGAGACGATGGCCCACAGCTTGCCTCAAATTCACGAAAAATGGCTAATGGACAATCTGGGTTTATTCTAGAGTGTACTGACCCAGTGCGCGGCAAGCCACGCCGTTCAGGGCGGGGTTGGTGCGCGCGGACGGCGCAATCATCCTATAATCAGGCCATCCTATAATCAGCCTGTCGCAAGACCTACCGCTGGGCAGGCGGGAAGTGAGGCCTGTGGAGAGGCCGTCAGTGCTGCATCGCAGCCTGCCTCAATACACTAGGAACCTGCCGAAGCGACTCAGGGGCAGTGGTTCGATGCCGCTTCTCAAGCGCGGGAGGAATCTCCGGTCGAAAGGCCGGGGAGGATGTCAAAATACACCAACAAAGGAGAGTGCGATGCAACGCCGGTCCTTTTTGCAATTCGCTGGGTTATCCGCTGTTTTGCCCTGGATGCTCCCTCGGGTCTCAGCTAGCCAGCCGGCAACTGCTCAGGTTTTCGCCCTGCGCGGTGATGGCAAGGTGGTCGTCATCGATCCGCTCAAAGAAACCATCGTCGCCTTGATCGAAACAGGCGGCAAGGGCGGGACCCTGGGTTCTTTGACCTCGGATCTGCGCAAGCTTTATGTAGCCAATAACGCGCCTGGGGAGCGCACCCTGGTTGTGCTCGATACCGAGCAACTGACCGTGCGCAAGCAGCTGGAGACAGGTCATCGGCCTAAACATCCGCTCGTGGATCCAAGGGGTCAGCTGGTTGCACTCAATCATTCAGGGCTTGATGACGGCAAACTGCGCATCGCCTTCGTGGAGACGGCGACCGATGAGATCGCCCGGACGGTCAGTTTGCCAGTGGAGAATACGGATCACCCAGGGGATTTTTCTATGCATGGTGCCTGGTCAACAGATGGAGATTGGTTTGCGATCGGCAGTTATGCCGACAATCGGGCCTATGTGATCGAGGCTGCGACAGGTCGGTGGATCAGCGCTGAACTCCCTGGGAATCCGCATTATTTCGATTGGCAGGGTCAAAACAGGCTGTATGTGACCGTCGAGGCCAATGAGCCAAAGGGGGCCGAATCGCGCCCGGCGGTGGTGGTGCTGTCGTTTGATCCGGCGGCTGGAACCCTGACCCAAACGGCGGCAATGCAGATGATGCTCTCAGATGAAGAGAGCACCAATCCGGCTCAGATCGAGGGGCATCACGCCAATCTGACGGTCGATGGGCGTTATCTGCTCTGTTGTAACCGCGGTGTTGGGGGAAGCTTCGGCGGCGGGTCGCTCTGTGTCTTTGATGCGGCTAGCGGCGAGCTGGTCAAGCATTTCGCCTTAGGGATCAATGGCGCCGGGCATGCCTATCTGAGTCCAGATGGTCGGTTTGCAGTGATTACCCAATACAACGATACCAAGCTGCCGGTGATCGATCTCAGCACATTGCAACAGGTCGCTCTGATCGATGCCGAAAGCGGCGGTCATCTTGGACATGCGGTATTTACAGAGGGCGATAAGCTCTTTGTCAGCAACCGCAAGGGCGATGAGGTGCTCGTGATCGACACCATCAGCTGGCAGATCCGCAATCGCATCCGCACCGCAGAGAGCGGGCAGGCGCAGGGGATGGTGCTCAATCGCCCCTATGCGGTCTTCGAGCGGGTGGGGACACAGGCGTTCTTGTAATCGAAACCCCTTGCTAGACGCCATCCTGGTCACCGGCTTTCTTGGGGCCGGCAAGACGACCCTGATCGAGCGCGCCCTGTTGCCCAGACTCCTGGCCGCAGGGATGCGCCCGGCCCTGCTCATCAATGATGCCGGGGCGTTCAACTATGATGCGCTGCGGCTGGGCAGGTCAACAGTCCCTTTATGGCAGGTAGCTGGCGGCTGTGGTTGCTGTGCGGTTGCAGGCAGACTGGCCGAGGCGCTTCATACCCTGGTCCAGACCGACTATCGGCCCCTGGTGATCGAGGGTTCGGGCCTCAGCGATCCGCAGCCGCTCATCCAGGCGTTGCGCGCCGAGGGTCTCTCTCGGATTGCGGTGCTTGGGGTGGTCTTTGGCCCTGGACCGATCGAGCGCTGGCAGGCCGAGCCCTTGGCACGGACGCAGCTTCGAGCTGCCGATCTCATCGTCATCGCCGCTGCCGATGAGCTAGAGGCCAGCGCATACCAGGCGATCGAACAGGCCCTGGCTGATCTTACCCCCCTCCCACCCCTGCGGCTGACCCAAGATCGGCTCCAGCCGACGGATTGGTGGGAACGGCTTTTGGCATTGGCCGGTCGGCCGACACCCTACTCCCCCGCAACCCAGGGGATTGGTTTTGGGCTACGGCCGCATAGCGATTGGTCGGTGCGCAATGCCTCTTTGCCTGGCTGGTATCAGCGCGAGGCGCTCGAGGCCTGGCTAGGCCGTCTCCCCCGCGGTGTGCTCCGGGTCAAGGGAATCGTCCAGTTACTCGGTTGCCCAGTACCTTTGGGCTTCGATAGCAATGGGACAGAGCTGAGCCTTCATCGCCTGGGCGCACCCACCTCCCCCCAATGGTTTGCGGTGGGACGGGATACCGCTCCCTTGAACGGCTGGGCCCCTCCCTCCCCTGTACCCACTACCAGGATCGATTGGCAGGATGAACAGCTCTGGCTGCCGCTCGGGGCTGCCGATGGGCGGATCCAGGTCGCCTGGGAGGCAGGCCGGCCGCTTGCCCCGCGGGTCGCTGCCGAGCGTCTGCTGAGCGCGTGGCACAATCGCCGCCCTGATGAACCCGCAGTCGTCTCTCCAGCCTGGTCACTCGAGCTTGAGGCAATGACCTGGGGGGCTGAACAAACGCCGCTTGAGGCCCTTTGCGCTGCCCTCGCCGACTGCCCAGGTCGGGACGAGGGGAGGCGCCTGTTTGCCCTCGATCTGCCCTGGCCTTGGGTGGAGGCTGCCTGTTTGATAAGCGGCTGGCCGGCTGGCCGGGTCATGCATCTCGGGCGCCGGTGGAGCAGCCCGCGCGCAGCCTTGTCGCTGGCCATGGTTGACCCAAGCCCCCTGCTCGAAACCCTGTGCTCTCCCTGAAATTTGCCAGATCCTTCTTGGACGAAGTCATTGATCCTAGTGTATTGTTCGATTCTTGTGGGAACTTAATTGCCGCACCCGACTCCAACTTGCTACTTTGGCATGAAGTGGAGCGCGAACGTGAGAGTTGCACCGGCGATTGTTCTGACCGACGAGCAGAAAGCGGAGCTGACCAG
>CALALB010000053.1 GCA_937923175.1 uncultured Chromatiaceae bacterium | reverse complement strand
TCGATCGCAAACGGCTGGCGACCTTGACGGCCCTACCCGGGGCAAGTCTGTCCGGCAACGGCGGCGCTTTGGCAGAGAGGGTCTCTGCGAGAGTTGGGAAGGTCCTGTCTGTCAGGAACGAACGCGGCCAATAAGACCCGTCTGGGCAGGAAGAAAAGCCTGCACCCAAGAGCGCAGGTTCTCGAGAGTAGATCGATGCCGGCGATCGATCGGAATGGATATGCCTCAGTGGCATCGGGCAAAATAGAGGTGAGATTGCGCCCCACTGACCCAATCGGCTCGGGTCGATCCACTGATCTGGTATCAGCGGGTGCAGAATTTCAATGTCTGCCTTTAGAGGGGGCGCTGGCCAATGATCGCTGGTCTCATTGGAATGCTCGCTGCACTCATAGTTTTTGTTTTGATCGCGCTCCTGTCAGGCCGAAGGATCGATCCCAAGATCGCCGGACCATTCAATCTATTCCTGACAGAGATAGGATTTGCACCCATTCGTTCATCCGACCCAATCTACAAAAAGATCAGGGACGCCCTGCGCCTCACGCAATATCTCGGCTATGTCGAGCAGATCTACCGGCGGGCGCAAGATGACTGCGTACTGGTTTGGACCCTGGATTCAGAGGACACCAACCACCGCGTCATCGCGCTCATTGCGCAAACACCCCCCAGCGCACCCTGGGTTTTATGCCTTTTCCCTGGTCTCACCGGCTCGCTTCGGAACATCGTCCGCAAGACCTTCGCCTTGTCTCTGTCAGGCTCTGGCTTTCGGCGCATCGAGATGGCCGATCTGGGTTCGCTCAACCAGCAGGCCGATCTATATGCCCAAGGCAATAACGCCCTACCCAGCTTCAGCAAGGGATTCACCGATCGCCTGCAACAATGCGGAAATATCGTACTGCGCTCAGATGGTTCTCTGGTGTTGCTCGAACGGATCGCCCTGGGCACTGAAAGACTCGAACAAGGGACACGCGAGCTCTTGCGTCTGAGGGATCTATTGGCGGCCGATCCTTGAGGAGACGGCCGCGGATCAGCCCTGCTAGCCGCTGCCAGCTTGCGAGAAGACCCCAAACGCCGACCGAAAGGCTACCAAGAAGCCTTCATAATCGGACTCGGGCAGATGATTGATCCCGCCGGCCCCCGCCCGCCCGCCGCCGGTCGGAAAACGCCGGCACAGGTCCCCAGCGCCATAGGGACGATTTAGGGGTGCGCGCACGCTGACGAGGAACCCCTCATCGAGCTGGATCAGAATGGCATGGGCCAGATTGGGGTCAGCCTGGGCAAGCGCATTGGCGAATACACCGCTCACCCGCCGCGCCCAGGGCGCATTGGGCAGGATGAATAGGCGGCAGCGGTCATCCCGATAGACAGGCTGCACAGAACGGGCACGCGCCATGTCTTCATGATAACCCGCCTCTAACTGGCCAAAGACCAGGTCCTCAGCGATAAAGGCTAGGGGATCAGCATAGAGCCGAAGCCTGAGATACAACTCATCCGGGGGGAAATAGAGATCCTCGAGCCGCTCGCCATAGCCGTTGTAATTGAGATAGATCCCAAGCTCGCGCAGACGTTTAAGGTCTGGCTCAGTCAGATCTAAGGGTTTGGCGGCGCGCCGGGCGCTTGCATCCAGGTTATCCCCAAAGGCCCCGACCACCGCCCAGGCGCGCGCCCGACCCTTGAGATAATGATCGACGATCAGGCTGGTGCAGGTCTCTGGCCGCTGGTCGAGATAGGCGGTAAGCCGCGGATGGCTAGGGACCTCGCCAGGGTCGTGATGATCGAAATAAAGGACCTCAGCGCCCTCCTCTAACAATGCCTGAAGCGCCTGGGTGTTTTGGGCAAGCGCCAGATCCAGCACAGTCACCCGGCCCGCCTCCTGAGGCGGGAGGCGGGCCAAGAGAGCGATCTCGCGCTTAGGCCCAGTGACGAGCCGGGTGCATCTCGGCTCGATCAGACGCAATTGGTGTAGGGCGCAGATCCCGTCGGCATCGCCATTGAAAACGTCATAGTCGTCCACTAGCCTTAAACCCTGAGCTGTGGGCATCGGTTTGGCATCCTTCCTAGGCGGGCCCATGTTGAAAATCCCTATCCCTTATCTTGTCATACCCTGGTTGCTCCTTGCATCGGCGGCGCTAGGGGAAGAACCCAGATCAGCGCCGAGCTGTAGCGTCCCTTCGCTTGACGAGGCCTCCCAGATCGATCCAGCTGGCTATAAAGGCCAGGTGATTTATCTGGACTTTTGGGCCTCCTGGTGTCTGCCCTGCGCCAAGTCGTTCCCCTTTATGAACCAATTGCACGCCGAGCTTGGCCAACGCGGCCTGCGGATCATCGCGATCAACCTCGACGAGACCCAAGCCGATGCCCTGGGCTTTTTAGAAAAACATCCAGCGGCCTTTGCGATCGGTCTGGATCCAGAAGGGCGCTGCCCAAGGCTTTATGGGGTCAAGGGCATGCCGACATCGTACCTGATCGACCAGCGCGGTCATATCCGGCAGGTCCATCAGGGTTTCAAAACGGCGGATATCCCTAAGCTACGCGCCCAGATCGACTCCCTGCTCGCGGAGCCTTGAGAGATGCAGAGATCCTTAGACCGATGGCGATCGGTGTTGGTAGCGGGTTTAATATCGTTAACCGGCTGCGCCAGCTCGGTTGACCCTTGGGAACGCGGGGTCCTGGCGCGTCCCGAGATGACCCTAGACCCAGATCCCTTGGAATCTAGCCTGCGCCAGCATGTATTCTTCTCTAAGGAGGCGATCGGCGGCGGCCATGGCGTTGGCGGAGGCGGCTGTGGCTGTAATTGAGCATTCAGAGCCTCTGCTAGAGGCTAGGCTAGACCCCGAGGAGCCGATAGGCCCACAGGCACCCTTCCCCCACCCTACCCTTGCCGCCTTGACGAGCGCGGCCTTCGCCCTCCCTGGACTGGCCACGCCGACCCAGGCTGCCACCCCCGAGCCGCGCCAATGGGACCTGGGTTATTTTCATTACCAGGAACACGGCGAACGCATGCGGGTCGAAAGCCTTAAACAGCGCCTGGTCTTACCGCTGGGTGATGACTGGGATCTGACCTTCAATGGGGTGCGCGATACCATCTCAGGCGCCTCACCCATCTATGACCTACCTGAGATCCGCTGTCAGGATGGGCGGGTGATCACCCCACCGGTGCTGAGCGTCAGCGGCGCCTCTGGCCCCCTGCCAACAAACGCTGGCGCACCGCCCGAGCGCCCCCCTTTAAACGGCGACTGCCGGATCGGCTCGGTGCGTCAGGTGCTGCTTGAAGACACCTTTCAAGACACCCGCACCTTAGGTGACCTGAGGCTCAATCATTACCGCGGCGACCTGGTATTGGGCCTAGGCGCTGGGGTCTCGAACGAAAAGGACTATGATTCGGCCTTCATCAGCCTAGACCTGCGCAAGACCTTCAACGATGGACTCAGCACCCTGACTGCCGGCTATAGCCTGGCCTCGGATACCCTCTCGCCGCTCAATCAGCCGGATCTCACCGAGGATAAGACCGCCCATCAGTTTTTATTGGGTCTGACCCAGGTCTTAAGCCGTCATGAGCTCATCCAGCTCAATCTGACCTTGAGCGATGACCTGGGTTATCTCAGTGACCCTTATAAAGGCATCTATGTGCTCGCCACCAATCAGGCCGTCGCTGAGAGGCGTCCCGACCGGCGCCAGCAATGGAACCTGCTTGCCCGCTATGTCCGCTATGTTCCGAGCTTCAGGGCGGCCTTGCATCTGGATTATCGCTATTCCACCAGCGACTGGGGGATTGAGGCCCATACCCTAGAGGCATCCTGGATCCAGCCCTTGGGTGCAGGCTGGAGCCTGACCCCGCGCATCCGTTATTACAGCCAAAGCGAGGCGGAGTTTTATCGCCCCTATCTCGAGACCTTGCCGGATTCTGGCGATTACAGCAGCGATTACCGCCTAGCCGGATTCGGCGCCTGGAGTTGGGGTCTGAAGCTCGCCCAGGCCCTGACTGATGAGATCCAATTTGAACTGGGCGCCGAATGGTATGACCGCCAGTCGCGCTATGCCCTGCAGGGGCATAGCGACAGCGCATTCAGCGACTATGGCTTTGCCATCTATGGACTAAGCCTCAGATGGCGGTTTTGAGCAGGGTGGAACGGATTCCAGCCATTGCCCACGGTTGACAATGATTCGGGCCGTACACGCAGCGATATCCAGGGGCTAACGCCTTGGGTTTTTTCAGTGCGTCATACGCACGCTCTCGGGTCTGTTTGGCCGCTAGAGGATGGAGATCCACAGATTCTGTTTCCGCGCCATGGGTTCGCCCTGCGAGATCCTTCTGGCAGGGATGGATCAAAACCAGACCAAGGGGATCTATGAGCTTGCCCGCGCCGAGATCGAGCGTCTGGAACAGCGCTATTCGCGTTATCGCCCAGAGAACCTGTTAAGCGCCATCAACCGGGTCGCCCAGGCTGGGGGCTCGCTCGAGGTCGATGCCGAGACCGCTGCCCTACTCGATTATGCAGCGGTTTGTTATCGCGAAAGCGACGGTCTGTTTGACATCACGACCGGCATCCTGCGCCAGGTCTGGCGATTCCCTTTAGATACCCTCCCTGAACCTGCAACCCTGACTGGGCTTTGCGCGCGCATCGGCTGGGACAAGGTGCACTGGGAACGCCCGCGGCTTGAGTTTCTTCAGGCTGGTATGGAGCTCGATTTCGGGGGGATCGTCAAGGAATATGCCGCTGACCGCGCTGCCGTCCTGTGCCTTGAGGCCGGAATCCAGCATGGATTGGTCAATCTCGGCGGGGATCTCCGGGTCATCGGCCCCCTGCCCAGCGGTCAACCCTGGCGGGTTGGCATTCGCAACCCCGAGCAGCCAGCGCAGATGCTCGGTTGGATCCACTTGGCAGAGGGGGCGATCGCCACCAGCGGCGATTATCTGCGCTGCCAGGTGATCCAAGGACGCCGTTATGGCCATCTCCTGAATCCCAAGACTGGCTGGCCGGTCTGGGGGCTTGCCTCGGTGAGCGTGGTTGCCCAAAACTGCCTGGTTGCCGGCAGCCTGAGCACGATCGCGCTCCTGAAGGGCAAGAGGGGTGTTCAGTGGCTCGCTGAACTCTCTGTGCCGCATCTATGGATCGATAGCCAGGGAAAACGAGGCGGCGCTGGTCTGTTGAGATCCTTACTGTAACGGCCCTGTGACGGCTGGAATCAGATCGCCTGCGCCATTGCCCAGATTACTGCTCACCGGTAAACTGATAATCTAAACGACCTAGATCCCGTAGAGATACCCGGCTGGGTCGGCACACTCAGCTGCCCTCATTTCTCGACGAGTGATCGGTTTCCACTGGTCTAAAGCATTCCCGTTTAAGCAAGGAGCCCGCATGGCCGTTGAGCGCACCCTTTCTATCATCAAGCCTAATGCTGTGGCCAAGAACGTCATCGGCCAGATCCTCAGCCGTTTTGAATCCGGAGGTCTCAGGATCGTCGCAGCGCGCATGCTGCACATGAGCCGCGAACAGGCCAGCGCCTTTTATGCCGTCCATCAGGGCAAGCCCTTTTTCGATGAGCTCGTCGAGTTCATGAGCTCTGGACCTGTGCTGGTCACAGTCCTCGAGGGCGAGGATGCGGTTGCCAAGAACCGCCAGATCATGGGTGCTACCAATCCGGCCAATGCCGCGCCTGGCACCATTCGCGCTGACTTTGCCGACTCGCTGACCGAAAATGCCGTGCACGGCTCAGACTCATCGGAGACCGCAGCGGTTGAGATTGCCTTTTTCTTTCCCGAGGGCGTCTGTCCGCGCACCCGTTAGGCATACTGTCCGGCCATGAGCGCCACCCTGACCGCACCCAATCTGCTCGATCTCGACCTTGCAGGCTATGAATCCCTGGCTGTCTCGCTGGGGGCAAGGCCCTTTCATGGCCGCAATCTATTCAAGTGGGTGCACAAGCATGGCGCGTTCGCCTTTGATGCCATGACCGATCTGCCCAAGGGGTTGCGCGTCGCCCTGGCCGAGACGGTCGCAATCCGCATGCCGCAGATCGTCGAGGAACACCGGGCACCAGACGGTACGACCAAATGGGCACTCGAGCTTGCCGATGGTCAGCGCATCGAAACTGTCGCCATCCCCGAGGGGCGGCGCCTGACCCTCTGTCTCTCCTCGCAGGTCGGCTGTGCGCTGAATTGCGCCTTTTGCGCGACTGCACGCCAAGGCTTTAACCGCAATCTCAGTGTCGCTGAGATCATTGGACAGGTCTGGCAGGCGGTGCGGCGGCTTGGTCGGGTGCCGACCAATGCGGTCATGATGGGGATGGGCGAGCCGCTCGCCAATTTTGAGTCCGTGGTCAAGGCGATGGCGATCATGCAGGACGATCTCGCCTATATGCTCGCCAAACACCGGGTGACCCTCAGCACCTCTGGGCTGGTGCCGCAGATCTACCGGCTGCGTGAGGTCAGCCAGGTCTCACTCGCGGTATCGCTCCATGCCCCCACCGATGACCTGCGCGATCTTTTGGTCCCGATCAACCGCAAATATCCGCTCGCCGAGCTGATCCCCGCCTGTCAGCACTATGTCGCAGGCGATCCAAGACGCAAGGTGACCTGGGAATATGTGATGCTCGACGGGGTCAATGATAGCCTTGCCCAGGCCAAGCAGCTTATCCGGCTTCTGGAGGGCGTGCACTCCAAGGTTAATCTGATTCCCTTCAACCCCTTCCCAGGTAGCGCCTTTCGCACCTCGCCCCCCGAGCGGATCGCAGCCTTCCAGGCGCGCCTGATGCGGTCAGGGATCATCACCCTGGTCCGCAAAACCCGCGGCGATGCGGTCTCAGCGGCCTGTGGCCAATTGGTGGGGCGGGTTGCCGACCGGACCGGTCGGACTGCGGTCAAGCTTGCGCTGGGGCGATGAAATATTCGGCCTCTCTTTTGCGTCTATGGGTGGTAAGCGTTCTTAGCCTGGCCCTGGCTGCCTGCAGCGGCAAGACGGCGGTCAGAGACAGCGAGCAGGCGCTCGGACTGACGCCCAAGGACAGCCCCGCTGAGCTTTATGTCGAGCTCGCCAAGGAGTATTACCGTCTCGGTAAAACCGAGCTGGCGCTCAGACGCGCTGAGCAGGCCGTTGCAACCGATCAGGGCTATCCGCCAGCGCATGTCTGGTTGGCCTTTTTATTCGAGCAATTGCATCAAACCGACAAGGCCGCTCAGCACTATCAGCGCGCGCTTGAGCTTGCCCCCCATAATCCGGATGTACTGAATGCCTATGGATCCTTTCTCTGCAACCAGCGCCGCTTCGCCGAGGCCGAGACCCATTTCCTGAAGGCGGCCAGCAACCCGGTTTATCCAGTGCCCTGGATTGCCCTGAGCAATGCCGGCAACTGCGCCCTGGATGCGGGGGATGTGAGCAAGGCCGAGACTTATTACCGGTCTGCCCTTCAGGCCAATCCGAGTTACGGCTATCCACTCGCCAGATTGGCCGAGCTTGCAATGCGACGCGGTGACGCCAAGACGGCCAAGGGGTATATCGACCGTTATTTCAAACCCGAGACCCTGCGTACCCCAGCTGCCTCTCAGATCGCGCTCCGGGTCGGGATCGAGGCCGAACGCACCCTCGGCAATCGCAAACGCGTGGCCTTTTATCAGGAGATCTTAGATAAAAACTTTCCGCAAGCCTCAGTGCCCAGAGAACACCCTGATCCAGTACCCAGCCCTAACCATTGATGCAAGCAAGCCAGTATTGACCACGCCATGACCCCATCGATCAAATCCATGCCGTTAGAGGATCCAGGCCGGCCCGAGGCGCATGAGACGCCGGGACGCCAATTACGGGCATTGCGTGAGGCACGTCGGCTCGACATCGACCGGGTGGCTGCCCAGCTCCATCTCCAGCGCCAGGTCATCGAGCTGATCGAAGGAGATCAATATGATCGCCTGCCAGCGCCGGTCTTTGTGATCGGCTATATCAGAAACTATGCGCGTTTATTCGGGGCGGACCCGACCCCCATGCTGGCTGCCTATCGCGCCCTGGTTCCCCCATCCGAGCCCAGTTGGTTCCAGGCTGGCCTGGATAAGGGCACAGCCGGTCGGCCAGATGGGTCCAGGCGTTGGGTTTGGGCAATCGCTCTGCTGGGTGTCGGTGTTGCAGCAGGCAGCGGGGCCTTATGGATGCGCGGCCAGGAGGACCGGATGCACGCCCTGGTCGCTCAAACCGCTCAGCAAACCTCGGGGGCCATCGCGCCCAACCCAACAGCCGCAGTGCCCCCCCAAGCGGCGCCCATGCCCCCTGCCCCACCCGAAAGTATCCCTTTGCGTGATCTACCGCGCTCTCCATCCGCCAGCAGCCCACCACCCGGTCTGTCTGAGACTGTTCAGACCCAAACGGTCGCTGCCCTGAGTCCGATACCAAACCTTGCAGAGGTGCCGGCTGGGGCGCTTGCGGCTCAGCCAAGCGTAGCGGCAGAGGGGGATGAGGGCGAAGAAGACCCTCAGGCACAGAGACCGGCCGCAATGCCACCGACTCAGAATACAGCGACTCGAGGCGATGTCAGTCTTGTATTCGATTTCACCGGGACCTCCTGGGTGGAGGTGCGCAACGCCACTGGCAAATTGATCCTAAGCGGCAAGATGCGCGCCGGCGACCGGCGGGTCGTCCAGGGTGAACCCCCTTATCGGATCGTCGTCGGTAATGCCTCGGTCACCCAGCTGACCGTTGGCGGTCAGCCCTTCGATCTCAAGGCCCATGCCCGGGGTAATGTCGCTCGCTTTTCGCTCGATCCGTTTCAAGCCGCTTCAGTGGCTGCATCGCAGCAGGCAGCCGACCAGCGCGCCGGGCGGCCTTGAATCAGGCTATGCCAGCTGTTATCGCCCTCCGAGCGAGGTCATAGGCTCGATGGTCAGAGGGCTTTGGTATCTGTCATTCCGGCGAAGGCCGGAATCCAGGGCCGTTGGCGTGGTTGTCAAGGCCTTCCTGGACCCCGGCTTGCGCGGGGGTGACGGGAAATGGAGTCATTCCGGCGCGTCATTCTAGCAAACGAGCTGAGACATGCGGATACCAGGCCCGGATCTTCGTCAGGCTGAGGTTTCTAGCGCCATCTCTAAACCGAAACAATGATGACTCAATCCATTCAGGCGGTCCGGGGGATGCATGACATCCTGCCGGATCGCGTCGGTCTTTGGCAGCATATCGAAGACACCGCCCGGGCGGTCTTTGCCGCCTATGGCTATCGGGAGATCCGCACCCCGCTGGTGGAGGTCACCGAGCTCTTCAAGCGTTCGATCGGCGAGGTCACAGATATCGTCGAAAAGGAGATGTATAGCTTTCTGGACCGGCATGGCGACTCACTCAGCCTGCGTCCCGAAGGGACAGCAGGGTGCGTGCGCGCAGCCATCGAGCATGGCCTGTTGAACCAGCCGCAGCGTCTGTGGTATCGGGGACCGATGTTCCGCTATGAGCGCCCTCAACGCGGGCGTTATCGCCAGTTCCATCAGATCGGGGTCGAGGTCTTCGGTTTATCTGGCCCTGATATCGATCTCGAGGTGATCCTGCTCACCGCCCGCTTGTGGCATCGCCTAGGTCTTCAGGCTCTCCGTCTAGAGATCAATACCCTCGGCGATGCTGGGGAACGCCAGTGCTATCGCGAGCGCCTACTGGACTTTCTGCGGCCTCATGCCGATCGGCTCGATCCAGACAGCCGGCGGCGGCTTGAAACCAATCCGCTGCGTATCCTGGATAGCAAGGACCCCACCACGCAGGCCATCCTGGCTGAGGCGCCCAGTCTGTTGGATGGCCTGGGTGCCCAGACGCGCGCCCATTTCGATGCACTTTGCGCGGGTCTCGATGCACTCGGCATCCCCTATCGGATCAACCCGCGTCTGGTACGCGGGCTTGATTATTACAACCGCACGGTCTTCGAGTGGATCACTGACCGGCTGGGTGCCCAAGGGACGGTCTGCGCCGGTGGGCGCTATGACAGCCTGGTCGAACAGCTCGGCGGGCGCCCGACCCCGGCGATCGGTTTTGCGCTTGGGATCGAGCGTTTGGTCGAGCTTCTGGGACAGGTCGATTCCGGCGCCAATCCATCCGTCGATGCCTATCTGGTCGCACTCGGCGACCGGGCAGAGATCGAGGCGCTGCGCCTGGCCGAGCGCCTGCGCGACCGTCTGCCTGGGCTGCGTCTCCTGGTCAATTGCGGCGGCGGTAGCTTCAAGTCCCAGTTCAAGCGGGCCGATAAAAGCGGGGCGCGTTATGCCCTGGTCTTGGGTGAGGCGGAACTCGAACTTGGGGTCGTCGGCCTGAAGGATCTGCGCCTCACTGGTCTGTCTGCAGGCCAGGGGATGGTAGGCGAGCAGCGCAACCTCGACCCCGAGGCATTGATCGCTGTCCTGGCTGCCGAGCTTTCATGAAACATCGTCATTCCAGCGCGTCACCCCGATGAAAACCGGGTCCGGAACAGGTGCCTAGTATGCAATACGAAACCGATGAGGAACGGCTTGAGGCCATCAAACGCTGGTGGAAGGAAAACGGGACCGCCATCATCGCCGGCGCCCTGATCGGCCTGGGCGCCATCTGGGGCTGGCGACTGTGGATCAACCATCAGCAGCAGCTTGCGACCCAGGCCTCAATAGTCTTTGAGCAGCTCATGCAAGCCGCCTCGGATCGCCAGGCCGAGTCCGTGCTAAAACATAGCACTACCCTTGCCGATGACTTCGGTTCGACGGCCTATCCAGCCCTGGGCGCCCTGGTTGCTGCCAAGGCACTCTATGAGTCAGGCCGGGTCGAGGAGGCGATGAATCAGCTCCAGCTGGCCATCGATCGGTCGCCCAATTCGGCGATTTCCCGTCTAGCCGCCTTGCGCCTCGCCCGTCTTCAGTTCGCTGAAAACCAATTGGATGCAGCGGCCAAAACGATCGAGCGTTACGATACCAGTCCTGCCTTTGCCGCTGATTTTGCAGCGCTGCGCGGCGATCTCGCGCTGGCGCGCGGCGATCGGTCCGCAGCCGAATCCGCCTACCAGCGGGCCATTGAGCTCGGCAGCCCATTGGCAAGCCTGATTCGGCTCAAGCTCGATAACCTAATGGTGGATTGATCATGATTCCGGCACGTCCTTCTGGCGAAGGCCGGAATGGAACGGAATCCAGAGATGGCGGCGCGGCCGGTTGGTTTTTCTGGACCCCGGCTTGCGCCGGGGTGACGAGGAAGAAGGCATCATTCCGGCGCAGGCCGGAGAAGGCCGGAACGGAATGGATTCCAGGAGAGGGATTCACTGGACCCTGCCCCGACCCTTTTATCCTGGGTTGGCCCGCTGAGGTGTCAGGTCTGGATTGGCGACATTCAACAGACCCGTGGAGATGGCCAAAATGGGATGGCAGCTGGGTTTGATCCTGCCGCGCTCGGGGAGATGGGCCGGGCGGCCTGGCGGCGCCCAGGCGGTCATTGAGCGTCTCAGCGTGCTCCTTGCCCTGGTCGCCTGCCTATCAGGCTGCGCGATGATCCCCTGGCTGGGGCGAGAACAAGACCCGCATCCGCCTTCCCCCTTACCGCCCCTGGTCGAGGACCTGGCCCTGAGGGTGTATTGGTCGCTCCAGCCGACCCGCGGCACTGAGGGGCGACAACTCAGGCTTATCCCAGCATTCGCCGCTGGGAGATTTTATCTTGCGGACGCACGCGGTCGGGTGGTTGCGCTCGATGCCCAGACTGGGCGCGAGCTGTGGCGCCGCGAGACCGGTCTTGCTCTCAGCGCTGGCCCTGAGATCGCCGGCGAGCGTCTGGTGCTGGGCACCAGTCGAGGCGAGGTGGTCGCTCTGGCCATCCAGGACGGCCAGGAACTCTGGCGCACCTCGGTCGGCGGGGAGATCCTGGCCGTTCCCCGGCACATGGCCGACCCCTCTGCTGGCGGGAGGGTGATCGTGCATACCCTGGATGACAGTCTTTATAGCCTGGATGCAGCGACCGGCCAGATCCAATGGCGCGTCCAATATCCCCCGCCGGTCTTGACCTTGGTCGGCAGCAGCACACCGCTTATCACCGGGGATGGGATCCTGGTTGGGCTTGCAGGCGGCAAGCTGGTCAAGCTCGATCCCCGCGATGGGTCGCCATTATGGGAGATCTGGATCACCCGCCCGAGCGGTCGCTCGGAGCTTGCGCGTATCGCCGATATCGATGCCGACCCTATCCAGGTGGGCGAGATGATCTATGTCGGCGCCTACAATGGCGACCTCGCGGGTGTTCAGGGCGAGCGCGGCGAGGTGCTCTGGCGGCGTCAGCTTTCGGTCCATGCAGGGCTGGCCGCCGACGGCTCGGGGCTCTATGTCACCGATTCAGAGGATCGGGTCTGGGGCGCCGATCCCCAGGATGGTGCCGGGCGCTGGAAGCAGGATCAGCTGCGCTATCGGCGGCTGACTGCACCTGTCATCCTGGGCGATCATCTCCTGGTGGGTGACCTCGAGGGCTATGTGCATCTGCTCGACAAACGCGACGGCAGGCTGGTTGGGCGCGCCCGGCTCACCAAATCCAGGATCAGCGCTCCTCCCCTGGTTGCGGATGGGCGAGTCTATGTCTATGGCGATGATGGCACATTCAGCGCCTTCGGTATCGGCGCCCTGACCAAATAAGGGTGCAGGCGGGAGACCGCGCAATAACCCCCTCATGGCGATGGCTCGAGGGCTTTGATCGCCGTCATGGCGCCCCTGCGAGAGTCTGGTCAATATTCCCCTCATCCCGACGATGGCCTGGGTTTGGATTCCGGCTTTCGCCGGAATGACGAAAGGAAAGGGGGCTGGAATGACTCCATTTCCTGTCACCCCGGCGAAGGCCGGGGCGGGGCACGCGCCCCCGCAGGGGATCGCGCGCGAAATGAAACAATCCAAGACCAAAATCCATGTTGCCTGTCATCACCCTAATCGGCCGCCCCAATGTCGGCAAATCCACGCTCTTTAATCGTCTGACCCGAAGCCGTGCCGCCCTGGTCGCTGACCTGCCTGGTCTGACCCGTGATCGCCAGTATGGGATCGGACGGGTTGGGCCTCGGCCCTATATCGTGGTCGATACGGGCGGTCTGAGCTCCTGTCCGAGTGGCCTTGAGTCGCTTCTGGAACGCCAGGTCCAGCGCGCCATCGATGAGGCCGATCATCTGCTCTTTTTGGTCGATGCCAAGGACGGATGTACCGCTGAGGATCTGGCCCTCGCTCAACGGCTGCGCCGTCTCGGCAAGCCACTGACCCTGGCGGTCAATAAGAGCGATACAGGCAATCCAGACATCCTGACCGCCGACTTTCACCAACTCGGGCTCGGCGAGCCCTGGGCGATCTCGGCCAGCCAGGGGATGGGGGTCGAGGATCTCATCGAACAGATCTTGGAGCAGTTGCCGCCGAGCACGCCCCGGGACGGTCTAGATAGCGAACCCGCGCGGATCCGGGTGGCGGTCGTGGGGCGACCCAATGTCGGCAAATCAACCCTCATCAATCGTCTGCTCGGCGAGGAGCGCCTGGTGACCTTCGACAGCCCCGGGACCACGCGCGACAGCATCTTCATTCCCTTCGAGCGCCCTGGCCATGACCAGCGCTATACCCTGATCGACACCGCAGGTCTACGCCGCCGCGCCCGGATCGAGGATCCGATCGAAAAGTTCAGCGTCATCAAAACCCTACAAGCCATCGACCAGGCCCATGTGGTGATCCTGGTCCTGGATGCGCGGGCAGGTATCGCCGAGCAGGACGCAACGCTCGGCAGCCACATCCTCGATAGCGGGCGCGCCCTCGTCATCGCCATCAATAAATGGGATGGTCTGGACGCCGAGGTGCGTGCCCAGGTGCGCGCTCAGTTCGAACGTCGGCTGAGGTTTCTGGATTTTGCGCCGGTCTATCGGCTCTCGGCCCTGCATGGGACAGGCGTTGGGCATCTCCTCGATGCGGTCGATCTGGCCTATGCCAATGCCAACCGGGCTCTATCCACCCCCGAACTCAACCGACTGCTTGAGTCTGCCGTCCAAGAGCATCAGCCGCCCTTGGTCAAGGGGCGGCGGATCAAGTTGCGTTATGCCCATCAGGGGGGGCGCAATCCCCCGATCATCGTGATCCATGGCAACCAGACCGAAGCGGTCCCCGAGACCTATCGGCGCTATCTCGTCAACCGCTTTCGCGAGGCACTCGATCTATTCGGGACCCCCTTGAGGATCGAGTTTAAAACCGGTCAGAACCCCTATGAGGGCAAGCGCAACCCCCTGACCCCCCGCCAGATCGCCAAGAAAAGGCGCCTTAAACGCCTGATCCAGCGCCGTGAGCGCTAGCTGGGACCGTATCCGAGCACCTCGCAGCCGTTGGCCCGCCCAGGCCGTCGAGCCGCAGCTCATCTGTCTGGCCACCGGCAGGCGAATCGGTCTCGACCCTGGGTCGGTCCAGCCAAGGGCTCGGGCGGGCGAAACCCAGAAATCCCCAACGCAACCAATCGAGTAAATGCACCGCCAGCCACAGCGCCCAGGCAAGCATGAGGGCGCGATAAACCCACAGCGGCGCCGAGATCACCCAGATCTGGGGGAGGAGCGGCCCGCCGCGGTCCTGATACCAATTGAGCAGACTGGCGCTGGAACCCTGCCCGCGCACCCACATCTCGGGATAGCCGAGCAGACCCTGCTTGACCGCGCCGATGAGTGCCGAGACTGCGAGCAGGGTCAGGAGCACGAGACCGATCTGCAGCAGATTGAAGCGCCACCAGTGCATCTGGTTTGGATCAAGTCGGCCGCGCCAGCCGAGGGCAAGCAGCCAGCCTGCGACCAGCAGGCCGACCCAGACCTCCGAGAGCACCAACCCCAGACCGAGCAACAGCCAGTCATACCAGCGCAGGGGTGTCAGACGCAGCCGGCCTAACACCAGGGCAAGGCCGAACACCACTGCCAACAGCCCCCAAAACAGGATCGCCGGCCCCATCCCTGGACCCCAGACCCAGAGCACCCAGCGGTCGGCGGGCAGATGCAGATGCTGATGGATGTTGACAGCATTCTGACCGAGATCCGGTTGGGGCGGGCTGAAGCCTAGGGTCAGTGGCCGAGTGGAACGCCAAACCGCGCGTAATGTCTGGTCACCCGGGACCAAGGGCAGCTCAATACGCCCGGTGCGGGTCGCGGGCAGGGGCAGATCGCGGCCATCGGCGCTCAGTGCCCGCAACTCGGCATCGGCGGGAAGACGCAGTCCATAGACCCCGCCTTGGGTGCTGCGCGCGCTCAGGGTCAGGGTCGCCTGGGTGCCGCGTTGGCTGGGTTCGAGCTCAAAGATGACGCGATCGAGCGTCAGGGTCGGCCCGGGAACAGCCTCGGGCCGGCTGATGCGCAGGTTCAGGCGTTCCCCAGGCAAAGGACGCCATTGCGTCAGACAGGCCTCGCCTTGACCCTGGGCATGGATCGGCGCTAGATCCATGCCATCCAGATGCCAGATGGGGCTGAGATCCAATGACCAGGATTCGCTTAGAGACGGATCGGTGCTGGCGGTCAGGGTCAGGGCGCTGATCGGCTCAAGACCGCCTGACCAGGCCAGCTCGAGTTGACCCGGGGCCAATGCGACCTGCGCCCGGCCATTCTCGATCGGGATACCCAGGGTTTGCACGGATTCGCCCGGGATGAGCGGTACCTGGACCAAGATGGGAAAGTCGGGGCTAGACAGC
Organism: uncultured Chromatiaceae bacterium; assembly: GCA_937923175.1. Classification (GTDB taxonomy): domain Bacteria; phylum Pseudomonadota; class Gammaproteobacteria; order Chromatiales; family Chromatiaceae; genus Thermochromatium. Next base: position 3,353 of record CALALB010000053.1, on the reverse strand, counting down.
CGACGCACCCGCGTCTCGACCCGCCAATCAAACCCCAATATCAGCCGACGCTCGATGAATAGCAAGGGCGGTAGCGCCTCCTGGAAGAGCGGGCGTTCGCCTGTTGCATCTGATCGAGCGAGCCGGATCAATTGGAACTGCGCCCCCGGGCGGCCCTCGGGGTTTAGACCCTCGATCCGCCAGCCCTCGGCGACCGCCTCGACCCGATGCGGTCTAAGCGCAAAGGCGAGATCGATCCGATCCGCCTGGGCCGCGGCAGACAGGGTGGTGTGACCCACGGGCCCGCGCATCTGGACGCGATGTCGCCCCGGGGTCAAGGGAATCACTAGCCGCCCCTGTCCATCGCGTCGCAGCTGATTAAGCGCCTCACCATCCAGGATCACCTGTGCCGGCAGCCACCCAGACTGTCCATCCAGGAGGGGTGCAGCGACATGCGCCGCTGCATCCAGGCCGAGATCCAGGGTCAACTGCTCGTTTGCCTGGTCAGACAGAGGCTCGACCCTGATCGCCAGGCTCGCCAGGCTCACACAATTGGGCAGGCACTCGGGCGGTCTGAGCAGACGGGCGCGCAGTTCTTTCAGAAGCTCAGGGCTGGGAAAGGCGCCCATCTGCGCCCAGGCAGATGGATCTGCCTGGGCACCCAGCGGCTCGGCCATGGCTGGGCGCGGGATACCGCTCGCCCCGATCAACAAAAGACCCAGGCCGATCTGGGCAAGGGGCAAGCCAGCACCCCTCTTCGCCTTCACATGAGCTGCTGGACGCAGATTGACCCCCCCCAGCCGTATGCTCAACATCACCAGCAATACCGCCCCCGCCCAGGCACGCACCAGGTTCATTGGCGGCGTCAGCAACCACAGGCGGGCACCAGCCTCCGTATCCACAGGTCCAGACCAGGCAAGCTCGATCGAGCGCCAGTGCCAATTTGGCACACCTGGGCCGGTCTGGATCAGGGCCTTGGGGTCTAGCCGTTCGAGTGGTTTGGGGGCTATGGGCGGCGTCTGCCGGGACCCACCCATCCCATCCTCAAGCAGGGCCTCGGCCGGCCGGCTGGCGCCAATGGCAGGTGCCTGGAGCGCCTTGTCCATCGCGCCCTCAGACCGATAGGCGCCGGCCGGCGCCTTGGGCTCGGCAAGCTGGGGATAGAGCCCGGCGCGCACCTCGGCGACCAGAAAGGGCAGGCCGATGATCAGCAATGCCAGAAATGCCAGACGTTGATACCAGCGCACTGCTAAACGCCAGCGCCTCAGACCGGCGGTTTCGGGGTGCTCGGGCAACAGACGCAGCAGGGCCGCGGCAGCCAGCAGATGCAGCCAGACCAGATGGGGAGCCCCCGGCTCAAGCCAGATGAGGACCAGAGCGATCAACGCCCCTCCACCCCAGACTATGCCCCATAGACGCCCGATCCCAAAGGCAATCACCAGCACCAGGAACAGATCGAGCAGGGTCCAGCGGCTCAGCCAGGTATCCGGGCGATTGTCCGCGCCAAATGCGGCAAGCACATCCCAGCCCGGTGGCAGGTTGAGCCGGGCGGTGGTGCCATCCAGGGTGAGCGCCCAACCCGAGGCCGGAATCCAGTTTGGATCAGAATCTAGGCGGCTGTCTGCAACCAACTCTAACCCTCGGCTGGGCCTGACCTCGATCCCAGGGGGTGCATCCGGGCCCAAACGGGTGATCAGCATGGGTTGATCATCGAGACGGACCTGGCCGAGCTCCAGACCAGGCCGAACCTCAAGCCGCCAGCTTCGGCTCAGGGTTCCGGTGAGTCGATCGCGAATACTCAAACCCCGGCCAGTGAAATCGAGCCAGAGCTCACGCATCAGCTGTAGACGATCCGGCTCTGGATCAGGATCGCCGCGCCCAATCTCGGCGAAATTTAGCGTCTGATTGGGCTCGGCGGCATAGACCGGCAGGCGCGCCCACTCGGCTGGGACACCGGACTGGGTCGGATCCAGAGGTTCCAGGCCGAACGGCTCGATGCGTCGTCGCTCGGGATGGGCGACAAAGGCCCAGACCTCGCGTTTGGGCCAGGGCGCCTCGAGATGCGGACAAACAAGCCGCTCGACCCTTCCCGGATGCTGGCTCGCCACCTTTAAGACCCAGCGTCCTGGTCGAACCTGAACGCGCAGGGTTCCATCCGCCTCCAGTCGGGCTGGCAGGGGACTCTGCAGATCGTATGGGATACCGCCGGCCAGCAGGACCGGACCCAGACGGACCTCGCGGGCACGTCTCGAGATGGAGAGCTCCAAGCGCGTCAGGACACGCAACGGCAGGTCATCCTCGATCAGCCGATAGACCCGAAGCTCGAGCCCTTCCTGCTCCGCGACCTGGGTCTGACCCGGCTCCCTGAGCCATAATCGCCCATCGCGGTCGGGTTGGACGACCCTGAGCCCAGCCTGGCCCTGTACCAGTGACACCCATCCAGTCTCAGGCGGAACTGGCAGGGATTCAGGCGGAGTGCGCCATATCAAGCGTCCGCTCAGGCGATACTGACCTGCCGGCAGCCAGACAGCTGGGCGTCCATCCCGCATGACGACCGGTCCTGCCCGATCCCCCACCTGAACCGCCTCAGGCCAGAGCTCCTCATCGCCCGGCAGCCAGACCCAAGCGGGCGCCGCCAGGCTCCAGTCCTGGGTAAAACGCCCGCCGGTCTCGGCAATCTCCAATTCCAGGAGACCTGGCCAGGCGCATAGACGCATTGCACCCTGAACGTCGAGCGGACAGCCGCGCTGATCACGGCCAGGCGTTCCCTCTTCCAGGACCCAGGGAACCCAAGGCTCGAGCAACGCCGGGATGCTCGGGGCAAAGGATTCAGAGACAGGCGCTGGCTGGGCGGCAGCCAAGGTACTGAATAACACCCAGATACCCAGCATGGCGGTAAGGTGGGGGGGGCAGAGCGGTCCGGCTGGGCTATGCCAGGCAGGCCAACGGATCTGGATATGCCTTGGATCGAATCCTTTGGGATAAAACGCCATCACTCGGTCTCCCCCGGCAGGAACGCGCCTTTGGATTGCAAGGATCCTGCGGCCTTTTGGTCACCCCTAAACCCCAGTTCGATCCGCAAGGACTATCTGACCAAGTGTAGACTCGATCGAGGCGACGCGGCCCTGTTTTTTTATATGTCGAGGCAGCAGACACTGGGGATTAGGATGCAACCTGTCGCCTCGATGCCGGTGCGCGGCCCTGCCGCGCTCGCGGATCAGTCAGATGCGACTGCTCTCGAGAACCTGCGCTCTTGGGCGCAGGCTTTTCTTCCTGCCCCGCCGGGTCTTATTGGCCGCGTTCGTTCCTGACAGACAGGACCTTCCCAACTCTCGCAGAGATCCCCTCTGTCAAAGCGCCGCCGTTGCCGGACA